>NZ_JAVREP010000001.1:0-1020852 GCF_031845465.1 Nocardiopsis lambiniae | reverse complement strand
GAGGTCCTCAAGACCCTCCTCAGGTACGCCTTGGAGCACAACCGCGCCAGCGAGCCCGTCGCCTGACGGGCGGGGAGGTCGCCCCCGGCACGCTCCCCCCGGTCGTCCCGTAGATTCCCCAGGAAAGTAAGCGACACATGCGCAAGATCCTCATCGTCGGCGCGGGCCACGCCGGGCTGCACCTGGCCCACGGGCTCCTGACCCAAGGCTACGACGTCACGGTGATCACGGGGCAGTCCTCGCTGGAGATCCGGACCGGCCGGCCCTCCATCTCCCAGTTCACCTTTCCCACGGCCCTGGAGTACGAGCGCAAGTTCGACCTCGACTTCTGGAGCGCGCTCTCCCCACAGATCCGCGAACAGAAGCTGGCCGTCTTCCGCGAAGGGAAGCCGGTCACGGCCATCAAGGGCCGCTCCCACCCCGGGAACGGTTACACGGTGGCGGTCGACCGTCGGGTGAAGATGGCCGACTGGCTGGAGTTCTTCGAGGATCGTGGCGGGAAGGTGGTGATCCACGGGGTCACCGTGACCGACCTCGACTACTTCTCCCGGATGTTCGAGCTGATCATCGTCGCGGTCGGCCACGGGGAGCTGGGCCAGCTCTTCGACCACGACACCAGCCGGTTCAGCGGGACCCGCCCCCGGGCCCTGGCCCAGGCCTACGTCTACGACCTGTGGCCGCCCAGTCCGGGCGAATCGGAGAACATCGGCTGGTTCGGGGTGACGGAGGAGGCGGGCAACATCATGCTCGTTCCGATCCTCACCCAGGAGGGGCCCGCCCACAACCTGCTCCTGGTGGACAAGAAGGGCGGCCCGATGGACGCCTGGCCGGACCGCCCGGGGCCGGAGGAGCAGCTGCGTCGGATGAAGGACCTGATGCGCAAGTACGCGCCGGAGTTCTTCGAACGGTCCAAGGACGCGGTACTGGTGGACGGGCGCAGCACCATCGTCGAGGATCTGACGCCGCAGGTGCGCAACCCGGTGGGCCGGCTCCCCTCCGGCGGGCTCGCCATCGGCATGGCCGACGTGGTGGTCACCATGGACCCGTTCGTGGGACAGAGCTGGAACAACTCCACCCGCTGCGCCCAGGCCTACCTGGAAGGGATCATCGAGCACGGAGACAAGCCGTTCGATGAGGACTTCATGGTCCGGGTGTTCGACCGTTTTTGGGAATTCGGACAGGACAATCAGGCCTGGGCGGAGTTCGCCTCCACCATGGTCGAGCAGTCGCTGCCCGACCACATCATGAACATGCTCGGCGCGGCGGTGCAGTACGAAGAGGTGGCCGACCGCTGGATCCAGGGCTGGGACTCCCCGTCCGACTACAAATCCTGGATGTTCGACCCCGAGGTCGCCCAGCGCTACATCTCCGAGGTACAGGCCCGAAACGGCGGTTGATCGGAACCGGGGAAGAGCCCGGCGCCCTCCGGGTGCCGGGCTCTTCTCTTGCCCGAAAACCCCACCTTTTCGGTTTCTCTTGCGTCCGTAAACTGTTGCGCTCCCATTAACTCCGTACGGACCAGGCCCAATCCTCTGTCCGAAAAAGACCCCACTGTTGTCAGCGCTTGCGAGCAAGCGTTACCCTCCTTCAGGTTGGTTCCTGTTTGACCCCGAATGCCGTTCCGTGGGTTAGTTGCCGTGAATCTCTGAGATTGTGGGTTCCGGAGTTGCCCAGTGTCCGAATTTCATCACGCCCGAATCGGCGTTCTCGTGCACCTGCACGGGCAGCGTCCCGGAACGGGAGCGTGCTCGGGTCAGGCGAGGGCAGTCGAAAGGGAAGGGCAACGATGAACGGCGGACCGACCGGAGACCCTGCCCCCGGCACCTGGGACCCCATCGCCATCGTCGGCGTCTCCTGCCGGCTACCGGGGGCCGGCACCCCCGAGGCCTTCTGGCGTCTGCTCGGCGAGGGACGCGAGGCCATCGCCGCCCCGCCCGAACGCCTCGGCGGCGGATCCCCCGAGCGCGGCCCCCACTGGGGCGGCTACCTCCACGACGCCGAGTACTTCGACGCCGACTTCTTCGGGATCTCCCCGCGCGAGGCGCTGGCGATGGACCCGCAACAGCGGCTCATGCTCGAACTGGGCCGCGAGGCGATCGAGAACTCCCGCACGGCCCCCGGCTCCCTGCGCGACGCCCGCGTCGGCGTGTTCGTCGCGGCCATCGGCTCCGACTACGCGCTCCTGCACGACCGGGGCGGCCCCGGGGCGATCACCCACCACACCCTCACCGGCACCCACCGCGGCATGATCGCGAACCGGATGTCCCATTTCCTCGGAGTGCGCGGCCCCAGCCTCACCGTGGACTCCGGCCAGTCCTCCGCCCTGGTCGGCGTGCACCTGGCGATGGAGAGCCTGCGCCGGGGCGAGAGCGAGATCGCCCTGGCCGGCGGCGTCAACCTCATCCTCGTCCCCGAGAGCACCGAACAGATCGCCCGCTTCGGCGGACTGTCCCCCGACGCCCGGATCCGCCCCCTCGACGCGGAGGCCAACGGGTACGTGCGCGGCGAGGGCGGTGCCGTCGTCGTCCTCAAACCGCTCGGCCGCGCCCTGGCCGACGGGGACCGGATCCACGCCGTCGTGCACGGCGGCGCGGTCAACCACGTCGGCGGCGACTCCTTCCTCACCAGGCCCACCGTGCGGGGGCAGGCCGAGGTCATCCGCGCCGCCCACGCCGACGCGGGCAAGGACTCGGACCGCATCGGCTACGTCGAGCTGCACGGCACCGGCACCCCCACCGGCGACCCGGTGGAGGCCGCCGCCCTCGGCGAGGTCTTCTCGGCCGGTCGGGGGGAACCGCTGCGGGTCGGGTCGGTCAAGACCAACGTGGGGCACCTGGAGGGCGCCGCGGGGATCGTCGGCCTGGTCAAGACCGTGCTCGCCCTGGAACACCAACAGATCCCGCCCACCCTGAACTTCACCGAGCCCGCGCCCGGCATCGACCTGGACGCCCTGGGGCTGACCGTGCAGACCCGACGCGAGCCCTGGCCCGGCCACGCGCCGATGGCCGGGGTGTCCTCCTTCGGCATGGGCGGCACCAACTGCCACCTCGTCCTGGGGCCCGCTCCCGCCGACCGGTCCGCCGGCGAGGGGCCGATCACCCGCACCCTGGACCCCGTGCCGTGGGTGCTGTCGGCCCGCTCGGAGCAGGCACTGCGCGCCCAGGCCTCCGCCCTGCACGCCCACGTGTCCGCCCACCCCGGCCTCAAGGCCCACGACATCGGCTTCTCCCTGGCCACCACCCGCGACGTGTTCGAACACCGCGCGGTGGTCTTCGCCCCCGGCGACGGCGGCACCCGGGAACTGGAGTCGGTGCGCCCCGAGGGCGTCGCCTCCGTCGGCGACCCCGGTCCGGTCCTGGTCTTCCCCGGGCAGGGCGGACAGTGGATCGGCATGGGCCGCGACCTGCTGAACGCCGACGGCGTCCTGGCCGAGGCGTTCGCCGCCCGGGTCCGCGAGTGCGAACGCGCCCTGGGACCCTACGTCGACTGGTCCCTGTCCTCGGTGCTGCGCGGCGAACCGCAGGCGCCCCCGGTGACCGGCTCCCGGGCCCGGGTCGACGTGATCCAGCCGGTCCTGTGGGCCGTCATGGTCTCCCTCGCCAAGGTGTGGGAGACCCTGGGGGTGCGCCCCGCCGCCGTCATCGGCCACTCCCAGGGCGAACTGGCCGCCGCGTGCGTGGCCGGCGCCCTGCCGTTGGAGGAGGCCGCCCGGATCGTGGCGCTGCGCAGCCAGGCGCTGACCGGGCTCGCCGGCAGCGGCGGCATGGCCTCGCTGGGCCTTCCGGTGGAGGAGGTCGAAGACCTCGCCCGTACCCTGCCCGACCTGCACGTCGCCGTGATCAACGGACCCGCCTCCGTGGTGGTGTCGGGTGCCCCGCGCGCGGTGCGCGAAGCGGTCGAACACTGTGTGGAGCGGGGCGTGCACGCCACCCTCGTCGACGTGGACTACGCCTCGCACTCCCCGCACGTGGAGCTCATCCGCGACCGCGTCGCCGAGTACCTGGGCCGGGTGCGGTGGTGCGCCCCCGAGGTCCCCTTCTACTCCACCCTCACCGGCGCGGAACTCGGCGACGTGCCGTTGGACGCCGACTACTGGTACGCGGGTCTGCGCAACCCCGTGCGGTTCTCCGACGCCGTCGACGCCCTGGTCGGCGACGGTCACCGGGTGTTCCTGGAGGTCGGTCCGCACCCGGTGCTCGCACACGGGCTCCGGGGTTCGCTGGACCGGGCCGGAGTGTCCGGGCACGTCCTCAAGACCCTGCGCCGGGGCGAGGGCGACCAGACGCAGCTGCTGAACTCGGCGGCCCGCGCCTTCACCGCCGGGGTGGACGTCGACTGGCCACGACTGTTCGAGGGCACCGGGGCGCGCCGCACCGACCTGCCCTCCTACCGGTTCCAGCGTCGCCGGTTCTGGCCCGAGAACGCCACCGGCGCGCGCACCGGGACGACCGTCGACTGGTCGGCCGTCCCCGAGGAGGCGCAGGCGGTGCCCGGGCGCACCGCCTCGGTACTGGAACTGGTGTGCGAGAAGGCCGCGCGGGTGCTGTCCCGGGGGTCCCTGGCGCCCGGCGAGGAACAGCGCGCCTTCCGCGACCTGGGCTTCGACTCGATCATGATGCTGGAGCTGCGCGACGCCCTGGACCGCGCCACGGGGGTCCGCCTCGGCGACACCGCACTGTTCGAGCGGCCCACACCGGCGGATCTGGCCCGGTTCCTCGCCGAGGAGCTGGGCGACGACGAGGTCACCCTGGGCGGGGGCGCCACGGCGGCGGCCGTCCCCCGGGCGACCCCGGAACCGGTCGCGGCCCCACCGGCGGCCCCCACGGCCGCGGCCGAGGACGACCCGATCGCCATCACCGCCATGGCCTGCCGGCTGCCCGGTGGGGCGACCTCCCCCGAGGAGCTGTGGCGCCTGGTCGAGGAGGGCGCGGACGCCACCGGCGACTTCCCCGACAACCGCTTCTGGGACACGGACGCGCTCTATCACCCCGAACCCGGTACGCCCGGGCGCACCTACACCCGGCGAGGCGGGTTCCTCTACGACGCCGACCTGTTCGACGCGGACTTCTTCGGGATCTCCCGCCGCGAGGCCGACGCGATGGACCCCCAACAGCGCCTGTTGCTGGAGACCTCCTGGGAGGCGGTCCACCGGGCCGGCCTCACCGTCGAGGAGTTGCGCGGCTCCTCCGTGGGCGTGTTCGTCGGCGCGATGGCCTCCGACTACGGGCCCAGGCTCGCCGACCCCGCCCGCGTCGGCGACGGCGGGTACCGTCTCACCGGTTCCACCGCCGGTGTCGCCTCGGGCCGGATCTCCTACGTGCTGGGCCTGCGCGGGCCGGCGCTGACCGTGGACACCGCCTGCTCCTCCTCCCTGGTGGCGATCCACCAGGCCGCCGGGGCGCTGCGTCGGAACGAGTGCGCGATGGCGTTGGCCGGCGGTGTCACCGTGATGTCCACCCCGGGCATGTTCCTGGAGTTCTCCGCCCAGCGCGGGCTGGCCGCCGACGGCCGCTGCCGCGCCTTCGGCGCCGACGCCGACGGCACCGCCTGGTCCGAGGGCGTGGGCGTGATCGTCCTGGAACGCCTGTCCTCCGCCCGCCGCGCCGGGCGTCCCGTCCTGGCCCTGATCCGGGGCGGCGCGATCAACTCCGACGGTGCCTCCAACGGCCTCACCGCCCCCAACCCCGTCGCCCAGGAAGGGGTCCTCCGGCAGGCCCTGGCCGCGGCCGGACTCGAACCGGGCGAGGTGGACGTCGTGGAGGCGCACGGCACCGGCACCCGTCTGGGCGATCCGATCGAGGCGAACGCGCTCATCTCCGTCTACGGCGCCGACCGGGACGAACCGCTGCGCCTGGGATCGCTCAAGTCCAACATCGGTCACGCCCAGGCCGCCGCCGGCGTGGCCGGTGTGATCAAGACCGTCCAGGCGCTGCGCCACGGCCGGTTGCCCCGCACCCTGCACGTGGACGAACCCACCCCGCGCGTGGAGTGGGAGGGGAGCGGGGTGCGGCTGCTCACCGACAACGAACCCTGGCCCGACACCGGACGGCCCCGCCGCGCCGCGGTGTCCTCGTTCGGTATCAGCGGCACCAACGCCCACCTGATCCTGGAGGGCGTCGCCGACGAGGGTGCCCCGGTGCACCTGCCGGACCTGCCCTTCCAACGGCGCCGCCACTGGGTGGAACCGGCAGCCGCGCCCGCCTCGGCCGCGTCCCCGCTCCTGGACGAAGGGCTGGAGCTGGTCGGCGGCGACACCGTGTTCACCGGCACCGTCGGTCTCGACGACCCGGCCTGGACCGCCGACCACCGGCTGCTCGGCCGCACCCTACTGCCCGGCACCGCCCTGGTGGAGGCGGCCCTGCACGCCGGCGCCCGCAGCGGCGCCCCCCGGGTCGCCGACCTCACCCTGGAGAGCCCCGTCCTGCTCTCGCGCGGCGGTGCGGTGGACCTCCAGGTCACGGTCCGGGCCCCGGACGCCGACGGCCACCGGTCCCTCACGATCCACGCCCGGTCCCCCGGGGGCGCCTGGGTCCGTCACGCCTCAGGGGGCCTCACCGCGGAGTCCCCCGGTACGTCCATCGCCTCCCCGGGGGTTCCCGGTTCACCGGAGGAGGAGATTCCCTGGACGGTGCCGACGGACTGGCCGGGGGAGGGCGTCGTGGACGCCGGATTCGAGGAACGGGAGGCCTACGCCGGGCTGCTGCGCCGCGGGTACGCCTACGGGCCGGTCTTCCGGGGGCTGCGCCGGGTGTGGCGCCGGGTCGACGGGTCGCTGCTCGCCGAGACCGCCCTGCCCGAGGGGACGGCACCCGGGCCCTTCACCGGCCCGCATCCCGCCCTGCTCGACGCCGCCCTGCACGCGGTGCTGCTCCACGGCTCCCACGGCGGAGCCCCCCTGGTCCCGTTCGCGTGGAGCGGGGTCCGCTCCGCCGCGCCCGCCCGGCCGCCCCGCGTACTGCGCACCCTCCTGGAACACGTCGACGGCGACCGTTACCGGCTCACGGCCGCCGACGACACCGGAGCCCCGGTGCTGGCCGTCGACGAACTGGTCCTGCGCCCCGTCGACCCCGCGGCCCTGCCGTCCGCACCCGACGAGGAACCCGACCTGTACCGGGTGCGCTGGCAGGAGATCGACGGCCCCGGCATGGACGGCGCGGTCCCCACGGACCTGCCGTCCCTGGACGGATCGGCCGTCGACGGCCCGGTGCCCGACGTCGTCTACGCCGAACTCCCCGCCCGCGCCGTCTACGCGGATCACGGGTCGGTGCCCGCCGCCGTGCGCGCCGGCCTCGACTCGGCCCTGGCCTCGATCCGCACCTGGCTGTCGGACGAGCGGACCGCCCGCGCCCGCCTGGTCCTGGTCACCTGGCGGTCGGTGGTCACCCACCCCGCCGACCGCCTCGGCGGACTGGCCGCCTCCTCCGTGTGGGGCCTGCTGCGCTCGGCCCAGCGCGAGCACCCGGACCGGCTCGTGATCGTGGACTCCGACGGGTCGGAGGACTCCCACCGGGTACTGTCCCGCGTCGCCGAACTGGGCGAACCCCAGATGGCGCTGCGATCGGGCCGGGTCCTGGTGCCCCGCCTGGTACCCGCCGTCGACGAGGGCGCCCTCGTTCCGCCCGGCCCGCTGTGGCGGCTCTCCGCGACCGCCCCGGGCTCCCTGGACGCGCTGACCCCCCTGCCCGCGCCCGAGGCCGCCTCACCGCTGGGCGAGCACCAGGTCCGGATCGCCGTCCGCGCCGCCGGGGTCAACTTCCGCGACGTCGTGGTCACCCTCGGCATGATCCCCGACGAGCACGGCATCGGCCTGGAGGGCGCCGGGACCGTCCTCGACGTCGGCCCCGGGGTCACCGACCTGGTCCCCGGAGACCGGGTCGCCGGCATGTTCGGGTCGGCCTTCGGACCCGTGGCCGTCGCCGACCGCAGACGCGTCGCCCGCATCCCCGAGGGGTGGACCTTCGAGGAGGCGGCGGCCGTCCCCATCGTCTTCCTCACCGCCTATCACGCCCTGGTGGACGTGGCGGCGGTCCGGCCGGGGGAGAGCGTCCTGATCCACGCCGCCGCCGGCGGCGTGGGGCTGGCCGCGGTCCAGCTCGCCCGCCACATGGGCGCCAAGGTGTTCGGTACCGCCAGCCCGCACAAGTGGAAGGTCGCCGTCGAGTACGGGGTCCCCGGAGAGCACCTGTCCTCCTCCCGCGACCTGGACTTCGAGACGTCCCTGCGCGCCGCCAACGGCGGCCGCGGCTTCGACGTCGTCCTCAACTCCCTGAGCGGCGAGTTCGTCGACGCCTCGCTGCGCCTGCTGCGCGCCCCCGGCGGCGGTGCGGGCGTGGGCGGTCGGTTCGTGGAGATGGGCCGCACGGACGTCCGTGACGAGGCGGACGTCGCCGCCGCCCACCCCGGCCGCGGCTACCAGTCGTTCGTCCTGCCCGAGGTGGCCCCCGAACGGATCGGGCAGATGCTCGAACGGATCATGGAGCTGTTCGCCTCCGGGGCCCTGCGGCCCCTGCCGATCACCGCGCACGACATCCGCGACGTCCGCGAGGCGTTCCGCTCCCTCCAGCGCGGCGAGACCATCGGCAAGACCGTGCTGCGCGTGCCCGCCCCCTTCCCCGAGGGCGCCGCGGTCCTCATCACCGGCGGCACCGGCACCCTCGGCCATCGGGTGGCCCGCCACCTGGCCACCTGGTACGGGGTTCGTGACCTGGTCCTGGTCAGCCGTGGCGGCGCCGGATCCGAAGGCCAGGACGGCCGCACCGAGGAACTGCGGGCCCTGGGCGCCCGGGTCGAGGTCCACGCCTGCGACGTCGCCGACCGCGCCTCCCTGGCCCGGCTGCTCGGATCGTTGGACCGGCCGCTCGGCGCCGTCGTGCACACCGCCGGCGTCCTGGACGACGCCACCGTGCTCTCCCTGGACGCCGACAGGATCGAGACGGTCCTGCGGCCCAAGGTCGACGCCGCCTGGAACCTGCACGAGCTCACCGTCGGCCTCGACCTGGGCGCGTTCCTGTTGTTCTCGTCGATCACCGGGACCCTGGGCTCCCCGGGGCAGGCCAACTACGCGGCGGCCAACGTGTTCTGCGACGCGCTCGCCCACCACCGCCGCCAGCGCGGTCTGCCCGCCCTGTCCCTGGCCTGGGGGCTGTGGGGCGAGGCCAGCGGGATGACCGGCCACCTCGACGACGGCGACCTGGACGCCCTGGGGCGGGGAGGTCTGCTGCCCATGGCCACCGACCGCGCCCTGGCCCGGATGGACGCCGCCCTCTACCTGGACCGGGCCGCGCTCGCCCCGGCCCTGCTCGACCTCGACCACGTTGCCGAACTGCCGATCCTGAGCGAACTGATCGGCCCCCGTGAGGAGGGGGCGCCCGAGGAGGAGACCACCGCCCCGCTGTTGTCGGCGACCCGCCTGGCCGGGCTCCCCGACGCCGAACGCGAACGGGCGCTCGTCTCGGCGGTGCGCGCGCACACCGCCGTCGTCCTGGGCCGGGAGGCGGAGGAGGCCGCCGAGGTGCCCGCCGACCGGCCCTTCAAGGAACTGGGGCTGGACTCCCTGACCGGGGTGGAGCTGCGCAACCGACTGGGGGCCGCCTGCGGTCTGCGGTTGCCCGCCACCGTCGTGTTCGATCACCCCACCCCCCGGGCCCTGGCCCGATACGTCGCCGACGCGCTCTTCCCCGAGACGTCCGCCGACCCCGTGCCCGACACCGACGGACCCCTAGAGGACAGCCGCATCGACGACATGGACGTGGAAGGGCTCTTGGACCTCGCCCTGGGCGAGGACGACGACTCCCTCATCGAAGGCGAACAGGAGACCGTTGATGGCCACCGATAGCGACCAGACCGCCAAACTCGTCACGGCCCTGCGCTCGGCGCTGAAGAAGAACGAACGCCTTCAGGAACGGCTCGACCGGGCGCCCGAGCCCATCGCCGTCGTCGGGCTGGGCTGCCGGCTGCCCGGCGGCATCGACACCCCCGACGCCCTGTGGGGACTGCTCGAACGCGGCGACGAGGTGACGGGCCCCCTGCCCGCCGACCGGGGCTGGGACCTGGACGCCCTGCTCGGTGGGGACACCGACGGGCCCCGGTCGGCGATGTCCCGGGGCGCGTTCCTGACGGACGCCGCCGCCTTCGACCCGGCCTTCTTCGGGATCTCCCCTCGCGAGGCCGAGGCGATGGAACCGCAGCAGCGACTGCTGCTCGAAGTGGCCTGGGAGTCCCTGGAGCGCTCCGGTATCCCCCCGACCTCCCTCGCCGGTACGGACACGGGCGTCTACGTCGGCGCCATCGCCCAGGAGTACGGACCCTCCCTGTCCGAGGCCCCCGGCGACGGGTTCGCGGTCAGCGGCACCACCACCAGCGTCGCCTCCGGGCGGCTGTCCTACACCCTCGGCCTGACCGGCCCGGCGATCACGATCGACACCGCCTGCTCCTCGTCCCTGGTGGCCGTGCACCTGGCGGTGAAGGCGCTGCGCGCGGGCGAGTGCTCCCTCGCGCTCGCGGGAGGGGCCACCGTCATGGCCCGGCCCGGCATCCTCACCGAGTTCACCCACCTGCGCGGGCTGGCCCCCGACGGTCGCTGCAAGGCGTTCGGCGCCGGGGCCGACGGCGCCGGGTTCTCCGAGGGGGCCGGGATGGTCGTCCTGGAACGGCTCTCCGACGCGCGCCGGTCCGGTCACCCCGTGCTCGCGGTGATCCGGGGCAGCGCCGTCAACCAGGACGGCGCCTCCAACGGTCTCACCGCCCCCAACGGCCCCTCCCAGGAACGCGTCATCCGCGCCGCCCTGGCCGACGCCCGCCTCACCCCCGCCGACGTCGACCTCGTCGAGGCGCACGGCACCGGCACCGCTCTCGGCGATCCCATCGAGGCGCAGGCCCTCATCTCCGCCTACGGCCGCGCGCGCACCCCCGACCGGCCGCTGTGGCTCGGCTCCCTCAAGTCCAACCTCGGTCACGCCCAGGCCGCCGCCGGCATCTCGGGCCTGATCAAGCTGGTCCTGACGCTGAGGCACGGGGTGCTGCCGCGCACCCTGCACGCGGACGAGCCCACCCCGCACGTCGACTGGTCCGAGGGCACCGTCCGCCTGGTGGACCGGGCCCGGTCCTGGCCCGCCACCGGGGCTCCGCGCCGCGCCGCCGTTTCGTCGTTCGGGATGAGCGGCACCAACGCCCACCTCGTCGTCGAGCAGGCCCCGGAGACGGAGGACGCGCCGGCCCCGGGCCGGGACGCCGGTCCGATCCTGTGGCCGCTGTCGGCCCGCGGCCCCGCCGCACTCGCCGCTCAGGCCGCCCGGTTGCGCGACCGGGTCGCCGGCGACCCCGCCGTGGACCCGGTCGACGTCGGCTGGAGCCTGGCGACCTCGCGCACCGCCTTCGACCACCGCGCCGTCGTCGTCGGCCCCGACCGCGACGCCCTGACGGCGTCGCTGTCCGCCCTGGCGGAGAACCGACCCGACCCCGGCGTCGTGACCGGTCGGGCGCGCGCCGACCGCCGTGTCGTCTGGGTGTTCCCCGGTCAGGGCGGTCAGTGGGCCGATATGGCCGTGGACCTGCTCACCGGATCCCCGGTGTTCGCCGGGATCATCGCCGACTGCGAACGCGCCCTGGCGCCCCATACCGACTGGTCGCTGACCGCCGTGCTGCGCCGCGACCCCGGCGCGCCCTCCCTGGAACGGGTCGACGTCGTCCAACCGGTGCTGTGGGCGGTCATGGTCGCCCTGGCCGGGATGTGGCGCGCCCACGGCGTCCGCCCCGACGCCGTCGTCGGCCACTCCCAGGGCGAGGTCGCCGCCGCCTGCGCGGCCGGCCTGCTGTCCCTGGAGGACGCCGCCGCCGTGGTGGCGCTGCGCAGCCGCGCCGTCCTGGAGCTGTCGGGGACCGGGGGGATGGCCTCGGTGGCCCTGCCGGAGGAGCGGGTCCGCGCCGACCTGGCCGGACGCGACGCCGACCTGCACATCGCCGTGGTCAACGGTCCCACCTCCACCGTCGTCGCCGGTGAACCCGAGGACGTCGCCCGCCTGGTCAAGGAGTACGACGAGGGGGGCGTGCGGGTCCGTCGCATCGCCGTGGACTACGCCTCGCACACCCCCCACGTGGCCCGCCTGCGCGAACGCGTCCACGCGGACCTGGCCGGGATCGTCTCCCGCGCCGGTGAGATCCCCTTCCACTCCTGCCTCACGGGCGCCCCGGTGGGGGAGGGGGAGCTGGACGCCCGCTACTGGTACCGCAACCTCGCCGAACCCGTCCGCTTCCACGACACCGCCAAGGCCCTCGTCGCCACCGGACACGACCTGTTCATCGAGATCGGACCGCACCCGCTGCTCGGTCCCGCCCTGGTGGAGACGGCCGAGGCCGAGGGGGTCCGCGACGCCGCCGTCGTGTCCACCCTGCGCCGGGACGAGGGCGGTCCCGACCGGTTCCGGACCGCCCTGGCCGAAGCGTTCGCGCACGGTGTCGCACCCGATTGGGCCACCGTGTTCGGCGACGGCGCACGCCTCGTGGACCTGCCCACCTACGCCTTCCAGCGCCGCCGTTACTGGCGTGACCCGGCCACCCCGACCACCGCCGCGCCCGCGTCGGTGGCGGGCCCCGGGCCGGAGACCGCCGAGGGGACCTGGACCCCGCCCGAGGGGACGACCCCGGCCGAACGCGCCCGCGCCGTCCTGGACCTGGTCCGGGTGGAGACCGCCGCGATCCTGGGCCACGAGGGGCCCGACGCGGTCGAACCGCTGCGCGGCTTCCTCGACGCGGGCGGCACCTCCCTGGGCGCGGTCCGCCTGCGCGACCGGATCATCGAGCGCACCGGGCTGGACCTGCCGGTGACGGTGGTCCTGGACCGGTCCACCCCCGCCGCCCTGGCCGACCACCTGACCGGACTGCTCGACGACCGGGACGCCCCGACTCCTCTCCTGGGCGAACTGGCCCGGTTGGAGGGCGCGGTGTCCGCCGCCGAGACCGACGGGTCGGTCCCCGACGACGTCCGCCGGGAGCTGTCCGACCGGCTGCGCGGCCTGCTGCGCCGCGTCGACGCCGTACCCGACCCGGACGGCCCCGACCTGGACGGGGTCGGTGATGACCAACTCCTGGCCCTCATCGACCAGGAGTTCGGGATCTCCTGAACCCGGATGCCCGACGATCACGGTGGTGAGAGCACACGCATGACGCGTACGACGAACGAGGACAAGTTCCGCGAACTGGTCAAGAAGATGGCCGTCGATCTGCGCCAGTCCAGATCACGGGTCACCGAGCTGGAGGAACGCGACCACGAACCGATCGCGATCGTCGGCATCGGCTGCCGCTTCCCCGGGATCACCGATCCCGAAGGCCTGTGGGACCTGGTCATCGAGGGGCGCGAGACCCTCGGTCCCTTCCCCGAGGACCGCGGTTGGGACCTGGACCGGCTGCTGTCCCCGGACCCGGACGACCCCGGGTCCACCTACGTGCGCTCCGCCTCCCTCATCGCCGACGCCGGCGACTTCGACCCGGCCTTCTTCGGGATCAACCCCCGCGAGGCACTGGCCATGGACCCCCAGCACCGGCTGGTCCTGGAGACCGCCTGGGAGGCCCTCGAACACGCCGGCATCGTCCCCGCGTCCCTGCGCGCCACCCCCGCCGGGGTGTTCGTCGGCACGGTCGGGCAGACCTACGGACCGCCCGTCCAGGAGTCGCCGCCCGAACTCGTCGGCTACCGGATGCTCGGCGCCATGCCCGCCGTCGCCGCCGGCCGGGTGTCCTACACCCTGGGCCTGGAGGGCCCCGCCGTCACCGTCGACACCGCCTGCTCCTCCTCCCTGACCGCCATCTCCCTGGCCGTGCGCTCCCTGCGCGCCGGTGAGTCCTCCCTGGCCCTGGCCGGCGGCGTCGGCGTCTACACCGACGTGTCCCCCTGGGTGTCCTTCGGCGGGCACGGGGTCCTGGCCCCGGACGGCCGCTGCAAGGCGTTCTCCGCCGACGCCGACGGCACCGGCTGGGGAGAGGCGGCGGGCATGATCGTCCTGGAACGCCTCTCCGACGCCCGACGCAACGGCCGGCACGTCCTGGCGCTCCTCCGGGGCGTCGCCGTCAACCAGGACGGCGCCTCCAGCGGACTCACCGCCCCCAGCGGTCCCGCCCAGGAGCGCGTCATCCGCGCCGCCCTGGCCGACGCCCGTCTCACCCCCGCCGACGTCGACGCCGTCGAGGCGCACGGCACCGGCACCCGCCTGGGAGACCCCATCGAGGCCGGCGCGCTCACCGCGGTCTACGGCCGCGACCGCGCCGGCGAGCCCCTGTGGCTGGGCTCGCTCAAGTCCAACGTCGGTCACACCGGCGCCGCCGCCGGGGTGGCCGGGGTCATCAAGACCGTCCAGGCGCTGCGCCACGGCACGCTGCCGCCCACCCTGCACGTGTCCGCGCCCACCCCGCACGTGGACTGGGCGTCGGGAGGGGTGGCACCGATCCTCCAGGCCCGCCCCTGGCCGGAGACCGGACGTGCGCGCCGCGCCGGCGTCTCCGCCTTCGGAGCCAGCGGCACCAACGTCCACGTCGTCCTCGAACAGGCCCCCGAGGCCGAGCCGGCCCCCGCCCGGGAACGCACCGCGCTCACCCCCGCCGTCCAGCCCGTCCCCGTGCCGTGGGTACTGTCCGGACACGGCCCCGACGCCCTGGCCGACCAGATCCGCCGCCTGCGCGACCGGGTCGCCGCCGATCCCGACCTCGACCCGGCCGACGTCGGCGCGACCCTGGCCACGGCCCGCACCCCGTTCACCCACCGGGCGGCCGTCGTCGGCGCCGACCGCGCCACCCTGCTGGCCCGCCTGGACGCCCTCGCCGCCGGCGCCGTCCGAGAGCCCGGCATCGCGCGCGGTCGCGCCCGCGAGGGCCGGACCGTGTTCGTCTACCCCGGTCAGGGCTCCCAGTGGGAGGGCATGGCCCGCACCCTGCTCACCGAGTCCCCCGTGTTCGCCGCGCGCGTCGCCGACTGCGAACGCGCCCTGGCCCCGCACAACGACTGGCGGCTCACCGACGTCCTCCTCGGCCGCCCCGGCGCCCCCTCACCCGACCGCGCCGACGTCGTCCCCCAACTGCTGTGGGCGGTCATGATCGGCCTCACCGCCCTGTGGCGCGCCCACGGCGTCCACCCCGACGCCGTCGTCGGCCACTCCCAGGGCGAGGTCGCCGCCGCGCACATCGCGGGAGCCCTCACCCTCGAACAGTCCGCCGAGGTCATCGCGGTGCGCAGCCGCGTGCTGGGACGGCTCAACGGCGACGTCGCCATGGCGGTGATCTCCCAGGGCGCGGCCGACCTCGAACCGCACCTGGCCGACACCGGCGACCTGCACGTCGCCGTGGCCAACAGCCCCGGCACCACCGTCGTGGGCGGCGACCGCGCCGCGGTCCTCCGGCTCATCGAGGCCTCCACCGCCCGGGGCGTGCGCGCCCGCCTCTTCGCCGACTCCCTCATCTCCCACACCCCCCACACCGCTGCGGTCCGTGACGAACTCCTCGGCGGACTGGCGCACCTCACCCCCTCCGAGCCCGACGTCCCCCTGTACACCCCGGTCACCGGCGGCCTCCTGGACCGGCCCGCCGACGCCGACCACTGGTACGCCGGGCTCAGCCGCCCCGTGCTCTTCCAGAAGGCCACCGAGGCCCTCCTGGCGGCCGGACACACCCGGTTCATCGAGGTCAGCGCCCACCCCGTGCTCACCGCCCCCATCGCCGAGACGCTCGCCGAGACCGGCGCGAACGCCGCCGCCATCGGCACCCTGCGCCGCGACGAGGGCGGCACCGAACGCCTGCGCACCGCCCTGGCCGAGGCCTTCGCCCACGGCGCCGCGCCCGACTGGTCCACGGTGTTCGGCGACGGCGCCCGTTTCGTGGACCTGCCCACCTACGCCTTCCAGCGCCGTCGCCTGTGGCTCACCGCCGACGGCGGCCGGAGCGACGTCACCTCCGCCGGCCTGGAGAGGGAGGAGCACCCGCTGCTCGGCGCGGCCCTGCCGCTCGCCGACAGCGGAACCGTCCTGTTCACCGGCCGCCTCTCCCGTGGCGCCCACCCCTGGCTGTCGGACCACGCCGCCCGTGACACCGTGCTGCTGCCCGGCACCGCCTTCCTCGACCTGGCCCTCGCGGCCGGTGAACGGCTCGGCGTCCCCCACGTCGCCGAACTCATCGTCCAGGTCCCCCTGGTCCTGCCGGACAGGGGCGGCGTCCAGCTCCAGGTCGTCGTCGAGGCCGCCGACGACCACGGGCACCGCGCGATCACCGTGCACGCCCGCCCCGCCGGCGACCCCGGAGCCCCCGACCTGGGTGAACGGCCCTGGACCCGGCACGCCTGCGGCACCCTCGCCCCCGAACCCGCCACGCACCCCCGCGATCTCGTCGTATGGCCGCCCGACGGAGCCGAACCCGTCGACATCGTCGACCTCTACGCCGGGCTGGAGGCCCTCGGCTACTCCTACGGGCCCGCCTTCCGGGGCCTGACCGCGGCCTGGACGCGCGGCGACGAGGTGTGGGCCGAGATCGCCCTGCCCGCCGCCCGGCACGCCGAGGCCGCCCGGTTCGGACTGCACCCCGCCCTCGCCGACGCCGCCCAGCACGCCATCGGCTGCGCCCCCTGGATGCCCCGTGACGGGGTGCGCCTGCCCTTCGGCTGGAGCGGCGTCACCCTGCACGCCGTCGGCGCCACCCGCCTGCGCGTCCACGTGCGGCCCACCGGCACCGACGAGGTGACGATGCTGCTCGCCGACTCCGAGGGCGCCCCCGTGGCCGAGGTCGAGTCCCTCGTCCTGCGGGCCCCCGCGGCGGACCTCGCCGCGAAGGCCCTCTCCGACGACCTGTTCCACATCGCGTGGTCGCCCGCCGCCGCCCCGGCCGCCCCCGGACGCCAAGGGTGGGCCGTGGTCGGCGAGGACCTCCTCGACATCGCCTCCGCGCTCACCGCCGCCGGGCACACCGTCCGCGCCCACCCCGACGTCGACGCCCTCCTCACCGCCCTCGACCACGGGGCGCCCGTACCCGACCACGTCCTCCTGCCCCGCCTGATCGCCCCGGTCGCCCCCGACCCGGCCGACGTGCGCGCCGCCGTCAAGGACGCCGTCGCCGCGATGCAGCGACTGCTCGCCGACCCCCGCACCCGGGACGCCCACCAGGTCGTCCTCACCCACCGAGCGGTCGCCGCCACGGCCGACGAGGACGTCCCCGACCTGGTCCACGCCCCCCTGTGGGGGCTGGTGCGCGCCGCCGCCCAGGAACACCCCGGCCGGTTCGCCATCGTGGACACCGACGACCCCGGACGCTGCGCCCCCGTCCTGGTCGCCGCGCTGACCGGTGGCGGCGAACAGACGGCGGTCCGCGCCGGCGTCGCCCTGTCGCCCCGCCTGGTCCGCACCGAACGGATCGACACGCCCCTCTCCTTCGGGGACGGCACCGTCCTGGTCACCGGGGCCACCGGCACCCTGGGCGGGGAGATCGCCCGCCACCTCGTGGACCGCCACGGCGTGCGCGACCTGCTCCTGGTCAGCCGCAGCGGGCACGACGCCAAGGGAGCCGCCGAACTCGAAGCCGACCTGACCGGCCGCGGTGCCCGGGTCGCCGTGGCCGCCTGCGACATCGCCGACCGCGACCGCGCGGCGGCCCTCCTGTCCGGCCACCGCGTCACCGGGGTCGTGCACGTCGCCGCCGACCTGGACGACGCCCTGTTCACCTCCATCACCCCCGACGCCGTCGACCGTGTGCTGCGACCCAAGGTCGACGCCGTGCGCCATCTGCACGACCTGCTCCCCGGAGCGTCCGCGTTCGTGCTGTTCTCCTCCGCGGCCGGCACCCTGGGCAGCCCCGGCCAGGCCCACTACAGCGCCGCCAACGCCTACACCGACATGCTCGCCCACCACCGGCGCGCCACGGGCCTGCACGCGGTGTCCCTGTCCTGGGGCATGTGGGCCCGGCGCGGCGGCGGCACAGCCCGCCTCGACGACAGCGACATCGGTCGCTACGCCCGCCTCGGCCTGGCCGCTCCGATGGCCACCGATCACGGGCTGACCCTGTTCGACGACGCCCTGAACACGGGCCGCCCCCACCTGTTGCCGGTACCGATGGACCTGGCCGGGGCGCGGGCCCGGGCCGCCCGCACCGGCGCGGTCGCCACCATGCTCTCCGGGCTGGTGCGCCCGCCGCGCCGCCGCGCGGGCACCTCCGGGCCCACCGCCGACGACCTGCGCGGCACCCTGGCGCGCACCCCCCTCGACCGGCGCGCGGAGGTCACCCTGGCCCACGTGCTGTCGGCCACCGCCGAGGTGCTCGGTCACACCGGCGCGACCGAGGTCGGCGCGGACGCCCCCTTCCTGGAGATGGGCTTCGACTCGCTCACCGCGGTCGAACTGCGCAACCGGCTCGCCACGTCCACCGGTCTGCGGCTGCCCGCCGGGCTGGCGTTCGCCCACCCGACCCCGCGCGCGCTCGCCGCCCACCTGGCCGCCGAGACGATCGTCCAGGAACGGCCGGCGGAGACGTCCCGGGGGTCGGCGGCCTCCGACGGCCTGGTCGACCTGTTCGTGGACGCCTGCCGTCGGCGGCGCATCGCGGACGGTCTCGACCTGCTGTGGTCGGCCTCCCGGATGCGGCCCACCTTCACCGGGACCGCCGACATCGGCCCGCCCCGCGCCCCGGTCCGGCTGTCACGCGAGGGGGAGGCGACCCGGCTCATCTGCCTGCCGTCGATCCTCATGGTCTCCGGGGTCCAGGAGTTCGCCCGGTTCGCCGGGCGCATCCGGGGCCACCGCAAGGTCGACGTCATCGCCCAACCCGGGTTCGGTGACGGCGAACCGCTCCCGGAGGACATCGACGCCGTCGCCGAGGTCCTGGCCGACGCGGTCGCCGCCTGTGCCGGAGCGGACCCCTACGTCCTGGTCAGCCGGTCCTCCGGCGGATGGGTGGCGCACGAGGTCCTGCGGCGCCTGGAGGACCTCCAACGGCGGGGGAGCGCCCGGGCCCCGGTCATCACGGCGCTGATGGACACCCCCGACCCCGCCGACCTGGACGTCTCGGGTCTGCCCACCATCGAGACGGGCGTGGTCGAACGCGCCGAGATGATCGGCATCATGGACGGTGTCCGACTCACCGCCATGGGCGCCTACCTGCGCCTGTTCCGCGACTGGCGGCCCGGCCCCGTGGAGACGCCGGTGCTCCAGGTGCGTCCCGAACAGGCCACCGTCGACCGCGACGGCCGGCGGCTCGCGCCGTTCACCTGGACGGTCGGACACGAGGTGCTGCGCGTCCCCGGCGACCACTTCACCATGTTGGAGGGCCACGTGGACGTGGTCGGCGCGCTCTTCCACGACTGGCTCACCGCGCGCGGTCTGTGACCCCGTCGGCCCCGCCGTCGCCGACGGCGGGGCCGGTCAGGCCTCCGTGACGTGGTAGACCTTGCGCAGGGTCTCGTGCACCGTCCACCGGGTGTGGTCGCCGGCGCGCAACAGGCACACGTCCCCGGCCCCGACCTCCAGGGTGGGTCCACCGGTCACCTCGATGGTGGCGCGTCCGCTCAGCACGACGAACACCTCGTCCGCCTCGGTGTCGGTGACCACCCCCGGGGTGATCTGCCAGATGCCCCGGCTCTGGGAACCGTCGGCGGACTCCCACAGGACGCGCGAGGTGACCACGGGGTCGCCCGCGACGATCAGCGCCGGGTCCAGCGGCTCGGGTTCGAGGTCCACGTCGGCGACGCGCGCGACGAAGGGTGCGAGGGCTGAGAGCGTGTTCATGTCCTCCATCATGAACGCGACGGCCCCCGCGGGGAACCGACACGGTGTTCCCATCGGGGGCCGATGCATGACAGATCGACCGGTCCGCCGCGCCCCTACCGGGGGGAGCGCAACAGGCCGAGGAGATCGTCCACGACGACGTCCGGGTCGCCGGCCGAGGCCGGATGTCCCGCCAGCCTCAACTGGACGGCGCCGTGCGCGGCGGCCAGCAGCAGGCAGGTGCACCGTTCGGGGTCGTGCCCGGCCAGCTCACCGCCGCGCTGGCAACGGCGCACCACGTCCGTCACCCTCTCGGAGGTGCGCCCGAGGGCCTCCTCCAACTCGCGGCGGGGGCGGGTCCACGGACCGCAGTAGATCAGCCGGAACCGCACCGGATGCTCCAGGGCCCACGAGACGTAGGAGTGCAGCACCGAGTGGAGCGTTCCGCCGAGATCGTCGGGGGCGTCGGCGGCGTGGTCGATCATGTGGCCCAACCGCTCCACCTCCCGGGTGGCGATGACCGCCAGCAGGGATTCCTTGTCGTGGAAGTGTTTGTAGGGGGCCATGTGGGACACGCCGCTCATACGGCCGACCTCACGGAGGGTCACCGCTTCGACTCCACCCTCGTCCAGGAGGGCGGTGGCCGAGGCCAACAGCACATTGCGCGTGTCGTGAGGCATTCACCCATGTTAGACCCGTTGCCGGTACAGACCGGGGGCATCGTGTGCCGCGCGGTATCCGGTCCCGGAACAAAGGGCGTCGTGGTGACGTTGAGTGGATGTGCCCAGGGCCCCCGCCCGAAGCCTCGGCCCGTGCGGCACCGTGGGAAAAACCGGTTGCCGTCCCTCCTACCCTTGACTACTGATGAGCACCACCACGCCCGCACCCACCGCGGACCATCTCCGCTCCCGGCTCCGCGACCTCATGCCCGTGGACCGCCACCGGCTCCGTCGGCGTATCGACGGCCTGGCCAAGATGCGCGACGAACGCCGACGCGCCTCCGTCCTCACGCAGCTCGCCCGGGACGTCGACGAGGCGCGGCTGCGCGTGGAACTGCGCCGCGAGGCCGTTCCCGAGCTGACCTACCCCGAGTCGCTGCCGGTCAGCGGCCGTCGTGAGGAGATCGCCGAGGCCATCCGCGACAACCAGGTCGTCATCGTCGCCGGTGAGACCGGTTCGGGCAAGACCACCCAGCTCCCCAAGATCTGTCTGGAACTGGGCCGCGGCGTCATGGGCACCATCGGGCACACGCAGCCGCGCCGGCTGGCCGCCCGCACCGTGGCCGAGCGCATCGCCGAGGAGATCGGCACGCCCCTGGGCGGCACCGTCGGTTACAAGGTGCGCTTCACCGACTCCTCCGGCGACGACACCCTCGTCAAGCTGATGACCGACGGCATCCTGCTCGCCGAGATCCAGCACGACCGGATGCTGCGCGCCTACGACACGCTCATCATCGACGAGGCCCACGAGCGCAGCCTCAACGTCGACTTCCTGCTGGGCTACCTCAAGCAGTTGCTGCCCAAGCGCCCCGACCTGAAGGTCGTCATCACCTCGGCGACCATCGACCCCGAGCGGTTCTCCCGCCACTTCGACGACGCGCCCATCGTCGAGGTGTCCGGCCGCACCTACCCGGTCGAGGTCCGCTACCGGCCCATCTCCGAGGACGTCCTCGACCCCGAGGAGAACGGCGGCCGAAGGCCGTCCGTCGAGGGTGGTGGGGCGGGCTGGGAGAGGAGCCCGGGAGGCGGTACCGACCGCGACCAGACCCAGGCCATCCTCGACGCCGTCGACGAGCTCTCCCGCGAGGACCCCGGCGACGTCCTGGTCTTCCTCAGCGGTGAGCGGGAGATCCGCGACACCGCCGAGGCGCTGGAGAAGCGCCGGCTCCGCGACACCGAGATCCTGCCGCTCTACGCCCGACTGTCGGTCGCCGAGCAGAAACGGGTGTGGTCCTCCCACTCCGGACGCCGCGTCGTCCTGGCCACCAACGTCGCCGAGACCTCCCTGACGGTCCCGGGCATCAAGTACGTCATCGACCCGGGCACCGCGCGCATCTCCCGCTACTCCCACCGCACCAAGGTGCAGCGCCTGCCCATCGAGGCGGTCTCCCAGGCCTCCGCCAACCAGCGCAAGGGCCGCTGCGGTCGCGTCTCGGAGGGCATCTGCATCCGGCTGTACTCCGAAGAGGACTTCCTGTCCCGCCCCGAGTACACCGACCCCGAGATCCTGCGCACGAACCTGGCCTCGGTCATCCTCCAGATGGCCGCCCTGGGACTGGGCGACGTCGCCGCGTTCCCGTTCGTGGACGGCCCCGACCACCGTCAGATCAAGGACGGCGTCAACCTCCTCAACGAGCTCGGCGCCCTGCACCCGGACCCCTCCGGAGCCAAGCGCCGGCTCACCCCGATGGGTCGTCGCCTGGCCCAGCTGCCCGTCGACCCCCGCCTGGGCCGCATGGTCCTGGAGGCCGAGCAGCGCGACTGCCTGGCCGAGGTCCTCGTCATCACCTCCGCGCTGTCCATCCAGGACCCGCGTGAACGGCCCACCGACAAGCAGCAGCAGGCCCAGCAGGCGCACGCCCGGTTCGCCGACAAGGAATCGGACTTCCTGGCCTTCCTCAACCTGTGGAACCACCTGCGCGACCAGCAGAAGGAGCTGTCGGGCAACCGGTTCCGCCGCATGTGCCGCGACGAGTTCCTCAACTACCTGCGCGTGCGCGAGTGGCAGGACATCCACGGCCAGCTCAAGCAGGTGCTGCGGCAGATGGACATCGAGGTGCCGCCGCTGCGCCCCGAGGCCGCCGACCCGCGCGCCGTCCACATGTCCCTGCTGGCCGGGCTGCTGTCCCACGTCGGCCTCAAGGACCCCGAGAAGCACGAGTACCTCGGTGGCCGCGGGGCCCGGTTCGCGATCTTCCCCGGTTCCGCGTTGTTCAAGAAGCAGCCCCGTTTCGTGATGGCCGCCGAACTCGTGGAGACCTCCAAGCTCTGGGGGCGCATGGTCGCCCGCATCGAACCGGAGTGGGCCGAGGAACTGGCCGACGACATCGTCAAGCGCAGCTACAGCGAACCGCACTGGGAGCGCAAGCGCGGAGCCGTCATGGCCTTCGAACGGGTCACCCTCTACGGGGTGCCCATCGTCGTGCAGCGCAAGGTGTCCTACGGGCGGGTCGACCCGGAGCTGTCCCGGGAGCTGTTCATCCGCCGCGCCCTGGTGGAGGGCGACTGGGACACCCGTCACCACTTCTTCCGCGACAATCGCGCCCTGCTGGACGAGGTCGAGGACCTGGAGCACCGGGCCCGCCGCCGCGACATCGTCGTCGACGACGAGACCCTGTTCCGGTTCTACGACGCGCGGGTCCCCGAGGACGTCGTCTCCGCCGCCCACTTCGACGCCTGGTGGAAGCAGGCCCGTCGCGACGAGCCGAAACTCCTCGACTTCACCCGCGAGGACCTCATCAACGACGGCGTCGACGTGGTCAGTGAGGAGGACTACCCCGACACCTGGCGTCAGGGGGCGCTGGTCTTCCCGCTCACCTACCAGTTCGAGCCGGGCAGCGACTCCGACGGCGTCACCGCGCACATCCCGCTCAAGGTCCTCAACCAGGTGGAGGCCGACGGGTTCGACTGGCAGATCCCGGGGCTGCGCGCCGACCTGGTCACCGCGCTCATCCGGGCCCTGCCCAAGCCGCTGCGCCGCAACTTCGTCCCCGTGCCGGACAACGCCGACCGCGCCCTGGCCGGGCTGACCCCCTACGAGGGGACGCTCACCTCGGCGCTGGCCGCCGAACTCACCCGCATGGCGGGGGAGCGCGTCCCGGCCGACGCCTTCGACCTGACCAGGGTGCCCGACCACCTGCGGATCACCTTCCGCGCGGTGGACGACCGGCAGCGCGCCCTGGCCGAGGACAAGGACCTCGAACGGCTGCGCGCCAAGCTCAAACCGCGTCTGCGCGAGGCCATCTCCGCCGAGGCCAAGGGCGTGGAGAAGAAGGGGATCACCTCCTGGGACTTCGGCCCGCTGGAGCGCACCCTGGAGCGCAAGGCACTGGGCCCCAAGGTCAAGGGGTACCCGGCCCTGGTGGACGAGGGCGACAGCGTCGCCGTGCGCATCTTCGACACCGAACTCGAACAGCGCGCCGCCATGTGGACCGGCACCCGCAGGTTGCTGCTGCTCAACCTGCCCTCGCCGGCGGCCGTGGTGAGCAAGGGGCTCAACAACCCCGACAAGCTCGCCCTCGCGGACAACCCGTACGGGTCCACGAAGAAGCTGCTCGCCGACGCCGAGACGGCGGCCGTCGACCACCTGCTCGCCCGCGCGGGCGGACCGGTGTGGAACGGCGACGACTTCGCCGCGCTCGCCGAGCGCGTCCGCACCGACCTGGGCGACGTCGTCGCGGAGATCCTGCCCAAGGCGGCCCGGGTCCTGGTGCTGTGGCGCAAGGTCGCCAAGAAGGTCAAGGGCACCACGTCCCTGGCGGTCCTGCCGTCGCTCAACGACGTCCAGGGCCAGCTCGTCTCCCTCGTCGGCGACGGGTTCCTCACCGCCACGGGGGTGGGTCGCCTCGACGACCTGCACCGCTACCTGCGCGCCGTGGAGTACCGGCTGGAGAAGCTGCCGGAGAACCCGCGCCGCGACCAGGTCGAGATGAGCAGGGTCGAACAGATGCGCCAGGCGATCGCCAAGGTGGTCGGCGGTCTCAAGCCGGGCCGTTCCGCCGACCCCGACGTCGTCGAACTGCGCTGGATGCTGGAGGAGTACCGGGTGAGCCTGTTCGCCCAGGGGGCGATCCGCACCGCCTTCCCCGTCTCCGACAAGAGGATCATGAAGGCGGTCGAGGCGGTCAAGGCCGCCGGGAGGTAGCCTGCGGGCCCACCCGTGAGGCGGGTGGGCCTCGGCGGCGTCACGCCAGGGTCTTGGCGATGTCGCTCATCTTCCGGTACAGCCGCATGCTCCCGGGAATGCCCCGGAACCCGTGCTTCTCATAGAAGGTGTACGCCTCCTCGTCCAGGGCGTCGACCACGAAGAACCGTACGGCGAAGACCTCGTTGCCGGTCAGGGCCCGTTCGAAGGCGTCCACCAACAGCACGGGTCCCAGACCTCGCCCCTGGTGGCGTGTGTCCAGGGCCAGCCGCGCCAAGAGCACGGCGGGCATCTTGTGCATGCCGCCTCGGGCCAGGGATCTGGGCAGCTCCTCCCGCTCCAGGGTCATGGAGGTGAAGGAGTAGTAGGCCACCACCTCCGTGGAGCCCTCCTCGCACCAGACGAAGGTGGCCGCGGTGTTGTTGGCACGCGCGTGCAGCGCGCTTCTGCGCAGCCAGGCGTCCAGCTCCTCCTTCCCGCAGGAGAAGGTGTCGGTGCGGTGCTCTCGCCGGAGGGGCTGACAGACGAACACGGCCGGTTTACCTCTTCACCATGGAGCGGTGCCTGCGCACCGCGGAGGCCAGTTCCTCGATCGGCTGAGCGGGCTCCTCCAGGGATTCGACCATGGCGTCGAAGAACGCGGCGGGGACCGTGGTGGCCTGCTCGCGCTCCACGATCTCCGTGGCCGCCTCCCTGGCGGTTCGGACGACGAACTTGGAAGCGGACTCGTGGCTGATACGGGCTGCCTCAAGGAGCAGTGCCTTGTCCTCGGGCGTGACGCGGACTTCGATCCGTTCCGTGGCGATGCTCATGGGCGCAGGTCTTTCTTGGTGGGCGATCTTTCCGGGCGGCGGTGTCGGACGCACAGCCGGGACTCGCCCCCGAGTGTACGGCATTTGTACGGACATTGGGAGGGGGTGTGAACTGCGCTGGATGCTGGAGGAGTACCGGGTGAGCCTGTTCGCCCAGGGGGCGATCCGCACCGCCTTCCCCGTCTCCGACAAGAGGATCATGAAGGCGGTCGAGGCGGTCAAGGCCGCGGGGCGGTAGCCGCCCGCGCGACGGACGCGCGCCCCGGCCCGTGCGGGCCGGGGCGCGGTGGTCTACGGGGTGGCGCGCCGGGCGGCGTTCTCCTGCCTGGCCCCGAAGAAGTCCCCGCCCTTGCGGAGGGTGTCGTCCGTGCCCCAGTCCTCCTCGGCCCCGACCTTGCGCAGGTGGGGGATGTGCTTGCGGCAGTGGATGTAGGCCTCCTCCACCTGTACCAGGACCCACATCTGCGCCCGCTGGCCCGGGACCTCCGGCAGGGGCAGGTCCCGCACGTGGTCCCGCAGGCGCTCGTCCTCCATGATCTTCACCCGGCCGTTCACGTGGAGGCCGATCCGGTCGCGCAGGAAGTCGAGGAACATCAGGCCGATGTGCGGATTCTGGGACATGTTGCCCGCACTGGCGAAGACGCCGTTGCCGCGGTACTCGGGGAAGGCCAGGGTGCGGTCGTCGATCACGTGGACGAAACCCGGGGGGCCGGCCCTGAAACTGGAGTCGCACTCGCCCCGGCCGTCCGCCGTGGCGATGAACAGCATCTCCTGCCGGGCGATGAAGGCGCGCATCTCCGCGTTGAGGTGGTCCAGCATCTGGTCGCGGTAGAAGCGCTCCGCGCGTTCGGTCGTGCCCATGACGTGCTGGACGTACCGCTCTCCCTCCGTGCCGGTCGAGTGGTTCTGGCTGGTCTGTGTCATGAGGTGGGGCTTTCGACGGTGTGCGGTGTGGGAGAGGGGCCGGCGCGCCCGTCAGCGCGCGCTGCGGGACATGGTGGACCGTGGGGCGGGCGGGGCCGACGCGGCGGCGGACTCCTCGGCCCCGGCGAGCATCTGCGCGGTGATCCACTGGTAGACCAGCACCCAGGCCGAACTCATCGAGGACGACCAGGTGGGCGAGACCTCGCTGACGGCGCGGACCAGGGCCCGTCCGACATGGGGGTAGTGCTCGGGGAGCACACCCAGGTCCCGGTGGTGGTCCCTGCCCAGGCGCCGCAGGTAGTGCGCGATCTCGTCGGGGGAGTCGAGGTGGCGCACCACCGACAACAGGGCGTCGGCCATGCGTTGCTGCTGGGGCCGCAGGTCGGCGGAGAACATGTCCCGCACGGCGGGGACCATCTCGAACAGGTTGTCGTAGAAGGACTTGGCCAGGCGGGTCGATCCCTCGGGCAGGTCGACGCACGACTGGCGGACCAGCTCGATGATCTCCCGGTCGGGGAGCGGTACCTCGGATATACGGCGAAGAGTCAAGGACGGGTCCAGGGTTCGGGTGAGAGGGGAACCACGGTGCGTCAGCGGGCGGGGCGCTGCGAGCCCGCCGTCACCGAAGAGGACGGGGTCGTGCACCGGGGAGGTCCTCGGCGACCGGGACGCGGTCTCGCGCCGAGGGGCTCGGATCCACCCGTCCCACCAGGAGCCCCGCCGGCGAACGGTGCGGGACGAGAGAGGAAACAACGGGACGGGTGGGGTGCAAGTGACCCTTGTCTTCTTTTCTCGGTCTTTTGAGGGGGAACTGTAACAGATCTGCTACGGGGAGGAGTGTCCTCGTTCTGTTGCGCCGCCGTGGGCCCGCGACCCCGCCCGGTCCCTTCTTCGCGAGGTCGCGGGGCGATAGCATGCGGCGGGTGGTGTAGACCACCGTCGGCACAGACGCGAGGAAACGAGGTCCCCTTGGGCGACGCGGTGAACGGACGACGGCTGCTGCTCGTGGGCACCTACACCCCGGACTCCGACCCGCCCGGCGCGGGTCGGGGGATCCACCGGGTGGGGTTCGACCCCGTGACCGGCGAACTCTTCGACCAGGGGGTGGCGGCGAGCACCCCGGGACCCTCGTTCCTGGCCTATCGGCCCGAGCCGCCCACCGTTTACGCGGTCAACGAGCGGGAGAAGGGCACCCTGACGGCCTTCCGCATCGACGGGAGCGCCGACCTCACCGAACTCGGCGAGGTCCCCACCGGTGGGGGATCGCCCTGCCACGTCCGCTACCTGGGCCCCGAACAGGTCGCCGTCGCCAACTACGCCAACGGCGTGGTGACCTTCGTGCCGACCGACGCCGACGGCGTCCCCGCCCCGCCCCACCGCGAACTCGCGTACCGGGGGAGCGGCCCGGTCACCGACCGCCAGGAGGGCCCGCACGCGCACAGCACCGCCGTGGTGCTGAACTCGCACGAACGCCGCCTGCGCTACCTGCTCACCGCCGACCTGGGCACCGACGAACTGCGCGTGTACCAGTACGCGGTGCCGGTCCGGGACGAGGAGCCGGCCCACCCGGACGAGGGCCTGTTCGGCACGGTGAGGCTGCCAGCGGGCACCGGGCCCCGCCACATGGCGGTCAACGGCGACCACGTCTACGTCGCCGGCGAACTCGACTCCCGGGTGCACGTCGTCCGGTGGAACCCGCGCCGGGGCACCGGTGAACACCTGGGCTCGGTCCCGACCATCGGCGGCGTCCACGACGCGAACTTCCCGGCGGAGATCGCCCTGCACCGCCTCAAGGTCACCGGCCGGGAGATCGCCGACGGCGACGCCCTGCCGATGACCACCACCTACGAGGGACGGGTGTACGTGTCCAACCGGGGCGCGAACGTGGTCTCCACCTTCGCGGTCCGCGACGAGGGCGCCCGCCTGGAGCACCTGGCCGACACCCCGGTGGGGGACTGGCCCCGCCACTTCGCGGTCGTCCGGGGCCACCGGGACGAGCCCGACCACCTGGTCGTCGCCGCCCAGAACGGCGACGAACTCCGCTCGCTGCGCATCGACCCCGACACCGGCGTCCCCACCGACACCGGCCACCGCCTGGAGATCCCGATCCCGGTCTGCGTCCTGCCGGTCCCCATCAACCGCATCCGCCGCGCCTGCGATCACGCCTGACCGGCGCGCCCCGGGGCGGCGCTCCGGTCGCTCCGTTTCGTCCGACTCCACCCCGGACGTACGTGTGGCCCGGGAACGGTCGGCCCCGGGCCACGAGCCTCACCGACTGACGCCTGTCCCCATCGTCGCCACCGCACCGGACCGGCTCCACGACCCTCGCGGCCCCGGCCTCGGCGGCGGCTCCGTGTGCCATCGCCGTGACCGAGCCGGAACCGCCACGACCGGCCTGCTCGGCTGCGTCTTCTCGATCTCGGCCGCCAACTCCGGGGCACTGTCACCGCTCAGCATCACCATGCGTCCGGTGTGCGCCGCCCGGTACCGGCCGGTCGAGCTGCCGTGCCACACCGTCCACCCGTGCTCACGGTAGGTGGCGCGGAGGTGGTTCACCTGCTGCGGAATGGACGCTCCGACGGTCTCCGGGGTCGTGAAGGCGGTCATGCCGCACCGCCTTCCATGGCCTTCGGGGCCTTCCGAAGTTCCTCGGCGCCCGCGCACACGACCGGTTCGGGCCGGCCGCCGTCGGTGGTCCGGGTGCTGATCGCCATGGGACGGGGCCGTCCCCGATCTCCGCGCGGTTCGCGGACGAGGAAGCCGGGGAACTCCTCGCGCAGTGTCAGAACCGTGGCGCTCGGCCTCCCGTGGTGGCCCTCCACGGTGCTCACCGGGCCTTCCGGGGGAGGGGGACCGCCGGGGCCGGCGGTTCGGGCACGGGCCATCGCAGCTCGAAGTACATCCCGGGTCCGCGCAGGGACCGAAAGCGCCCCCAGCGGGAGGCGAGGGCGTTCACCAGCAGCAGGCCGCGCCCACCCTCGGCGTAGGGATCGGGGCTGACGACGTGGACGGACGGGGCCCGCCCGTAGGCGTCGAGGACCTCCACGCGCAGCCACCCGTGGAAGAAGAACGCCCGGACGTAGAAGTCACCGCGCGCCACGTCGCCGTTCGGGGCGTGCCGGACGTTGTTGGTCGCCAGCTCCGAGAGTAGGAGCAGGGTGTTCTCGGCGGTCTCCTCCGGAGCGTCCGCGAAGGCCAGTTTGCGCTCCATCCAGTCACGGGCCTCCTTCACGCTCTCGGGACGTCCGACGAAACGGAAGGAGCAACGCCGCAGCGGCAGCCGCCGACGCGGTTCGGGGGTGTTGGGAACGATACGGTTGGACATGGGTCCTCACCTGTCTACTCAGGTTGTGGGCCAAGGCCCTGGTTCGGTGTTCGTCCACCGTCCAGGGCCGTTTGCGTGAGTGCTGGGTCGCATCCCGGCTTCACCTGGCCACAATGACACGGCAGGCACCTGAAAATCCTTCGCTGCTATCAGAAGTAGCAGCTTGTAGAAAAATGCAGCACGATGTGTCTTGCTGTGGTCAACTGTGGTCATGGGCAGTGGTCGGAAGGCAGTCACAAAAGCGGCATTAGTACAATTCGGGAACGAGCTTCAGCGTCTACGTCGCGTAGCGGATCTGTCCCAGCGGGAGTTGGCCAAGGCGACGCTGATCTCCCATCAAATGCTGGGGGCGGTGGAGCGCGCGGAGCGTGCTCCACGCAAGAGCTTCGCGGAGAAGGCGGACGAGGTGCTCGGTGCGCGTGGTGCCCTTCTCCGCCTCTGGCCAGGGGGCCAGGAAGGCTACCCGCACGGATTCAAGGAGTATGTGGATCTGGAGTGCGAAGCCAGAGCCATTCATGACTTCCAGACCCAGGTGGTTCCCGGCTTCTTTCAGACCAGGGACTACGCGCGGGCGGTGCTGAGTGCGAGCTGGCCGCCCAGCGAAGACGGAGAGGTCGAGCGCTTGCTCAACACCCGTATCGCCCGTCAGGAGATCCTGGATCGGGAACAGCCGCCACTGATGTGGTCGGTGCTCGATGAGAGTGTCCTGCGGCGTCCGATGGGACCCCGGGAAGTGATGATCGCTCAGCTTCAACACCTCCTTGAGCTGGCCGCAAGAACTCGTGTACGTCTTCAGGTCCTCCCTTTCGCCAAAGGTGTACACGCGGCGTTGGATGGCGCCTTCACCGTCCTGGACATGGAGGGTGGTGAGCGTATGGCCTACGCCGAGATTCCGGGCAGTGGTCGAGTGACCGCCGACGCCGACGAGGTGGAACAATGCGCGTTGCGCTTCGGTGTGCTGCGTTCGATGTCCCTCTCTCCGGACGAGTCCGTTGACTTCATCTCCCGCTACAAGGAGGCACACAGCCATGGAATCGACCCCTTCTCGCTGGCGTAAGTCCAGCTACAGCGGCAACCAGGGAGGCCATTGCGTCGAGGTCGCGGACACCCCCGCCCACGTCCACGTCCGTGACACCCAGAACCGCCCCCTCGGGCACCTCACCTTCCCCTCCTCCGACTGGGGCGCGCTCCTGTCCCTCCTGCGGGAGGACACCGTGGCCGGGTAGGTCCGGCGGGTTCCCACGCGCGCCGCCCGGCGTCGGCGTCCGGCGAGGCGGAATGTGACCCGCGTCTCAGGGGGAGTCCGACAATTCCCGCAGCTCGGGTTCTGTACACCCCCGCCATCCCGTCGGCGACCCCCGATAACGGACAATGGGTGCTGTTCCACTCCTGTTCGTCTTCCGAGGGGAAGCCCATGCCCACGACCCGGACCACCGGCGTCCGCTACAAGGGACTGACCGCCCGCGACCTGGCGCTCATCGCCGTGTTCGCCGCGTTCATCGCCGTCCTCAGCATCACCGGTGCCATCAACCTCTCCTTCTCCCCGGTCCCGATCACGCTCCAGACCCTGGGCATCATGCTCGTCCCGGCCCTCCTGGGCTGGAAGCGCGGCACCCTCGCCGTCGCGGTCTTCCTCGTCCTGGGCCTTGCGGGTCTGCCCCTGTTCGCCGGCGGCGCCGGCGGCCTGGGCGTCCTGGCCGGCCCCTCCGCCGGGTTCATCCTCAGCTGGATCCCCGCCGCCCTGATCATCGGCCTGCTCACCGACCTCATGGTCCGCAACGGTCGCTACCTCTTCTGGGCGGGACTCGCCGTCAACGTCGTCGGCGGCATCCTCGTCGTCTACGCCGTCGGCGTCCCCTGGCTGGGCGTGGCCATGGGCAACGACCACCTCGCCGCGTTCACCGCCATGGTCTGGTACCTGCCCGGCGACCTGGCCAAGGCCGTGATCGCCGCCCTCATCGCCTCCGCCGTGTACCGCGCCTACCCGATCCCGCCCGCCGGCCGTCCGGTCATCGAGGACGTCGAGCCGATCGAGAGGACCGCCGAGGCCGAGAAGGCCGACAGGGGCGAGGACGCCTGATGCTCCGCCTGGAGGGTGTCTCCCACTCCTATGACGCGCGCCCCGTGCTGCGCGGCATCACCCTGGACCTCGCCGAGCACCGCATCGGCGTGATCGGGGCGAACGGATCGGGCAAGTCCACGCTCGCCCGCACCCTCAACGGCCTCGTCGTCCCCGACGAGGGCCGGGTGACGCTCGGGGAGTGGGACACCCGCCGTCACGCCAGGCACATCCGCCGCCGGGTCGGATTCGTCTTCTCCGACGCCGCGAACCAGATCATCATGCCCACGGTCGCCGAGGACGTGGAGATCGGTCTGCGCGCGCTCGGACTGGGGCGGGAGGAGACGGCCCGGCGGGTCGACACCCTGCTGGAGCGGTACGGCCTGGACGGGCACCGCGATCACCCCGGACACCTGCTCTCCGGCGGCCAGAAACAGCTGCTGGCCCTGGCCGCCGTCCTGGCGACCGAACCGGAGATCCTCGTCTGCGACGAGCCCACCACCCTGCTCGACCTGCGCAACACACGCATGGTCCACCGGGTCCTCGACACCCTGGAGCAACAGGTCGTCCTGTTCACCCACGACCTGGACCTGCTCGACGCCTTCGACCGGGTCCTCGTGGTCGACGACGGCCGGATCGTGTTCGACGGCCTGCCCGCCGACGCGGTCGACCACTACGTCAAGCTCATGGACGACCGGTGAACACGCTCGGCCTCTACATCCCCGGCGACGGCGTCCTGTACCGGCTCCGGGCGCGGACCAAACTCGCCGGCCTGCTCGTCGTCTGCGTCGTGGTCATCGCGCTGGCCGACCCGCGGGTGTCGGTGGGGCTCCTCCTCGCCGCCGTCCTCCTCTACCCGGCGGTGGGACTGCCCTTCAAGCGGGTCCTCGGGGTGCTGCGGACGCTGTGGCCGTTCCTGCTGGCGATCGGGGTCTTCCAGGGGCTCTTCGGCGACCCTCTCACGGGGGTGCGCCTGTGTTCCCAGCTCCTGGCGCTGGTGCTGCTGGCCAACGCGGTCACGCTCACCACCCGGGTCCGCGAGATGCTCGACCTCTTCGAGCGGCTGGCCCGGCCCCTGGGCCGGTTCGGCGTCTCCTCCGAGCGGGTCGCCCTGGTCCTGGCCCTGACGATCCGCTCGATCCCCATGGTCGCCGCCGCCTGGCGCGCGGCCGTGGAGGGCTACCGGGCGCGCGGGCTGTCGGGACGCCCCCACCTGTTGGTGACCCCGCTCATCGTGCAGCTGTTCCGCATGGCCGAGGCGACGGGCGAGGCCCTCGTGGCCCGCGGCATCGACGAGGACGCCCGGCCCTGACACCCTCTCTCACGAAGGGAACGTCGCCTCAACGGCGTGTTACATCCGTATCGATTCCGTATCGAGCCGTGGCACCGGATGATACGGACGGGATAATGGGCGCATCAGCCACTGAGAACGTTGTCGACGACGGATCGGTGATCGTGTGCTCCGACGTCTCCTCGCCGACTTCCCCCGCCCCTTCCGCACGCTCGTCGTGATGGTGCCGGTCCTCCTGCTGTTCCTCCTGGTCCTGTCCCCTCCCTCCTCCCAGGCGCTGCCGGAGGCCGACCCCGCGGCCGTGCAGGCCATGCTGTCCCGGAGCACGATGGCCCTGGTGCCGTTCGCCCCCGTCACCGGACCCGCGACCGGGGGCCCCGTGCTCACCCCACGCCAGCACGACGACCTCACCGCGCGGGTCGAGCAGATCATCGCCGACGGTGGCGGCCGGGTCGGCATCGCCCTCCAGGACCTGCGCACCGGCGCGACCTTCAGCCACGGATCCCGGGAACCGTTCGCCACCGCGAGCGTGGTCAAGCTGACGATCCTCACCATGCTGCTGCTGCGCGCCCGGGAGGAGGGCCGCGAACTCACCGAGACCGAACGCGCCGAGGCGTCGGTGATGATCCGTTACAGCGACAACGACGTCACCAACGGTCTGTACGAGCGGATCGGGTACAACCCCGGTTTCGTCGAGGGGGCGGAGACACTGGGGTTCACCGACACCGAGCCCCATCCCCACGGCGTGTGGGGCGGCACCCTCACCACCCCCGCCGACCAGATGCGGCTGCTGCGCGCCCTGTACACCGATGAGGGGCCGCTCACCGCCGACGAACGCGCCTACGTCCGCGACCTCATGGAGTCGGTCGCCCCCGAACAGGCCTGGGGCGTGTCCGTGGCGGCGGCGGAGGGCGACGTGGTCGGCCTCAAGAACGGGTGGACGCCTCGGGAGTCCGACTCCGGCCGCTGGATGATCCACAGCGTCGGCTACGTGGCCGGGCCGGAGCGGGTCCACCTCATCGCGGTCATGTCCGACGGGCACACCGACTACGGCTCGGGCATCGCCGTGGTCGAGAGCGTGGTCGCGGAGGTCGTCTCGACCCTGGAGCACCCGCCGGTCGATCCACCGGCGGGTGCCCCTCCGGGTCGCTGAGACGTCCCCGGTCGGGACCCCGCTCCGCCCGTCACCGCCGCTCCCGCGGGGCGGCGGCCGACGCCCTCACCGCACGAACCGCGGCGGAGGGAGGTTCACGAGAACACGTCCTAGTCGAGCGGGCCGCCGGCCACGTACAGCACCTGGCCGGAGACGAACCCGGAGTCCTCGGAGGTGAAGAAGGCCACCGCGTTGGCGATGTCCTCGGGCAGGCCCACCCGGCGGACCGGGATCTCGGCCTCCTTGAACTTCTTCATGTCGTCATAGGAGACGCCGACGCGCTCGGCGGTCGCGCGGGTCATCGCGGTCTCCACGAAACCCGGGGCGACGGCGTTGACGGTCACGCCGAACTTGCCCAGCTCGATCGCCAGGGTCTTGGTGAAGCCCTGGAGCCCGGCCTTGGCCGCGGAGTAGTTGGCCTGGCCGCGGTTGCCCAGCGCGGAGGAGCTGGAGAGGTTGACGATCCGGCCCCAGTTCTGGGCGGTCATGTGCGTCTGGGCGGCCCGGCTCATCAGGAAGGAGCCCCGCAGGTGCACGTTCAGGACGGTGTCCCAGTCCGAGGCGGACATCTTGAACAGCAGGTTGTCGCGCAGCACACCGGCGTTGTTCACCAGGATGGCGGGCGCGCCGAGCCGCTCGGCGACGGTGTCGACCGCCGCGTTGACCTGCTCCTCGTCGGCGACGTCGCAGCCCACGGCGAGGGCGCTGCCACCGGCGGCGCCGATGCGGTCGACGACCTCCTGGGCATCGGATTCCTTCAGGTCCAGGACGGCGACGGCGTGGCCTTCGGCCGCCAGACGCTCGGCCGTGGCGGCGCCGATACCACGGGCCGCTCCGGTCACAATGGCCACACGAGGCGTTGCGGACATGGGTTACCTCCAGGATTCACGTGGTGGGCGCGTAGGGATCCTATCTCCATCCCGACCGGTCGGTAAGTGGCCGGGGGGCCTCTCCGAGCACGTTTCCCCGCGCCCCTGTGCGGTGCCACCTGGGTGTCGTCCCCCGGTGCGAAGATGCCGCCCATCGGGTCCCCCGGTTTTCCTGCACGCCGTCCTCCCTTGGCCTACGATTGCCTGCAAGGCCAGGATGCACGTGCATTCGATCCGTGCAGCAGCACGCGCCCGACCAGTCGGGGAGGAGTGGAAGGCATGGAGTGTGCGGAGACGGTCACGGAGCCCACGGGGGGATGGTGGCTCAGGGTGCTGACGCACGGCTCCCGGCGCTGGAACACACCCGTGTGCGGAGACCGGCACGACGCCGTCACGTGGACCTTCGACCCCCGCCCCCACTCCGTGTCGGCCGCACGCGAGATTTCCGCCGTCCTGCTTCGGGAATGGGACATGACCCACTTGTCCCCCGATGTCGCCGTGGTCGTTTCGGAATTGGTCACCAATGCGGTCCGCCACGGTGGTCCCCTGCTCTCCATCGGGGCGGGTGAGGCGGGTATTCAACTCTCCCTCATGCGCAGCGGGAGCGAATTCATCTGTGCCGTTCGGGACGGCGGAGATCGGTTGCCGCTCAGAAGGAGGGCCGATGCGACCATGGAGGGTGGTCGGGGACTTGCCTTGGTGAGCGCCTTCGCGCGAGAGTGGGGTGTGATTCCCACTCCGCCCGGGGGAAAGTTCGTTTGGGCGCAATTCGTGTGATCCGACGGCGTCGGATGATCACGGTGCCCCGCACGGACCCCGGGCCCCGGACCCGTGTCCGGGGTGGCGGGGACCGGAGGCCACCGACCCCGGTACCGCGGTCACATCGGCTATATCGTGTACACGGGCGTCCCGAGGAGAGCGGACGCCCTCGTGCAGGGGAATGACAGGGAGGCGGCGAACGTGGATATCGCTCGATTGCGCAAGGGGAGTGGCCCCACCGTGCGTCGCATGCTGCTCGGCCACGAACTGCGCAGCCGACGCGAACAGCGCGGTATCAGTCGAGAGGACGCGGGGAGCAGGATTCGTGCTTCCGCGTCGAAGATCAGTCGGATGGAACTCGGCCGGGTCGGTTTCAAGCTCCGCGATATCGAGGACCTCCTGAAGTTGTACGGCGCCGACCGCCGCACGATCAAGGAAATGCTCGAAGTCGCCAAGGAATCCAACAAGCCCGGATGGTGGAAGGAGTACGGCGACTCCCTGCACAAGTGGCTCACCCATTACATCGGGTTCGAGGAGGCCGCCGACCAGATCCGCATCTACGAGTCGCAGTTCATCCCGGGTCTGCTCCAGACCGAGGAGTACGCCCGCGAGATCATCTTCGGCGGCGTCGAGGCCGACACGGTCGCGGAGCAGCGCCTGGAGGCGCGCCTGAAGAGACAGAAGCGCGTCGAGACCGACGACAACATGCGCATGTGGGTGATCCTGGACGAGGCCGCGGTCCGCCGCCCCATCGGCGCGACCACCACCGGTCTGGGCGTCATGCGCCGTCAGATCGAGCACCTCATCCGGCTGAGCACGGAGAAGGACAACATCACCATCCAGATCATCCCCTTCGCGGTGGGCGCGCACGCGGCCGAGGCCGGTTCCTTCACGTTGCTGCGCTACTCCGACTACGAGCTCGCGGACATGGTGTACCTGGAGCGGTTACACGACGGTGAGCTCAACGACAAGCGGTCCGTGGTGGAGGCCTACACCAAGGCGATGACCCGGCTGAGCGTGTCGGCGGCCACCCCCGACCAGACCCTGGAGATGCTCAAGGGCATCCTGGAGGACTTCTCCGTTTCCGGCGACGGGCCCGTCACCCCCGTCTGACCGCCCCCTACGACGAAGGACCCCGTCCCCCGACGGGGTCCTTCGTCGTTGCCGCGCCGATCCGTCGAGGACACGGACCGTGCTCGTGCGAACTCGCGTGGAACGGACTCGGGCGATACGGGTCGGCGCGTGTGCGGGGGGTCCCACCTCGTCGTGGCGTGACCCCCCACCTGCGATCCCGGGGCCGGTCGGCCCCGACCGGAGCCTCCTCAGCTCAACAGGTTGTCGAAGTCCCCGTCCTTGGCGCCCAGGATGAGGCAGTCGATCTCCTCCTGGGTGTAGACCAGGGCGGGGCCGGCCGGGAAGCGGGAGTTGCGGACGGCGATCGATCCATCGTTCAGGCGGGCCATCTCCACACAGGCGCCCTGCGAGTTGCTGCGCCGGGCCTTCTGCCAGGCGGCCTCGGTGAGGTCGGACGCGCTGATGCCGTTGTACGCGGTCATGTGGACGTTCTCCTTCGGAGTTCCTTGAGGGGAGGTGTCGTGCGACTGCACTGCCAAATGCACGTGCATAAGCACTGACATGTTCACAAGCATAGCGTGACACTCGCCACTTGTCCGGGAGTTCGGCATCCCGAGTCCCACGTGATATGAGAAGGCTCTTCACGGCCGGCGTGTCCCACCGCGCGCCGCCCGTACCGGCCCGCGGGCCACCCGACCCGAACCGGCTCCGCACACGCGAAGGCCCCGCCGGGCGAGGGGTCGCATTCCGGCGGGGCCGTACGGGCTCAGGGTCAGGAGCAGACCAGGGCGGTCCTCAGCGCTTCCAGGTTCCCGCGCATGATCGACGGGTAGTCGTCTCCGGGGGAATCGTCGGTGACACCCTCCAGCGGGTCGAGCACCTCCACCTCGGCGCCGGTCTCGGCGGCGATGGTCTCCGCGGTCGCCCGGGGCATGAGCGGCTCGGTGAAGATCGTGTTGACGTCGTGCTCTTCGACGAAGTCGGCGATCTTCGCGATCTGGGCGGGAGAGGGCTCGGTGTCGGGGTCCACCCCGCTGACCCCCATCTGCTCCAGGTCGTACCGCTCCGTCAGGTACGAGAAGGCGGTGTGCCCCACGACGACCTCGCGGTGCTCGCAGGAGGCCAGGCCCTCCTCGTACTCCCCGCCGATCGTCGCGAGCTCGGCGCTCACGGCCTCGGCGTTCGCGGTGTACTCGTCGGCGCCCTCGGGGTCCAGCTCACCCAGACGCGCGCTCAGGGCGTCGGCGACCTGGGCCATGAGATCCACGTCGAGCCAGAAGTGCGGGTCGAAGTCGCCGTGGTCGTGCCCGTCGCCCTCGGCCTCGTCCTCGTGCCCCTCTTCGTCGTCGTGCCCGTGGTCGTCGTCGTGCCCGTGGTCGTCCTCGTGGCCGTGGTCCTCTTCGTCCCCGTGGTCGTGGCCGTCCTCGCCGGCCGGGTGCAGCTCGACGACGTCGGCGACGTCCAGCGCCTTGTCCGACGCCTCCTGGGTCACGGCCTCGTCCACCGCCGGCTGCAACCCGGACACGTAGAACGCGATGTCGGCCTCGGTGATCTCGCCGATCTGGCGCGCGGTCAGCTCCAGATCGTGGGGTTCCATGCCGGGCTCGGTCAGCTGGACGACCGCCACCCGGTCACCGCCGATCTCCTGGGCCAGCCATTCCAGGGGGTAGACGCCGGTGACCAGGGTCAGCTCGGGGTCGGCCGGAGCGGGGCCGCCCGTCTCGGCGGCCCCCCCTCCCTCGCCACCGCCGCAGGCGGTGGCCGTCATCAGTGCCACCGCGCCGAGCGCGGCGGTTCGCAGGATCGTTCCGGTTCGCATGGGACCATGATCGGGAAAATGAAAACGGTTGTCAATTTGACCGTTGTGTCCGGTATCTTGTACCGCCCCCCGTCGGGGTCAGACGATCTCGGCGAAGAGTTCCACGTCCTCGGTCCGGCCCGCGACGACGATCACGTCGCCCTTCTGTAGCACGGTCTCCTCCGTCGCATAGGTGAACGGCGAGTTGATCCGTTTCACCGAGACCACCGTGATCCCGTACTTCTGGCGCACCTTGGTCTCGCGCAACGGCCGGCCGAGGAGTTCCTTGGGCGCCTTGGTCTTGCCGAGGGAGAACCCCTCCTCCAACTCCACGTAGTCGAGCATCCGCCCCGACACCAGGTGGGCCACCCGCTCACCCATGTCGTGCTCGGGCAGGACGACGTGGTGGGCCCCGACCTGTTCGAGGATGCGCCCGTGACGCCTGCTGATCGCCTTGGCCCAGATGTCGGGCACCCCCAGGTCGACGAGCTGGGAGGTGGCGAGGATGCTCTCCTCCAGGTGGGTGCCGATGGCCACCACGGCCCTCTGGAACTGGGCCGCGCCCACCTGGCGCAGCGCCTCGTCGTCGGTGGCGTCGGCGATCACGGTGTGGGTGAGGGCCTCGGAGTAGGACTGCACCAGGCGGGGGTTGGAGTCCATGCCCAACACCTCCCAGCCGTGGTTGACCAGTTCCAGGGCGAGGGAACTGCCGAAGCGTCCCAGCCCGATCACGAGGATCCGCTTGTCCTTCAGTTTGTTCTGTTGCGGCATGTCGGAGCTCCTAGAGAGATCAGCCGATGATCGGCCGGGCTTCGGCGAAGTCGTAGCGGCGTTTGCGCTCACGGAAGGCGATCGCGGTCGCGAACGTCACCGGGCCGATCCGGCCCGCGGCCATGAGGAAGGTGAGGAAGAGCTGGGACCAGGGCTCCATGTCGGGGGTGATCCCCGTGGAGAGCCCGACCACTCCGACCGCCGAGACGACTTCGAAGAGGGTCTCCATGAAGGTGAAGGGGGTGGTGTGCAGCAGGATCACGGTGCTGACCGCCACCACCGTCATCGACAGGAACGTCAGGCTCAGCGCCTGCCGGATGACCTCCGGGGCCAGCCGGCGGCCGAAGACGTGCACCCGGTCGTGCGCCCTGATCTCCGACCACACCACCAGGAAGAGGACGGCCAGCGTCGCCACCTTGATCCCGCCCGAGGTTCCGGCGCTCCCGTTGCCGGCGAACATCATCATGACGGTGAGCAGCAGGGTCGAATCGTTCATGGAGCCGGTGTCCACCACGTTGAACCCCCCGCTGCGCGGCATCACGCCGTGGAAGAGGCCGTCGGTGATGCGGGCCCACCAGTCCAGACGCCCCAGGGTGAGGGGGTTGTTCCACTCCATGATGATCACCAGCACGATGGTGACGAGGAACAGGGCACCGCTCGTGGCGATGGTGATCTTGGTGTGGAGGCTCCAGGCGTGCGGGGTCCGGAAAGAGCGGCGCAGTTCGATGAGGACGGGGAAGCCGATGCCGCCGAGGATCACCGCCGCCGCGACGGGGAAGAGGATGAAGGCGTCGCCGGAGAAGCGCGTCAGGCTGTCCCCGTACAGGGACAGGCCGGCGTTGTTGAAGGCCGAGACGGCGTGGAAGACGCCCGAGTAGAGCGCCTCCCACCAGGACATGTCGTAGGCCAGCCACATGCGAGGGAAGATCAGGGCGAGGATGAGGCCCTCGATGATGAGGCTGACCTTCAGCACCCGGGTGGCGATGCCCCTGACCTGTCCCACCGCCAGGGCGCGGTTCTCCGCCTGCACGTTGAGTTCCATGCGCAGGCTGAACCGGTGGATGATCGCCACGCCCATCAGCGAGGCCAGGGTCATGATCCCCAGTCCGCCCGCCTGGATGAGCACGAGGACGACGACGTCGCCGAAGGGGGTCAGCCGGTCACCGATGTCGATGACGGCCAGCCCGCACACCGCCAGGGCCGAGGTCGCGGTGAACAGTGCCTCGACGAAGGTCAGGTTCTCCTGCTCGGAGGCCGCCGGGGTCATGAGCAGACCGGTGCCGACCAGGTCCACGACGAAGAAGATCAGCACGAAGGCCTGGGCCGGCTTGCCCCAGACGTTCTTCCGATGCTGCACGGGATCGCTGTTGAACGTGTGGCGGTGACGGCGCGGGAACAGCGCCCTCCGGGCCGAGCCCAGCTCGGATAAGAGCCGGGACATACGGCCCGTGGCCTGTGCCAGGGTTCGCATCATGGTCGTCATTCCGTCACTTCGCGCGGGTCGTCTTCGCTCAACCCGAACGATTGTGCCAGCAGGTATGGACCGGTACGAGCCGGGGCGCGGGGGAGGGGCCGGGACGTGCCGTCGTCCCGGGGGTTCAGGCGTGTCGTGCGCCCTCGTGGTCGGCGTGGCCGGGCGGCTCCAGTTGGAGGGTGGAGTGCTCGACGTCGAAGTGTCCGGCCAGGCAGGTGTGCAGTTCGTCCAGGGTCCGCCCGCCGTCGAGGAGGCGTTCCTCGGGGACGACCACGTGCGCCGACATCACCGGCACCCCGGAGGTGATGGTCCACACGTGCAGGTCGTGGACGTCGACCACGGCCGGGTGTTCGAGCAGGTGTCGGCGGACCTCGGCCAGGTCCATGCCGCGGGGCGCGGACTCCAGCAGGATGTGGACCGCCTCGCGCAGCAGTGACCAGGCCCGGGGCACGATGATCGCGGCGATGAGGAGGGAGACGAGGGTGTCGGCCCGGCTCCAGCCGGTCGTCCAGACGATGAGTCCGCCGATGATGACCCCGACCGACGCCAGCGCGTCGCTCACGACCTCCAGGTAGGCGCCCTTGACGTTGAGGCTCTCCCGGGCGCCGGCCCGCAGGATCAGCGCGCCGACGATGTTGGCGGTCAGGCCGATGGCGGCGACCACGACCATGCCCGGCCCGGACACCTCGGCGGGGGAGCGCAACCGGTCGACCGCCTCCACGACGATGAACCCGCACAGGACGAACAGCACCAGGGCGTTGACGGCGGCGGCGAGGATCTCGGCCCGCTGGTGGCCGAAGGTGCTGCGACCCCGGGCGGGGCGTGCGGCGATCCACACGGCGGCCAGGGCCAGGGCCACCCCGAAGGAGTCGGTGACGGTGTGCCCGGCGTCGGCGAGCAGGGCGAGGCTGCCGCTGGACATCGCGCCCACGACCTGGACGGCGGCGACGGCGAGCATGAGCGCCAGGACGAGCGCGAGCCGGCCTCGATGGGCGGAGCCGGCGGTGCCGGCGTGCCCGTGTCCATGCCCGTGTCCGGCACCCATGGAACCTCCTCCGTGGTGATGACGTGATGGTTCAGTCACCACTGTTTATACAGTCTGAACTGTCTATACAGCAAACTATGTACAATGGTTTTCATGTTGACCTCCGAGCAGCGCCTCTCCGCCATCCACCGGCTCGGTCGCGCCCTGTCCGATCCGACCCGCTGCCGTCTGCTCCTCGCCCTCCTCGACGGACCCGGCTACCCCGCCGACCTGGCCGATCACCTCGGTCTCACCCGTCAGAACGTCTCCAACCACCTGGCCTGCCTGCGCGACTGCGGCCTGGTGCGCACCCAGGCCCACGGCCGTCGGGTCGCCTACGAACTCGTGGACGCCTCCCTCTCCCACGCCCTGGAGGACCTGCTGCGCGTGGTCTGGGGCACGGGTCGCCCCCACGCCACGGTCGAGGGCGGGGCGGAGGACGGGTCGGAGCGTCGCGTGGGCTGACCTCGGGCCCTTCCCGCCCCCTCGTCCCCCTCCGTCGCGCGGACGACCGGGAGGCGCCGTCGTGGCGCACGTCACGGGCGGTGGTGATCGACGCGCACCCCTCGCGGCGCGGGCGGTCTCCGACTTCTGTCGGGTGTCCCCGACTTTGGTCAGGGGCGGACCCTGACAGAAGACTGACGCGCCCCTGAAAGGCCCCTGAAGCCCTCGTGGGAACGGGATGTCCAGATATAACGCGACGTATGGTTGGTGTGCGCCCGGCGGATACGGTGCCCCGCACACGACGGAGCGCCCGGCGCGGGACGGGACCGTCCCGCGCGGGAGGGACTCCGCACGGATGAGAAACGTATCCCCACCACACCTTTCGAGGACCGGTCCGCCCACCGGCGACGACGACGCGGCCGTGCCCCGGGCACGGCGCCGACCGGCCCCGTGACCCGCAGCGAGTAGGAGCGAGAACCTCTCATGTCCAGATCGGCCCTCAGGACCCCCCGATCGGGTCCCTCCCGCCTGGAAGGGGTGACCGGATGAACCGCCTCGCGGTCATGTCACTCAAGAACCGGGCGTTGGTACTCCTCATCACCCTGGCCGTGCTCTTCTTCGGAGTGCTCGCCGCCGGCGCGGCCAAGCGCGAGCTCTTCCCCCAGATGTCCCTGCCGATGGTGATGGTCACCGGTACCTACCAGGGCGCCTCTCCGCAGGTGGTGGAGAACCAGGTCACCGAGCCGCTGGAGCAGGCGGTCCAGGGCGTCGCGGGGGCCGTGAGCGTCAACTCGACCTCCAGCAACGGCGTCGCGCAGGTCACCGTCGAGTTCGACTACGGGGCCGACCAGGACGACCTGGTCCGCCAGACGCAGATCGCGGTCGACCAGGTCTCCGGCATGCTGCCGGAGGGCGTGGACACCAGCGTCATGTCCTTCAGCACCGACATGATGCCGGTCGTCATGCTCGCCGCGGGCGCCAAGGACGGCGACGACCAGGCCATGGTCGAGCCGCTGGAGACCCACCTCATCCCCGAACTGGAGTCCATCGACGGCGTCCGCTCGGCGATGATGACCGGTGCGGTCTCCTCCGACCTGATCATCACCCCGGACACCGAGGAGATGGTCGAGGCGGGCGTCACCACCCAGAACATCACCGAGGCGCTCCAGGGCAGCGGTCAGCTCATGCCCGGCGGCGACATCGACACCGACGGCCGCACCCTCGGCGTCACCACGGGCGAGCAGTTCACCTCCGTCGAGCAGGTCGAGGACATCTGGATCCGCCCGGCCGCACCGGAGGCGGGCGCCTCGTCGGCGATGCCCGGCGCGCCCCCGGCCGCCGAGCCCGAGCCGGTCCGCCTCTCCGAGGTCGCCGACATCGAGCTGGTCCGGGACGACGCCACCACCCTGGCCCGCGTCAACGGCGACCCGAGCATCGGCGTGATGATCCTCAAGACCCCCGACGGCAACACCGTCGAGGTCTCCGAGGGGGTCCAGCGGGTGCTGGACGAGCAGGCCGCGGTCCTCGGCGACGACATCGACATCAGCGTGGTCTTCGACCAGGCGCCCTACATCAACGAGTCCATCGTCGCGATGCTCGAAGAGGGCGGCATGGGTCTGCTCGCCGCGGTGATCGTCATCCTCGTCTTCCTGCTGTCGATCCGCTCCACCCTGGTCACCGCGGTCTCCATCCCGGTGTCGGTGCTGATCGCCTTCCTGGGCATGCAGGTGTTCGGCTTCACCCTGAACATGCTCACCCTCGCGGCCATCACGATCTCCATCGGGCGCGTCGTCGACGACTCCATCGTGGTCCTGGAGAACATCCGCAGGCACCTGGACTACGGCAAGGAGAAGATGGAGGCCGTCAAGACCGGTGTCCGCGAGGTCGCGGGCGCGGTCGTCTCCTCCACCCTCGCCACCGTCGCGGTGTTCCTGCCGCTGGCCTTCGTCGGCGGCCTGGTCGGCGAGATGTTCATGCCGTTCGCGGTCACCGCCACCCTCGCCCTGCTCGCGTCGCTCATCGTGTCGATCACGATCATCCCGGTGCTGTGCTACTGGTTCCTCAAGCCGCGCGACATCGGCGACGCCACCCAGGAGGAGATCGAGCACGAGGAGAACGAGCGCGAGCTGCGCGGCCCGCTCCAGCGCGCCTACATGCCGGTCATCCGGTGGATCACCACCAAGCGCAAGCAGGCCACCGTCATCACCCTGGCCGCCTCCGCCCTCATCTTCGGCGGCACGGTCCTCATGGCCGGCCAGTTGGAGACCGACTGGATGGGCCAGTCGGAGGAGAACACCTACGCCCTCGTCCAGGAGCTGCCCCCGGGCACCTCGCTGGAGGACGCCGACACCGAGGCGGCCAAGGTCGAGGAACTGCTCGCCGGGTTCGCCTGGGTGGAGTCCTACCAGACCAACGTCGGCGGCAACGCCATGGCCGGTCCGTTCGGCGGCACCGGCACCGCCCAGATCGACTACACGATCACCGCCGATCCCGACACCGACCAGGAGCGCAACCGCGAGGTGCTGCGCGACTCCCTGGCCGACATCGACACCGAGCACGAGCCGACGATGGGCGCCATGGGCGCCATGGGGGCGGGCTCGGGCATCGAGATCCAGGTCACCGCGGACGACCAGGAGGTCCTGGCCGAGGCCGCGGAGATGGTGGCGGACGAACTGGGGGCGATCGACGGCACCGCCGACGTCGTCAACGGCGTCACGATCTCCCAGCCCGCCATGGAGGTCCGCGTCGACGGTGAGAAGGCCGCCGAACTGGGACTGACCGAGTCCGCCGTCGGCGGTCAGGTGAGCGCGGCCTTCAACGGCCAACGGACCGGCACCGTCACCCTCGACGACGCCCGTCGCGACGTCGTGGTGCGCGCCGTCGACTCCCCGACCAGCGTCGAGGAGCTGGAGGAACTGGTCGTCATGTCCCCGGTCGCCGGGCCGGTGGAGCTCTCCGAGGTGGCCGACGTTGTGGAGGTGGAGCAGCCTCCGCAGCTCACCCGCATCGACGGCATCACCGCCACGACCGTGGAGGCCGCCGTCACCGCCTCCGACCTGGGCGCGGTCAGCGCCGAGATCATGACCACGCTCGACTCGCTCGACCTGCCCCAGGGCGCCACCGCGACCCTGGGCGGCGTCAGCCAGGACCAGACCGAGGGCTTCGCCTCGATGATGCTGGCCATGCTGGCCGCCGTGGTCATCTGCTACCTGATCATGGTCGCGACCTTCAAGAGCCTGCTCCAGCCGCTCATGCTGCTGATCTCGATCCCGTTCGCGATCACCGGTTCGCTGGCGCTGCTGCTCGTCACCGGCACCCCCCTGGGCATCGCCGGCCTGGTCGGCATGCTGATGCTCATCGGCGTGGTCATCACCAACGCCATCGTGCTGATGGACCTGATCAACCAGAACCAGAACCGGGGGATGCCGCTCAGGGAGGCGATCGTGGAGGGTGCCCGTCACCGTCTGCGCCCGATCCTCATGACGGCGCTGGCCACCGTGGCGGCACTGACCCCGATGGCCCTGGGCATCACCGGTGGCGGCGCCTTCATCTCCGCCCCGCTGGCGCTGGTGGTGATCGGTGGTCTGGTGACCTCGACCGTCCTCACACTGATCCTGGTCCCCGTCCTCTACCAGCTGGTGGAATGGGGCAAGCAGCGCCGGGCGGCCCGCCGGGCGTCGCGTGAGGAACTGCGCCGGTCGGCGCGCGCCGCCAAGGTGGCGGCAGCCCGTGAGCGCACCGAGGAGACGGTCGGCTGACGGAACCCCCCGGAGACGGGGGATCCCTTGAGGAGAGGGGCGTTCCGCGCTTCGGCGCGGGACGCCCCTTCGTCGTGTCCGGGTCGGGCGAAGCAGGGTGGCGGCCTGTGAGCGGAGCGTTGATTTGTGTCATCGGCGCACTACGGGCAGGCTGCGACACATGACGGAAACACAGAAGAAGAGTCTCGACGATCTCGTGCGCGAGGAATTGGGCGCGGAACCCTCTCAGGAGGCCAAGGATTACGCGCGTCTGCTCTACGAGCGCTACCGGTTGCCGGAGCCGTCCGGCCCCGAGAGGGAGGAGGACGTCACCGCGCCGACCTCGGAGTGACCGGCGAGGTCACCGGTCGGACTCCTCCCACGTCAGTTCGAACCACACCTGGCGGCCCATGCCGTCCTGTCGGGCCTCGCTGCCCCACTTGTCGGCGAGCGCCTCGACCAGATCCAGGCCCCGGCCGTGCTCGGCCGTGTCGTAGGGGTCCCGGTGCTGCGGTCGAGGCGTCTCCTTCAGGTTGCCCAGGTCGCGCACCTCCACCCGGGCCCACCCCGGAGCCCGGTGCACGCACACCTCGAACTTGCCGGTCTCCCGGCCCGAGGCGCTGTGCGTGATGGCGTTGGTCGCCAGTTCGCTGGTCAACAGCGTGGCGGTGGTGGGATCGGGACAGTCGCCCAGATGGCGGGCGACGAACCGGCGTGCGTAGGCGATCTGGCCCGGCAGGCCGGGGAAGCGACGTTTGGCGGGTCTGGTGCTGTGCTCTTCCATGGGATCGACCGGACTGTGCGGAGGAGAGGACGGGACGGTCGCGGGGCGCTCCGGCGAGGACGCGCCGCGCACGCCGACGGGGACGAGGGGATCGTGGGGTGCTGCTGCGGTCTCACACATGTGCGGATTCACTCCCCGGTGTGTTCGCGGCGGGCAGGGCTGAGAAGCGCCTGGCCCTCGGTGCGTCCGTGCCCGGCTGGCGGGTCACGGCGCGTGGTGGACACACAGGTCGAAGCCCCCTGGGACAGGGAGGGATGCGGTGCCGTGCGGCGAGGCGCGCGGGTCGAGGGCGGCGACGGACGAGGTGTGGGAGCGGGCCGGGATGGATGGTCGTGTCCGATGTCGGATGTGCCCCACGACACTGAAGGGCGTATTGGCGCATAGCATACGCTCCGTGCCTTTCCGGGAACCCGGCCGACCTGGTCGGGTCAGAATAACCCCGCTTGACCTGGATAAAGGGGGCGTTCGGTCAGGGTATGACACCGGTCAAGGGCGGGGTTCCGTGACTGGTGGGGCGTACGAGGCTATGTAACAATGCGGTAACGGAGTTGCGGCTTTCGCCGTTCGTCGGGGTCTTGCGTACGCGGGGGCCGACCCGCCAGGGTATGGGGCATGGCCTCCCGCTCCCCCCTGACCCCCGGCCTCGGCGTTCGACTCGACCGTGCCGTGCGCCTCGCCGACGAAGGGCACGTCCTCGTCGGTGGGGACCCGATCCGCTCGGTCCGTCTCACATCGCGACAGGTCAGCGGTGTCATCCGGTGGGTGAGCGGGGCCCCGACGCGCGACCTCGACGAGGCCGCGACGGCCGACGCCCTGGTCCGGGCCGGGCTGGCCCACCCGCGTCCGATCGGGGTGCGCCCCGATCTCACCGTCGACGTGGTCGTGATCGACCGGGGCGCGGCCGGTGGTCTGATCGCCACCCTGGACCGGCTCGAACGACTCCACCCGGGTCTGGAGCCGATCGTCGTCGGCGCGACGGGACCCGCCGCCCGGACCGCCCGCGCGCACGGGGCCCGTGTGCTGCCGGTTCCCGTGGGCGGAGCCGCGGCCCGCGCCCTGGCCCTCACCGTCTCCGACGCCGACCTCGTCGCCCTGATCGACGCCGGCCAGGTGCCGATGCCCGGCTGGCTGGAGACCTGCGTCGGACACTTCGCGGACCCCGGGGTGGCCGCGGTCCTTCCTCGCGTCCTCGTCGACCGCCCGGTGCCCGCCGGCGCGGGGGCCGCGGCCGTCGCCGCCGTCGCCGCCGCTCGGGTCGTCCCCGATCGCGGGCCCGACCCCGCCCCCGTACTGCCGTGGGGGCACACCGCCCCCGATCGCGCCCGCCCGGCCGGGGCCGCACCCGGCGACCCCCTGCGCCCCGCCACCTCCCTGGTCCTGCGCCGCGACGCGGTGGGCGAGCTCCGGCCCGACCCCTCCCTCGGGGTGGCCGCCGAACTCGAACTGCTGTGGGGCCTGGTCGATCGGGGCGCCTCGGTGCGTTACGAACCCCGGGCCCGGATCCAGGCCCGTCCCCTCGACGACCTCGGCGGTTACCTGCGGTCCTGCGCGGAGATCGGCGTTCGGGGCGCGGCCCTGGCCCGCCGGCGCGGTGCCCGTGCGGCCGGACCCGAGCTGTCCCGGACCGGGGCCACGGCCCTGGCCCTGCTCGTGGCCGGCCGGCCCCTGTCGGCACTGACCTGCGTCGCCGTCGGCGGCGGGGCCGCCGTGGCCACCCTGGCCGCGCCTCCGTCCCGGACCGCCCCGGCGGTGGGCGGGGCGGTGGTGCGCGAGGCCGGGGTGATCTCCTCGGCCCTGCGGGGCGCGTGGTGGCCGCCGGCCGTGGCGGCCGTCGCGGCGGGCTCCGCCGGGATCGCCCGGGACCTGGGCCGGGGGCGCCGGGTCCGTCGCGGTCGGGTCGTGGCCGTGGCGGCCGTGGCGTCCGCCCTGGTGGTGCCGCACCTGACGTCGTGGCGGACCTCGTGCGGCACCGCGCCGGTCGATCCGTTGACCTGGACCGCGCTGGGCATCGCCGGTGACGCGGCCCGAGGGGCGGGGGTCTGGTGGGGAATGGTGCGGTCGCGCACGGTCGCTCCGCTGGTGCCCCGGGTGAGGGTGGCGGGACCGATCGCGGGCCCTCTGGGCGAGGGGCCGGCCGCCGAGCGGGTCGAGGGCGACTCGATGAGCCTCGTCGGGCCCGGTCGAGTCCCATCACGTGGATGATGCCCGCCGGTGGTCGCGGGGTCATGGACGCCTGACGGGTCACGGGCCGTCGAGTCCTCGAACCGTGCACCACCGGTGCTCCCGGTGCACGAGCACCTCCGTCGCCGGACCACCGCGCCGATCTCGGCTGTGAGAGGGCGTCTTGTTTGTTTTGGTCCCGGATTGTCCCAACGGAGAGTCGGGGACCTGCGCGAAACCGCCCCCACGGGCTGCGATCACCTGGTAGTCCAACGGATATGGCCTCCCGACGCCCCTACCGCACGGACCTCCCCGACGAGCCCCGGGCTCTCATCGAGCCGACCCTGACCGCCCGGCGCGCCACCCGGCGCGGCCCGGGCATCGAACAGCCCGCCCACGACCTGCCGAGCCGACGCACCCGCCGCGCCGCCGGACGCCGGACGGATCCCACCGCCGCGATCATCGACGCCCAGACCGCACCGGCCTCCACGGCCGCCGAGTCCGGGCAGGGTCATGACGCGGACGAGCGCGCGTTCGGGTGGCCGGTGCCCCACCGCCGTTCGGCCAGGGACCACGAGGCCCACCCCGGGCCCGCCCGGTCGATGGCCCACCGGGCCATCGACCTCGTGAGTCGCCGCCTCACCGGCGAGAACACCCCGACACGGCGGGATGCTCCCACCGAGGCCGACACGACATCGGCCACATGAGCAGGAAGCCCTCTGAGGTTCGGAGAGAGTTTTGGGCAAGTTCCTGGTCAGGCGACTGCTGAACTACGTCGTGCTGATCTTCCTGGCGACGAGTTCCGCCTACCTGCTCGCCGCCACCAACCTGTACCCGCGCGGATACTTCGAGCAGATGCAGCCGCCACCCACCCCCGAGGCGGTCAACGCACAGCTCGACGCGCTCAACCTGAACGACCGGACGCCCCTGGCGCAGCGCTACGTCACCTGGCTGACCGGGGTCGTCCAGGGTGACTTCGGACAGACCATCCAGGGGCGCGACGTCACCGACCAGGTCTGGCTGAAGGCCGGCGTCACACTCCGACTCGTCACCGTCGCCACCATCCTGGGCGCTTTCCTGGGCATCGCCATCGGCGCCTACGCCGCCGTGCGCCAGTACCGCGGGTTCGACAAGGCCGCCACCGTCGCCTCGTTCGTCGTGCTGGCCGTCCCCACCGTGGTGATCGCGCTCAGCGTCCAGATCGGCGCCACCGCGATCAACGGGGCGCTCGGCTTCCAGCTCTTCCTGTTCTCCGGCGAGTACTCCGCGGGCTTCAGGGGAGAGTGGTGGGAGCTCCTGCTCAACCGACTGCACCACGCGATCCTGCCCACCTTCGTGCTCGCCGTGGCGCTCTTCGCCGCCTTCGCCCGCTACCAGCGCAACATGATGCTCGACGTGCTGGGCGCCGACTTCGTGCGCACCGCCATGGCCAAGGGGCTCACCCGCCGCAAGGCGCTGCTCAAGCACGCCCTGCGCACCGCGCTGATCCCCACCATCACCTACTTCACCTTCACCTTCGGCCTGATGGTGGCGGGTGCGACCTTCACCGAGAAGATCTACGGCTGGCACGGTATGGGCGCCTGGCTGATCGACTCCATCTCCCAGCAGGACGTCCACGTCGTCGCGGCCGTCTCCTGCTTCATGGCGGTGACGATCATGATCGCCTCCTTCCTCTCGGACATCCTCTACGCCTGGCTCGACCCGAGGGTGCGGGTGTGACCGTGACACGACCCCGCGCAGGCGCACACCCTCATCCGACCCTTCGCCCCGACGGCCGCCCGGCTGGAGAACCCGTCATGAGCACCACCGGAACGAGCCCGAAGACCACGGCCGCGGTCCCGACCGTGCCGCCGACCCCCAGCCGGGTCAAGGACATCGTCCGGCGGCTCGTGGGCACCCCCCGGGTCATCGTCGGCCTGTCCCTGATCGCGCTGCTGCTGCTCTTCGCCTTCGTCGGTCCGCTCCTCACCGGTTGGGACATCGGGGAACGCGACTACCTCGCCCTGAAGTCGCCTCCCTCGCCCGAGCACTGGATGGGCACCAACGCCACCGGCCAGGACATCTTCACCCAGGCCTCCGCCGGTCTACAGAAGTCCCTGCTCATCGGTCTGCTGGTGGCGCTCATGTCCACCGTGATCGCCGCCCTGGTCGGCTCCTTCGCCGGCTACTTCAGCGGCATCCCCGACCGCGCCCTGATGTGGATCGCCGACCTCGCGCTGGTGCTGCCCGGTTTCGTCGTCCTGGCCATCCTCTCCCGGCACTTCGGCGGCGACGGCGGCTGGTTCGTCCTGGTCATCCTGCTGGCGGGGTTCAGCTGGATGGTCACCTCCAAGATGATCCGCGGCATGACCATCTCGCTGCGCGAACGCGAGTACATCCACGCCGCGAGGTTCATGGGCGTCCCGTCGCACAAGATCATCCTGCGCCACATCCTGCCCAACATGTCGTCCCTGCTCATCGCGGACGCCACCATCGCGGTCAGCACCGCGATCATCGGCGAGACCTCGCTGAGCTACTTCGGCCTCGGTGTCCAGGCGCCGGACATCAGCCTCGGTGTGGTCATCGCGGACGGCTCCCGCTTCGCCACCACCGCGTGGTGGATGTTCCTGTTCCCCACGCTGCTCCTGGTGATCCTGGTGCTCGCCGTGAACATGATCGGGGACGGGCTGCGCGACGCCCTCGACCCGCGGTCCACGTCGCGCCGGTCCTAGGGGGAAGAGCACATGAGCGTGGAGACCATCGAAACCGCCGAGACGACCGAGGCCCGACCGGGAGACGAGACCCCCGTCCTGGAGGTCACCGACCTCACCGTCACCTTCCGCGGCCTCAACGGCAACCCGGACGTGCACGCCGTGCGCGGTGTCGGTTACTCCGTCCGTCGCGGCGAGGTGCTGGGCATCGTCGGCGAGTCCGGTTCCGGCAAGTCCGTCTCCTCCATGGCCGCCATGGGCCTGCTGCCCGACCACGCCGTCATCACCGGCTCGGTCAAGCTGCACGGCGAGGAGATCCTCGGACTGGACGACCGGGCCATGGCCGCCCGCCGCGGCAAGGTCATCTCCATGGTCTTCCAGGACCCGCTGTCCGGCCTCACCCCGGTCTACACCGTGGGCGACCAGTTGGCCGAGGCCGTCCTGGCGCACGACCCCGGGCTCCCCAAGGAGCAGGCCCGCGAGCGCGCCGTCCACCTGCTGGACCTGGTGGGCATCCCCGACCCCGAGGGTCGCCACCGGTCGTTCCCGCACGAGTTCTCCGGCGGCATGCGCCAGCGGGTCATGATCGCGATGGCGATGGCCAACGACCCCGACGTCATCATCTGCGACGAGCCGACCACGGCCCTCGACGTCACCATCCAGGCGCAGATCCTCGACCTGCTGCGCACCGCCCGCGAGGAGACCGGCGCGGCGATCGTCATGATCACCCACGACCTCGGCGTCGTCGCCGGGTTCGTCGACCGGGTCCTGGTCATGTACGCGGGCCGTCCCGTCGAGATGGGCGGCGTCGACGAGATCTACCACGGCAGCCGCATGCCCTACACCATGGGCCTGCTCGGCGCCGTTCCCCGGATGGACCTGGAGCGCCGGGGCGCGCTCGTCCCCATCAAGGGCACCCCGCCCTCGCTGAGCGCCCTGCCGGCCGGGTGCCCGTTCGCGCCCCGCTGCCCCATCGTGAAGCCCGAATGCTCGCCGGCCGAACCCGACCTGCTCCCGGTGGGCGGGCCACCCTCCGCGGAAACGATCGAGGAGGTCCACGGGCACGCCGACGACACCTCCGCGACCGGGGCCCGCGACACCGGTGTCCATCGGGTGGCCTGCATCCGCTCCGGTGAGATCGCCGACCGGGGATGGACCGCCCAGGACATCTACCCTGTTCCGGACATCCCCGAGGTCCCCGTCGCCGCCGTGCGCCGGGAGGACCGTGCCGAGATGCTGCGGGTGGAGGGGCTGACCAAGCACCACCCGCTCACCAAGGGCGCGGTGTTCAAGCGGCGCGTCGGCACCGTCCACGCGGTCGACGGGATCGACTTCGACATCCGTGAGGGCGAGACCCTGGCCCTGGTCGGCGAGTCCGGCTGCGGCAAGTCCACCACCCTCATGGAGATCATGGGGCTGGAGCGGCCACAGGCCGGCAGCGTCACCGTCATGGGCCACGACACCGCCCGCCTGGGCAAGGCCGACCGGTTCGCGCTGCGCCGGGACATGCAGATCGTCTTCCAGGACCCGATGAGCTCGCTGGACCCGCGCATGCCGGTCTTCGACATCATCGCCGAGCCCCTGCGCACCCACCGGTTCTCCCGGGCCGACACCACCCGTCGCGTCTACGAGCTCATCGCGCTGGTCGGCCTCGACCCCGAGCACGCCACCCGGTTCCCCTCGGAGTTCTCCGGCGGTCAGCGCCAGCGCATCGGCATCGCCCGCGCCCTGGCCCTGGAACCCAGGCTGCTGGTGCTCGACGAGCCGGTGTCCGCCCTGGACGTGTCCATCCAGGCGGGCGTGATCAACCTCCTGGAGGAGCTCCAGGCCCGGCTCGGCCTGTCGTACCTCTTCGTGGCCCACGACCTCTCCGTGGTCCGGCACATCGCCGACCGCGTGGCCGTCATGTACCTGGGGCGGATCGTCGAGATCGGCGACACCGACTCGGTCTACACCAAGCCCGCCCATCCCTACACCCGGGCGCTGCTGTCCGCGATCCCCATCCCCGACCCGGAGAGGGAGCGCGCCCGCACGCACATCGTCTTGGACGGCGACCTGCCCAGTCCCGCCGACCCACCGTCGGGTTGCAGGTTCCGGACCAGGTGTCAGAAGTTCATCACCCTCTCCGAACCCGAACGGGAGCGGTGCATGAGCGTCGAACCGTCGCTCGACGCCACCAACGGTGGCGACCAGTCGGCCGCCTGCCACTTCGCCGAGCGGCAGAGGGTCCTCTGATCCCCCGACGGTCCGATACGGCACGGACCGGTGCCGCCCCGCGCGCCGGTCATCTCGTTCCCCTAGGAGGAATCCCCATGCGAACAGGGAAGGCGCGCTACCTCGCCCCCGTCGTCGCACTGGTCATCACGGCCAGTGCGTGCGGCAACGACGACGGACGGTCGGCCGGGGAGGAGAACGCCTCCCTGGAGGCCACCGACCTCAACCCCGCGGCGCGCGAGGATCTCCGGGAGGGCGGCCGGTTCGTCTGGGCCCTCGGCGAGTACGAAGAGCAGTACAACATGGTCCACATCCAGGGCAACAAGGGTGACGTGCGCCGCGTCATGGCCGCCCTGATGCCCTCGATCACGCGCTTCCGGCCCGACGGCTCCTACGAGCCGCGCAAGGAGTTCGTGCTCGACTACGGCGTGAGCGAGGACGGCCTCAAGGTCACCTTCGAGCTCAACCCCGACGCCGTGTGGTCCGACGGCGAGCCCGTCACCTGGGAGGACTACGAGGCCCGGGTCCTCACCTCCAAGGGGGAGACCGAGGGCGACCTCCAGGTCGGCTCCGACGAGGGCTACAAGTACATCGACGAGGTCGTCCAGGGCGACGACGAGTTCTCCTTCACCCTGGAGTTCTCGCAGCCCTACGCCGACTGGCCCGCCCTCTTCGACATCGTGTACCCCGAGGAGTACATGGAGGACGAGGAGCTCTTCGAGGAGGGCTACACCGCCGGTGAGGAGTTCGTCACCGCCGGGCCGTTCGTGAACCCCGAGTTCGACGAGGTCACCCAGCGCATCACCGTCACCCGCAACGACGACTGGTGGGGCGACAAGGCCCTGCTGGACGAGATCGTCTTCGTGAACGTCGCCATCGACGGTCAGGCCACGGCCTTCAACAACGACGAGGTCGACGGCTTCTACCTGGGCTACGACTCGGCCGGCTACGACCTGCTCCAGGGCAAGGACGGCGCCTACTTCACCCGTGCCGTCAACCACGGTCACCGTTTCATCTCGGTGAACGCCGGCAGCGAACTCCTGTCGGACAAGAACGTCCGTCACGCCCTGGCCATGGGCATCGACCGTGACAAGATCGCCAACGTGGCCCTGAGCCCCGTCGACTGGCCGATCACCGGTGAGGTCAACCGCCTCCTGCGCTCCAGCCAGCACGGTTACCAGGACAACAGCGGTGAGCTGGGCGAGTACGACCCGGAGCGGGCCGGCGAACTCCTCGACGAGGCGGGCTGGACCCTGGAGGACGGCGAGCGGTTCCGCACCAACGCCGACGGTGAGACCCTGACCATCGGCTACGTGGCCTCCGAGGACATGCAGCTGGCCAAGGACGAGGCCGACATCACCCGCGAGATGCTCGCGGAGATCGGCATCGAGGTCGACGTCCAGAACGTTCCGGGCAACGCCCTGTTCTCCGACTACATCGTGCCGGGCAACTACGAGCTGGCCGCGTTCGTCCTGACCGGTTCCAACCCGTACGCCAGCGACAGCGCCGGCAACTTCGGCGGCCCGTACGACGAGGACGGCGAGGACTGGGGCAACAACCTCAGCTTCCACTCCACCCAGGAGATCAACGACCTCTTCGAGGAGATGGGCCAGGAGACCGACCCCGACCGTTACGCCGAGCTGGCCAACCGGATCGACGCCGCCATCTGGGAAGAGGTCCTGACCATCCCCATGTTCGAGCGTCCCGGCCAGTACGTCCTCAAGGACGACCTCCACAACTGGGGTGAGTACGGCCTCGCCGGCGACTACGTCTACGAGAACATCGGCTGGGCCAAGGAGGAGTGACACCCCTCCCACCGTGTCGCGCCACCGGCGGCCCCGACCCGCCGCCGGTGGACGTACCCCGGGCGCCGCCCCTCCCATGAGGGGCGGCGCCCTTGCGCATGTCCGGGTTGGGGCCGCGGCCCGGGCTGTGGCAAGGTGTGGCTCGATCCCCCGAACCCCCCGCCGTCCCTGCTCGCTGGAAAGCCCCCCATGACCGTACGATCGATCCTCATCATCGGAACGGCGGCAACGCTCTGCGCCGTCCTGGCAGCCTGTGCCGCTTCGGGGGAGACCTCCCCCGAGATCGACCCCGCGCCCGTCGAGGCCGGTGTCGGGACCCCGACCCCCGAAGAGGGGGACGAGAGCGGCGCGCCCCCGGACGCGGAGCCCTCCGGGCCCCGCTGGGGCACCCCCGTCGGATGGGCCGCCCAGCCCCTGGAACGGGAGGGGGAGACGCACTCCGCCGTCACCGGCGGCGCCGCCGGGGAGACCGTCACCGCCGACGACGCCGACACACTGGCCGAACACCTCGCGGCGGAGGAACCCCTGGTCGTCGAGGTCTCCGGCCGGATCGAACTCGACGGCGCCGTTCGGGTGGGGTCGGACAAGACCCTGATCGCCGCCGCGGAGGAGACCGCCGAACTCGTCGGTGGCCGTCTGGTGGTGGAGGAGGCGGCCAACGTCGTCATCTCCGATCTCACCCTCGACGCGGACGGCACCGCCGTGTCGGTACGCGGCGGCTCCCACCACGTGTGGATCGACGGCAACACGCTCCGGGGCGGACGTGACGAGGCGCTGATCTCCATCACCGACGGCGCCGACCACGTGACCGTCTCCTGGAACCACTTCCGCGACTCCGAGGCCGCGCTCGGCGTCGGCGGCCGGGAGGACGGCCCCGACCCGATCCGGGTGAGCGTCCACCACAACCTCTTCGAAGGCATCGACACCCGCAACCCCCGAGTCCGGGGCGCCGCCCGCGCGCACGTGTTCAACAACTTCTACCGGGGCACCGCCGGGCACGGCGTGGAATCCGGGTACGGCGCCGCCGTCCTGGTGGAGGGCAACTACTTCGACGGGGTCGGGATCTCGGTGACCGTCGACCCCGAGGTCCCCGGTTCCGCGTTCACCCGCGACAACCTTCTGGTGGACACCGGGCAGCCCGAACTCTTCGGCACCGTCGACGACCCGCCCTACGCCTACGAACTGGACGACACCGCCGACGTTCCCGACATCGTCACCGCCACGGCCGGCGCCGGCCGCTAGGATCCTGGCGGCCGGGCCGCCCCGGCGACGGTCGCCCTCGACCCGCACCCCCGCCCCGCACCCCCGGAGCCATCGCGCGGGTCACCGCTCGAACGGCCGCTCGAACGGCCCGGGGTGTAGGGGCCCCGTCCGCCTTCCAGAGCGCGATGGGGTGGGTGTGCCGGCAGCACGGGGACGCCTGGCACGGCTTCGGGGAGTGCGGGCCCCTCCGCCGCTTCCGACCGGGTGCGACGCGTGGCGCGGGGAGGTCGAGAGCGCGAGGGCCGCTCGCAGACCCCTCGCCGTGCCGGGTGCCGGCGGTGACCGGGAGGGGCCGACGGCCCGCCTCCGACCACCCGCGCACCCCGCCGGGACGATCAGGACACCTCGTACTCGTAGGCCTCCTCCACCCCCTCCGGGGTCACGTAGAGCAGCCGCAGCGGTCGCCCCTCCGGGGAGACCCACAGCGTGAACGCGGCCTCGCCCGCCGACGTGAGCGTGTTCTCGCGCCGGTGGACGTCGTAGTCGCCGAGCGTCGCGGTGAACGTCCCCTCGTAACGCAGGGCCGCCGTCGCGCCCCCCTCGGTCTCGACCTCCTCCCTGCCCAGGAACTCGATGTCGGGGGAGGTCCCGGTGATCTCGTGCAGCTTGGCCGTGCCGAACGCCGTCGAGCACAGGTACCGGTCCGCGTCGGTGGGTTCGGTCGAGATCTGCAAGCCGTGTCCGGCCGTCGTGATCGGCGTTCCGTCGCCGAGGTCGTAGCGGTACACCTCCGTGCCGTCGATGTAGGTGAAGGAGTGCTCGAACAGGGGGGTGCCGGCCGTGTCGTAGCGGGCGGTGCCCTCTCCCACCGGCGTCCCGTCCTTCCGGCGGGTGAAGGAGACCGCGTAGGAGTCGGCGGATTCCATCCGCGACGCCGTCTGTTCCAGGAACGCCACCGGATCCTCCGGTGAGGCGGACGCGGACGGTGACCCCCGCCGGTCCTGCGAGGGGACCGGTTCGTCGAAGACCGCCTTGGCCACCCACCATCCACTGGCCACCACGGCCAGGCAGATCACGATGATCAACAGGATCATCGGCCAGCCGAGCCGTTCCTCGGGGACGGGGGCTTCGTTCTCGGGCACGGTGTCGGGCAACGACGACATCGACATGGCCTCGACCTCGATTCTGCGGTTCACGCGACCACGCGATCGCGGGGGGTACGGGGGGTCGTCGCCCGAGATCCTCGGACGACATCGTGGTGTCGTGTGTGCGCAGGGTACGACGCGGTGACTCAGGGTTCCGTTCGATGATCGCGTACACCTGATCACCAACCGTGCTCACGAATCGCAGGGCCCACGCCTCGGCGGGGGAGTCCAGCGCCTCCTTCAGGAACCCGAACGTCCCGGTCTCGGCGAGCCGGCGCAGCACCTCGTCCGAGGCGTGCTCCCACAGCGACCGGACCGCGATCCGGGCCGCCGGACCCTCCGAGAAGGACCGTTCAGTGAACAGTTCGTGCAGTTCATCGGCGTCCAGCCGCAGGACCGTCGCCTCCAGCACCTCGGAGTCGAGCAGCGCCAACAGGGCCAGCGCGCAGTCGACCCTGCCCACCGGATCGGGTCGTGGCAGCCCCCGGCCGCAGCGCACCAGGGCCTCGGCGGCGGCCACCGGATCCAGGGTCCGTTCGGGCCGGCCGATGGTGGCCACCGGGCCATCCGTCACCTCGCGCAGGGCCCGGTCCACCTCCTCCACCCCGGGCCGTGTCGGAAGCGCCACCGCGATCAACGCCGCCACCAACGACAGCACCGCCGCGTACTCGATCACCGCGTGTCCGCGATCCACAGCGCACCCCTCACCGCAGCCGCGGCGACCGCCGCCGGTACGCCCGGACGCGCTCGCGCGTCACCTCGCGCTCCTCGGGGGAGCGGGTCCACCCCCGCGCCTCCGACGCGTCGCGGATCCACGCCGACAGTTCGACGGTGCGACGTCGGAGCGGATGGACCGTCACGGGGAAGACCTCCCGGCCCTCGGCCCGCATCAGCGCGTACCGCGCCCGGTCCCGGTGCGGTACCGCCTTCCGGCGCGCGAGCACCGGCAGGCCCCGCAGCGGTGTGCCCGGCGGCAGCGCCACCCGTGGCGCCATCCGTGTGATCCGCACGTCCGGGTCGGTCAGGTCCGCCCCCCAGGGGTACACGGCGGTCACGTCCCGCACCACCGCGTCCGGGGACGGTCCCGGCACGATCGGTCGCAGGGTCCGCACCAACAGGGAACGTTCGGAGATCAGGGGATCACGAGGGGTCATGAGTCCAGGTTCCGCGCCCGGGATCCATCGGACAACCCCTCGCGCCCGGCTGTGGAAAACCCCGCCCGCGCCCGTGCGCGGCCCCGACGCCCCCTCCGCGAGGGGCGGTGCGCGCACCGGACATCGCCGCCGACCTCGACAGGTCCGACGCCGCGCCCGCGAGGGGCGGTGGCCGGGGAGCGGCTAGAGCATCCTTCCGGGGCCGGCCGCCAGGTGGATGTGGTCCACGTGGTCCTGGGTGAGGTTCCCGCTGTTCTGGTGGAACCGGCGCACGCTCTCCCACGGCCCCACCGGGTCACTGGCGGCGTTCCAGATGTGGTGGTCGTAGATGAGCCCCTTGACGCCCAACCGGTGGGCGTTCTGGATGATCCAGTCGACCACGGTCAGCGCGGTCTGGTGCATCTGGGGCGTGGGGACGTGCCCCAGGGGGGCCATCATGTAGTCCACCGCCATGCCCTGCCCGTGGTCGCTGCCGGGTTCGTTGCGGTACCCGCCCGCACTCAGGTAGAAGCCAGGGAACTCCACCTGGAGGGTCTCGTGCACCTGGCACATCACCGGGTGCAGCCTGCCCAACGACGAACAGTCCACGACGGCGCCGCCGCCGAAGGCCACCATGGCGGGATCGAACTTGTAGCGGCCCTCCTTGTCGACCAGGTGCACGTCGACGGCCCGGCGGGCCCGGTCGAGGTCGGTGAGGTCGATCCCCGCGCAGCTGATGCCGACCGAGTCGCGTCCGCACTCGGGGAACTCGGCGATCGCGATCGCCGCGGCCGTGCCCACCCTGCCGGTGGAGTCGTCCTCCCCGTCGCAGACCACGTCCCCCCAGTGGCGGGACCCGTCCGCCTCCAGCTCCTTCTGGCAGATCGCCCCGCGCACCTCCACACGGACGATGTTGCCGTTGCGCCCCATGACGTTGTCGCTGGCCCGGATGTCGGTCACCACCGCGTCGTTGGCCCGGGCGTACTCCTCGGCCCGCTCGCGGGCGACGTCCTCGTCGAACAGCGGCATCGGGAAATCGCCCGCCACCAGCGCCTCGGCCGCCTTCTCCTGCATGGCGCTCACCGCCGCGAGGGCTGCCGCGTCCGCCGCGGTCTGCGCCCGCGAACGCTGGTCGCCGGCGGCGCCCACCCGCACGAACAACAGGGTCAACGCCAACAGGGCCAGGGTCAACCCGAACAGGAGCAGGATGTTGGCCTGTCCGTCTTCTCGGTGCCCGAGCAGGTGGCGCGGGCGTGGGCGGGAGGGGGGCAACGGTCCCATGCTGTCGTCCGAAGGGGGTGAGGGGGTACGGCGGAGGGGGTCGGGGGTGGCGCGCGGTGAACACCCGGACACGGACCTGTGCGCAGCCTACCCCGAGCCTTCCGTGATCGGTAGGGCCTGTGGACGAACGGGACCCGTGACCGAGTGCGGCCGGCGGGGCGTCCCGTCCGGCTTCCGGGGCACGTAGGTGTTCGGCATCGGTTCCGTGACACCCCCGGGTTTTCAGCGCGTGTGTCCGACAAAAACCGACTCCACCGGAGAGGATGGACGCTGTCCGACACATTCCGTATCAGCAGATGCCCCGCCCCGGCGGCGGGGCGGGTGACCAGAAGGCGAGAGTATGAACTCCCGTACTCCGATGACAGCGACAGAACAGGATCGGTCCCTCCGCCGGATCGGGACGGCACTCCAGGACGCCGCGCCCGAGGACTGGATCAAACTCCGCCTGGTCTACGCGGGTCTGGCCGACTGCGAGTCGATCCACCTGGAGGCCCTGCTCCCCGACGGCGCCGGAGTCGGCTGCGTCCCGCCGCTGTCGCTGCTCGCCGAGTTCCGGGACCTGCGCGCCGGCATGGCCCGCCCCCGGTCCGGCACCTGGTACACCGTCTACTACGACCTGGAGCGTCCCGCCCGGTACCGGGTCCGCTACGACCACGACAACGAACCCGACTTCGACGAACCCCGCGACAACGACAGCTACCTGTCGGACCTGGAGCACTTCCCCCGGGAACGCGCGCACATGCCCGACTGGCTCCTGGAACGCCTTGAGGGCGACCTGGTCCCCGAGTCGGTGTCGCCGTGGATGGCACTGGCCACCCCGGGCGCCTCACGGGAGTGCCGCATCGACCCCGGGGACATGACCCCCGAGGAGATGATGGACACCGTCCAGGAGATCGCCGACCGCACGGTGGCGGCGGTCTGGGGCGAGTGGCACGAGATCGTCATCGACCACAAGGCGCTGGTCTGCGCGGCCTCCTCCCGCGTCGAGGTGACCCGCGCCCACGGCCGCGAATGGGATCTGCTGCTGCCGGAGGTCGCCCGGTTGTTGGGCCGGCTCCGCACGGGCATGTACCAGCCGGGCAAAGGGACCTGGTTCGCCGCCCGGCTCACGGTCAAGCGGTCGAGGGAGATCGGCGTGCACTTCGACCACGGCAACCACCCCGGGTTCGACGTCGAACCCGATCCGCGTGACTTCCACCGGGACGCCGTGCGCTTCCCGCGCACCGCCGACCACATGCCCGACTGGCTGTTGGAGCGGCTCGGCCGAGCCCAGCGCATGATCCGCGCCGAGAACGAGGGCCGTGACCCGTTCAGTGCAGCCGGCGGTTGATCGCCTCCCATACGTGGACGTCGGCGACGGTGACCTTCAGGTCCTTGTCGGCCAACGGCGACACGGTCACCGAGCGCACGTAGGGACCGTGGTTCCAACGGCGGGCCGTGTGCCCGACCACGCCGTCGGCGCGGATCGGGCTCAGCGCCCCCGGCGGGCCGACCAGCAGACGCACCTGCCAGGAAGCGCGGAGCCCGTCGGTCTCCCCGTACTCGGCACGCGCCAGCAGCGGGGGCGTCCCCGTCAGCCGGCGGCCCTCGATGGTCAGCGGGTACCGCCGGCCGGCGTCCGTGCCCCGCACGATCTCCACCGCGGCCTCCACGCCTTCGGGCAGTGCGTCGGCGAGCCGGAAGGCGAACCGCAGCCGGTCTCCGCGCCCGACCGCGCGCACCCGTACGTCCTCGACCTCGACGGTCGGCGTCAACGGGGAGGTGACGAGCCCCAGCCGGTCGTTGACCGTGTAGTAGGGGCGCACCCGCGAGCCCGGACCTCGGGCGGACCGCAGGTCCTGGGCGGGGTACTCGATGATCTTCTTGTACCCCACCACCCCGGACAGGTGACGGCCCACGGTGCACTCGGTGCCGTCGGACAGCACCAACCGCATCTCCCATGTCTCGGAGTCGCCGTGGCGTCCGCGCACGACCGCGGCCGGGTCGACGACGGCGGTGAACAGCCCTCCGATCGCCACCGGCGCGGAGAACTCGCGCAGGGTGTGCGGGGCGTCGCGCAACCGCACCACCACGCGGGCGCGGGCGTCGGCCTCCGCACGCCCCAGCACCCGCCCCTGGACGGTGATGAGCCCCTCGGCGGTCTCCACGTGTTCGACCTCGGCGTGGTGGGCCGCCCGGCGCACGTGCAGCAGTAGCGTGCCCTTGGCCGAGCGGGTGGGGATGACCAGGGACAACTCCGATGTCCGTTTCGCCGACAGGGGGTACCCCTGCTGGTGGATCTCCACATCGTGGACCGGGGTGGCGACGTCGCCGTCGACCCGGATCACCTCCCAGGCGTGGGAGGCCAGCCGCTCCCGGGCGGCGTCCACCACGACCTGTCCCCGCCAGTCGGGGGCCAGGGTGACCCGCTGTCCGGAGTGCACCAGTTCGATGAGGTCGGGCGGTTCGGTGAACGACAGGGTCACCAGCCCGTCCCCACCCGCGCGCACCCGACACGAGGTCGTGCTCTCGGAGCGGGGCTGCGGTACCGAGGGCGTGATGTCGGAAGCGGTCAGCGGGCTGCCGGCCAGGTCGGAGAACAGCCCCTCGTGCAGGCGCACCACGTTGACCGGGTCGAACCGGGCGGAATCGGCCAGCGCCGCCGCCGACATCCGGCGGCGCAACCGGTCGTCGGCCATCAGCCGGGACATGCCCTCGGCGATACCGGTCACGGACTTGTTGGGCACCAGGAGACCGTCCTCCTGGTCGCGGATGATGGAGGCGGGCCCGTGCGGGCAGTCGGTGCTCACGACCGGCAGCCCCGAACGCATCGCCTCCACGATGGTCATACCGAAGGGTTCCTCACTGGAGGTGACGGCCGCGAACGACCCCTGCGCCCAGGCCTCCTCCACGTGGGTGTGCGGACCCATCAGCCACACCCGATCGTGCAGGCCGAGAGAGTCGACCAGTTTGACCAGAGCCCCGCGGCGACCGCCCCGGCCGTAGATGCGCAGCGTCCAGTCGGGGTACTCGTCGGCGAGGGAGGCGAAGGCCTTCACCAACAGGTCGTGCCGTTTGCTCGGTGCCAGGCGCCCGGCGGAGACGATGGTGCGCGTGTTGTGGCCGTTGGTGGTGAACGGCGGCGCGGGTACCGAGTTGGGGATGGACAGGACGCGGACCCCCGGCATCGGCATCCTCCGGGCGTAGGTGTGCGCGTCGGCGTCGGTGACGGTGACGAACGCGTCGAGCCCGGGGTACTCGGCGGCCATGACACGACGCAGCGACTCGGAGTGCTGATCATAGGTCAGGTGCTCCTGGCCGACCTTGATCACGTGTTCGGGGGCGGCGCGGGCGATGACGATGTTGAGCCCGGGACGGGTGCCCACGATCACGTCGGCGTCGGTGGTGGTCAGGTACTCTTCGAGCCGGTCGTCGGTGAGGCGGCTGTGAGTGGAGCCGCGGGTGTCCTCCGAGGGGAACAGTTCCGGCGGCAGACCGGCCCGCTCCGATCCCTCGTACAGCGGTCGGCCGTCCACCCCGGTGGAGCCGTTGTGGTCGCGCACGTCGACGAGCGGGCGCAGGCGCACACCGGGCGGCATGGGCAGGGCGGGGTCGTCGCGGTGGCGGAACACCGAGACGACCTCCACCTCGTGCCTGGCGGTCAGGGCCGCCGCCTGATTGGCGACGGTGCGGATGGTGCCCCCGATGCCGTACATGTCGTTGACCAGATAGGCGATCTTCACCGAGCCCCCGTGTTCTCGGTGTCGGTCCGCGCCCCCGCGCCGACCGACACCGACGTCCTTCGTGGTCCCCGCACCGGTCGCTCCCGACCGCCGTGGCGGGGGAAGCGGTGCGAGGAATGATCAGGCTAAGAGCGCGTCCTGCCCGCACCGTGCGGTCATGTACATTTCTGCCGGAAGATTTGCCGCGGCATGTCGGTACTTTGCGCGCGGTCCGCGCGTGCGGAGGCGTGCGAGGAACCCGCCCCGGACCGGGGCGGTCCGGGGCGGGGCGGGGCGGGGTCCGAGTGGAACCCGTGCGCCGAAGGGCGTGCGCGGTGTCCGCGCCCGCTCTCGCGGACACCGCGCCACGGGTACGGCCGTCCACCCGGCCCGGAGGGCGGGCGGGGCCGTGGCGAAGGGGCGGAAGGGCCGGGCGGCGAGCCCGGAACAGGGTGGGTACACCGGGAACACGAGGTGGGGTCGCCGGCCCCGGGCCCCGGTTCCGAAGGGTATCCGGCGTCACCGTCGATCCCGATCGCTCCGAACGGTCCTCGGGCGCCCATCCCCGGGGGCCTGCGCCCTCTCACCTCTCCCCACCTCCGGCCACCGCCCCACCGCGGCCTCGCCGACCGCAGGGCTCCACCGGTGCCCGCGGTGGCGCGAGGGTTCCGGGCGGGCGAGCGGACGCCGCGCCTCACCGGAGGGTGGGGCCGGTGGTCCGACAGGGGCGGTCCATACGCTGACCTGCACTGGTTGACAAGTGGCGTGATTCCCGTGAACATCTCGCTCCACAGCGTTTGTGCAACTTTTTGCAGAAGCGATCCGTCCCGGCCGGAGAACCTCCCCTGAACCCGCACGTTCTCCGCCGGTCGAAAGGAACCCCCACCACCATGACCACGAACCCCTGGGCGCGCGTTCGGTCCCTGCTCGCGGCGGCCGGAAGCCTGACCCTCATCGCGGCCGCCTGCGCCCCCTCCTCCGAACCGCAGGACAGCGTCGTCGAGGTCGTCGAACCCACAGGCACCCCCGACGCCCCCTCGGTCACCCCGTCGGCGACCCCGTCGGCGACCTCCTCGGAGCCCGTCGCCGACCCCGAGCCGACCGCCGCCACCGAGGACGAGACGACCGCCCCGGCCGAGGCCGAGCCCGGGTCCGCCGACGCGATCAACCCGCACGCCGACACCCCCCTCGGCTACGCCGCCATGAACGGCGGCACCTCCGGTGGATTCGGCGGCGACACCGTCACCGAGCTGGTGCTCAGCGAGTACCGCGACTGGAGCGGGGCTCCCACCCCGGGCCAGGCACTCCACCAGGCCCTCCAGGACCACCGGAAGGCCGCCGACGGCGCCGGTCTGGTCGTCTACGTCGACGTCACGGTCACCCGCGACCAGGTCGACGCCGAGGACCTCGTCCTCAAGGACGTCTCCCACGTGTCCCTCCTGGGCGTCGGCGACTCCGGTGAGCTCGACGGGATCGGCATCGGGATCAGCCGCTCGCACGACATCGTCCTGCGCAACCTGACCATCCACCACGTCTCCGAAGGCCAAGGCGACGCCGTGGGCGTGGCCGGCGCCAGCACCAACGTCTGGATCGACCACAACACGTTCTTCAGCGAGATCGACGGCGTCGACAAGGACTTCTACGACGGCCTCGTCGACATCAAGCAGAACACCGAGTACGTGACCGTCTCCTGGAACGAGTTCCACTCGCACTGGAAGGCCTCGCTGGTCGGTCACGAGGACAACGCCGCCACCGCGCCGGACAGGATCACCTTCCACCACAACCGCTTCAGCGACATCAACAGCCGCACCCCGCTCATCCGGGCCGCGGACGTGCACATGCTCAACAACGTGTTCGAGGACATCCACGGCTCCGCGATCAACGCCCGGATCGGCGCCCGGGTCCTGGTGGAGGGCAACCACTTCGACAACGTCGGCTCCGGCGGCACCGACCGGGAGACCGGCCACGTCTCCGGGCCCGTGGGCTGGTGGTACGGCGGCGACGAGACCGGGCACTGGAACCTGGTCGACAACGCCTACGTGGACAGCCCGCACGAGCACCTGGAGTCGACCACCGACTTCACCGTGCCCTACGCCTACGAGGCGCAGGGCCCCGAAGAGGCACTGGCCGCGGTCGAGGCCCACGCGGGCGCGGGCGTCATCGACGTGACCCCCCGCTGACCCCGGCGTCTCCAGGGACGTCACCCGGATGACGAAGACCCGGAACGGCCCGTGGGCCCTCCGTCCGAGCACGCTCGGACGGAGGGCCCACGGCGTCCGGTGATCACGGTGGATCCGGCGGGCCCATGATGACACCCCGACCCGCCTTCGGGCCTTCACACGCGTGTGGAAGTCCGATCCGGTCCGCCCCGGGGAGAACGGCACCGGCCCGTGAGCGCGGCCGGGGCGAGGAACCGGTGGCTCGGGTTCCGGTCGACGGCCCCGGGACCGGCGGAACGGCGGAACGGCGACGGCGCCTTCGGCCATCCGTGATGAGCGAGCCCCGACACCCTCGACGTCTTCGAGACACCGCGCCCCTGAGCGGGGCGGTGACCCGAGAGGAACCGCCGTGCCCCTCGGGATCGGCCTTCCCGGCCCGTCAGGTCCGAGGAGCCCTCCCGGAGGTGAAGCGAACCCGGACCCGGCCCTCGCCCCGATCCCGCGTTCCGTAACCGCGCCCGACCCCCCAGGGCGACCTGCTCACCTCCACTCCGATCCCGCCCGTCGTGGAAACCGAGGAACCGATCCGGCCCATGGACCTCGCGGAGCCGGAGCCGGAGCTGTCGGCGGCGGTGCGGGTGTGGCCGGCCCGGCAGCGGAACCGGCAGGAGGCGATGGCGTGATGGGCGTTCGGGCGTGGTCGCACCGCCGCTACCCGGGCGAGGTGTCTCAACTGGCGCGGCTGCTGCTGATCGAGGCCACCACCACCGTGTGGGGTCACCGACCGGTGCGCGAGTGCTGCGACCCGGGGCGGCACACCTGGGCGGTGTTCAGCACGCCCGTCATCGCCTGACCGAGAAGACGAGAAGACGTGGGTGCCTGTCTCCCCCTTTCGGACCGGCACCCGTCGACGATCATTCCTTGAGATCGCACGGGGGCGAGGAAACCGATGTGGGATACGCACGGTTCCCCGCCCCTTTTTGCGTGTCCCAGGTTGTTGCGTTTTCTTGCTGTGCAAGGGCCTCGGGGGTGTGAGCGCACCCGCTCCGCGTTCGGGGGAGGGGAGTCCGCTACGAGAACTCCGTCAGTAGTTGTGCCCACTCTGCCAGTAGGTCCAGGCCGCACAGGGGGTTCCGTAGTATTCGGAGATGTATCCCAGGCCCCAGGAGATCTGGTGCGACGCATTGTTCCGGAACCCCTGCGGCAGGCTGCCGTGCACGCCGGGTACGAAGCCGCTGATGCCGACCGCCCCGCTCTCGGGGTCGGTGAAGGTGTGATCCCAGTTCGAGGTCGCGCCCCAGAGGTTGCTCAGACATTGCCATTCGTCGTCGGTCCAGCCGTACCCTTCGGCTTCGTTCCGGGCGATGTTCTGGTTGTCGAGCCTGTTGGGGTTACCTTGGCCCCACTCGTATTCCTCGGGTTCCTCCGGACGGTCGGCGTCCACCCATGTCTTGTCGCCACAGGAAGGGCCGCGTACGAGGCAGACCATTTGTCGGACGCCCTCGTTGAAGGTCTTGCTCAGCTCAAGTTGGTAGACCGCGACCATGACGGCGGCGACGAGGATGAGCACCGCCGCGGTCTCGGTGAGGGCGGCCCCTCGATCCCGGTGTGCGTCCTGAGGGGCCGGGCACAGCCAATGCCAGATTCGCGGAGGTCCACTGAGTTCCCCCGCACGCCCTGCGGGCCTCGACGGCGTTGGCCGACGGGGATCCCCGATGTGAGTGTGTCGGGAGGCGAACAAAACAACTCCAGATTTGGGTGGGGGAGTGGGGGATCGGTTGGATTAGGTGGTGGGGGTGAGGTCAGGAGACCGGAATGTCCTCGATCGGCTCGAACCCAGGGATCTCTAAGGTCACACTTTCGACGTTTTTAGGCACAGAGAACATGGACCAATAAGCAACTTGTTCTCCTGGTTCTATCCTCTTTTTGAAGTTAGAAGAAGAACTTCCTGAGCATAGGCAGCTTCCGAGGTTATCCATGATGGGGTGATACCTTGAATTGCCTTCAGGATCAACTATGGTAACGCCTGCATAGTTTCCCCCGGAGTACAGATAAGATTTACCGGCGAGCCAGGTGAGAACAACTCTCTCGCTCCCTTCGTTCTTGATACTCCAGGTTAAAGATAGCAAGTTCCCTTCTTTGTTGCGATCGGCTTGGTTGGCTTCCGCCACGAGAGAAGTCGACTGTCTGCCGTTGCCGTTGGAGGAGCCTAGAGAGTCAAGGTCTTCGATTTTCGGAAGGGGGGACGCCGAGCTGACTCCTAAAGAAATTATAAGAGTCATTATTATGGAGGTTGAGAATATTCCAAATCTTTGAGTTATTTTCATCTTTGTGTTCCCTATTTTTTAAAGGTTACGCTGACTCGACGGTTCCTTTCACGGCCTTCTTCTGTGCTATTTTCTGCTATGGGATCGCTTGACCCGTGCCCCTCTGTTTCGAATGTCACTCCTTCTCGTGTCACTAGCTCCGAAAGGATCTCTTCGACGGCTTGGGCCCTTTCCTCGGAGAGGGGTATGTTAACTTCGTCTCTTCCTGTGTTGTCGGCATGGCCATCGATGTTCACTACTAAGGAAGATGAGTCGTCAATTTCCAGGGCCACTTGTTCGATTATATCCTGTGCCTCTGTGTTTAGTCTTGAGCTGCCCGTTTCAAAGAGTACATCGGAAGAGAGGATTATGCTGACTTCGTCTCCGCTTTCTGTTCTTCCTGTTTGGTCGTCCAGTCCGTCTGAAATCATAGTTAGATCGAGCTTTTGTCCTTCTCTTAGTCCTTCGTTTTCCAGACTTTCTTGGGATGTGCTGATGGGTACGTCTATGATTGGTGGAGTTAGAGGTACTATGACGGTCATGGACTCAAGGCCATCTGGAGGTCCTGGGTAGGTTACCCAAAGTTCTTCACTTTCTCCACTTCTTATGGGCCCAGAAAGTGGCGAAGAGCAGAAGCAATTGCCGTCACTTAGGTCGTAGCTTAGATATTTTTTTTGATTTACTGCATCAATGAGAGTGATGTCGCTTGCGGTATTGGAATCTCTTTTTTCGGAGAGTCCGTCAAGCATGGAAAAAGACTTTGTTGAGTTGTTGGTGATTCTTATTCTCAGTCTGAGTATATTGTTTGCCAGATTTTCTAGAGCGAGAACCTCTATCTTGAGTTCACTGCCTAGGTCTGTGGTGGTGGTGGCGGCAGCGGCGATAGCATCCGTTGGTCTTGTTGTATTTTCCCCGACCTCATTGGTCGGCTCCATGGTTGAAGGGCCTTCAGGATTCCTCCCTTCGGCAGATACGACGCAGGCAGAGGTCATGAGCACGAGAGTCATGGCTGTCAAAGACGTATGCCTGTGTAGTCTTTTTGTGCTTCTCGTTGGAGATTTTCTATGTTTTTTTTCAGATGAATCAGGCATGAATATTTCTACTTTTGTCGCCGCGGATTTTATTGGGGGCCACTGAGGATGTCAGAAATTGCGGTTCCGATTGATCCGCTGATGTCTTCAGGAATCCCGAGGCCCCAGATGAGGGTGGCCGCGGCAGCAACAAGCAGCAGAATGGCCGCGTACTCGATGATGGTGGCACCCTTGTCGTCCTTCTGGGCAGGGGGAGCGATCAGGGTGCTCAGTGTCACCCAGAAGCCGCTGGTCAGTTTCTTCATGGGAGTCAGTTCCTAGGGGAAGGAGGTCGGGGTCATGGGCCACTTCCTCGTAGCCCTCTAAGGGTGAACCAAGGGTCAGGATCCACCGGCTGTCTACCACTCGGGTGTGGGAGGCCCCCGTGCGCAGACACCTCGGGATCCTCACTATCCGGCACGAACCCCGGGTGTGCCCCGGGGCCTGGCCGGATGTGGCCACCCCTCTTCTCGATGCCCGGCGTATCCCACCATCACACCTTGTCCACAGGGCACCTTCCGGGCATCTATGAGAATCCTGGTGTGAACACCCGCGGCCCGCTTCCCGCGCGCATCCGAATGCGAAACCCGTCTCGGTGAAGCGCGCACGAAACGAGGTAACGTTCCGTGTTCGATAGGTCACCATTATCCCAGGCGTCCCGTGAGAAGTCACCACCACCTGCGGATTTCCCGACTACGCTGCGAATTACCAGGTCACACGTACCGGGCAGCCAGAGAGCAGCGCACTTCGAAAACCTCGGGCGGCACACCGGCCACTCGCTCTCCAGGGCTTCACATCTCCTCGGGGCCGTGACCGAGGCAGCCTGCGAAGCCGTTGTCCCTCTCGGCGTCGCCCACGCGCACACTCCGTGGCCCCCTGGATTTCGGCCCCGGGGTCGGCTCGGGCCAGGGCGATCGCGATTTCGGTGGCGGCGGGGGCGACTGACGCGGACCCGTACTCCGGCCCCCGGACACGCCCCGAGCCGGCCCCGGATGGCGAAGGGCCGGACACCGCGTCTCTCACGAGGCGCGGTGCCCGGCCCGTTCTCTCCTCCCGGCCCGGAAGGACGGCACCGTTGCCTGCCAACAACGTCGTCCCACGCCGCCACCCTTGCCCGGTACTCCCGGGGCCGGGGGAACGGGGCTCATTCCGCTGAGGGACCGTTCAGTCCGGCGACATCCGCCAGCAGCTCGAAGGAACGCAGACGGGCCTGCTTGTCGTAGATCATCGACGACACCATCACCTCGTCCACGCCCGTGTCGGTGACGAACAGTTCGAGCTTGCGGCGCACAGTCTCCGGGGAGCCCACGAACGAGTAACGAAGCATGTGTTCCAGGCGTTCCCGCTCTCCCGGACGCCACATGGTGTCGAGGGAGTCCACCGGCGGGCGCAACAGACCGCGCGCCCCGCGCACGGTCCCCAGGAAGGCCTGCTGCATGCTCGTGAACAGGCGATGGGCCTCCGCGTCGGTGTCGGCGACGAACGCGTTCACCCCGGCCATCGCGTACGGTTCCGCCTGCTGCCGTGACGGCCGGAAGTCCTCCCGGTAGGCCTTCAGCGCCTCGTACAGGGCGTCGGGGGCGAAGTGGGAGGCGAAGGCGTAGGGCAGTCCGAGCTGCGCCGCCAACTGGGCGCCGAACAGGCTCGAACCCAGGATCCACAGGGGCACTCTCAGGCCCTCGCCGGGGATCGCGCGTACCGGCCGTCCGGGTTCGGCGGGCTCGAAGTAGGACTGCAATTCCTGGACGTCGTGCGGGAACGCCGAGGCGGCGCTGTGGTCGCGGCGCAGCGCCATCATGGTGCGCGGGTCGGTACCCGGGGCCCGGCCCAGGCCGAGGTCGATCCGCCCGGGGTACAGGGATTCCAGGGTGCCGAACTGTTCGGCGATGACCAGGGGGGAGTGGTTGGGGAGCATGACGCCGCCCGCGCCGACCCGGATGGTCGAGGTGCCCTCGGCGATGAAACCGAGGGAGACCGAGGTGGCGGCGCTGGCGATGGCCTGCATGTTGTGGTGTTCGGACAGCCAGAACCGCCGGTAACCGAGCCGCTCAGCGTGCCGGGCGAGATCGCGGGCGTCGCGCAGCGCCCGCCCCGGGGTGGAACCCTCGGTGATGCTCGCGTGGTCGAGCACGGACAGGGTGACGGTGGACATGGGTGTTTCCTCTCCCCGAGGCGCGTTCACGGACCTCGTCGGGTGCCCTGGTCGACTCGGCGGCGACCAACACGTTCGATGTTCGATGAATATCGAATATGAAGATACACCCACGGCTGTCCTCTTCGCTCGACCTCTGTCCTGAGCGGCGACCTTGAGGCGACCGGGAGGCGGTCGAGTGGCGGCTCGGAGGTGGTGGGGCGGCGGCCGAAGCGGCGGCGGGAGGGTCCACCCACCTGGCTATGCTGGTGTGCACAGCGCCCCGTCCCCTCGGGGACCGCGGGGGATCCGGACCGCTGTGACCTCCGGTCACCCCGACCCACCGTGCGGGGCGGCGAGGGAGTGAGATCGACGACGATCCCGCCCGGCTCCCCGCCGGGCGCCGCAGGAGGAGGCCCGTCTTGGCACCCAGGGAGCCCGAGCACCCCAGGCTCGACGGGGTCGAGCTGGTGACGGTGCTGGCCGCGCTGGCCGAACCCACCCGGTTGAAGATCGTGCGGATGCTCGCCGCGAGGAGCGGCGAACGCGCCTGGAAGGACATCGACCTGCCGATCGCGCAGTCGACGCTGAGCCACCACCTGAAGATCCTGCGCAACGCCGGCCTCGTGCAGAGCCGCACCGAGGGCACCCGCTGTTTCATCTCCTTGCGCGACCGGGACGTGGAGCGGCGTTTCCCCGGACTCCTGGAGACCGTGCTGTCCTGTCGGGATGCCGCCACCTGCCAGGGGGCGGGTCTGCGCGACCAGGTCTCGTAGAGCGGGCGGTCCGTCCTCCCACCGCCGGCCCCGCGCCGCACCCGCCGCTCGCCCACCGGCCCCGGATCCCTGCTTTCCGCGCCCGCGCGCCGGGCGGCGGCATGGTCGAGAAGGCGGACGGAACCCCTCACCCCCAGGAGTAGGAGTGAACGGGGGCGTGAGGCGCCGCCCGCCCTCGGTAACGTTCAGCACCCGAGAACGGGATCGGACGGTGATCCCGGCCGGGGGCCGCAGCACTCACCTTAGGGGAAAGGTCGGCGCTGTCGCCGAGAATCATGGAAATCCATCGACGCGGAATCGGGATTCCAGGCGGGTTAGGCAAGAAAGTCGGTTTCGGTCTGTCATCTTCTCGTCGCAGTCGAGGTGCGCCGGTGCTCTCATGATGCGGGCGGGACCGAAGGGACGCCCCCCGGGCGGGAGGGGGATCGGGTCCGAGCAGTTCTCCCCACCGAAGCCGAAGAACGGATTCGCATACGGGTGGACGTAGGAAAAACGTGGCAGGTGGGCCCGTTGTACCTCTCCGGGCCCACCTGCCATCCCCCGTTTTATTGTGGCTTGTGCGGGGCCGGGTATGGAGAACGCAGTCCTTTTCCTCGGCCCCCGACCAAGTTCTATACCTTGCCGCGAACCCTGCGCAAACGAGGTGTTCGAAATCGGTCGGTAGTGGCCCCCGTGCGGGTTCTCGGCATGCGCACGAGCGTGCGCACCCCTCTCGCCGAGAGCGTCGTTCCCAATCGCTTCCCCCCTTCGGGGGCCACTGCTCTGAGTATGCACGAGAACACTGTCGGGTGTCGTCGTTTTGGCGAACGCGACCACGCCGATCGGCGTGGTGACGGGGTGTCCGAATCCCCGTGGTGCGGTCGAATGCGCAGCTCGAAGCCGACGTGCTGGGGGTCGTCGAGGCCGACTCGGGATGTTTTCAAGGGGCGAATCGGTACGGAACGACCTTCCTCGTGCGCCGTTGGCGCTTGGCGGTCGCGGCGGCCGGGGCGCCGGTCGTTGCGACCGCGCGTCCGGTGGCACGTGCCAGGTTCGGCCGCCGGGCGCGAACGGCGGGGTTCCGGAAAAGAGCGAGGGAGTGGTGGTCGGAGATGAACATATGTCGCTCGTATTTCAGGTACGAAAAGATTCCGTGGTGAGCGACTTCGCGGTTCTCGCTTTTTCAGATCGGATCGGTGCGTTCTGTCCTTCGGATGGCTCTGAAATATCCTCACCTTTCTGTCGTTCCAAGGTCGTGGGGAGTGGGGGGAGGGGAGTGGTCCTCGTCGAATCGGGTCGCCGTGACCACCGCTCCCTCTCCGCCGTTCCAGCGCTCGATTCTTCTCTTCCCCTCCGCGAGTCCTCTCGGTCGACGGAACCGATCCGGTCCAGAGGGATCACTTTCGGGTCCGTGCCGAACCGGCCGTGTCGGGCCGGCCGCATGGGGCCATCGGATATCGAATCCCTTGGTTGTCGGCGCTTTGTGAGTTCATATCCGAAATATCGTTTGCGTACGTCCCTCGCCCCGGGGGCGGTGGTCACGACCTCCCACGCGGGGGAGAGGAGGGCGCCCGTGGACGCGCCGGGCGGGGTCATCGCCCCGGGACGCCTCCGAAAGGGCCGCCTCCGAAAGGGCCGGGTCCGTACACGGGCCGTGTCACTCCAGGGGTGACGAGGAGGAGAGGCGTCCTCTTCCGGGTCATGTCCCCTGGAGCGGCGCGGCTCTCTCGCGGCAGCGTCTTCACCGGTCATTCCGGTGACCGGAGCGGAACACCCTCCGTGCGTCCTCGGCCCGGTGGGCCGGTGCGGACGCGCCGCCGGAGGCGACGATCGGAGGGGGTCCCTCCTCCGCGCTCGGGGCGGCCTGCGGTCACGGGCCGCAGGGCGGGGAACGGGAGGCGATCGCCTCCGGGGAACGGCCGCCGAGGGGCCTGGGGCCGCGCGCCGGCCCCGAGAGCGAGGGAAGGACACCTGTTGCGGCTGGAACGACGCCTCGCGTCCCCGGCCGCACCGGGTGAGAGACCCTCGCGCCACGCCCCGGGGCCCGGTGATCGGCCCTCCGTCACCGAGACCCCGCTGATCCGGCGATCCGGTCGGCCGCGTATTCTTCCGTCGAGATGACCGATGAATCGCGAGAATCATGGTAAAGGTGGTGCGAACGGATACGGAACGGGCGAGAACCCGTTTTTTCGGCGGTGTTCTTTGGCGCCTCCATGGCCGTGATCGGCCACGGAACCTCCTGGATCCGTGATGTACGGGACCGATGGTGCGCATATCCTTTTTTCGTCCAAGGCCGGCACATAATCTGTCACCGGGCGAACCGACGGCCGTTCCCAGGGTTCTCACCACACGTATGGCGGGTGGTTCTCGTGCCCTGTCGTCCCCGGAGCGTCCGGGAACGTACGTTCGGTACGCGCCGAACACGCGCGCCAGGGTCCCGTCGTCGCCGACACCCGGACCCGGAGAGTGGAAAGCGAACCCCCCCATGGCATCGACAGTCGTCTTACCACCGCACATCCGGCCCCTCCTGCCCGAGGACCCGCCCTGGGTGGGCGCGCACCGGCTGATCGGCCGCCTCGGCGCCTCCGGCCTCGGTGTCGTCCACGCCGCCGTGACCCCCGAGGGCCACGCGCTGGCGCTCAAGGTCATGAACGAGGAGTGGGTGTCCGCCACCGCCCCCGACGCGGTCCTCGACCCGCGTCGTCCACGCGGCGAGTACGGGCTCGGCGTGCTCGACTGCGGCGTCCACCGCAACCGACCCTGGGCCGCGGTCGAGTACCTGCCCGCCCTCGACCTCGGTGTGCACGCGGGGGTCCGCGGACCGTTCGGCGGTCAGACGCTCCTGGTGCTGGCCGCGGGCATCGCCGAGGCCCTGACGGCGGTGCACGCCGGGCGTGTCCCCCACGGCGACGTCAAACCCGGCAACGTCCTGGTGACGGCGGCCGGTCCGCGTCTGGTCGACTTCGGGCTGGCCCGCCAGGTCGACGACGGCGACTCGAACACCACCATCGGCAGCCCGGGGTGGCTGGCCCCCGAACGCTACGCCGGGAAACGCCCCGACGAGGCCTCCGACGTCTTCTCGTGGGCCTGTACGGTCCTCTTCGCCGCCACCGGCCTGCCTCCGTTCGGCACCATCGCCTCGCAGTCGGAGGCGGTCGCCCGGACCAACGCCGGCGTCGACCTGTCCGTGATCCCCCCGGGCCCGGCCCGGATCCTGGCACGGGCCCTGGACCGCGACCCGGCCCGGCGTCCCTCCGCCGAGGAGATCCACCTCGAATGCCTGCTGTTGCTGGGGGTGTCCGAGGACACCCCCCGCGAGGCGTGGGGCGACCGGTTCCACGGGTTCGTCCGCTCCCACTGGCCCTACGTGGACGTGGCCTGGCACCGGCCCGAACGGTGGGCCCAGGCGGCCCGCGGACTGGACGCGGAGGCCGCCGCGTCGGGGCGCCGGACCTGGACGCCCGCCAAGGTGGAGAACGCCCGCCGGCTCGTCAGCACCCGCGACCCCATCACGGGCGAACTGAAGATGGTCCCCGCCCCGGGGAGCGACGCCCCGGTCACGGCGGCGGCGACCGGCGACGGGTACGACGCGGCGGACCACGAGGTCCGAAGCGGCCCCGACGACCGGGCCACCGACCGGGACACCGACCGGGACAGCGAGGGAACGGGCGCCGAGGGCGGCCGTGCCGACCGGCGTCGACGCGAACGTCGTGGCGGCGGTGCCGGACGGGTTCTCGCCGTGGGCGCCGCCTGCTGCTTCGCGCTCGCGGTGGCGGGCGGCGGCGGTTACGTGCTGTTCGACGCCCTGGCCCAGGACGCCGAACCCGTCTCCGAAACCCCGGGCACCGACGCGAACGACCCGCAGGAGAGCGCCCCGCCCACCGGCATCGACCTGGTGGCGGCCTCTCTGGACCGGTTGACGGCGGCCCGGACCCTGGAGATGACCATCCTCACCCACGCCGGCAACGGCGAGGGCTACGGGCAGCCGCTGCCCGGGAACACGGCGGCCTCCCCCACCCTGTTCGACCGGGTGCTGTACCAGGCCGACCCCGAGGCCGTGCGCTGGACCAGTACCGTCAGCGGCGCCCGGGCCGCTGATCTGATGTTCGTCGACGGGGAACTGCTGTACAGCGGGACCACGGCGTGGAACGGGCCCGCCGTGTGGGCGCCGGCCGCCGCCACGGACCTGGGCGCCTCCGAGGCGGTGTTCGACCCCGAGCGCATCCTCGAACCGTTGGCCCGGGTCGTGGAGACCGGCACCGTCACCTCCGAGGAGGAGACGGTGTTCGCCGCGCCCGGACCCGTGGAGGACGCCTACGGACACCTGGCGGGGGAGGACCCGCCCGACGAGGTTCCGGCCGTGCTCGTCGAAGGGACCTTCCTGCCGGAGACCGCGTCGGAGGAGATCGGGTTCACCCTGGTGGCCACCGAGGACGGGGTCCCGTTGGCGTTCGCGACCGAGGGCGCACCCCAGGGCGGCTACGTGCTCAACGGTCGGCCGATCGCCCAACGGCTCCCGGCGGCCTTCACCGAGCCGGTCCCCGAGCCGGAGTACTGGTACACCCGCTACACGTTCGTCGGCGTCGACGGGGACCTCGACGTGGGGGTCCCCGAGCCCGAGGACGTGCAGCGCGCCGTACGCCCCACGGGGGAGTGACGGCCCCGGACGTGAGGCATCCCGCGACGTCGGTTCACGGTGTCGGCCCGCCCGGGGCCGGCACCCGGATGTCGGCCCCCCGCACCAGGCGTCGCACGTGGATCCACCCGCCGCCGGCCGCCCGCACCCGGCGCGTGATCATCACCGCGCCGTAGCCGAACAGCAGCGCGAACAAAGGGATCGCCCGCCCGTTGACCAGGGTCGACTGGACGAACGTCACGATCTGATCGGCGAGGGAGCGGACCGGATCGGGGCCGGTGAGGAAGAACCGCGCGTTGACCAGCGCGATGAACAACATGAACCCCCGGGACAGGTCGGGGGCCGGGGACCGCCCGGCGGGTGTCCCCCTCCGGAGGGCGTGGCCCGTCCGTGGACGTGCGAAGCCATGCTGTTCCCTTCCGTGCACCGTACGCGTGCGCCGTGCGCACGTCTCGTGAGGCTCCGAACCTACGGAGATCGGGTGCGGGAGTCGCCGGGGCCGACCCGTCGATCCCCGGTGGGGCGGGCCCCACCCACCACGGTGGACATCTCCGAGCGGGCCGGGTAACGTCACGGCCGTGTCGCGTGTCCTCGACCAAGAGCAGTGGGCCGGTCGGGTCGGCATGGAGGCACCAGGACCATCGGGAGTCGATCGTGAACCACCACATCGCGCACCGCGCCTAGCCGAACCGGCATCCGGACACGGCCGTCGGCCGTGCCCGTGAGCCCGCACCGCGGCCTCCCCGAAGTCCCTTCGCATTCCCTTGTGCGCTCGCGCGCCACCGGTCCCGTTCGTGCGCCGGAGCGCCCGCGACGTCCCGTGCCACCGTCCGGTGCGCACGCTCTCCTCTGGGACGGCCGCCCCCACCGACCCGACCCGTCCCGAGGAGGACACCTCTTGAGAGCCCGGACCGACGAGACCCCCGACACCCCGGGGCCGTTCGACCGACCCGAACCGCACGTCAGTGACTTCAACGAGCCCGTCGTCGCGGAGTTCCGCGCCAACGGGGGCCGCGTCGGCGGCATGTTCGAAGGCGGAGACCTGCTGTTGCTCACCACCGTCGGCGCGCGCAGCGGCCACGAGCACACCACCCCGCTGGGCTACGTCCGCGTCGACGGACGGCTGCTCGTCATCGGATCCGCCGGCGGATCCGACCGGCACCCCGCCTGGTACCACAACCTGCTCGCACACCCCATGGTGCGCGTCGAACTGGGCACCGAGGAGTTCGCCGCGATCGCGGTGCCCGCCGAAGGCGACGACCGCGACGCGCTCTTCGCCGAGGTCGCCCGACGGGTACCCGGATACGGCGACTACCAGGACGGGACCGAACGGATCCTGCCGGTGATCGCCCTGGAGCCGATGGCCGAGGAGGAGACCACCCCCGCCGCGAACCTCGCCGAGGCGCTGGTCCGGGTGCACCGGTGGCTGCGCGGGCAACTCCTCCGGGTACGCGAGGAGACCGACGCCTACCTCGCCGACCGTGACGAGCGCGCCGCCCGGGAGGGCGCCGTCCCCGCCCCCGGGCTCACGTTGCAGCTGCGCCAGCACTGTCTGGGCTTCTGCGAGTCCCTGCACACGCACCACGACAAGGAGGAGATGATGTTCCCCGCCTTGGCCGAGCGGCACCCGCACCTGGCCGACACCCTGCGCCGGTTGTCGGAGGAGCACCGCACGGTCGACCGCATCCGCGCCGACCTCCAGGCACTCCTCGCCGGGCTCGCCACCGCGGACCCGCGCGCGTTCGGCGCGGAGCTGGACCGGATGAGCCGGGAACTGGAGGCCCACCTCGACCACGAGGAGGCCACCCTCCTCCCGGTCCTGGCGGCGATCCCGCTGCCGACCGGCTGACGGGTCGGACGTTCGACCCGCGAGGGGACCCCGGGCCCGACCCGCCCTCGGGCTGGGTCGGTGCCCTCCGGGGACGGTGGGGGAGGGGTCGGTAGCGGCGAGGAGGGCCCTACGTAGGACCCCCGGCACAGCCGAGGTTACGTAGCGAACACGTATGGTCCGGGTCGCCCTCCGTGACGGATCATGAGTGTCGGGTGGCCACCCTTCCACATCCCCCGTCCCCCACCATCCCCCCGAAGGGTTCTCCGCATCATGCGCAAGAGCAAGGTAGGCGCGGTCCTCGCGGCCGTCGCCCTGCTGCCTGTCATGTTCGCAACGCCGGCCCTCGCGGAGGAGGTCCCGGACTTCCTCGACACCTCCGACGTCACCGAGCGCACCTACATCGTCGTCCTGGACGAGTCCGCCTCGCCCGAAGAGGTCGCCGAACGTCACGACGACGACCCCATCGGCGTCTACGAGCACGCCCTCACCGGTTACGCGGCCGAGATGACCGCCGCCGACGCCGCGGACCTCCTCCGGGACCCGGAGGTGGCCTACGTCCAGGAGGACCAGCCGGTCCACACCTTCGACCAGGACGTGCCGAACGGCATCGCCCGCACCTTCGCCCCCGACAACCCCAACCTGGCCATCAACGGGCAGGACGACTACGTGCCCGACGTGGCCGTCGCCGTCCTGGACACCGGTGTCGACGGGGCCCACCCCGACCTCAACGTGGTGAACTCCGTCAACTGCACCAGCGGCACCTGTGTGGCCAACACCGCCACCGACGGCAACGGGCACGGCACCCACGTCGCGGGCACCATCGGGGCCATCGACAACGACCAGGGCGTCGTCGGCATCGCCCCCGGCGCCGACATCTGGAACGTCCAGGTCCTCAGCGCGGGCGGCAGCGGCTCCCTGGCCGGCATCGCCGCGGGTGTGGACTACGTCGTCGCCAACGCCGGGGACATCGCCGTCGCCAACATGAGCCTGGGCTGTGAGGGCTGCTCCGACCAGGCCATCAGCCAGGCGATCGCCTCCGCCGTCGACTCCGGGGTCGCCTTCGCGGTCGCGGCCGGCAACAGCTCCCGCAACGCGGCGAACTTCTTCCCCGCCAACCACCCCGACGTCCTCACCGTCTCCTCGATGGCCGACTCCGACGGTGCCCCCGGCGGCACCGGCGGGACGCTTCCCTGCACCGGTGACGACGACGACACCCTGTCCTACTTCTCCAACTACGGTCAGGTCGTCGAGATCGCCGCTCCGGGCTCGTGCGTCGTCTCCACCGTTCCCGGTGGCGGATACGGCAGCAAGAGCGGCACCTCCATGGCCGCCCCGCACGCCGCGGGCGGCCTGGCGCTGTTGGCCGTCGGCGACGCCAAGCCCAGCGACCGCAACGGCGTCAACGCGATCTACGCCACCCTGATCGGCGCCGGCAACCACGACTGGACCGACACCTCCAACGACGGGTACCACGAGCCGCTGCTGGACGTCGGCGACCCGGACGTCTTCCCGGCGGACGGGGACGGCGCGCCGCCCGAAGGGCCGGTCGCCTCGCTCACCCACGCCTGCGACGACGCCACGCTGACCTGCTCGTTCGACGGTTCCGCCTCCACCTCCGACGGTGAGATCACCGGCTGGGACTGGGAGTTCGGCGACGGCTCCGGCGACAGCGGCGCCACCGTGGAGCACACCTACGGCGCCGAAGGCGACTACACCGTGACCCTCACGGTCACCGACGACTCCGGGGCGACCGACAGCACCACCGCGACCGTGTCGGTGGGATCCCCCGGCGGAGGCGAGGGCCCCACGGCCGCCTTCGGCGGCGGGTGCTACACCTTCTTCTACCTCTGCGAGTTCAACGCCTCGTCCTCCACGGCGGGCGACGCCCCGATCGTGTCCTACTCCTGGGACTTCGGTGACGGCTACACCGGCAGCGGTGTCTCCACCTGGCACTTCTACCCGCGGTCCGGCACCTACGTCGTCACGCTGACCGTCACCGACGCCGACGGCGCGACCGGTTCGACCTCCAAGAGGATCACCCTGTAACACCCACTCCCGTACCCATCCCGGCGACCCCTCCCCGAACCCCCGGGGGAGGGGTCGCACCTTTGGGCCGGCCGTGACCGGACACGGGTTTGCCGGAGGGTGCGCCAGGGGCGACGATGGTGTCGTCAAAGGACAACGGAGGCATATCCCCCATGACGTCGAACCCCGCGCCGAGGCTGACCGCGCACACCGAACCGCTCACCTCCGACGACCCCCGGGAGATCGGCGGGCACCGGATCGAGGGACGGGTGCTCGACGGCGGGGGCGCCGTCCTGTACGCCGCGCGCCCGGCGGAGGGGGAACCGGTCCTGGTCGCCCTCGCCCGAGCGGAGGAGGCCGACCCGGTGCTCCCCGAGCCCGACGGCGCGGGCGTGTGCGCGGTGGGGGTGATCGAGACGGGCACCCTCGACGGGAGACCGTGGGCGGTACTGCCCGACCAGCCGGGGCCGCACCTGCGCGGGCACGTGGCCGCGCGGGGGGCGTTGCCGCCCTGGGGAGCGGTCGTCCTCGCGGCGGCGGTGGCCGAGTCGCTGGCGGTGCTCCACCGGCAGGGGACCGCGCACGGGCAGGTCGGACCGGACACGGTGGTCCTCACCGACGGAGGGCCGCGCGTCCTCGACACCGGGCTGGGCCGACGGGCGGCGGCCCCGGTCGCACCCGGACTGCGGGGCGTCTCGGGATGGGTGGCACCGGAGGTCTACGGCGGGGGGCGGCCGACCCCGGCGGCGGACGTGTTCGGCTGGGCGTGCCTGGTGGTGCTGGCGGCGACCGCTCGGGAGCCGTTCGGGGAGTCGCCGGCGTCGCGGTTGGGCGAACGCGCGGCCCTGGTGGAGATGGAGCGGCGCGCCCGTCAGGACACGGTCGACCTGGAGGGGGTGCCGCAGAGCCTGCGCGAGGTCGTCGCGGGTGCGCTGTCGCCGAACCCGGACGACCGTCCGTCGGCGGAGGAGACACTCGCCGCGGCCCTGCGCCACCTCGACGGTGGTGACGCCGCACCGACGGCGGACCGCCTCCGCGCCGCCCTGTCGGGTACCCGCGGTCCCGCGAGTGTTCCACCCGGTCCCGTCGCCCCGGTGACCCCCGTCGTCCCCACCCCGGGGGACGTCTCCTCCACCGAGGACACCACGGTCCCGTCGGCCTTCGGCGTCTCCGGCGCCGAGGCGCCGGAGACCCCCGTGGAGACGGGCGTCGCCTCCCCCGGTGAGGCGACCCCTCCGGAAGCCGCGGACACCACGGACACCACCACCGTTCCGGGGCGCCCCGGGACCACCGGACCCACGGGTCCGCCGGGAGCGGACAGCGCCGCTCCCACGGGGTTCGGCATCTACACCGACCCCGTCACCTTGGAAGGCTCCGCCGTGGCCGGCGCGGCTCCCGCCCCCCTCGCGCCGGGCACCCCCCTCGCTCCGGGAGGCCTCGGCACCCCGCCCTTCCCCTATGCGCGGGCGGGCGGCGCCCCCACGGGCTTCGGCGTCCACCCCGTGTCGGGCGCCCCGGCGGCCGGGCGACCCGTGACGCCCCGGAACGCTCCCGGGGAGGCGGCCGGAACGATCGCCACGCCGGCGCGCGGAGCGGCGCAGCACGGGCGGACGTCGCTCCTGGTCAATGCCGCCGTGGTGAGTGCGCTGCTACTCGGTGTGCTGGTGGTGATGCTGTTCCGGGTGGGATTTCTGTGACCGTTGGGCGCGTGCGCCGCATCTGACGCGGGCGCACGGGACCGGGCGGCGTACACGCTCGTCGTGCCACCCGACGGGTCCTCCGCGGATGAGCCGCGAACCGGTCCCCGGTGACCGTCGCCGTGTCCGAGCGGCATCCGCGGAACACGTTTCAGCCTCCCAGGATGCTCCCCAGGTCGACGTCGGTGCCGAGGAACATGGAGCCGACGATGAGCAGCAGCAGGCCCGGCAGCAGCGTCACCGCCGTGATCATGGTGACGCGCGGGTTCAGGCGCTGGGCCTTGCGGCGCATGTACTGGGCGTCCTCACGGCGCATGTCCTGGCTGATGTTCACCAGGGTGTCGCTGAGCGGCGCCCCCAGCTCCTCCGCCTGCTGGATGGCGGTGACGAACTTGCTCAGGGAGTCGTTGCGGTTGCGGCGACGCAGGGTCTCGAACGCCTCCCGGCGTGAGGTGCCCAGTTCCATCTGCCTCAGCGCCAGGGTGAACTCGTCGGCCAGCACCCCCGGCATGGACTCGGCCACCCGCGCCACCGCGGCGCGGAACGACAGCCCCGCGCTGACCGTCACGGCCAGGACGTCCAGGAAGTCCGGCAGCTGGGACTGCACCCGGTCGGCGCGCTCCTGGGCCTGTACGTACAGGTTGAGGTCCGTGAGCCCGGCGAACGCCAGCACGACGAGCCCGATGAGCGGGCTGTCGGCCACGAACATCAGCACGCCCAGCGACCCGTACAGGGAGATCTCGCCGATCTTGCGCCGCAGGTAGCGTTCCAGGGTGAGCCCGTCGGGCCGCCCCGCGACCTCGATCCTCCGGGTGATGGAGCGCCGTCGGGCCTCGCTGAGCGAATCCAGCACGAGCCCCGAGAACGGCCGCCCGATCGCCTCGGTGATCCGGTGCAGGACGAAGGTGCCCTCCGCCTTCGTCTTGGGCAGGCGTGCGAGGGAGTCGTCCACCCGTACCCGGGTCTGCGACATCATCAGGTGCACCCCGTACGCCGCCAGCGGTACGAGCAGGGCGGCTGCCGCGGACAGCGCGATGGGAACCCACGCCAGGTTCATCACAGGCTCCTCGTCACAGGTCGAACTTGGTGATGCGGGACACCAACAGGAAACCGATGGAGAACAGCGCCGCCACCACCAGGAGGACGCCGATACCCGCCGCCGAGGTGGTCATGGTCCGCAGGATCCCCGGTTCGATCGCGTTGATCAGGAACAGCGCGCCCACCGACATGAAGCCCAGCGCCCACACCGTGCTGGTGGTCTCGCTCAGGATGGTCCGCACCTCGCGCCGGGTCTCCTTGCGGTTCTCCAAGGTGGCGGAGATGTTGCGCAACGCCGTGACCAGCGAACCGCCCGAGCGCGAGGCCACCAGCAGTGTCGACAGCAGCACCCCCAGCTCGCGGGAGGGCATCCGTTCGCGCAGCTCGGCGACGGCCTCCTCGAAGGACGCGCCGAGCTTCATCGACTCGGTCATCCTCCGCAGCTCCTCCCCGGCCGGCCCGTCGAGCTCCTCGGCGGCGATGGCCACCGCGGTCGGCAGCGCCAACCCCGCGGAGGTGGCGTTGCCCAGCACCCGGGCCAGGTCCGGCAGCTGTCCGGTGAACTCCTCACGGCGCTTGACCTCGGCCCGGTTGAGGTACGAGAAGAACAGGAACGCCACCCCCGCCGCGGCCAGCAGCCCGAAGAACGGGGCCAGCACCTGCCACACCACGATCACCGCCAGCAGCGCCCCGCCGACCAGGCCGAGCACGAACGTCGACACCTTCAGGTCCGTCCCCGACCTGGCGATCCGGCGGTGCAGGCGGGCGCCCCACTGGGTGCGGTGGAGTGCCCGCTCGAACCGGGCCAGGGGTGTGGACGCCGCGTGCTCGACCTGGTCCAAGGCGCTGCGGGCGGCGATGAGCCGCCGCTGTTCGGCGCTGGCGACGAACTGCCACAACGCCCACAGCGCGATCAGCAGCACCATCGCGAGGCCGGTGAGGATCACCGCCATCTGCCAGTTCATCGTGTCTTCCTCTCACCGACCGGCTTCGGGGACCACACCGAACACCGCGGGGACGGTCTCGCCCCTGTGGTGGATCCGCTCGGCCACGTTCCGGGGCAGCGGGAAGTGCAGGAACCGCCCGTCCACCGTCCGGTTCGGGCCGAGCGGCAGCGCCTCGAAGCGCAGCACCGGGTCCAGCCGGAACTCCTCCCGGCGCTTGGACGAGACCACGCTGATCTCGTTGATCCGCCGCGACCCGTCCGGCCACCGCCCCAGGTGCACGATGGCGTCGACCGCGTTGTTGATCTGGTCGCGGATCGCCTCGTAGGGGATCCGCCCGTCGCCCATCGTCGCCAGCGTCTGGAGCCGGTGGATGGCGTCGTCGGCCGAGTTGGCGTGCACGGTCACCAGGGACCCGTCGTGGCCGGTGTTCATGGCCTGGAGCATGTCGATGGTCTCCTCGCCGCGGACCTCACCGACGATGATCCGGTCCGGTCGCATGCGCAGCGCGTTGCGCACCAGGTCGCGGATGGCCACCTCGCCCCGGCCCTCGATGTTGGGCGGACGCGACTCCAGCCGCACCACGTGCTCCTGCATGAGCTGGAGTTCGGCGGAGTCCTCGATGGTGACGATGCGTTCGGTGGGCGGCACGAACCCCGACAGGGCGTTGAGGAACGTCGTCTTACCGGTGCCCGTACCGCCGGACACCACCACGTTGAACCGCGCGCGCACCATCGCCGACAGCAGTACTCCGGTGGCCTGGTCCAGGCTGCCCATCCGCACCAGTTCGTCGATGGGATAGGGCTTGGGGAACCGCCGGATGGTGAGGACCGGACCCGACAGCGACAGCGGCGGGATGATGACGTTGACCCGCTCACCGGTGGGCAGGCGCGCGTCGACCATCGGCGAGGACTCGTCCACCCGGCGGTTGACCAGCGACACGATACGGTCGATGGTCTGGTAGAGCTGTTCCTCGCCGTTGAACGCGGCGTCCACCCGCTGCATGCGCCCACCGCGTTCGATGAACACGTTGTCGGGTCCGTTCACCATGATCTCGGTGATGGTCTCGTCGGCGAGCAGCGGTTCGAGGACGCCCAGGCCGAGCGCCTCGTCGACCACCCTGCGGATGAGCAGTGACCGTTCCCGGTCCGAGAGCACCGGCCCCTCGCGGGTGAGGATGTGCCCGACGACCTTCTCCAACCGCACCCGGCGCTGGGCCAGGGTGAGCCGGGTCAGGTCCTCCAGGTTGATCTCCTCCAGCAGCCGCCGACGCCAGTGCGTCACGCTGCCGCGATCGGTGCGCGCCTCGACGGCGCGGTCTTCTTCCAACCGGTCCTTCAACCCCATGACCGTCGACCCCTTCCCCCTGTGGGGCACCGCCCCGTGTCACACATTCGGCATGTCCACCCGTCGCGTCACGGTGAGCCCGAATCCCGCCGAGGAGAACACGACCGGCAACGGGTGGGACACCTGCACGTAGAAACCCTCGTGATCGTTGGCACCGCTGGTGACGGTCGCCTCGTCGAGCCAGGACGGCAGGGACTCCCGTGCCGTGGCCTCGGCCCCCTCCAACCCCTGGGCGCCCGCGACACGGGCCCCCGACCGGGCCGCCGACTCCAACCGTTCGGTGGCCACGAACGCCAGGAACGCCTCGATGGCGACGACCGCGGTGAGCAGCAGCACCGGGAAGGCCATGGCGAACTCCAGCAGTGGGCCGCCCCGGTCGTCGCGGCGACGCCGACGGGCGGTCACGACACGTCCCCGCGTGGTCGGATCTCGGGGACGATCCGGGATTCGGCGGCGATGTCCCACGGCCCGCTCGCCCCCGGCAGGAAGATCGGCATGGCCAGGGTGACCCGCGCGTAGCGGACTCCGTCGCGTTCGACGATCTCCACGGTCATGGTGTCCGCCCCGTCCCAGGGGGGACGGACCCGCTTGCGGGCCTCCTCGTCCACGCGCCCCATGTCGTCGGGGGTGACCGCCGCCTGCCGGGCCGCCTCGGCGGCCCCGTGCGAGGCGTACATGGAGGTGATCCCGAGCAGCAGCACCTGCCACACCAGGGCCAGCGCCAGCATCAGGAACGGCACCACCGCGGCGAACTCCACGAGGACCCCGCCCCGGTCCGATCGCTCACGGTCGGGGCGGCGGGTGCGGCGGGCGGCGCCGGTGTCAGCCACCGAAACCACCGTGACCTCCCGGATCGCGACCGCCGCCCGTGCCGATCCGGCCCGAGTCGGAGACCGAGGCGTTGAGGAACCCCGACACGTCACGGGTGGACGGGTTGGTCTCGGCCACGGCGCGCAGACCGGCCAGACCGCTCGGCGGGGTGGGCGCTCCGCCCTTGCCGTTGCCGCCCTGGGCCGGCGGGCTCAGCAGGTCCAGCTCGGCGGCCAACCGGGAGAACGCCTTGCGCAGGCCCTCATCGGTGACCTTGGTGGGATCGCCGTTGTTCTCACCCGGTTCCAGACCTCGGTAGGAGGCGGGGACGGGGGTGCGCAGCACCTTGGTGTCGAGCAGCTGGCGCAGGAAGTCCGGCTGGATCTCGTTCTTCCGGCTGTGCCTGGTGACCAGCGTGTACACGTCCTGGTGGGAGCGGATCTGGAGGCGTTCCCACATCGCCATCAACCGTTGGGCGCCGCGCAGCGCGGGCACGTCGGGGGTGACGGTGACGACGGAGCGATCGGCGAGCTCCACCGCCATGGCGGTGGCGTCGTTCATGGTGGCGCCGCAGTCCACCACGACCAGCTCGTAGCGCGAGCGCAGCGCGGTCAGCACCCGACGGGCGACCCGGGCGGTGACGTCCTCCCCGCGTTCGCCGTGCTCGGGGGCGAGCAGGACGTGCGGTCCGCGCGGGTCCACGTACAGGGTCTCCGACAACATGCCGGGGGTGATCTCGTCGCCGCTGCCCGCCAGGTCGCCGATGGAGCGGCGGTGCCGCAGGTTGAGGAAGGCGGGCAGATCGCCGGTCTGGAGGTCCAGGTCGACCAGGCACACGACCCGACCGGCGGCGGCCGCCGTGAACGCCAGGTGCACCGCGCAGGTGGTGGTCCCCACCCCGCCCTTGGCGCCGCTGATCGCCAGGACCCGGCCGCGCACCCCGGACGCGGGCAGGTCGAGGGAGGCCGACTCCAGGTGGCGGCGCAGGGTGCGCGACCAGTCGGCGGCCCGGACGATCCGGTTCTCCAGCTCGGCGATGCCCGAGTCGGCCGCCAGCACGCCGCGGGCCCCCGCCTCCATGGCCCCGGTGAAGGTCTCGGGGTCCATGGCGGAGGAGACCAGCAGGATCGCCAACTGCGGGTGCCGATGGGACAGGTCGCGTATGGCGTCGAACACCGGGGCCGGGCCCAGATCCTGGTGGATGAGGACGACGTCGAGTTCGGGGAACTCCCCGGCGGCGTCGATCAGCGCGGCCGTCGTGGACCGGACGGCCACGAGGTCGGCGGAGGTCAACTCGTCGAAGCGCGCGGCCAGCACCATCTCCGTCTCGGAGGTGGGCATGCCCGCCAGGACACGGAAGTTCATCGCCCGCCTCCCCACGGGGCGGTCCGGTCGTCGGTGGTCCCGCTGCCCTCGTCGGGTCCGCCCCCGCCGACGAGATCGTCCATGTCCTCGCTGCAGAACTCGGAGTCGCCCGGGCTGCCGCCGCCCGCCGCGCTCACCAGCGCCAGTCGCATCTTGGTGGAGAAGTCCTCGGCGTAGGCCAGGCGCAGCGCGGCCTGGGGCTCCAACCGGAACGTCACCGGGACGACCCCGGCCACACCGCCGGTGTTCGTCTCCTGGGTGCGCAGCTCGCCGATGTCGAGGACCTCGACCTCGGTCAGGATGCGCACCGCACAGGCCTGGCCGTGGTCGCGGGGCTGGAAGGTGGCGTAGATGTCGACGAACGAACCTCGTTGGACCTTGCCGGCGACCCCGGTCTCGGCGTCGACCATGATCGCGATCTCGCGCTCCCCGGTGGTGAGGGTGGGCTGTGGCTGCACCATGCCCCGTTGCAGGTACACGCCGGCCTCCAGGTGGGAGGCGGCGACGAGCTGCTGGTCGGAGGGGGTCTCGATCTCGGACAGGTCGCCGAGGAACACCTCGGGGTCGAAGTACATGCTCGGTACCTGCACGCGTTCGACGGAGTCCGGGCCGAGGGGCTGGTAGGCGTCCACGTCCTCGGCCAGGCGCAGGACCGTCGCGAAGTCGCCGAGCCGCTCCTCCCTGGCGTCGAGGTAGGTGAAGACGGAGACGAACACGGCGACGGCTCCGAGGGCGGCCACGACCATGAGGAGGACGCCGCGTCGCTGACGGGGGTTCATGGGAGGTGTCTTTCCGTTTCCAGGCTCGTTGCGGGCGACCCGTCCGGGGCCGGGGTCCTACCGGGAGTAGGTCCGGGGGGCTTCGGGGCGCGGGGCGCGTCCCGCGAGCGGCGGGTTCTCGGGTCGTTCGGAGGAGGCGGGCTGTGGTCCGGGGGCATCGGGTGGGCGTGGGCCCGTGGGCGGTCGGGGCGCGTCGTGGGGACGGCCGTCGACGGTGGAGTGCCAGGCGGCCTCGTCGACGGTGATCGGTGGCAGGGCCTCGGCCTCCAGGGTGAGGTGGTGATCGCCGTGCCGCTCGTGGTCGTGGGTGCGGGCGGGGTGGGGGTCGGGGCCCCGAGCGCCGGTGGGCGTCGCGGAGGTCGCCCCCGGGCCCGTCAGGGGTGGTCCGGCGCCAGGGTCGGAAGGGAGGGCGTCCGGGCGCCGCCCGTTCGCGGTGACGGACACCGGCGCCCATGCCCCGGAGTCGGTGGGAGGGTCTTCGGTGCTCGGGGCGCCGGGGAACTCCCTCCGCACGGGGGCCGGCCCCGTACCGTTCCCGTTGGCCGCCGGTGCGCCCGGGACGAAGGCGTGCCCGCCCGTGGTCCGGGGATCGGGGGTCGGGGCACCGCCGGTGCCCGTGTGCTCGTCCCCGTACCGGCGCCGGGCGCCCAGCGGCGCCGGGCCGTCGGGGCGGTGCCCGTTGGCGGCCGGTGCGCCGGGAACGAAGGTGTGCTCCCCGGTGACACGGGGGTCGCGTGCCGGACGCGCGCCGTCGTGGTGGGCGTCGGCGGGCGCCGGAGCCGACCGATGCCCCTCCGGGCGATGGGCGTCGGCCCGGGCGGCGGTGCCGCCGGAGAGCCCTCCCGGGGAGACCGCGTACTCACCCGTGGTGCGAGGGTCGGGCATCGGGTTCGCGGCCCGAGCGGCCACGTCGCCGGCACCTGCCGGCGCGTCGGAGACGAGGGCGTGCTCTCCGGTGGCGCGTGGATCGGGGGGCGGGTCCTCGGCGCGCGGCCTCGATGGAACGCTCCCACCGCCGAGGGCCGACGACCACGGGCCACTGTCGTGACGGTCGCGCACGGGGACGTCGGGGCGACGGGGCCGCTCATCCGGTGTGCCCCGATCCGGGGTCATACGGGTCCGCAGCGGGCTGCGGGCCGCGCCCGCCGCGCAGAAGGGACAGGGCGCCCCCGTCATCGGCTCACCGCACCAGGAACAGGACGAGGCCCGCACCGCGCCCGCCGCGTAGGCGAGCGCCTGCGGATGGGCGCTGAGCGCCACGAACTCCACGTACTTGGCGGTCCCCCAGTACTCGGGGCCCAGGGGCTGGGCGGGCAGCGTCCGGGTGGCGACCGGCTGGATCGCCTGCGGCAGGTTGTCGTCGAAGATCCCCGTGATGGTCGGGTCCGGGGTGGAGCACAGCAGCTGCACCGGCTGCACCGGGCGGAAGGGCAGGCGGCGGGCCACCTCGGAGGGTCGCAGCCGCTCCACTCTCGGGGTGGGCGCGCAGTAGGCCAGGAAGGACACCGCCGGCGCGTAGGAGCCCATGTGCTGGCGCATCGAGGTGGGGATGGTCTCCAGACCCGACACGGTCTTGAGCCACGCCCCCGCGAGCAGGTGGCGGGGGAGTTCGTTGCACAGCGCGGCGACCATGCCCGGTGGCAGGTAGGGCGCCAGGTAGGTGAGCTGATCGGCGACCAGGGACAGGGCCAGCGGGGACAGGTCCAGGGGTATGCCGGCGATGTGGTCGGTGCGCAGGGCGCCACGGGCGAAGTTCACGGCCCGGGCGGCGTCGTCCGCCCGCCAGGCGGGGTACAGCGCGACGATCTTGCGGCCCGCGGCGGTCTGCTGCCGGGCGAAGGCGACGAACGCGGCGCTGCGTTCGCCGATGCCGTCTCCGTGCATCGCGAACCGCTGCGCCCGGACCTCGCCCACATGACCCGTGCTGGGGATGTCCGCCAACAGGGCGACGGCCGTCGCCGACCGAGGTAGGGCTGTGGACACTGGGCAAGCTCCATCGGTTCTGCGCGCTGGGGTGGGATATGCCGGATGGCCTTCCGTGCGGAATGCCCCACTCGGTCGCATCGTAACGAATGTGTGCCAGGACGCGGGAGGCCTCGCATTTGCCGTGATCATCGTGGGGCCGATGATGACCTCGGGCGGTCGGGGGGCCGTCGGGCCGAATCCGGCTCGGTCGTCGGGTCTCCCGGGCAGGCCGTGAGGGATGGGTCGTCCGCGCCTCGTGCGCCCTCGTCCACCGTGGGAGAAGGGCGGCGATGGCCGGATGTGGCCAAGGTGTGGACAGCGGACCATCGCATGGCTTGGTCAGTATTTGCAAAATTTGTCGGTTTTGTTCTGCGACTTCTCGGGTCCCCTCTTTCTCTACCAGTGTGCGTCGGTCCGCCCGTGCATGTGCACCGTTCGTGATGACCCCCCTAGAATGCCCTCCTTTTTCTCCCGTCACCAGGGACCAGGGGCCGGTTGTGGACAACCCCACCGGGGTTTCCTCCGCGTGTGGGGCGCATGTCGCCCGACGTTGCCGCAGGGGTCGCCGTGACCTCTGGGGGGAACCCGGGTGTCGCGTTCGTCTCGTCCAGGATTGACGCGCCCCTGACCGGGAACCATCTAGACGGGCTTCGCGTCATATCGTGAGAAGCCGAGTGCCCCCCCAGAGGAGACGAACCATGCGCAAGGAGAACCGCGCCGCGGCGGGCGCCGCCGCCTGGCAGGTCATCCAGAACACCGACGGCCGCATCTCGGTGTGGCAGCGAGTGGGAGCCGTCCCGCGCATGCTCGGCGCCAAGATACGCGGACGCTACCCGGAGATGAGCGGCGCCAAGCTGTTCGGGATGTTCGCCCTGGTCCTCTACATCGTCTCTCCGATCGACTTCATCCCGGAACTGTTCGTGCCCCTGCTCGGCCTGACCGACGACGTCGGTGCCGCCGTGTGGCTGACCACCATGGTCCTGGGCGAGAGCGAGCGGTTCATCGAGAAGGAGCGCCAGGACCGGGCGCAGCAGGCCTTCGACCAGGCAGACCCGGGCCGGTCCGGCGCCGGTCCGCAGGGCCACGACGCTCCGGGACGGCAGACCCCGGGCACGCGCGCCCAGCGCTGATCCCACGACGAACACCGAGGGCGGATCCCGGCCGGGATCCGCCCTCGGTGCGCTCGGGGACGACGTCAGCCGGGAGGCACGATCGTGTCGATCATCCGGTCCACGAGGGCGCGGACGTCGTCGTCGCCGAGCACGTCGGGCAGGGTCAGGTGCTCCACGAACAATCCGGTCATCGCCAGGTAGAGCGTGATCACCGTGGAGCGGTCCCCGGGGAACCCGCCCTCCAGATGGAGGCGCACGTTGTCCTCCAGGGTGTCGCGGATGGTGCGGGTCAGCTCCTCCCGGATGCCCGGGTGCCGGTTGGCCTCCAGGCGCAGTTCCAGGAGGGCCAGGTAACCGTTGCGATCGGACTTCACCCGGCGCAGCAGGTCCTGCATGCCCACACGGGTCTGCTCCCGGCTCGGTGCGCCGCCGACGAAGCCCTCCATGAACTCCTCGGTGGGCGTCAGCCGCACGTGGACGTGCGCGCCGGCCTGCAACAGCAGCTGGGCGCGGTCGGTGAAGTAGTTGGACGCCGTTCCCACGGGGACGCCCGCACGGGAGTCCACCGCGCGGAAGGTGAGTCCGCGGGCGCCCTCCTCGGCGAGCACGTCGATGGCCGCGTCCAAGAGCGCGCGGCGGCGTTCGGGGTTCCTACGGACCACTTCCTGCCTCCTCTTTCTCCTGGGGAGAGGAAAGGTGTTGCCTGATAACTTCAGGCGTAGTACTTTGCTTGAAGTGGTAAACAGCCTACCCCAAGGAGTCACCGTGCACGTGGACCTCATCGGCATGGCCGTCCTGTGCGACGAGCCCCGTCAGGCCGCCGACTGGTTCGTCGAACACCTCGGTTTCGAACTCGGCGTCGACATCGGCTGGTACGTCAACACCCGGCACCCGCGGCACGAGAACGTCTCGCTGGACTTCGTCTCCCGTGACCACGGATCCTCCCCGGAGGGGCTGCGCGGCCGGACGGTGGCGGGGACCCTCCTGGCCTTCCTCGTCCCCGACGTCGAGGCGGAGGAGAAGCGCCTGCGCGACGCCGGCCTGGAGATCGTCCTGCCCCTGGTCCGCGAACCCTGGGGGCAGTACCGCTTCCAGATCGCCGGTCCGCAGGGGCTCTTCGTGGAGATCCTCCAGAGGGTGCGGCCCGACCCGCGCTGGATGGAGGACAACGGGCTGCTCCCGGCGTAGCCCGAGGCGATCCTCGCGGTCGGCGCTGCGACGGACGACGTCGTGGCGCCGACCGCGTCGCGCGGGCAGGGCCGGCGGTGGCACCCGTATCCTTCACGGCCCCGGCCACCGCGCGAACGCTCGGACGACGGCCCCTCCCGGAAGACACCGACGTGGTCGCCGGGACGGCCCCGCGTCGCGGGCCCGGGAACCGGGAGACCTTCGTCGACGTCGGTGTCCACCCATGCCGAGACGAGGCCCCGGCCGGCGTCGACCTCGGCGAGGTGCTCGTGCGGCGGCCGGTGGAGGTGGCGTACGGCGGATCGGCTCGGGCCGCTCCCGGCGAACGGGCACGGGCGGAGAACGCCCTCACCTCCACCGAACCCGGTGTCCCCACTCGGGCACGGCGCCATCAGGAGGGGCGAGGGCCGCCCCGATCCGCCACCGCCTCCTAGAAGTGCTCGGCCAGCGGGCCCAGCACCGGGATCCACTCACGGACCTGGACGTCGGTGACCACACCCTCCAGACGGAACGGGTCCTTCTCGGTCAGGGCCAGCACCTCCTCGGCGGAGTCGGCGCGGAACAGCAGCAGGGCACCGGGGGCGTCCTGGGCGCCGAACGGCCCCGAGCACAGGTTGATCCCCTGTTCGGTGAGCCCGCCCAGGTACTCGCGGTGCGCGGGACGGTGCTCGTCCCGGGCGGCGTCGCTGTTCTCGGCGTAGACGTAGGTGATGGCGTAGACGGCCATACGGCGTCCTTCCTCGTGGCTGTGGTCCGGTACCGACCATGATCGCGGACCCGGTCCCGGCCGGTCGCGCCGGGTGGCCGTGTCATGCCGGTGGGGGTGCCGTCCGGCCGGACGCAGGGGGACGAGGCGCCGGTGCCGGACGCGGCGATGGTGCGGCCCGCGGGCGGGACCCGACCGTCGCTCCGGGCCGAAGCCGCGGTCATCGGGCGCGGTGGGCGGCGTGCTCCCAGGCGTGCTCGACCAGGGTCGAGCCGGCCCAGAGCAGGGCTGCCACCGCCATGAGGGTCGCGGCGACCGCCAGCACGTAGACGGTGACGGCGATGAGCCGCCGTGCGGTCCGGTGCGCCGGCGGGGTCACGGGTCCCCTCCCCCCACGTCCGCGGCCACCGGGGCGCGCGTCAACGCCGCGAACGCCCGCCCCTGCCGCTCCAGGAGCCAGGCCGACAGGACGTCCAGGCTCGGGTCCGCCCGCCCGTCGGGCCCGGTCACCGAGGACGTCGGGAACACCCGCACCGAACCGAAGTCCGCCCGGGCCGCCGCCAACAGGTTGCCCAGCCCCAACCGCCGGCCGGCCCACTCCTCCACCGGCGTCCCCGCCGGATCCACCGACGTGCCCCGGACCAGATCGGCCCGTGTGATCACCACCGCCAACCGGCTCCCCGCCGGACCGCGCCCCAGGGCCCGCCACTGCCGTTGGACCTCGTCGCGCACCGCTCCGTAGGCCAACTCCGGGTCGCGGGTGTGCGAACGCTCCCCGGCCAGCCGTCCCCGTTCGTCCGCGGTCAGGCAACGCCACACCGCCGGGATCCCCAGGGGATCCACCACCAGCACGAACGTCGACGCCTCACCCAGGTAGGTCAACTCCTCGGCGGTCGTCGAACGGTTGAACCGCTCCCCGGCGGCGTCGAACACCTGGAGGACCAGGGTCCTGCGCCCCGCGCCCAGCCGCACCGTCGCCGCGCGCACCTTGCGCCCCGGCGGGGTGGGCCGGGTCCGGTGCCCGGGGGTCAACGCCCGCGCGCCCTCGCGCGCACTCCGCGCCGCCTCCTCGCCGACCGGCTCGACGTAGGCGTTCGGATCGCGCAGCGCCGCCTGGGCCAGGGCCAGGTGCAGGCCCGCCGCCAGCCGGGTCTTGCCCGCACCGGTACCGCCGAACAGCGGCAGGGGGAATTCCCGGGACTCGCCCGGCCGGTGCTCCAAGGGCCGATCGCAGTGCGGGCACAGCGTCTCCAGGTCGGCCGCGCCCAGCAGGATCAGTGTCGGCAGGGTGCGATCGCACCGACAGCGCCGCCGCACCAGACCGCGCGCGCCCGGACGGACCTTGTCGTGCCGCCGGCCGCACCGTCCGCACAGGTACGACGGGTAGGGCAGCCGCCGGTAGCACTCCGGGCACACCATCCGGATCCGTCGCACCGTCCGCAATCCCGTGTCCACCAGCCGCAGCAGACCGGCAAGGCTCCAGGCCACCGCCAGATAGCCGCCCACCACGAGCGCGTACGCGGTGATGTGGGGGAGCAGCAGCACCCCCCACAGGGCCGACGCCCGCCAGGTGCGTCCCGCCACCGCGCACAGATCCCACCAGGCCGGACCGCCGTGGTAGCCCCGGTGCGCGGGGTCCTCGCGCTCCCCGGAGGAGGGCTCCCCGGGGTGATCGCCCAGGAACATCACCCGGTGCACCTCGCGCAGGTACACCCCGGTGAGCACGCACAGCCCCGCCACGGCGACCACCACCCCGGCGCCCACCAGCAGGGTCACCACCGCCGCCAGGATCCACCAGCGGAACACCACCACGACGACGCCGACCCCCACCGGCAGCAGGATCCCCAGCAGGACGGCCGCCGGACGCGCGGCCCCGTCGTCCCGCCCGTGCGTGCCGGCCGCCGCCCTCCCCGGGGAACGGACGGCCGCCGACGGACCCGCCCGCGGCGGTCGGCCGCGATCGTCCCTTCGCGCGGTGGGGGACGGCGCGCCCGTCCCTCCCCGCCCGGTCATCGTCGGCCCTCCCGGAAACCGAACAGGCCGCGGCGGACCCGGTGCTCCCGTGCCCACCCCTCGAACCCGGCCGCCTCCTCGCGCGGCAGCCTGCGGCGCAACTGGGTCGTGTGCCGCCGCCTCCAGCCGCTCAGGGCGGGGAGCAGCACCTCGCGCTCCACGTCCGACGCCCGTGCCCGCCCGAGTTCGGGACGTCCCGCCACCAGGTACACCCGGGCGGCGGTCCCCACGTCCGGGGGGTCGTCGCGCAGCCGTCGTGCGGCCAGCGCGCGGTAGGCCTCGAAGACCGACTCCGGGCACTCCCGCAACACCGGCGCCACCGTCTCCGGATCCCACCGGTCGAGCAGGAACGCGGCGGCCGTCCGCCGTGCGACCTCGGCCACCGTCGGGTGCGCCCGGTCCAGCAGCGCCCACGGGTCGGCCGGGCACGCGCGCGCCGCCGGTCGCCACCCCCCGCGCCAGGGTCCACGCTCCTCCGCCCCGGTCGGTCCCGGGCCGCGCCCGGGTTCCTCCGGCGGGGACCCCCGCTCGGGCGCGCGGGAGGGGGACCCGAGCGTGTTCGCCCAGGCGACGAGGGCCACGCCCACCGCCGACCGGTCCCCGAGCGCCCGTGTCGCCTCGCCGGGGAGCAGATCGCGGAGCGGATGCCCCGCCAGTTCCTCGGCCAACGCGTGCCAGGAGGGTTCGGCGTCCGCCGGTGGAACGGCGACCACCGCCCCCGCCACCCAGCCGGCGACGTCCGCCGCGACCCGGAGCCCCGGGCCCAGCACCCGCAACGACCCCAGGGCCGCCCGTGGCCCGTGCCCCGGACCCCACACCTCCGTCAGCAGCGCCGCGTCCACATCGTGCGCGGCCACCCCCGGGGCGCCCGCCTCCCGGCCCTCGGCGCGGATCGCCGCCACGTCCGCCAACAGCCGGGCCGGGTCGGCCCGTCCGTCGGTGCCCAACCGGCGCAGTTCGCGCAGCAGCGCGCCGCCGCCGTCGGTGAACAGCGCACCCGTCGGCCCGGACGCCAGCGCGCCGAGCCGGGGCCGGGGCAGGTCGGCCAGCCCGGTCGCCGTACCCCGCCGTATCTCAGGGTGCGCGCCGAGCAGGGCGGCGACGGCCGGCGCGGGATCCTCGTCGGGCGGGGCCGCCGCCAACAGCGGGGCCACCACCCCCCGCCCGTACCGTTCCAAGGCCAGCGCCGACGGCACCAGGCCGCAGGCCCGGGCCCAGCGCAGCACCTCCGCCGCCCGCTCCGGCGCCGTCCATCCGGTGTCATCGCCTCCGACGAACGGCGCCGACAACAGATCGGTGATCCGCTCGCGTGCGGCCGTCCGCACCGCTTCGGACCGCATCGGACGCAGGGCCGGGACCGGCGTGCCCGTCGCGATCCCGTCCAGGCACCGGTGGACCAGCACTCGCTCCAGTCGCCCGATCGTCGCGACCGACCCCGTCCGGTGCGCCACCCGTTGCAGGTCGACCAGACCGTGGTCGTCCGCGCCGCCGCCGTCCACGACCGACCCCACCAAGGACGCGGCGTCGGCCGCGGGCAACCACTCCACCGCCGCCGACAACCAGGAGCGCACCGCCCGCAGATCCGCCACCGACACGTCGGCCGCCCCGTGGGCGAGCAGGTCGGCGGCGGTCAGCACCGGGTACCAGTCCGCCAACGACTCCTCCCGGCCGCCGGCGTGCCGTCCTGCCGACCGCCACAGCGCCTCGGCGCCCACGGTGCCCGCCGCCACCGACCGGGCCGCCACCACCATGGTCCGGGATGACGGTTCCGGCAGTGCGTCCACGGTGCCCAGCACCGGATCCACCACGGTGAACCGGCCCCGCAAGGGCTCCAGGTCGCTTCCCGGCGGCACGCCCACCACGTGCGCGAACGTCTCCTCCGGGCTGGCGCTGTAGGTCGCGAACGCCAGCCCCCGGGCCCGTCGTGGCGGCAACAGATGGGCCAGGGCGGCCACCCAGTGCGCGACCGTCGCGCTGTCGGCGACCAGCACCACCGGCCGTTCCCCGCCGACCGCGCCGTCCACCGCCGCGAGCAACCGCGCCACCAGTTCCGCGGGGCGACGGCGCACCCAGGCGTCGGTGCGCGCCCGGTCCAGCGGGCCGCCGCCCACCTCCAACACCGGCAGGTACGGATCGGCCACCGGCGACGACACCCAGAAATCGGCGTCCCACAGCTCGGCGGGCAGCGGCCCGCCCGATCCCACCAGGCTGTGCGCGAAGTAGTTGCCCGGACGCCCGGACGGATCCGGGCCGCACGAGACGATCCGGCTCACCACCGGGTACCCGCCCAGGTCGGGGGAGTAGCACAGGTTCACCGGGTGCCCCTCCACCCGGTCGGCCGGATCCGACCGGGGCGGTTCGTACACCGTGAACCGCTCCACCTCGCGCAGCACCCCCTGGTCGACCCCCGGCGTCGCCGCGTTGAACTGGTAGCCCGCGTACCCCGACAGCCCCTGCTCGCACGAGGTGTAGTAGAGCTGCGCGAAACCCATCGACCGGGACCTCCGCCCCTCGGTGATCGCCACGGATCAGGACCGCCCCTCACGGGAGGGGACGACGCCGAACCCCCCGAGCATCCACAGGAACGGGTCGGCCACCCGGTAGGGGCGCACCCCGCCCTGAAGACGCTGTTCGGCGTCGGGCGCGTGCCCCAGCGCCGACACCCCGAAGTACCTGGCCTCGGCGTAGTGGTTGGTGATGTGCGCGTCGATCCGGCCCCCGTCCCACCGGTGCAGCAAACGGCGGATCTGGGCGTGCACGTCGCGGCTGTCGGACTCGTCGAAGTAGGGGGAGTCGGGCTGGGGACGGCGTAGCGGCGACCCCGGGTCGAGCGCGTCGTGGAACACGTCGAGCTTGGTCAGGCACACCGCCATCGGCACCGGGATGAGCCGCGACGGCGACCCGGTCCGGCGCAACAGCAGGTCGGTGACCCTGCTCAGCATGTCCAACGGCGGATGGTCGGACCGGTCCCGCGGCGGTGGCGGGGTACCCGGGGCGGCCTCGGCGTGGGCGCCCCGCATCCGCAGCGGGTCCAGGAGCAGGATGATCCCGTCGGCGTTGTCCAGGTAGCGCAGGTTGGTCTCCACGCTCGCCTCGGTGGTGAGGTCCTCGCCCGCCGTGTCGAAGAACGACAACAGCGTGTGTCGGGGGCGGCGGCCGAGCGGACCGCGCCGCCGGGACGTGAACCGGAACACCAGGGGTTCGCGCGCCACCCCGGTGCGGCGGGTGGCGCCGAGCAGCCGGGCGTCGTCGTAGAGCGGCGACTCGTAGTCGGTGTGGAAGCGGTGCCGGGTGTGATCGTCGGACCCGCCCACCGAGGCCTGGAAACGCGCGCCCACCCGGTGCATCAGCTCGTGGATGAGCACGGTCATGAACACGGTCTTGCCCGCCTCCCTGGCGCCGACCAGCGCGATGAGCCGGCCCGGGATGCGCCCGAAGTTCACCGGGAGCCGAGCGTGACAGGTGACGCACACCTGGGCCCCGGTGGGCACGCCGCAGTCGGGGCACAGCGCCCGGGCGCGGCGGCCGTCGGCGGCGAACACCGGCGGCAGGCGTTCGCGTCTGCCCAGATGGGCGCGGATCGCCGTGTCCTCGACGGGGGCGCAGCGGCGGCCGTCCGGTCCGGGACGGCCACCGCACCGGAACAGGATCAGCCGTTCGGTGAACCGGGTGTAGCAGTAGGGGCACACCAGGCGGTCGCCGCGCGTCGGGCGCAGAAGGTCGAGCGGTGTCACAGGCGGAGCTCCTTCACCGAGGGTTGACACAACCGGGCGCCGGCGGCGTCCTCGCCGACGGGCAGGCACACCAGCCAGGCGGTGCCTTCGGCGCGCGGCGGGCGGACCCGCAAGGACGACCGCTGACCCGCGCTCAGGTGGTGGGGCGGGAACACGGCCAGCACCCGCCCCTGGTCGACACGGTCCGGGGGGAAGGCGCCCTCGGCGTAGACGACGGCGATCTCGGGGGTGACGCAGTCCGTGTCGGCGACGAGCACGATCTCGCGCTCCCGGCGCAGCAGCCCGGCGGGGGAGACGTGGTAGTCCAGCGCCGCCCACCCCGGGACGGTGAGGGCGGTGGGCGGGCCGACGACGCCGCCGACGACGGACCGCACGGTCACCCGCACCGGACCGGGGCCCATCGACGCCTCGAACCCGCCCTCGGCCTCGTACCGCGGGCGGTCGGAGACCGCCTCCCGGGGTCCGTCGGCGGGGACGGTCGGCGACGGTACCAGGGGCGACACCGCCGAGGCGGCCGGTCGCCAGGCGACCACGGCGGTGGCCGCCTCCTCCGGCCAGACCCAGGCCAGCCGGACCACGTCGCCGAACCGCTGCGCGCGCAATCCCGTCACCGCCGGCACGGCCGCCACCCGGACCCGGTCACCGACCACGACCTGGTCGCCGCGGGAGGTCACCGCCACCACGTGGTGCGTCCCCGGCTCCAGCCGGATGCGCACGCGCGCCCGTCCGACACCGGGTGACGTCGTCGGAACCGGGGGCGGTTCCCCGCTCTCCTCGGCGCCTCCGATCCTCCCGGCCGTGGCGGTACCCGGTTCTCCGGCGCCGGCCGTCGGGCCCGGACCTCCGGCCGTGGTCGCGTCCGTGTGCGTGTCCCGGGCCGGCGGCGCCGAAGCACCGCGGGGCGGTCCGGCGGTCACGTCCGGCGCCTCCGCCCCGGTCGTGGCGGCGAGGACCGGCGGTTCGCTCCCGTGCGCGGCGAGCTCGGCCGGGGGCACGGCGGCGCCCGCCGGCCACGGCGGCGGCTCGGCGTCCACGCGCAACGACACCCGGCCTCGCGGCGGCGGGGTCCACGAGGCCACGAACCCGCCCTCCCCGTCCGGGACCACGAGCAGATCCGTCACCGGCGACGGAGGCGGACCCGGAACCACGCGCCTGACCAGGCCCTCCGAGCCGCGCGCCGACCCCCCGGAGGTGAGGTACACCGCCCGCACCCGGTAGTAGTACTCCACGTCCGGGCGCACCTCCGGGTCGGTGAACCCCATCCCGTCGGTGGTCACCCGCGTTCCGTCCCCGGCCCGGGGCGGCGCGCCCTCACCGCGCACGACCTCCACCCGCACCGCCTCCCGCGGTACCCGCCACGACCCCGAGATCCCGTGCTCCCCGGCGCGCACGCACAGGTCCTCGACCTCGGGGGTGAGCATCACCGGATCCGTCTCCACCGCTTCGGAGAGGCCCCGGTCCTCCCGCACCGCCCGCACCGTGTAACGGATCTCCGCGCCCACCGGCGGCTCGGGGTCGATGAGCTCCGTCCCGGTCACCTCGCCCATCGGCGTCTCCCGGGCACCCGCGCTCCGCCCGATCCGCCGCACCACCCGGTAACCGATCCGCCCCACCAGGCTCGGGCTCGGGCGCCACACCACCACGGCGCCCAGTCCCTCCACCCGGGCCCGCACCTCGCGGGGCGGCGACGGCGGCACCTCGCCCAGCCGTGCCCGCAGCACCTCGTCGTCGGCCGCGAGGGCGCAGGCCTGTGCCAACGCCCGGGCCGCCGCCTCGTCACGGCCCTCGCCCAGCGCCCCCTCCGCCTCCCGCGACAGCTCCTCCACCCGGGCCGCACGGTCACGGACCTGGGCGATCAGCCCGTGATCGGGGGGCAACTCCGCCATCGCCGCCTGGGCCTGGCGCAACTGGTCGTCGGCCAACAGGTCGCGCACCTCGCGTTCGGCCCGGGAGATCCGGTCGGAGCCGGCGGGGCGGCGGCGCACCGCCGCCGCCAACAGGGTCGCCTCCGCCTCGGTCAGCCCCCTCCGTACCCAGGGCCGGGCCAACGCCGCCTCGGACAACTCCGCCGGGCGCGCCCGCAGATCCTCCGCGACCTCCCATAACGCCACCGCGTCGCGCTCCTCGCGGGAGGAACAGGAGCGCAGTACCCCCAGGACGCTCTCCGCCGCCGCCTTGCCCTCCGTCATCGGCTCCACCTGGACGCGGGCGATCGCCGCGCTCAGTGCCGTGTCGTCCAGGACTCCGCCGTCGGCCAACCGGAACCCGTCCACCACGGTGAACCCGCCCGCCAACCGGCCCGCCCCGAAGACCACCTCCGGGGAGAACACCGCGCCCCGGGTGCGCAGGTTGTCGCGCAGGCTCCGAAAGGTCCGGATCGGCGGGTGCACGGGCGGTTCCGGCAACCGCTCCACCACCCGTACGCCCCGTTCGCGCAGCAGGCGTTCGGCGTCCGCCTCGGGCACCCCCACCGAACCCGCCATGGTCCGCAACGCCCACCGGTCGAGCAGGGTGGTGGTGAGACCGTCGACGATGTCGGCCCACTCCGCCATCGCCCGTCGGGTCCGCTCGGCCCGCACCCGACGGAAGTGCTCATGGGTGAGCGCGCCCTCCCGGCCCAGCCGCTCGTGCGCCGCGATCAGCTCCACCAGGACCCGCCGCAGGGTGCGCCGCCGCGTCTGCAACCCCCGCCAGTAGGTGCACACCGCCGTGACGTGCGCGATGAACCCCTCGGGGTCCCCGGCCAGCCTCCGCTCCAACGCGGGACCGACGCCGTAGCGCGTGAACAGGTCGGCGGGCGGCCCGCAGGTGCGCGCCGCCGCCAGCACCTCGTCCTCGTACCGCCGTCGTTCCCGTACATCCCAGGGCATCGCCGTGTCGCCCCCTCGGAGAGTCCGCCCTCACAACGCTTCCGCGCCCGCGCCCGCGTGGACGCGGGCCATCGCTCACCCGGAGGTGCGGATCGACGCGATGGCGTCCCGGGCCCGGCGCACCTCCTCCTCGCCCATGCCGCCGATGCGGATGTCGAACCGGATCTCGTTGCCGTTGCCGGGATCCCAGCCGCGCACGGTGAGCATCCCGGTCTCGCCCAGGCGGAACTCGATCCGGAACGGCGTCCCGGCCGGCCCCTGGGGCAACCCGGTGAGCAGGGCGTCCCCGATCCGGACGTTGTGCTCCAACTCCTCGGAGGCCACCGATCCGGCCTGTTCCCACACGTCGATCTCGACCTGTTCCTGGTTCGGCCACACCGTCGCGAAGCCGTCCTCCACCGTCACCGGCAGCGGGGTGTTGGCCCGGATGAGGTGACTGACGTACTGACGGGCCCGGCCGGGGTCGCGGGCGAACACGGGGTCGGAGGCGTCGGTGGCCTTCACCCCGAACGCGCGCGGGGCCACGCCCGTGACGGTCTTGTTCGCCAACCGCTCCACCTCCTCCCGGGTGATGCCCAGGGCCGCGCCGACCTCCTCGGCCTTGCGGGCGCGTTCGACGGGGTCGAGTCCCGGCTCCTCCATGACCTTCTCGACCTGTCGCACCAGGGCGAACAGAGCCGCGCCCTTGGCCACCGCCAGGTCGGGTTCGTGCAGGTGGGGGGTGAACCCGAAGCGTTCGCGCAGGGACCGGGCCACCACCGGCATGCGGGTCATCCCGCCGACGAGCAGGACGTCGTCGAAGGACTCCACACCGCGTTCGCGCGCCGCGACCAGGGTGCGCTCCGTGATGGTCAGGGTGCGTTCCAGCAGATCGGAGGTGAGCGCCTCCAGATCGCCGCGCGTCAGCTCCACGCGCACCGTCGCGCCGGCGAAGCGCAGGTTGTGCCGGGCGCGCTCACGGGTGCTCAGGGAGCACTTGATCCGCTCGGACGCGGCGGCCACGTCCTGGAGGAACTGCTCGTCCCCGGCCGGATCGGGTCGGGGATGGCGCTCGGTGAACAGCTCCAACAGCAGGTCGGCGAGCTTCTCGTCCCAGTCGGCCCCGCCCAGGCGGTGGTCGCCGTCGGTGCACACCACGCGCACGTCGTCGTCCTCCACCCGGATCACCGTGGTGTCGAAGGTGCCCCCGCCCAGGTCGTACACCAACAGATGACGGGTCCCGGAGGCGGCGTCCAGGCTCTGGTAGTGCAGGGCGGCCGCCACCGGTTCGGGCACCACGTCCAACACGTTGAGCCCGGCGATGAGGCCGGCCCGTCGGGTCGCCTCCTTCTCGTGCACGCCGAAGTAGGCGGGCACGGTGATGACCACGTCCTCGACCTTGTCCCGGGTGTGCTCACCGGCGGCGCGGACCAGCTCGCGCAGGATCAGCGCGGAGATCGACTCGGGGCCGTGGGACCCGCCGTGGAACTCGTAGCGGGCTTCGGTGCCCATCTGCCGTTTGACCAGGGAGACGACCATGTCGGGAAAGAGGAGGGCGGTGTTCTTGGCCTCTTCGCCGACCACGACGTTGTGGGCGGACTCGAAGTACACGACGGAGGGGGTGGTGTCGTTTCCCATGGCGTTCTTGGTGACGGTGGCCCGGCCGGTGCCGTCGACGAAGGCCGTGCAGGAGTAGGTGGTGCCCAGGTCGATTCCGTAGGTGGTCATGTGCCTTTCCCTGTTGCGGCGTCCTCTTCGGGGCGCGCCGGCCCGACATGGCGGAAGAAACGGGCCTGGACCCTGCGGCGGATCCGGCCGGTGACGGTGTCGCGGAAACCGGGGGCGGTGACCTCGGCGACCGTGTTCGCCCGCGCCGGGTCGGGATCGTCGATGGTCGACAGGGGGCGGTGCAGGTCGGCCCGGAAGGGGTCGCCGATCTCGGCCTCGATCGGTTCGACACCGATCCGCTCCAGGGCCAGGAGGGTGTCGTCGGCGAAGCCGACCATCAGGTCGGCCAACCGTCCCTCGCCGCGTTCGCGCAGGCCCCGGGCCTCGCGGTCGAGCTGATCGTGCAGGTGGACGAGGTCGGTGACGACGGGGTCGAAGAGGGCGCGGGTCTGCTCCGAGCGCAGTTCCCGGTTCTCGGCGTGCAGGCGGTCGATCACCGCCTCCCGGTGCCGGGCGCGCTCGTCGAGAGAGCCCAACCGGTCGTCGAGGGAGGCGAGGATCCGTTCCAGGGGGAGGGGGGAGTCGGGGGGTGCCGTGTCGTCGGACGCCGCCATCGGGCCGCCTTTCACCGCCGATTTCCTCGTGGCGTTACCGGTTGCGTTTTCCGAGCATACTCCGAATCGCCCCGAGGAAAAAAGAGGAACGCGTTATTCGGCAAAGGGTGTCGAAACCCTGTTCACATTAGCCTCCTTTTGTTCTCTGAAGAACTTTTTCGGAGTATGGCCGAAATATGGGAAGAAGTGATCCGGGGGTTTCCGGGTGGGTTTCGATGGACCGATGAGGCGTCCGATACCCGCAGGGGAGTGAAGAACGGAGCCAGGGCGGGACGCCGGGTCACAGACCCAGGACGGAGAGCGCGACGACCAGGGCCAGGGCGGCCAAGACCGCGAACAGGAGCAGGGCGCCGCGGGCGTGTTCGCGGCGGGACGGGTGGTGGGCCAGACGCAGCGGCTCGGGCAGGGGGCTCCAGTGGGCGGCCAGCGCCGTGCGCACCGCCGCGCGGGGATGGGCGGCGCCGGTGAGACGGGAGAGCAGTTCCGCGGCGGTCGGCCGCTCGTGGGGATCGCGGCGCAGTGCCTCCTCGACCGGGCCGCGCAGGTCCTCGGGCAGGCCGGAGAGGTCGACGCCCTCACGCCACAGGCGTTCGCGATCCTCGTCGGACTCCACCGCGCTGCGCCCGGTGGCGGCGTACAGCACGAGGGCGCCCCAGGAGAACACGTCGTGGGCGGGCGCCACCGGCCGCCCCGGTCCACCGGTGTTCGGGGCCACGACGAGCGGCAGCGCCGGGTCCACGGTCTCGTGGTACTCGCGGTAGTCGCCCGGCCCCGGTCCCGCGTCGCAGACCAACGGCCCGTCGGGGCCCAACAGGACGTTGAACACCGACAGGTTGCCGTGGGTCAGGTCGGCCGCGTGCAGGTCCGCCAGGGCCTCGGCCAGCACGGCGGCCACCAGGCGCACTCGCACCTCCGACAACGGTCCTGTCGCGTGCACCAGGGTGCCCAGGTCCGGGCCGGGGACGTAGGAGGTCGCGTACCACAGGCGTTCGCCGCCCGTCCCGCTCGGCAGGGAGCCGGTCGCCACCAGCGGCGGCAGCCGGGGGCACCCGACCCGGCCGACGAGCTCCAGCCCGCGCCGGATCCGCGCCGCCTCCTCCGGATCCTCGGTCAGCACCCGGGAGAGCACCTTGACCGCGTACCACCGGCCGGCCTCGTCGGTGGCGGCGTAGGTGTAACCGAGGTTCATGCCCCCGATCAGACCGCGGCAGTGATATCCGTCCACCCGTTCCGGATCGGTGGCGGTCAGCGGGCGCAGGGGGCGGCGGGGGAGTGAGGTCATGACCGCATTGTTCCGTCGAAAGCGGGGCGAGGGGTGTGGATCGTCCTGATGTGGACGCGGCGGCCCTCCTCGCCTCCGGCCGGCCTCAGATCCGCGTGAGCGCCTCGTCGAGACGTTCGCCCAGGTGATCGGCGAGCAGCGACATGTAGGTGTTGGTGATGTGCCCCGAGTCCCGGTAGACGATGACGTTCCCGATCACGGCCGGGCACTCCTCACGGGTGCAGAACAGATCGCTCATGTCCACCAGCACGGCCCGCCCGGCGAGGTCGTCGACCGCCTCCTCCTGGGGGTCGTCCCGTTCGAAGGCCTCCTCCTCCGGGATCGCGCACCCCCGCGGATCCTCGTCGTTGCGCGCCACGCACTCCACCACGTCCCGGTGCTGGCGCGGGGTGTCGCGCACCGCCACGATCGGCGTCGACGACTCGGCCACCTCGCCCCACAACCGCGTCATCCCCTCCGCCATCAGCTCCGTTCTCGCGTCGGGGTCGTCGGAGTCCGCCGGGACGGCCGCGGTGGAGGAACTGGTCACCACCAGGTCGGGCCGCAGTTCGTCCAATTCCTCGACCACCGCCCGGTTCCACGTCCGGCACTCCAGGTAGGGGAGCCCCTCCGGGCCCTTCGTCAGGGTGTCCGTGAACGCGCACGCGGACTTGGTGAACAGCACCAGCCGCCACCCCCGCTCCTCGGCCAGCCCCGAGAGCGCGGGCACCCACTGGGCACTGTGCGAGTCGCCGATCACCGCCACGGTCCGATCGGCGCCCTCGGGGCCGTACACGCACGGGTCCTCGGGCGCGGTCGCCGTCTGCGGGGCCTGGCAGTCGTCGTCGTACAGCATCGGGGCGTCGTCCTCGGCCTCCACCGGGGAGGGGTACAACGGTGCGACGGCGAAGTCCTCCCCGAGCGCCCGCGGGCCCACGTGCACGTTCGGGTCGAACTCCACCGATCCCACCCGGTCCACCCGCACGTACAGGGTCGCCCCGACCGCGGCCACCACCAGGACCCCCGAGACCGCCGCCGCCAACGCGCCCCGGCCGCCGCGGACCAGACGGTGGTCGCGCGCCGGGTCCTCCACCCACACCTTGGTCGCCCACGACAACAGCAGCGCCGTGCCCGCCACGGCGACCGCCGTGCCCGCGCCCAGCTCGTCGCGGCCGGTCACGGCCAGGGTCAGCACGATCAACGGCCAGTGCCACAGGTACAGCGCGTACGACAGGTCGCCCACCCACCGGGCGGGCGCGGTGCTCAACGGGGCCGACACCGACAACGGCCCCGGAACGTGCTCGGCGGCGATCACCGCGGCGCATCCCAGGACCGGGAGCAGCGCCGCCCACCCCGGGAACGGGGTGGCCGCGTCGTAGAGGACGGCCGACGCGACGATCGCGGCCAACCCCGCCCACCCCAACGGCAACCGCACCCGCTCGGGCAACCGCCCGTGGGCCAGCCCCACGGCCAGCAGCCCGCCCACCGCCAGTTCCCAGGCGCGCGTCGTCGGCAGGAAGTACGCGGACGGTTCCCCGCCGGTCGTCAGCACCGACCAGGCCAGCGACGCCGCCAGCAGCGACCCCAGCAACAGCACCAGCGTCGCGGTGCCCGCCCCCCGGCGGCGCAGCAGGGCCCACAGCACGAACAGCAGCGGCCACACCAGGTAGAACTGCTCCTCCACCGACAGCGACCAGAAGTGCTGGACCGGGGACGGCGCGACCTCCGCCGCCAGGTAGTCCACCGACTGGCGTGCCAGGTACAGGTTCTCCACGTACGCCGCCGAGGCGACCAGCTGCCACATCGTGTCGGTCAACCGGGTCACCGGCAACAGGAAGAAGGACGCCGTCCCCGTCGCCACCAGGACGACCGTCGCCGCCGGCAGCAGCCGGCGCACCCGGCGCGCGTAGAACCGGGCCACCGAGATGCGGCCCTGGCCCATGGCCTCCCGGTACAGCAGCGACGTGATGAGGAAACCCGAGATCACGAAGAAGACGTCGACGCCGACGTAGCCGCCCGGGAGCAGATCCGGGTCCAGGTGGTAGACGAGGACGAGCAGGACGGCGACGGCGCGCAGGCCCTGGACCTCCGGGCGGAAACGGCGCTCTGCGCCGGCAGGGGCGGAGGACATCGTGGTGACTCCCCGAAGACGGTGACAGGGGCGGTCGGGGGACGAGGGTGGGAGGGCGTGGACGGGGGCGGCCGGGGGAAGCCGTGTCCGCATTCTGTTATGTCATGAAGGGGGTGATCACCCCGAGAGCCGACACGCGCCCCCTTGTTCTCTCGATATCGATCGACTCGACACCCTCTCGTGGCCGGATGTTCGCCACACCCCCGTCCGGAACGGTCGTCGACGGCACGCGCGCTCCGGATCTCGGGCAGACTGTTCGGACACGGAAAGCGGCCCGGTCGACGGTGCGCGCCACCCCGGACGTCCTTCCGCGTTCCCCCGTCCCCCCGGGCCCGCGTCCCGTCCTCGCGGCCGTGATGCGAGAGGAGGCACACCGTAACCCCCGTCATCCGCACCCGTCTCGCCGCGACCGCCGCCGTGGCGGTCATCGTTCCGGTCGTGCTGTACCCCCTGATCGGCGCCTGGGCCCTGCTGTGGCCCCTCCTGGTCCTGACGGCCACCGGGGTCCTCCTCGTACGCGCCCGCCCCCGCCTCCTCGACATCGGGGGGAGGGCGGTGGGGGAGATCGCCGGGGTGGGCACCGGTCTCGACGCCGCCCCGGCCCCGCCCGCCCGTCCCCGGGACGGCGGCCGTATCCGAACGATCGCGCTGCCCAGTGCCCTGGACGACTACGACCTGCACTTCTCCGCCGTGGTCCACTGGCGCTGGTCGAGCACCGTGGACCTGCGCCTGCGCGACCCCATGGGTCCGGCCGTCCTGGCCGTCGTCACGCGTGCCGCCGAACTGGTCCGTGAGACCGACCCCTCCGACGAGGGCATGGCCGAGTGCGAACTGGCCGCCCGTCTCGCGTTCGAGCACGCGGTCCTCGGCAGCGGGATCGTGGTGTGGGCCGACGAGGTGGAACTGCGGCTGTCGGACGCCGACGCCGGCCGTCTGCGCCGCACGGCCGACCTGCGCAAGGACCGGGCGCTACGGGAGGCGACCCGGGTCGCCGAGGACGATCTGGTGGAGATCCCCGTGCCGGTCGCGCGGCCCCGACGGGACACCGGCCTCCACGACGATCCGCTGCCCGACGACCCGCACGACCTCCACATCGTGGACGACCCCGATCCGGCGCTCGTCGGCCCGGGCAGCGATGTCGACGGCGAAGGGTACGAGAGTTACTGGTGGCCCGCCGAGGACGAGGACGATCACGACCGTGCCGAGCAGGACGTCCAGGTGGCCATCCTGCGCGGGATGATCGACTCCTTGGCGGAGGGCCCCGAACGCGACTCGTTCCTCCGGGACCAGGTGCGGGTCCTGGAGAGGAGCGGGTTCGACGAGGTGGCCCGCAGGATCCGCGCCGGCCACCCCGAACCGGCGGACACCGACGACCCCTGACCCCGCGCCGCGAGCACGATGAGCACTCCGAGGACGTGGAGGCCGCCGTGCGGGCGGCGGTGGGATTCGCCCCCACCACGAGGGGCTCGACGTGGGCTGCGGCGCCTCGGGGTTCCCCGGCGGGAGAGGGGCACCTGGTCCGTCCGGTGGGCCTCGATCCCTCCTCGGCCGGGCCGGTGTCGCGTCTCGGCGCGCGAGGCGACCGCGGGGCGTCCTCCACCTCGTGATCCCGGGCCGGTGGGCCCCACCGGGCGTTCCGAACACGGGAGGGCCCCGGCGCGAGCGGTGGTCGTGCCGGGGCCCGGAGCGCTTCCCGCGCCGGTCTCCTCAGTGGATGAGCCGCTGGAAGAACACGTACGCTGCCGCGACGGTGCCCAGGCCCACGAGGACGGCGTTGGCGATGTTGTCGTGGGCCAGCCAGGTCAGGGACCCGGCCACCGTCGCGGACAGGACGCTCAGGGTGGCGATCACGGCGACGCGGAGGCTGATCCGGCCGTCGGGATCGGGCTGGACGGGGGTGTTGGTCGGCGGCGATGCGGTCATGGTCGCCCCTCTCGGACTCCTCGGGCTGACAGGGATGCGTTCCCTGGGCGGTTCGGGACGGGTAACGGTCCTCGATTCCGCTGGGAACGGAAGGGCCGGTGGGGCGCGAAAGGTCTCCTGAGGCACATGAATGCACGGGGGTGCCTCCAATGGTCGGCCTGCTCGCCCGTTAGGGCCGGTCCTCACCCTTGTCAGACGGTCCGTGACCGGGGAACCTGTGAGAACCCGGACCCTCACCGGTCCGGTGGGGCCGCTTCGGTGCGGGTCGCCGCGACACCCTTCGCTGGCAGGCAGAGGTTCGCGGGGCCCGCCGGGGCGGCCCTCCTGCGTGTGCGGACCGTGGACGCGGTCCGCGGCTCTCCTCCTTTCCGATTTTCACTTCCGGTGATGTTTACTGACAAATTGATACCCCGCGGACAGCGTGCAATCACTCCATGTGATGCCGATATGTCAGGAAGTGTTATTCAAGGTGGCGGACGGCAAGGTGGCATGGGGGAACCTTGTCCGGTAATGTCTCTGGAGAAGGTGGTATGTGCAAAAACAGACATCAGCCACTTTCTCCTTTCCGGTAACAATGGCGACGGGATGGGGACCCCGTTCCGGTGAGGGTGTCGGTCTTTTCTCGGGAGTGGGTTCCACCGGGTGACGGAGGCGGAGCAAGACGCGGATCAGGGGCCGGTCGTACAGCGGGCGCTCCTGGTCGACGCACTCGTGCGGTTGCGGCGCGAGAGCGGCCGGACGCAGAAACAGGTGTCCGAAAGCCTGGACTGGTCGCAGGCCAAGATCATCCGCATCGAGGGCGGTAAGCAGTCCATCAGCCGGACCGACCTGGAGGCGATGCTCCGGCTCTACGGGGCCGGCGAGGGTGAGACCGCGCGCCGACTCGTGGAACTCAACCGGTACGCGGGCCGGGAGGGCTGGTGGGGCCGGTACCGCGCGGAGGGCGTCCCCGCCGATGATCTGCGCATGGTCGGCTACGAGGCGGGCGCGTCGCTCATCCGCCAGGCGCAGAACGCCTTCGTGCCCGCGCTCCTCCAGACCCCCGAGTACACCGAGGCCGTCATCGGACTCTTCCGGCGCGGGACCGACGGCGCCGACGCGGCCGTCGCCCTGTGCCGCGAACGCCAGGACCGTCTGGGCGAAGGGGGCCGGGCCCCACGCCGGATCCACGTCCTGGACGAGGCGGTGATCCGCCGCCGGGTCGGCGCGAACGAGGACCCCGGGATCATGCCGGCGCAGCTGCGCCGGCTGGTGGCCGAGGCGGCCCGGGACGAGGTCGACATCCGGGTGGTCCCCTTCGGCCGGGGCTCCCATCCGGGCATGCGGGGGCCGATGACGCTGCTGTCGTTCGAGGGCCCCCTCGACGACGTCCTCTACCTGGAGGGCGCGGGAGGGGCCGACCTCGTCGAGGACGGAGAGACGATCGCCGAGTACGACCGGGCCTTCGACGAACTCCTCACCGAACACGCCCTGGGGGAGCGGGAATCGGTCGCCCTCATCGAGGAGGCGGCCGTCCGCATGGAGGGATAGGGTCGCGCGGCTCTCGGCCTCATCCCTCCGCAGTCGCCCGCCCGGTGGGACGGACGGTCACGGGTGGACGCGGGCGGTCCTCGGTGAGCGCCGCCGTCCACACGGCCACCCGGACGGTATCCGGGGGCGCTCGGGAGCCGGGCGGAGGGGTGCCGCACACTGGAGGCGGTGTTCCGGTACCCGGCGGGAGGGGCGATGCGCGGACGCGACGGTCGGGGAGTGAAACGGGCGGGGGACGGGGAGCGGGCGCGCGCGGTGCCCCGGCTGCCCCCGGCCTCCTCCCCGGCGCCACGGGAACCCGCCCTCATCCGACAGCGCTGGAGCGACGTCGTCTTCCTGCACTGGCCGGTGGCCCCGGACACGGTGGCACCGCTGCTGCCCCCGGGAACCCGTCCCGACCTCCTGGACGGGGTCGCCCACGTGGGGCTGGTCGCCTTCCGGATGCCCGTCAACGACGTGGCCGGCCGGGTGCCCGTCGGCGGGTTCGACGAGGTGAACGTACGGGTGTACACGATCGACGACCACGGTCGGCGCGGTGTCGTGTTCCTGACCATGGACGCCGACGCGGCGCACGCGGTGGTGGCGGCCCGGCTGCTCACCGGACTCCCGTACGTGTGGTCCGACATCTCCCTGAAGCGGGGGAGGGGCGGACTGCGCGCGGGAGCGGTACGGCGGCGCGCCCCCGGCGGGCCCCGGGGCCGCTGGGCGATCCGGGTCGGGGAGCCGGTGCGGCGCCCCTCGGACCCGGACCTCTTCCTCACCGCCCGCTGGGGACTGCACACCCGTCATCTGGGCCGCACGTGGTGGCTGCGCGCCGACCACGCGCCGTGGCCGCTGTACCGGGCGGAGTTCCTGCACTACGAGGGCGACCTGCTGGCCGCGGCCGGGCTCGTCCCCCTCACCGAACGGCCGACCTCGGCGCTGTGGTCGCCGGGCACGGACACCGGGTTCACCGTGTCGTTCGTCTGAGCCCGCCGGTCCGTACCCGGGAGGCGCCCGTCGGGCGCGGAGAGGGGGATGCTCCTATGGATGTCAGGCCGGGACCGGTGCGTGCGGGTCGTCGCCCTCGTCCGGTTCCTCCACCGGGTCGTCTGTCTCCGGGGCGGTGCGACGGAGCGCGGTGACGTTCAGCGCCGAACCGGAACCGTGCTCCATGACGCGCAGGACGTCCCGGACCTCCCGGAGCAGGCCCGCCGGCACCGTGCCGAGCCGGACGCCCTCCCGCGCGAGGTACTCGGCCTGCGTCATGATCCGCCAGGCGGCCAAGGGGGCGTCGGGGAACGTGATCTGGGCCAGTGCCTTCATCGCCCGCAACTGCCCCGAGCGGTGCCGCAGCCCCCGGTAACCCTCGACCGCCACGCGGGCCGACGCCTCGGCCTCCGCGGTCCGTTCGACCCGCCGCAGCGACTCCGCCGCCATGCGGTGGGCCCGGGCGTGCCACCACTTGTCGCCCGAGGCCCGGAAACCCTCGGCGGCCTGGAGCATCTCCTCCTTGCCGCGATCTCGGTCCTGGTCCATCAAGGCCTGGCCCAGCACCAGGCGGGTGCGCATGATCCCCCACGTGTCGCCGAGCTCGGTGAACATCCGCTCCGCCCGCCTCAACCGATCGATCTGGTCGTGGACCTGCCAGGTGTCCCGCAGCCGCTCGCGTCGGCGGCGCCCGAGGAAGGGAAGGCGACGGGACGGGAGACGAGGGTGGTCGGGGTCCTCCTCGACGCCGAGCCACTTCTCCAGGACCCCCCGATCCGGCATGCCGTCGGCGAACAGGCCGGCCACCTCGGCCTCCTGCTTCTCCCGCCAACGCCGATTCCACGCGATCAGCCGGCGGCGTTCCCGTTCCCGGGCGGGATCGAGCAGCTGCTCGCACACGCGGACCTGCTTGTTGAGCAGATGGGTCGGCAACTGTCCCAGGGAGCGCAGGTAACGGGCGTGGTACCAGTCGCCGTTGGGCGTCTCGGAGACCTGACGGCGTCCCTCCTCAAGAACGAACCAGGCGTTGAGCGCGAACCCGCGCAGCCGCAGCACCTCGCCCAGCCGCAACCACACCCGGGGCCACTGGTCCGGGGCCTCCCCCGATCGTTCGAGTTCCTCCCGGGCGAGGGAGAGCTGCCGGTGCGCCTCCTCCTGGTGCCCCTGGAAGCGGTAGACCTCCGCCAGGTTGCACAGCGAGCGCACCAGCCACCAGACGTCCCGGTGGGCCGTGAAGATCCGCACGGCCTCGTCGATCTCGGCCCGGCCGTCGTCCAGGTCGCCGCGCCGGTACAGGTTCACCCCGACCGCCCGGTGCGCTCGGGCCCGCCACCGCGGATCGACCGCCCCCGGGTCGTCCAGGGACTCCAGAACGGTCGAGGCGGTCACCGCCAGTTCGTGGCCGGTGTCGTGGTCGCCGTGCCCGCCGGCCACCTCGGCCCGGTCGAGTAGGGCGATCGCGCAGGCCACGGGGTCATCGGTCGCCAGCGCCAGTGCGGTGGCCTCACCGGCGGCCTCCCGCATCGCCTCCCAGCGGACCCGTCCGGTCCGGCAGAGCAGGGAGAAGGCCCGGCGCAACCGCCACCCGTACCCCGCGATCTCACGGCGTTCGACGTCACGGGCGGGGAGCGTCTCGGGGCGGGTCCACCGAAAGCAGGTCTCGAAGCCGCGTTGTTCGCTCTCCAGCCAGGCCAGCGGGTCGACCGCGGGGAACCGGGGGAGCGGGCCCGCGTTCACCGCCGGACCGCCGGCGCCCGTCGGCCGCGCCGGGACCCCCGATGGGTTCCGGGCCTCCGGGGACCCCGGTGCGCCCGGTCGGAGAGGCTCCGGACCGAAACCCCACTCGTGCGGGGCGGCCCGCCGTGCCGCCTCCTCGGCGATCAGCGTGTACGCCCGCAACAGCCGCCGCACCGCGCGCTCCAGTCCGTCCCGGGACCAGTCCGGCAGCTCCGCCTCCGGAACGCCGAGCATGCGGGGGCCGGCCGTCACCAGGGTCTCGCGCACATGCTCGTGCAGCTGGAAACGCTCGAACCCACCCGCCCTGTACATGAAGGTCACCAGGTAGCGGTGGCCCAGGCGTTCCAGGATGAGGGCCGCCCTCTCCTCGGACACGTCCATGAGCGCCGCGGCCGCCCAGGCGGTGAAGGTCGTCGCCCCCACCCCGGCCAAGCGGCTCAGCAGCAGTCGTTCCTCACCCGTGCACTGGCGCAGCCCGAACGCCAGGGACCGTACGACGGCCTGAAGGCCGGACACGGCGGGGAACCCCTCCCGGTCGCCCATGCGCCGCAGCAGATCGGCGGCGCCCGGTCCGTTGTCCTGCGCGATCTGCGCGCCCACCAGGCACAGCGCCAACGGGAACCCGTGGCAGGCGGCGACCAGTCCCGGCAACGCCTCCCGGTCCGCCGCGGACGGCGTACGGGGGCGTCCGGCCGTCAACCGGTTCAGGAGCAGCAGCCCTTCCTCGGGGGACAGCGGGCCCATCCGGCGCAGCATCATGTGCCCCGGGGTCCCGTGCAGATCGGTGCGGCTCGTGATGAGCACCGCGCACCCCGGGCCTACGGGCAGCAGCGGCTCCACCTGTTCGTAGTCCTTGGCGTTGTCGAGGACGAGGAGCAGCCTGCGCCGTTCGGTCGCGGTCTTCCACGATCCCGACAGTTCGTCCAGGGAGGCCCCGTCGGGGACCCGCACCCCGATCGCGGTGAGCATCTGGGCGAGGATCTCCGAGGAGCGCCGGGGCACACGGTGCACCGACGGGGCGTCGTCGGAATCGCCCCGGCGCGCGTGCCGGGAGACGGAACCGTAGAGCTCGAACTCCATCTCGCCGTCGGGGAAACGGTCACCGACCTCGGCGACGACCTGGGAGACGAACTGGCTCTTGCCGGTGCCGCCCTCGCCGGTGACGGCGATGATCAACGGACCCGCGCCGCGTCGCCGGGACAGACGGCGGGTGCGGCGCCGGGGGAATCGGGAGAACGCGGCCCGCACCTCGGCCATGAGATCGGTGTGCCCGATGAAGTGCTCGACGGTCGCGGGCAGACGGCGGCGCACCGCACGCTCCCGGGCGCCCTCGAAGGCGCGCGGGTGCCGGTCGAGCAGGACCTGCGCGGAGGCGGTCAGCCCGCTGCCGAGCATGGAAAGCGCCACGACCCACCACGCGCCGCCGTCGGGGAACAGGTCGGGAAAGGTCTGGAACATCGTGCCCAGGCCGACCGTCAGGACCAGGGCGGTGCCCAGCCCGGTGCGGACCGGCCGCCACCGGGGAAGAAGGCCGTTCCCGCCCCTGCCGAAGGATTCCTCGTCCACGTCCCGCCCTTCCCGGAGGCGCCGCAGGCCCTTGTGCGTCGGGCTTGCGGGGCCGGGCAGCCGATGGGGAACCGATCCTGCCGAGAGCGGGAATCCGGTGTCCAGGGTGCCGGGGAGGCCGAGTCCGGTGTTCATCCACTCGCCCCGGTCCGGTCACCGGGTGGTCACCGTGCGCGGTTCCGTGGAGGCTCCGGGGGCCGGGCGCCCGGTCTCAGGCCGCCCGGTCGCTGCGGGGGCACGGGCACGCGGGAACGGACGACATCGCCCCCATGCGCAGGATCCGCTCCAGTTCCCACTCGGCCCGGATGATGCGCGCCCCGAGGACCTCCGAGGAGGGAACGCACCGGGCCTCCTCGATCGCGTGGTCGCGCTCCCGGGCCTTGGCGGCGACCGTCCGGTCCGCCTCGGTGAGGCGGACGACGGCGTCGTGCCACTCCCGCAGGGCGGCGTCCCGGACCGACCGCAGTTCCCGTGCCCGCTCCCCGAGGGTACGGACCCGTGCGGTGAACGGTGCGGGGGAACGGTCGAGCAGCCATAGGGCCGCCTCCACCCGCTCCAGCGCCCTCCGCGCCCGGTTCGCCTCCGCCTCATGGAGGGCGACCTCATCGACGATCCGCTCCGCCGCGGCCCGCGCCCTGTTCACCCGGGCCCGGGCCCGGGCCGTCCGGTCGCGGACGGCCGTCTGCCTCCGCGCCGCCGCGAGGATCCGCACCAACTCCTCGGCGCGTGCGCGCAACCCCGCCCCGAGCCGCTCACCGATGATCTCCGGATCGAGCCCCCTCGGGTGGGGAGCGGACCCGGACCCGCTCGGCTCGGGCACGAGGACCCGGTCCTCGCGCAGGAGGACATCGCCGGGGAAGGAGCCCAGGTCGGCCTCGGTGACCACGTGCACCCTCCCGGTCGAGGTCAGGGCGGCCTCCGCCGGGTGCCATGGTCCGCGGGAACCGGGACGGCGGACGAGGAACCCGCTCGGCCCGAACGGCGCCCGCCGGCGCTCACAGGAGAACACGTACTCGTGGGGGGAGTCGCCCCCGGGGCGCAGCCGCCGTCCGTCCGTCAAGGAGAGTTTTCCACCGTGCGACAGGGAGTCTCCGAGGACGGTCCGGATCTCTTGGTCGAGGGCGATGATGAACTCGTCTGCGGATTCGGGGAGGGCGCTCGGGGAAGTCACGTGACCCTTTCAAGGGGGAGAGAGCCGTCGGTGAGGGGTCCGACGGTAGGGAGTATGCACGAGTGATACGACATTCTGTAAGGGTGTGGGCACACAAAGTTCGCCTGTGTCTCCGTGTGAACACCGCGCGATGAGGGGAGCCTGGGTGTCCGCGGCTCACGTACCCCGTTGTTATCGCAGGTCACAAGGTCGACAGTGGGACACACCCGGTGGCAGGGGGGCGGCTACCGCGCATTTCGCATGGGGGGAACCGGGCGCGCTCATCGAGGTGAACCTGGTGGCCAGGTTCGTTTCGGTGGGTCTGGAACGGCCCTTCCGTACGACCGGCCTCCAGGTGGCGGGCTCCGTGAACCGGCCCCGGGTGACCAGTGGTCGGAGCAGCCGGTCGGGGGGCCTGCTCGCCGGGCTCACCCTCACCGACGCTCCGGGGGCCGCGATCGAGGCGCCCCCGATCGGGTCCGGCGCGCGACCGCGCCGTTCCGTCCTCGCCCACCCGGGACCGGCCGACCACCTCCGGGTGCTCTTCCCTGCGGCACCTTCGGGGCGGCCCCGCCCACGGCGGGGGAGGCACCGGAACCCCGGGGCCGCGACACCGTGACCGCGCCGGTGCCGGTCAACGCCACGGCCCCCTCGCGATCGGCCCCGCCGGGTGGCGACCGCGGAGCGGATCGTCGCCGAACACCCCTCCTCGGAGCCGCCTACGCGGGGCTCCCGCGTGTGCCGGACGAGATCTCCGGCCACCTCCTCCTCGCCGCGGCCATCGACGGTCTCGTCACCGACGCCCCCGTGGGCCGGCCGATCGGCGGGGTCATCGCGGACCCGGCACGTCGCGGCGGCCCCGTGCCCACGGAGCGGCGCTGACGGCGCGCCGGGGCTTCCGAGGCGCCGCCACGCGGGGCCCGGCTGAGAACACGACCCGACCGGTTCCGGGTGTGCGGAGCCGCCGGACGCGCGTGGGCGCGCCGGCGCCCTTCGCCGACGCGCCCACCGGACCGACCGCTCCGTCGCGCTTGCGGCTCTGCGACCCGGTGGGTCCGAGCGCCGGGCCCCGGCGCGACCGCACGATCACCGACGCAGACGCCTACGCCTCCTCCGAGGCCCGTGACCACCCCCGCCCCGGTGCGCGCCCCCTCCCGCCCCTCACTCGACGGCTCGCAGCGACAGGAAGAGGCCGAGCAGTTCGCGGTCCTGAGGGTGACTGAGCAGTGATTCCGCCTCCGAGGCCGGGACCCAGCGCACCGCGTCGACCTCCTCCGACGGCTCGAACACGTCGGCCTCCTCGACGGTCATGGACCAGTAGTGCACGACCTTGCCGGGGTAGCTCATGGAGCCGAGCCGCCGGCCGAGCCGGCAGCGCAGCGCCGTCTCCTCCCACACTTCGCGCAGGGCGGTCTGTTCCAGGGTCTCGCCGGGATCGACCTTGCCCTTGGGGAACGACCAGTCGTCGTATCGGGGGCGGTGGATGACGACGAACTCCGGTCCGGAGTCCCCGGGTCGGCTGATGAGACCACCCGCGGCGGTCAGGGATGCGTTCACGGTGTCCTCGTGGCATGGTCGGCAGGGCCGCGGCGGCTCCGGGCCCTGGGGTTTCGGGTGACGTGGGGGAGGGACCCCGTCAGGGGTCGAGGATGCCCTTCTTGGACTCGTGCTTGACGAGTGTGAAACCGGTGATGGTGTCGGCCACCGCGCACAGCGGTTCGGGGGCGTCGCGTCCGGTGAGGATGACGCTCGTGAGGGGGTGCCGGCCGCGGATCTCCTCGGCGACCCTGGCGGCCTCCAACCATCCGTGCTCGACGGCGTGGGTGATCTCGTCGAGGACGACGAGCCCCGGCGGATCCGAGCGCAGGGATTCCACGGCCGCCGCCCACGCCCGGTCGCAGAGCGCGCGCGGGTCCTCCGCCCCCCAGGTGAGACCGGGGGCGAAGACGGGCCAGCGGATACCGGCGGTGGCGCTCACGGCGGCCTCCGCGGCGTTCCAGGCGCCGCCCTTGACGAACTGGACGAACGTGGTCGGCCAGCCGTGGCCGGCGGATCTCACCGCGTACCCCAGGGCGGCCGAGCTCTTGCCCCAACCCTCACCGCTGAAGAGCATCACGATGCCGCTCCTCGGGGCCGCCGACCTGGTTCTGTGCCGCACGCGTCGATCCTAACGGGTGGGGTTCCGCCGTCCCGCCGAAGATCACCGCCCCATCGGGCTCGATCTCCAGACCCACCCGGTCACCGGGCCGGTGCGGAGAGACGGAGTGGAGCAGGACGGTCCCCGCCGAGCCGACCCGCACCCGCACCCGGTGGTGGCGCCCCTCGAAGACGCTCGACACGACCACGGCGGGCAGGGCGCCCGGCCCTTCGCCGAGCCGCACCGCCTCCGGATGCAGGTACGCCGCGGGTCCGCCGCCCCCCACGTCCTCGCCGCAGGCACGGCCGACGAACCGCGATCCGCCCACCGTCGCCACCGCCCGGCCGTCCTCGACGGTGACCGCGTCGGGCTCGATCCGTGAGGAGAAACCGGCCAGGTCGGCCACCCAGCCACTCGCCGGGCGCCCGAAGACCTCCTCGGGGGAGGCGTCCTGGACCGTGCGGCCCTCGTGCAGGACCAGGACCCGGTCGGCCAGGGCGAGGGCCTCGCTCACGTCGTGCGTGACGTACAGGGCCGTGGTGCCCAGGCGGCGCAGCAGAAGGGCGAGTTCCTCGCGCATCTCCCCGCGCAGCTGGGAGTCGAGATTGGACAGCGGCTCGTCGAAGAGCAGGAGCCGGGGACGGGTGGCCAGGGCGCGGGCGATCGCCACCCGCTGTCGCTGGCCGCCGGAGAGCTCGGCGGGCCGGCGGTCCTCCAGACCGTCCAGGCGCAGGAACCCCACGAGTTCCGCCACCCGGGAACCGCGCTCTCCCGCCGAGGTCCGGTGCACCCCGTGGCGCAGCCCGTAGCCGATGATGTCGCGCACCCGCAGATGCGGCCACAGCGCGTAGTCCTGGAAGACCATCCCCATGTCACGGAACTCGGGGGACACGGTCGAGCCGGGCGCCGAGAGGACGCGGTCACCGAGCAGCACCTCCCCCTCCCCGGGGGTCTCCAGCCCGGCGACCAGCCGCAGCAGGGTCGACTTGCCGCAACCCGAGGGACCGAGCACGGCGAGGGTCCGGCCCGCCGGGACCGTCGTGTCGACACCGCGCAGCGCCCACGCCCCGGTCCCGTACCGCATACCGAGCCCGCGCAGCCTCAGCGGCGCCGTATGCCGTTGGTCGATCATGCTCCACTCCCGTGGGTAGGACCGCCGAGGAGTCGGCGGCCGATGACGGATGACACGGCGGCGAGCACCATCACGAGCACCGCGCTGACGACGGCGCCCGCCGTCGCGTAGCCGTACCGGCCACGGTCGTACTCCGCCAGGATCTCGACCGGCAGCGTCGTGAAGGAGGGCGGCGCGAGCATCGTGGTCGCCGCCAGATCGAAGATCCCGGAGGCGAGCACGGCCGCGAAGGCCGAGACGAGCGCCGGTGCGATCAGGGGCGCCAACACGGTGCGCAGCCGGGTGGGGAAGCGTGCCCCGCTCAGCGCCGCCGCGTTCAGCAGGCTCGCCGGTACCTGCGCGAGGGCCCCCAGTTGCAGGCGCACGGCGATGGGCAGCGCGGTGGCCGTCCCCGCCAGGACGAGCAGTTCCGCCCGTCCGTACAGGCCCAGGCCCACACCCGCGAGGAACGGCTGGTTCCACAGGAAGATGTAGCCGACGGCCAGGACGATGCCCGGGATCGCGAGGGTCACGGTGCCCGCGACATCGATGAGGAAGCGGGCGCGAAAGCCCGTGAAGGTGAGCACCACGCCGATGAGGAACGCCAGGACCGTGGTGACGGTGGCCGCCGCCAGCGCGATCGTCAGCGAGTTGACGATGCCCTCGGACATCCTCGAACCCGCCGAGAAGATGTCCGCGTAGTGCTCCAGCGTGAGGTTGTCCGGCACGGGGCCGCCGTGCAGGGTCCGACTGAAGGAGACCTGGAGGGAGGTGCCCAGGGGCACCCCGAACGTGATCGCCAGGACGAGGGCGGTGAGGCCGGACCAGAGCCACGGGTACCGCGCGGGCGGCGGCGGGACCCGGGTGGCCGCTCCGGTGAGGAAGTCATAACGCGAGCCGCGCAGGATCCGGATGTAGAGCAGGATCGCCGCGCCGATGATGGCCACCAGGTAGAACGACAGGACCCCGCCGAGCTCGAAGCTGACCGGGCTCTGGCGCACCGAGGCGTAGATCGAGTACGGCAGCGTCGGGTAGGAGTAGGCCGCCGAGAGCGCGGCGGGCAGGCCGAAGTCACCGAGCACGTCGACGAAGACCAGGATGGCGCCGGAGGCCACGGCCGGGGTCAGCAGCGGGATCCGCACCGTGCGCAGGACCGTCCACGGGCGCGCCCCCGCCAGGGCGGCGGCCTGCCGGTAGGAGCCGTCGTCCCAGTGCAGGGCCGCCGACGTGGCCAGGTAGGCGAACGGGTACTTGATGAGGCTCGTGATGACCACGAGTCCGGTCGGCGAGAAGACGAGGGACGACGGATCCACCCCCAGGGTGCCCACCGCCACCCCGCTCGGCGACGCGAAGAGCACCCAGCCCTGGGCCAGGACGAAGGACGGGCTCACCAGGAGGGCCCAGGCGGCCACGTCGAGCAGCCGCGCCCCGGGGAAGGCGACCGTGTGGCGCAGCAGGGCCAGCCCCGTCCCGAGCGCGCCGCCGAGCAGCATCGCTCCGGTGGCCAGGGTCAGCGAGTTCACCAGGCTCGTCTGCCACAGCGGTCGCCGCGCGATCTCGCCCAGGAGTCCCGGCCGCACGGTCCAGTCACGGGCCAGACCCAGGCCGGGGGCCACCCCCTGGGCGAGGACGAGCACCAGGGGCGCCCCGACGAGGACGAACAGGACGGCGAGGATGAACCAGCCCAGGGCGTTCTCCGGGGAGACGCGCCGCGTCGGTCGGGGACCGGCCTTCGCCCGCCGACGCTCCAGGAGGGACGTCACCGGCCCTGGACCGACCGCTCGGCGAACCAGTTCTTGACGTCCGCCTCGTTCTCGGCGGCGAAGACCGCGTCGGTGACGAGCAGCTCCCCGTCCTCGGGACGGGTCTCGGGCAGGCTCGACGTGTCCGTCCCCGACACGAGCGGGCTGATGATCCCGTCGTCACCGCCCTCGGCCATGAGGTGGCCCATGGCCTCCGGGGTGAGCAGCCAGTCCACGAGTTTCTGCGCCGCGCAGGGGCGCGGGGTCCGCTCGCTGATGGCCGCCGCCCGGACCACACCCGGGGCGCCCTCCTCCGGCCACACGAAGTCGACGGGTTCGCCGGAGTCGATGAGGCCGTACACGTTCTGCTCCTGGAGCGCGGCCACCGGGACCTCGCCGGAGGCCAGGGCCTGTCCCACCGGGCCGTTCTTCTCGTAGGTGTTGAGACCGTTGTCGATCAGCGTCCCGAAGTAGTCCTCCGCCTCATCGCGGCCGAGGTCCTGGAAGAACCAGGAGACGATCGGGTAGGCCGGCGCCGCGACGGCGGGATCGGCCATGCCGATCGGCGCGTAGGCGGGATCCGCCAGGTCGGACCAGCGGCCCGGCGCCTCGTCCGGGTCGATCCGGTCGGTGTTGTAGGCGATGACGGCGGCCGCGTGCCGGCTGATCGGCACCCAGGACCCGTCCTCCGGGGCCAGGGCCGCGCCGTCCTCGTCGAGGTTGCCCAGGTTCTCCAGCGGGTGACCGCTCAGCAGGGCGCCCTGCTCACGCAGCGACTCCAGGCTGCCGTGGCCGTCGAGGACGACCACGTCCCACTGCGGGTTGTTGGCCTCCGCCGCGATCCGGGCCAGGATCTCGCCACCGCCCAGGTCGGCGATCTCGGTGGTGACACCGGTGTCCGCCGTGAAACGGTCGCTGAGGGTGGAGCCCCAGGGGTTGAGGTAGACCCGCAGGGCTCCGTCCTCCACGGCGCACTCGGAGGAGGGGAGCAGGTCGGCGCCGTTCGTCTCGGCGGCCTGCCCGCCCGGGGCGCAGGCGCTCAGGCCGAGCGCGAGGAGGCCGGCCAGGGTGGCGGCGGCGGTGCGTTCGGTGTGGGACATGGTGGTGGTTCCTCTCGGGGGATGACCGTCCGGCACGCCTCACCTTGGCCGACGGTCCTGAACGGAACGCCCGCGCCGACCGTCCCCCGTACGAGTCCGAGGCGACGATCCGACGACGTCCCGTGCCTGCGAGGAGGATCCGGCGGCCCGTGGTTCACCCGTTGTTCATCTTGGTGCGCGGCCTCCGGCGGGAGGGGCCCGGCGCCCCCGGCCTGGGGACCGGCCGGGGCACGGTCAGGGAACGGGAGAGGGTGGAGAGGGCGCGCCGGCCGCGACGGGACGGCTCAGGCGGGGGGACGCCGAGCGGCCGACGCCGCACCCGCCACGCCCTCCCGGAACCGTCCGGGCGGCTGCCCCGTCCAGCGCCGGAACGTCCGCGAGAAGGAGGCGGCGTCCGAGAACCCCACGAGGTAGGCGACCTCGCCCACGGAGGTCCGGCCCGCCCGAAGGTAGGCGATCGCGAGGTCGCGGCGCACGTCGTCGACGACCTGACGAAAACCGGTCCCCTCCGCGCGCAGCCGGCGGGACAACGTCGAGCGACTGCAATGAAGCCGGGCCGCCACCGCGTCCGCGCCGAGATCCCCCTCGTGCACCACCGTGCGCACGACCTCCTCGACCCGCTCCCGGAAGCTCTCCGGCGGCGGACGCCGGGCCAGCAGCGCGTCCCCCTTCTCCCGCAGGACGCCGAAGACATAGCGGGGGTGCCGCGCCACCGGCCAGGAACCCACCTCGGGGTGGAGTTCGATCTCGGTCCGCCGGGCGCCGAACCGGACCGGACACCCCAGCACGCGCTCGTACTCGGCCGCGCACTCCGGCGTTCCACGGGTGAGGCGCACGCGCAGCACGTGGGGACGGTCCAGGAACCGCCGTGGACCGCAGACCAGACGTGCGACCGCTTCCTCCGACAACTCCGTGCCGGGTCCCACCGGCCCGTGCTCGACCAGCAGCAGACGGTCCCCGAGGCGTTCGAGCTCGAACCGCGGACCGCCGTCACCCGCCTCGACCTCGACCGCGAGACGTCCGTACCGCTGGAGCTGCCGCAGGGCGGCGGCCATGTCGGGGGCGGCCTCCATGACCAGACCCACGATCGACACGTCGGCCATCGCGACCTCGGCCCCGTAGTGGAGCGCCAGGGCGTCGTCGTCGAGGGCGACGCGTGCGGCGCGCACGAGTTCCAGGTAGCGCGGCAACGGGACACGCGCGTCCGGGTCGCGCAGTTGCTCACGGGACACACCCGAGGCCGTGGCGAGCGCGTCCGGGTCGGCACCGTGCCGCTCGGCGTAGGTGAACAGCCCGGCGACGAGACCGGCCGCGATCGTGGCCCGCTGCACCTCGCTCCTCCTCGCGACGGGGCCCGGGAGAACCCTGACCCGCAGGATCAGGGATCCTGACACCGCAGATCATTCCGGCCCCCGAGCGCGGTGACAAGACTGGCCGCATGAACGCTTCCACCACGTCGGCGACGACCGACACGATCACCCCCCTGCGCCGTAACCTGCTGCGCGCCTGTCACCTGCTCCTGGTGGTCGGGCTCGGACTCACCGCCTGGCCGCGCCTGCTGGCGTCCGGACCCGACCGTCCCGTCATCGACGGGGCCTTCGACGCCGTGCTGTGCGCCCTGCAACTCCTCGCGATCGCCGGGCTCTTCGCACCGGTGCGGATGGTCGCCGTGCTCGTGTTCGAGGTGCTGTGGAAGGCGATCTGGGTGCTCGTGGTCGCCGTGCCGCTGTGGTCGCGTGACGCCCTGACCCCGGAGGTCACCGAGACGCTGTTCGCCTGCGCCTTCGCGGTCCCGTTCGTCGTCATCATCCCCTGGCGCGCCCTGGTCGGCGACCTGATCCGACGCCGCGAGCCCTGGCACGGGGCACCGGCCGAGACCGGCGTACCGGGCGAGCGGTGGATCCCACGTCGAAGGAGAGGGTGACCCGGCCGCAGGGGCGGTGACACGTCGTCCGGGCGGCGGGACGGGCCGGTGATCCCCGCCGAGCCAACGCGGGTGCGCTGCCCGGGGGCCGGGCACCGTCACCCCCGGCAGTTCGGGCAGCGGACGGGGGGACGTCCTCGCCCGGTGTGGGTGAACGGCTCTTCGCAGCTCTTGCAGATCCGTTCCCCCGACCCTCCGGGAGCACGGCGTCCGGACACCTCCTCGGAGGCCGCCTCCGGAAGGGCGGCCCCGTCCGCCCCGCCGCGCGCCGCAGGCGTGTACCGGAGCAGTTCGTGCACGTGGGCCCGGCCCGACGGCAGGGCCCGCTCGGCCAGTTCCGCGAGGTGGGCGTGGTGGGTGAACACCACCACCTGGAAGCGGTCGGACATCCCGTCCAGGACCTGTAGCGCCGCCGCCCCGCGCTCGTCGTCGAAGGTCATGAACACGTCGTCCACGATGAACGGCATGGTCTGCCCCGCCTCGGCGTAGTGGTCCAGGGAGGCCAGCCGCAGCGCCAGGTACAGCTGGTCGGCGGTGCCCTCGCTCAGCTCCCCGATGTTCACGGTGTCCCCGTTGCGGCGCTCCACCCGCAGGACGTTGACGCCGTTCTCGTCCAGGTCCGGCCGCAGGCGGGGGAACTCCCCCAGGGTCAGGAACGCGAACAGCTCCTCGGCCCTGCGCAGGACCGGGTCCTGGCTGTGCTTGCGGTACTCCTCCATCCGGTCCAGCAGCATCCGCCGGGCGAGCGTCACCTTGACGTACTCCTCGGCCTGGTCGGCGATCCGCCCCGTGAGGGCGGCCTCCTCCTCGGCCAGTCGGGCCGCTTCGGCGGTGCCGTCGATCCGGGCCAGGGCGTTGCGCGCGTCGGCGTGCCGGACGGTGGCCCGGTCGCGCCGCCCCCGCACCTCCGCCAGGTCCCGCGTGGCCTGTTCGACACGCCCTGCGATCTCGGCGTCGGTGAGGTGCCGCGCCCGCTCCTCCAGGGCCTCGACCTCGCCGTGCTCGGCGAGCTGTTCCTCGGCCTGGCGGACGCGGTCGCGCGCCTTCTCCGCCTCGCGGGCCCGGGAGACCGCCGCGCGCAGCCCGGCCGGGGCGTCGACACCGTTCTCGGCCAGCAGGGCGTCCAACCTCTCCCGCGCCGCGTCCCGTGCCGCGCGAGACCGGACGAGTGCGGCCTCATCCGCCGCGACGGTGTCCGCCAGTTCCTCGCGCCTCTTCGCGGTGGCGGCGTTCGCCTCCGCCTCGCGGTGAAGCTCCTCCAGAGCCAGGACACGCTCGGTGCGCTCGGGCGACGGCACACGGCCGCACGTGTCGAAGACCGCGGCCAAGCGCAGGTCGAACTCCGCGATCCGCCGCCTCGCCCGGTCGGCCTCGTGTTCCTCCGTGAGGGCCTGGTCCCACACCGTGGCGGCGTCCTTCAGCAGGTCCAGGCCGGCGCGCACCTCCTCGGGGTCCGCGCCGGGGGCGAACCCCGCGGCGGTGGCGGCCCCGTCCCACTCCCGGGACCACGCGGCCTCCTCTTCCTCCGCCCGTTCCCGCTCGCCGAGCGCCTTCTCCAGATCCTTCTCCGCGGCCCCGACCAGGGCCTGCGCGGTCGCATTCTGCTGCGCGACCTGTTGGCGGCGGTCGATCTCCTCCTGGGCCAGGGCCTTCAACTGCGGAAGGACCACGACGGCGGCGGCCCCGGTCCGCGGTCGCACGTCCAAGGTCTCCACCGGGGCGTCTGCGGCGGTGAGCAGGTCGACGAGCTGCCCCGTCAGGGTCAGGGCCGACTCTTCCAGCACCGCCAGCGACCGCCGCCGCTCGTCGCGCTCGCCGTGCAGCGTGCGAAGCTCGTCCAGGCGGTCCAGGACGGCCCCGGCCTCGTTCGGGTCGGGCGCCGGGACTCCGGCGGCGGGCCACATCGCCTCCCATTCCCGCTCCAGCTCCGTTCCCCGGGTGGTGAGGGCGTCGAGGTCCTCACCGCGCTCGCACAGGTCCTGCTCCAGTTCGCGGACCTTGTTCTCCAGGGTCAGTCGGTCGGCGACCGCCTTCGCGGAGTCGCGGAGCCGGTCCGCGAGCCGGTCCGCCTCCACCAGGGCGCTCTGGAAGTCCAGGGCGAGCCCGCTCTCGGCGTCCCCCTCCCGGATCCGCCGCCACAGCCCGTCCCGCTCCTGCCGGGCGCGCTGGAGTTCACCGACGGTGGGAGGGTCCTCCTGGGCGCGCAGCGATTCCAGTTTCCCCCGGGCACGGCTCAGCTCCCGGGTCGCCTTGGTGAGTGCCGACTCGGCGTTCTCCACCTCGGCGGTGTGCCGGGTCGACCGGTCCCGGTGGGCGGAGACCCCCGCCTTGTCGGGCACGGCCGCGGACAGTAGGTCCTCCACCGCGGCTTCGGCCTCCCGGCCGAACTCCGCCACCAGGGCGTCGAATCGCGCCGCCGCCTTCGCCTCCTCCCCGTACGCCCGTTCCAGGTCCGCGACGAGGGCGGAGGGGAACTCCGCGACCACGCTCGCCAGCGCGCCCCCCTCCACACCCTCGGGGAGGTCCGCGAGGTCGGCACGGGCACGGTCCAGCGCCCGCGCCTGGTCGTGGGCCTGCCGGCGGGCGTCGTCGACCCGGGTCCGCAGGCCGGGGTGGGCCCTGGCCAGTTCGACGAGGCGTTCGGCGGTCGGTTCGGCCACCCGCGGGACACCGGAGTCGTCGAGGTCCGCGCCGGGGCGGACACTCCGCAGCAGTCGCTCGGCCCGGGCCCGATGCTCCCCGGCCCGCCGGGTGCGCTCGGTCAGCTCCAGTGCCGCTTCCTCGACCGCCTCCACGGACCGGACCAGGGCGTCGGCGTCCTCCCGCACCCTCGACAGCCGTTCGTCGACGTGCAGTTCCGCCAGCTCGCCCAGGTGCGCCGCCAGCGACTCCTCCTCCCGCCCGCGCTGCTGTTCACCCAGTTCGAGGTCTTTCTCCAACCCGTCCAGAAGCTCCCCGGCGTGCGCGTCGGCCAACGGGCCCCGGGAGGTGATCTCCGCAAGGTCGTCCAAGGCCCGGCGCCGGGTGCGCAGGGAGGGCAGCGCCGACTTCAGGGACTTCCAGTGGTGATACGCGGCCTCTTTCTCCTTGAGCCGGTCGTCCTCCTCCCAGAAGACCTTCTCCTCGTTTCGCACGGCGTCCTGGAGGCGCAGGAACTCCTCGGTCGCCGTCGACGCCCGGGTGCGTTCGGCGGCGACCCTCTTGTGCTCGCTCAGCGCGGTGTTCAGCAGCCGAACGGAGCCGGTGCGCAGGTACAGCTCCCGCCGGCGCTCCTCCAGGGCCTTGAGGACGGCCGCCGTGTCCTGTCCGGACCGGGCCGAGTACAGGGCCTGGCCGATGTCCCCCTCACCCCGGATCAGGTTCTTTCCGCCCCGTTGGAGTTCGGTGAGGGTCAGCGCGAAGACGGTGGTGAAGACCTCCTCGGTGACGCCGTTGAGGAACCCCAGCAGTTCCCCCTCGGAGACGGGGGTCCCGTCGGGTGCGGTCAGCGGGTTCCTGTTCCGCTTGTGCCGGACGACCTCCAGGGTCTCGCCGGAACCGTTGCCCAGCGCCGCGCCCAGTCTCAGCCTGGACATACCGTGCAGGAAACCGAACGGCGTCCTGTGCGGTATGCCGTAGAGCAGCGACCGCAGGGCGGCCAGCGCGGACGTCTTCCCGGCCTCGTTGGGCCCGTAGACCAGGTGGACTCCGGGACCCGACAGGTTCAGGGACAGGTCGGTGAACGGGCCGAAGGCGGTCAGGTCCAGGTGTTCGATCCTCATCGGGACTCCTCCAGCATCGCCACCAGCAGGTCCGCCGCGCCGCCGGCCATGCGCTCGGCCCACCCGTCCTCCTCGAAGGACGTGCGGACCTCGGCCGGGAGCTTTCCCCGGAGGCCGGCGCCGTCGAGGACCTCCCGCACCCGCTCGGGGTCGTCGGCCAGCCGCGCGGCCTCCTCGCGCACGTCCGCGACGAGCCCGGCGAACCGCTCGGACGCGACCCGCTCGCGCGGGCGCGAGGTGTCGACGCGGACCTTCTCGATCCACACCGACGGGTAGTCCTGACTGAGCCCCCGGACCTCGGCGGTGAACTCCTCCCGCCGGGTGAGCAGGGCCGAGTGCGCCTCGCCGGCGCCGACGGCGACCACCCGCACCGCGTCCACGCGGCCGTCCACGGCGTGGTCGGTCACTCGGCGCTGCAAATCCCGCTCGACCAGGTGGCAGGCGTCGTCCAGGTCGAGTGCGCCGGTCATGTCCACCCGCACCTCGTGCCAGCGCGCGGCGGTGTCAAGGTCGCGGTGCTCCAGACCCTCGACCGCCCCCGCGCCGTCCACCGTGACCAGGGTGCAGCCCTTGTCGCCGGTCTCACCGGCGTGCCGCCCCTGGGTGTTGCCGGGGAAGACCACGTGCACGCCGTCCCCGTGCACGACCTCGCGCTTGTGGATGTGGCCCAGTGCCCAGTAGTCGTAGCCGTGGTCGACGAGCTGTTCCAGGTTGCACGGGGCGTAGCGGTCGTGTCCGGGACGGCCGTTCAGCGAGGTGTGCAGCAGACCCACGTTGAACAGCCCCGGAGCCGCCGGACGGTATCCCGCGGCCAGGTCGTCGGTCACCTTCGCCTGGGCGAAGCTCTGCCCGTGCACCGCCAGCCCCAGGTCCTCGTGGATGGAGCTGTCGGCGCTCTCGGACGGGAAGAGGTGCACGTTGTCGGGGAGCGTCAGCCTCATGGTCATCTTGTTCTCGGCGTCGTGGTTGCCCGAGATCATGAAGACCCGGATGTCGGCCTCGCGCAGTCGGCGCATCTGCTTCGTGAAGTACAGGCCGGTGTTGACGTCCCGCCACGAGCCGTCGTAGATGTCACCGGCCAGCAGGACCGCGGTGACCTCTTCCTCCAGGGCCAGGGAGACGAGGTTGTCCACGGCGGTGCGGGTGGCGTTGCGCAGGTGCTCGGCGGGAGCGCCGGGGTAGCGGTCCAGGCCGCGCAGGGGGCTGTCGATGTGCAGGTCCGCGGCGTGCAGGAGTTTCACGAGGGGTCTCCTCCTCAGGGGGCGGATTACAGGGTTTCACAGGGGCCACTGCGTCCACTCCGTTTTCCCCGAATCGCAGGGGCCTTCGGACGGCGTTCCGACCCCGCCGCGGAGGGCGGGCCTGGAACGGTCCCGTGTCAGGCGACGTCGCCGACGAAGGAGACGGTCTCGCGCACGTGGTCGTCCACCTCCTCCCGGTCGCTGAGCGTCAGTTCGACATGGAGGTGGGAGTCCTCCCCCGGCGGGGCGCAGCCATGGCCGGCGGTGGCCGGCGGTGGCGGTGCGGCCCTTCTCGCCGACCTGGCGGTGGACGGAGAGGTGGGTGAGGTCGACGGGGCTGCCGGTGGCGTTGCCGAACCGGACGTCGAAGTACACGTACGGGGAGTGCTCCGTCAGGTCCCACGCGCCGGCGACGCGCCGCTCTCCGGAACCGGCCCCGGGAGGGGTGAGCACCATCGGCGGGGTCCGAAGCCGGTACACGCCGAGGCCCTCGATCAACAGTGAGGACGGTGAGGACGAGGATGAGAGGCTCGACGCCCGGACGGAGCCCTCGGACATGGCACGTCGAAACCGAGAACCGGTGGTCATGAAGCACATCGTCAAACGGAGTGCCCGCGCGCTCCTCTTCGACGGCGAAGGGCGACTGGTGCTCATCAAGCGCACCAGGCCCGGCCAGGAGCCGTACTGGACCACTGCCGGAGGAGGAATCGAACCGGAGGACGAAAGCGTCGAGGCGGCTCTGCGGCGTGAGGTGTCCGAAGAGCTCGGCGGCCGGATCGAACGGGTCCGACAGGTCCTCCTCCTCACCGAGGAGGTGCCCGGCGGTGTCAGGCTCCAGTACGTCTTCGTCGCCCGGCTGGTCTCGATGGACCCGTCCGCCCGCACGGGACCGGAGTTCGACGATCCCGGGCGGGGAACCTACGACGTGGTCCGCGTTCCCGCCACGCGCGATGCCCTGGCCACCGTCCGGCTCCTGCCGCCGTCGCTCGCGGAATTCGTCCGGGGCGATCTCCACGGCCTGGTCGCCCTTCTGGAACACGAGGACGGAAGGACGTCGTGAGGCCGGTGCCCCCCAGGTCCGGGGCGTACCCGGGAGAGGTCGGGGGCATCGGTGGTTTCGGGGCACGGGTGGCACAGGCCTGAGCCGGGGTGGCCCCGATGGTCACCGAGCCGGTCGGCGGTGCGCACTCCACCGGCGGAACATCGGGGCCGTGCACCCGCCGGCGCACCGGAGACTCACTGCACCGGGACCGCCCGATCCGGAAGCGGTCGGGTCGACCTCCTTCGACGGGCCCTTCCTGTTCGATGCCTCCCCTTTGCTGCATGCCGCCAAAGCCGACCGTCCGGACGTCCCCGGTGATCTGGTCAAGGGCCGCGAGCGCCTGACCACTCAGTCGGTTCTGGACGAGGTGCGGCGCGACGACCGCCACGCGCGTGCCCTGGTGCTCCGAGCGGGCCGGGTTCGTACCGTGCCGACGGATTCCCTGCGGTTCGTGCACGCCTACGGAGTCTGGAGCACTCGGATGTCCCTCACAGACGACCACGACATCGGCGAGACCATCCCGTGCGCCTACGCCGAACCCCTGGGGCAGTCCCTCTTCCCCGTGATCTTGCTACCAGAGGCGATTTCAGCGCTTAACTCGCCTCTGGTAGCAAGATCACGGGCTGGGGGGAGGGGGTTATGCCTCTGAGCGGGCGATCGAGGCCAGGATGTACTGGGGGCGCTTCAGGTCCTGCCAGGTGAAACGGACGATGCGTACATCCGGATGCCAGCGTTGGAGGGCGTTCTGCCGCTCCCGATCCCTGAGCAGGGCCTGGGGGAGGCTGTGCGGCCCCAGCCCGTCCGCTTCGCCGATGAGTCGTTGCTCTTCCCACCAGAAGTCGGCGATGCCGATGGTCCGCCCGTGGCCGTCCAGGAAACGGCGTTGCAGGTCCGTGGGAGGCATTCCTCCGTCCACGCATATCAGGCGTACACGGGTCTCCAGTGGGCTTTCGGCCCGTCCATCGGCCAAGGGCCACCAGGAACGTACCCGTACGCACCCCTTGCGCCCTCGGTTGGCGAGTTCCAGCCCTTCGATGTCCTCTTCGAGGATGAGTCCTCGCTGTAGCGCCGAGTCCATGAGACAGACCGCGGTTTCCCGGTCCACTCGGAGCAGTGTGTCGCGCAGTGTTCTGACGGGATCGGTGAGGCGGATGCCGTGGAGGGCGGTGACTTCTTCGGGGGATGTCCGCCAGGAGTGCAGGGTGATGCGGTGATGGTGGCGCTGGGCCCCGAGCGCGGGGATGACCATGTGGACGGTGTGGCCGTCCCAGGGTGGAAGGCCCTGTACTCCCCAGAGGCGTGCCGCGGTCTCTCCGCCGGCGAAGGAGTGCGGGCCGAGCGCCAGTTGGGCGGCCATCGTCACCGAGCGAATGTAGGTGTCGGTGTTGGAACGGTCGATGAGATCCCGGACCGTGTAGACCCCGGTGTGCGGGTGCCCCCACGTGCCGTTGCGGATGAGACGGCGGGCATCGCTCTTGGTGATGCCGGCGCGGTGCGCCTGGTCCCAGCCGATTACTCCGTGTTGGCGGGCGGCGAGGTTGAGCGCGCTGCCGGGCACGGGCGGGGGCCGGTGCGGGGAACGGGGACTTCGCCGGGTGGCTGCCCGCCGACTGGGGCCTGTGTGCTGCTGGCTGGGGAGACGGCGGTCTGGATCGGAAGGGTTCATTCCTTTACCGTGCGGCGGATTCCTTCAGGAAGCGAGCCTCTCCTGTCAGCCTGTGGATAACTCTCCCCCCTTCCTCCGTGATCTTGCTACCAGAGGCGATTTCAGCGCTGAACCCGCCTCTGGTAGCAAGATCACGGAGGAAGGGAGGATGGGTGGAGTTTGTCGGTAATGGCGTTGCGCTGCTGTTTGTCGTGGTTCCGAAGGTGCTCGTCTGCTGTGGTGGTCTATCGGCAGCGACTGGTGAGAACGTCTGAACACCGACCAGGCGCGGGTCCGGGACTGTGCCAGGCAGCGAACAGGGCGTGCGTCGAGCGGACGATCTCGTTGCAGGACAGCGCCACCATCCCCGACCGGGGCGGACGCAGGCGCAACCCGGCCAGAAGGCAGAGTGCCACGAACGCGTGAGCGACCAACACCGGCAGACTCCACCGGTGCGATGAGGTCCCCTTCGTGCCGGGTGTGCTCGTCACCGGTCACCGGCTCGGGCGCGTTCTCCGTCCTTGAGGGAGATCTCCTCCTCGCCGGTGTCGTCGTCGGCCGGGTTCGCCCTGGTCTCGTACTCCAGGGCGGTGAGGAACCGCTCGGCGGGTTCGGGGAGCCTGCGCGGGGCGGTGGGCCCGTGCACCCGCCGGTGCGCCCCCGGGAACGCGAAAGCCCCTGACCGCTGCGCGTTTGCGCTGGTCAAGGGCTTAAGCCTGTGGGGTGAGTGACGGGACTTGAACCCGCGACTTCTTGGACCACAACCAAGTGCTCTACCGGCTGAGCTACACCCACCACGTCCGCCGGACCTCGCGGCCCTGCGTACGTATGAAAGCTTAGCGGACTCGGGAGAGTGCTTCGATCAGTTTTCCGGGGAGTCGTCGCGCGGCGCCACGCGACCGGTGCCGCCGGCGACCACGTCGGCGGCGATGGCGCGGGCGGTGGCCGAGTTCGGGCCGGGTTCGGGGACGAACGCGGCGGCGCGGTAGTAACGCATCTCACGGATGCTCTCGGTGATGTCGGCGAGGGCGCGGTGGCCGCCGTTCTTCTCCGGGCTCGCGTAGTAGACGCGCGGGTACCAGCGGCGCAGGAGCTCCTTGATGGAGGACACGTCCACCATCCGGTAGTGGAGGAAGTCGTCGATGCGCTTCATGTCCCGGGCGAGGAAGGTGCGGTCGGTGGCGATGGAGTTGCCGCACAGCGGGGCCTTGCGGGGTTCGGACACGTAGCGGCGGATGTGCTCCAGGACGGCGTCCTCGGCCTCGTGCAGGGTCACGCCCTTGTCGAGTTCTTCGAGAAGGCCCGAGGTGGTGTGCATGTCGCGGACGAAGTCGCCCATGGCGTCCAGTGCGGCCTGCGGGGGTTTGATCACGACGTCGATGCCCTCGTCGAGGATGTTGAGCTCCCCGTCGGTGATCAGACAGGCCACCTCGATCAACGCGTCGTTCTCGAAGTCGAGGCCCGTCATCTCGCAGTCGATCCACACCAAACAGTCGTTCATAACGGTCAGCTTAGGGGTTCTCGCGTAAGGGCCCGGACACGCGGCGGGGGCGCTCCGGTGAGGGGCGCCCCCGCGGACGTCAGTCCCAGATGAAGGGGTCGGAACCGCCGGGAGGCGCCCCGACGTTGAAGATCGCCCACATCCAGTCCCAGATGTCCCAGAACTGGAGGTAGGCCAGGAACCCGAGGATGAGGAAGATCAGCAGGAAGGTGAAGCAGCCGCAACCGCAGCCGCCCTTTTTCTTCTTCCTCTGCTGCGGTGGCTGCTGCGGGTAGGGCCGGTGCGGCGGGTGCGCCGGCGGCGGGCCCCACGGGGGCTGCTGGGGGCCGCCCGGCATGGGCGGGCCGCCCGGGGCCGAGGCGCGGGGGCCGGTCGGCGGGTAGCCGGGCGGGGGACCCTGCGGCGGGCGGTTCATCGGGTGCGGCGGTGGCATGGGGGGACCCTGCCGCGGGTGCGCCGGGGGCCGGTTCATCTGCTGCGGGGGCGGGAACGACGGGGCGTAGCCGCCCGGGTGTGGCGGCGGGCCCTGGCGGTACCCCTGCTGCGGGCCCGACGGGAGCGCGCCCCGTTGCTGGGGGCCGCTGGGCGGGTAGCCGGGCTGGGCGCCGGAGTGGGGCGCCGGGTAGGGCGGGGGCGCCTGGCGGGCCGGGTCGGGACGGCCCGGCGTCCACGGGGTGCCCGGCGCGGGCGTGCCCGGAACGGCCGGGGTGCCCTGGGCGGGCGCGTCCGGCGTGTTCGGAGTGGCCGCGGCCTCCGGCGGCGGCGCGGGGCGGTTGCGCTCCTCCTCGGCGCGACGCGCGGCCTCCTCGGCCTGGCGCTCGGACTCCTCCTCGGCGCGCCTGCGGTCCTCCTCGGCCCGCTTGGCCGCTTCCTCCGCCTGGCGCTTCGCCTCTTCCTCGCGGCGCTTGGCGGCCTCCTCCTCGGCCTGGCGGCGCTGTTCCTTGCGCTCCTCGGAGAGGTCGCTCCACCCCTCCTTGATGTTGCCCAGGAGCTTGTTGAAGCGCCCGCCCTTGCGGTCGTCCCCCTCCTCCTCGTCGGAGGCGCCGCCCGAGAACATCGGGTCGTCGGGGTCGAAGACGGCCGTGCCGCCCGCCTCGCCTCCCGGGGTGAAGACCTTGGTGCCCGGGGCCTCCCCGAACTCGTCCGGGTCGAAGACGGCGGTGCGCGGGGCCTGTCCGGCCTCGTTCGGGTCGAAGACCTTGGTGCCCGGGGCACGGCCGAGGTCGGAGTCGGTGAGGTCGGAGGTGGGGATGTCGTCGCCGCTCAGGTCGGCGGTGGGGGACTCGTCGTCGTGACCGGGGAGGTCGCCGGGGGACACACGGACGGTGGCGCCGTCGTCGACGTCGGCCGGGGGGCGGACGGAACCGGGGGAGACGCGGACGGTGGCACCGTCGTTGAGGTCGGCGGTGGGCTCCTCGTCGGAGGGGGAGGCCCAGGTGGGGTTGATGCGGACGGTGCCGGAATCATCGTCCGCCGGGGCGTTCGGCGGGGTGCGGTCCCGGCCGGGGGTGGAGGGGCCGATGCGGACCGTGCTCGGTTCGTCGTCCACGGGCGGGGCCGGCCGTGCGGCGTCGCGGGCCCAGGAGGGGTCGATGCGCATGGTGCCCATGTCGTCGTCGGCCCCGGGGGAGGGGCCGAGGCGGACGGTGCCCGGCTCGTCGTCGTCAGGGGACGGGCGGCCTCCGGGCCCGCCGAGGTAGGTGGTGGCGGCCTCCTCGTCGTCGGAGCCCCCGGTCCCACCTTGGAGTTCGTCGAGGGAGCGGGTGTGCCGCGTCCACTCTTCGCCGTTCCACCATCTGAGCGTCTGCGCGTCGCCCTGCGGGTCCGCGTACCAACCCGGCTCGATAGATCCACCCATGGGGGTCAGACTAAGGGGTTTCGGAACTGTGCTCGACCAGCGGAACCCCCTTCGTGGGTTTCGCGCGGGCCCGCCTTCGCCGCATCGATCCGAGGGGTGGTCAGGCGGTGACGGAGGGTGCGAGTTCCGGGTGTCGATCCCGCCGGTGGCCGCCGGTGGCCAGCAGCGTGACGGTGTCCAGACGCCCCGGGCCGGGGTCGGTCGAACCCGGTACCTGGTCGTGGCCGAAGTGCCCGCCCCGGGCCCACTCCCGCGCCCGCGCCTCGGTGGGAAGGTCGACCCCCGGGGGCCCCGCCGGCCAATCGCGTCGGACCCCCCAGGAGTCGAGCCAGTCCAGGACGGCCGCCAGACCGCGCATCGGCCCCTCGGTGAACGGCTCCCCGGTGTGGCCGACGACCGCGACGACCAGGCACACCCGCCCCTCGTCACCGTGGTCGACGTGACTCCCGTACACGTGGTCGACGCCCACCGCCGGGGTCCCGCGCCGGGTCGCCGGCAGGATCTGCGCGATCCGCCCGGACAAGGGGTTCCACACCAGGTGCACCGTCCGTCCCTCGGCGACCAGCCGGAGGGCCTCCTCCCGCGCGGACCACGCGTCCGGGTCCGCGCCCGTCACCGTCCACACGGCGCGCGGTGCGCCGATCCCGCGTGACGCGTGCGCGTCGCCGCCGTCGATCCGTTCGGCCTCGGGCATCCACGCGTTCGCCATGGCATTCCCCTCACGGTTCTTCGCGTCCGGGTCCTCTCTGGGTACGCCAACCCGGTCGAGAAGTCCATAGTGCTTCCCTTCGGGGACAGGGTCTTGTCACCTCCGGTTCCACGACGGGGACCGCCGTCGCTTCCCCCGGGATCCCGGGAACGCCGTGGGGGCGGGGACCGCACACGGTCCCCGCCCCCACGGGCGCTCGTCCGGCCGGACTCACTCCTCCGGGTCGGAGATGCGCAGGGAGAACGCCCGGATGAAGATGTCACCGATCTCCGTGGGGTCCTCGGTCATGTACGCGGCACCGCCGGTGGCCGCCGCGATCTGCTGGAGCGGCTCCAGGTTCTGCACGTCGGGACCGAACGCGATGGTGATGATCGGGATCGGTCGGGCCGGGCTGGCGATGGCGTCGATCTGCGACAGCAGCTCGTCCAGCTCCATGCCGCCGGGGTTGTCGTTGTCCCCGTCGGTGAGCATGAGGATGACGTTGTTGCGGTCGGGCCGGTAGGTCCGCGACATCTCCTGGTAGGCGGCCAGGTAGGTCTCGTACAGCGCGGTGTCGCCCTGTGGCAGCGGCTGGAGCGAGGCCAGCGACCCGGCCAGGATCTCGCGCTGCTCGGTGCCGTCGTCGGCGGCGGCCTGGAGTTCGCGGACCGGCGCGACCTCCTGGTAGTGCAGGTTGTTGTTGACGTCGGTGGAGAACTTCCACAGACCCAGCTCGGAGCTGGGCGAGAACATCTCCAGACCCTGGGTGGCGGCGGCGCCGGTCACCTGCATGCGGGTCATCCCGGTGCCCGGGACCTCGGCCAGCATCGACCCGGAGACGTCGACGATCGCGAGCACGCGCGAGTCCATCTTCATCTGGTTCCAGGTGAGGGTCAGGTCGGTGATGGAACCTTCGGACGGGGCGGGCAGTTCCTCGGGGGCGGTCTCCTGGAACCCGTGTTCGGCGGCCAGCAGCGACGTGTCCACCTCGTCGTCGGGGCCGCGGAAACCCTCGGCGAGGATGTGCTGCCGCGCCTCGTCCGAGCGGATCGCGGTGCGGAACGCCTCGGCGGCCCGGGTGATCTCGCCGTCCTCCGTGCGGACGATGTAGGGGTAGTCCAGGTAATAGGTGCCGTCTTCGAGGTAGTCGACCCGGACGGAGGTGTCGCTGTGGGCGGTGTTGTAGCGCCAGGCGGCCTGCTCCGACATCACCATGATGGGCGGGGCCTCCTCGCCGCCGCCGCTGAGCGCCAGGAAGGCCGCCTCCTCGTCGGCGGAGGCGCCGCGGTGCAGCGCCTGGAGGGCCGCGGTCATGGTGGCGTTGAAGGTGTCGTTGTCGGGGCTGGCCTCCTTCAGGGCGCCGTGCAGCAGGTAGAGGGTGCCCAGCCCGGTGGAGCTGCGCGCCGGGTCGACGACCCGGACGGTGTGCTCGGCCTGCTCGCCGGGAGCGGTGGTGGGCACGACGTCCATCCAGGTGGTGGGTTCGTCGCCCTCGGCGGCGTATGCGGCGAGTTCGGTGACGACCAGCGGGGTGCGGGCCACGGAGGTGCCGGTGTCGGTGATGACGGCGTCGCCGGACTGGCTCTGGACCAGGCGCGGCCACACTGAGGAGTCGGGGATCCACACGTCGGAGTCGGTGTCGCCCATGGTGGCGCCCGCGCCGGTGATGCCGAAGGCGACGTTGGCGGAGTCGACCTGGCGGACCTCGACGTGTACGCAACGGCCGTCGACGGCGGTCTCGGTGAGGTTGAAGTCCCGGGCGACCGCGTCGACGGCGGGAGCCAGTTCCGGGCTGGCGGCCACGTCCAGCTGGATGTCGGAACCGCCGCACCCGTCGGAGTTGCCGAACATGTACACGCCCACGCCCGCCAGGCCGACCACGATCACGAGGGCCGCGGCCAGGGCGGCGAAGGCTCCGCCGCGACCGCGACGGCGCCTGGACCGACCGGAGGGTTCTTCTGCGTATCTTCCGCGGTGACGTCCCACAGCTTTCCTCACGGGGTGGTGTGTACGGACGAATGTCGTACAAGGGGGATGACGGCGTTCAGGAGGGGCCCGTAGGTGGACGATACGGGCGGATCGGTGGACCGGCGCCGAAGGATCGGCGGATCGGTCATAGGTGTGTTACTGGTGGGAACGGTACTCAACCGGTCGGAGCGGGTGGGGCCCGACCGGACCGGAGCGGTCGGACCCGGGGCGGACGTGATCCGTCCCGCACCCCTGTGCATCGCCCTTCACCTTGGGAGATCCGGTCCTGATCGAAAGCGGCGTACTCGGAGAAGCGGTCCGACCGAAAATCGATTCCGATATCGAATCGAGATGCTTCCGGGCCTCCTCGGCCCCCGACCCCGAGCGCGGTGCGGACCGGGACGAGGACGGATCCTTCGGCCGCGCCCGGCCTCAGTTGTCGCAGTCGGGCACGCACAACCGCCGCGAGATCGAACTGAGGAAGATGTCGCCGATCTCGTCGGGATCGTCGGTCACGAACAGCGAACCGCTGGTGGCGGCCGCGATGTCGCGCAGTTCCTCCCGGTCGGCCTGCTCACCGAAGGCGATGATGAACAGGCTCACCGGCCTATTCGGCTCGAACCGGTCCTGGAGGGCCGCCACCAGCTCCCCGTGCGACAGGTCGCTGGACCCCTCGTCCCGGCCGGCGGTCAACAGGATGACGCTGTTGATCTTCTCCTCGTCGTAGACGGCCTGGACCTCGTCGTAGGCGGACAGGATGTTGTCGTAGAGTCGGGAGCCGCCGCCGTGCACGTCGATGGTCTCGGCGATCTCGATGAGCTCCTGGCGTCGGGTGGTCTCCTCACCCGTCTCGGCGTCGCCCAGCCGGTGCATGTCGGCGGCCTCCTCGCGGCCACTCTCCCCGTGGTCCTCCGACATCAGCCACAGGCCCATGTCCGTGGCGTCGGGGAACAGCGCCAGCCCCATCAGCGCGGCGCGCTTGGCGGCCTCCATCCGGGTCGGGCCGTCCTCGCCGTCGAGGTCCTCGGCCATGTTCGCCGAGACGTCGGCCAGGACCAGCGTGCGGCTGGGCATCGACAGACGGTTCCAGTCGGTGACCGAGGCCAGCAGCGCGTCGCCGGTCAGGTCCCCGTGCACGACGGGGTCGTCGGCGATGATGCCGGGCCGCGCCGACAGGGCGGCCGATGCCGTCCCGCCCGGATCGCGAAAGCCCAGCTCCCGCATCCGGTCGCGGTACGCGTCGTCGCGCAGCACCTCGTACAGATCCGCGGCGGCCGAGCGCAGGGAGGGGTCGTCGGTGGTGGTGACGTAGGGGTGGTCGAGGGAGACGGTCCCCTCCTCGGGGTAATGGGCCCGCAACAACGGCGCGGCCCCGGGCCGCGAGGCGTTGTAGGACACCACGGCCTGCTCGGGGACCACGATGACCGGCGCCGGCCGGTCCCCGCTCAGGGTGGCCCCGGTGAAGAAGGTGGCCAGGTCGATCTCGCCGAAGGCGCTGTCCGTCTGCACGTCGCGGACGAAGTCGGTCATGGCGGTGTCGGCGGCGTCCCCCGAGCCCAGGTGCCGGCGGACCGCGTGCATCACCGTCATGCCGTCGGCCCCGCGGTTGGGGTCGACCATGACCAGCGGCCGCTGCGGATCGCGCTCGCCGGGCAGCACCAGGGTCCAGCCGGTGTCGTCGGGGTCGGGCATGCCCTCGGTGCCCTCCGGCGCGGCCAGGACCACGGGGGAGGCGGCCAGCGACGGCGGGGCGGTCTCGATGCCGTGGGTGCCGCCCGCGGACATGCGGGTCAGCTCGACCCAGGCGGAGGACTCGGGCACCCACACGTGCGGCGTGATGGTGGAGTCCGCCCCCGATCCGCCGGCGAGGGCGGCCATGATGCGGTGCGGCGCGATCTCGTCCACCTGTGCGTACACGCAGTCCCCGTTGTAGGAGGGGCGCGCGGAGTTGAACTCGGTCGCCGCCTCGCGCAGGACCGGGGCCAGGCTCTGGGTGGCCGACACCCGCAGGTAGCGGGTCTCGTCACAACCGAGCATGCCGATCCCGACCGGAACGGCGATCGCGGCCGCCACGACCAGTGCGACGACGACCGCGCTGATCCCCAGGGGGGACCGGACCAGTCGGCGGGTCGTCGTGACGGTCGGTGAGGGAAGTCGATGGCGTCCAGTGGACACGGGCACTCCGGGGGCGTTGCTGCGGCCGGTCCCCGCGGGGGCGGGCGGGGTGCGCGGGGAGTCGGCGCGGACATGGGGACGGTGACATGGGGTGCGCCGCCGGGCACCCCGAACGGGGGAGCGTGAACCACCGCGCGCCCGGTGACGTCATAGAGGGCGAAAGGACGTCCACCCTACGACCCCATATGACCTGAGCCACTCTCCGCCATCGTCACTTGGACCTTACTCGTTGGTAACGCGGGAACGGAAGGGCCACCGGGAACGCGCGGAACGCTCTCCGACCGGCCCCGCGACCCGCGGCCGACACGCTGCCCTCCGACCGGAGTGGGTGATCTCTTTGTTACGGTGCTCACCGAGGAGCATCACCGTCTTCCCGTTAGGCTGGGGCACCGCCCCTGGAGTCCATCCGTGCACACGCTCCCCCCGGGTGCCGACGAACGCGGCGGACCTTCCTGTGACCGACGACCCCCGAGGGTTCTCGCATGTCCCATGCTCGTGATCAACGGCGCCGAGGATCACTCGGCACCGGTCTGCTCGCCGGTGCCTGTTGCGCCGGCGCGGTCGCCTATGGGGTGATCGTCGGCCCGTCGATGCTGCCGCCGCAACAGGACGTGCAGGCCGCCACCGCGCTCAGCCCCGACCTGGCCGGTCTGGAGGTCGAGGCCGAGGGCGACGGGACGAGCGCCCCGCGAGGCCCGATCGGCGTGCTGGAGATCCAGGTCAGCGATCGGGACCGGGCCTGGGTGCAGACCCTGGTGTGCGAAGGCGACGCGGAGTTGGACCCGCCGGCCTGCGCCGACCTGGCCGCCATCGCCGCGGAGTTCCAAGGCGAGCCCGGCGGCAGCGCCGAGCACCCCAGCGCCGGTGAGGACAGGGAAGGGGAAGCGGAGGAAGAGGGCTCCGACGAGCAGACCCCCGAGGAGATCGCCGGGATCACCGTCGAACCCACGACCGCCGCCCTGCCCGGCAGCGAGGCGTTGTTCACCGAGGTCAGTCAGGGCACCGTGTGCACCGACAAGGTGTACGGCCCCCAGGAGGCCGTCATCGTGGGCGTCTGGGAGGGGCACGAGATCGAGACGACCCTCAACCGCAAGGGTTCCTGCGAGGAGGCCCGCTGGCAGCGGCTGCGCCCCCTCACCGACCGGATCATGTAGCGCCGACCGATCATCCGCCCGTGCCCGGCCCCGTGCCGGGCACGGGCGTGACCGGGGATAATCGTCGACCATGCACGTCATCGAGATCGACGACCCCGCCGACCCCAGGCTCGCCGACTACACCCGTCTACGGGACGTGAACCTGCGCCGCCACCTGGAGGCCGAGCACGGGTTGTTCATGGCCGAGGGGGAGAAGGTCATCCGCCGGGCCGTGGCCGCCGGCTACGCGCCGCGCAGCCTCCTCCTCACCCGACGGCGCGCCGAGGCGCTCGCCGACCTCGACGTCGACGCGCCCCTGTACCTGGTCGAGGAGGAGACCGCCGAGCGCCTCGTCGGCTTCGACCTGCACCGGGGCGCCCTGGCCGCCTTCCACCGCGGGCCGCTCCCCTCCCTCGATGAGGTCCTGGCCGGGGCACGGGGCATCGTCGTCCTGGAGGACCTGGTGGACCACACCAACGTCGGGGCGATCTTCCGCAGCGCCGCCGGACTGGGCGTGGACGCCGTCGTCCTGGCCCCGCGCTGCGCCGACCCGCTGTACCGGCGGTCGGTCAAGGTGTCCATGGGCGCCGTGTTCACGCTGCCCTACACCCGACTCGACGACTGGTACGGGGGGCTGGACGAACTGCGCGAGGCCGGGTTCCACCTCATGGCGCTCACCCCCGGCGAGGACTCCCGCCCGCTGCGGGAGGCGATGTCCGCCGTCGACCCGGACACGGGCGTGGGCCTGCTGTTGGGGACCGAGGGCGACGGGCTCTCCGCGCGCTGGCTGGAACGGGCCGACGCCCGTGTGCACATCCCCATGTCCGGCCGCGACGTGGACTCCCTCAACGTCACCGCGGCCGCGGCGATCGCCTGTTACGAGCTGACCCATCGCGGGGGCGCGGGCGTGCGGGTCCACCGGGGCGGACCCTGACCGGTCGATAGTGTGTCGGCGGACACCCGCGCCGTCAGGAGGAGCCATGCCCGGTCGAGCACTCGTGCAATGGGAGGAGAACCGGCGCAACGCGCCGGCTCCGCTCACGGTGGACGTCTACACCGGGGGCCCCGCCCCCGAGGGCCTGGACGGGGTGGTGTTCTACCAGGTGCCCTACGCCCCCTCCACCCAGGGGGTCGACGAGCGCCTCGACATGATCGCCCGCATGCCCGATCTGGAGGTCGTCCAGCTGGTCTCGGCGGGGTACGAGCACGTGCTGCCGCTGCTGCCCGAGCACGTGACCCTGTGCAACGGGCGTGGACTGCACGACGCCAGCGCCGCCGAGCACACGCTGGGGCTCATCCTCGCCGCTCAGCGGGACCTGCCCCGGTGGGCGGTCGATCAGCGCGAACACCGGTGGGCGCCGGCGCCGTCGCGCTCCCTGGCCGACCAACGGGTGATGATCGTCGGGTACGGGAGCATCGGCAAGGCCATCGAGGACCGGTTGCTGCCCTTCGAGACCGAGGTGGTGCGGGTGGCGAACCGGGCCCGTCCCGAGGAGGGCGTGCACGGGGTGGGGGAACTCCACGCCCTGCTGCCCGAGGTGGACGTGGTCGTGCTGATCACCCCATTGACCGAGCGCACCCGGGGCCTGTTCGGGGCCCGGGAGTTCGCCCTGCTGCGCGATGACGCCCTCGTGGTCAACGTGGCCCGGGGGCCGGTGCTGGACACCGGTGCGCTCCTGGCCCAGAACGGTCGGGTGCGCGCCGCGCTCGACGTCACCGATCCCGAGCCGCTGCCGGTGGGTCACCCGTTGTGGGACGCGCCGGGGGTGTTCGTGACCCCGCACGTGGCCGGTGGGTCGGTGACCTTCTACCGCAGGGCCCGCGCGTTCATGGACGCCCAGCTGGCCCGTTGGGCGGCGGGGGAGGTTCTGGAGAACGTGGTCCGCCCCGGACGCTGACCCGGGCGACCGGGCCGGATCGGACGTCCGGAATGTCGGTATCGGTGATGAGAATGACCGTATGAGGATCGCGGTGGTCGCCGACGGCGAGGGCGGAGGGTGGCTGCGCCCGCTCGACGGGGAGTCCCCCGCCCGGCGGGTCGACGATCTCGCCGCGGCCGTCCGCGCCGGTGAGGCCGAAGCCGACCGGCCCCGCTGGGTGTGGGCCGACACCCGCGACGTCCACCCCGAACTGGTGCGCGCCGGGGTGCGGGTCGAACGTTGTCACGACGCCGCGCTCGTCGAGGCGCTCCTGCTCGGATACGCGGGGCGCCACGGTGAGCCCCGCTCCCTCGGCGCGGCCTGGGCCCGTGCGCACGGCCGGCCCGTGCCCGAGGATCCCCTCGAACCCGCGGGGGAGGGGGTGGCGGCCCAACCCGCGCTGTTCGAGGCCGACCGCTCCACCCTGCCGCCGGGCACCGACCGGTTGGACGCCCTGGTGGAGGTCCACGCCGAGCAGTCGCGTCGACTCGCGGAGCTGCCGGGCGGGATTTCCCTGCTCGCGGCGGTGGAGTCGGCGGGCGCGCTGGCCGCCGTGGAGATGAGCCACGACGGGCTGCCCTGGCGGCCGGATCTGCACGACCGCATCCTCACCGGTCTGCTGGGGCCGCGCCCGCCCGCGGGCCGTCGACCGCCGGTCCTGGCCGATCTCGCCACCCGGATCGGCGAGGCGGTCGGCCGCGAGGTCAACCCCGATTCCCCGGCGCAGGTGCTCAAGGCGATGGCGTGGATCGGCCACCCCGTCGACTCCACCCGGGCCTGGGTGCTGGAGCGGATCGACCACCCGGTGATCCCGCTCCTGCTGCGCTACAAGGAACTGTCGCGTCTGCACTCCGCCAACGGATGGGCCTGGCTGGAGACCTGGGTCGACGAGCGCCGGGACACCGACGGGCGGCGGTCGGGCCGGTTCCGCCCCGACTACGTCGTGGGCGGGGTCGTCTCCGGGCGCTGGGCCACCCGGGGCGGCGGCGCCCTCCAGATCCCCAAGGCGGTGCGCGGCGCCGTCCGGGCCGACCCCGGATGGGTGCTGATCCGCGCCGACGCCGGACAACTCGAACCGCGCATCCTGGCGGCGGTCTCCGGGGACACGGCCCTGGCCGAGGCAGCCGCCGAGGACGACCTGTACGCCCGCCTGGCCGTGCACACCGCCGGCGACCGCGAGCGTGCCAAGATCGGGCTGCTGGCCGCGATGTACGGCCAGACCGGTGGAGACGCGGCACCGCTGCTGGCGCTGCTGCGCCGCCATTACCCCCGGGCCCTGGAGTACGTGGACGCCGCGGCCCGCACGGGCGAGGAGGGCGGCCGGGTCCGCTCCTGGCTGGGGCGCACCTCGCCCTCGCCCCTCGGGTGGGAGCGGCGGACCTCCGGGCCCGACGGCGACCGCCACCGTCGGGCGCACGGCCGGTTCACCCGCAACTTCGTCGTGCAGTCCGGGGCGGCCGAGTGGGCGCTGGTGCTGTTGGCGTCGCTGCGTCTGCTGATGCCCGGGGCGGTCGTGTTCTTCGTGCACGACGAGGTGGTCCTGCACGTGCCCCGTGAACGCGCCGAGGAGGCCGTTCACGCGATCGATGTCGCACGGGAGCGGGCGAGCACTGTTCTGTTCGGGGACACTCCGGTACGATTCCCCCTGGCCGTCAGTGTTACAGAGGGCTACGAAGGCACCACCCCACCCCCATGACCCCCCCAACCCCCCGGAAAACGGACGGCGTGGGCTTCTTGCAAAGGCGACCGGGTCCGCCCATTCTTGGATTCGGAACGTCGACGGAGGAGCGCGCGCCGTAGGGGTCCCCCCTACCCCGGGTGGTTCAGAGAAAGGGCGGACATCCCCGTGCGGAGCCGTAGATCTGCTTGCACCACGGCGGTCCTGGTGGCCGCCTTCACCGCGTTCGGGGCGACACCGGCCATGGCCGATCCCGTCGTCGAGGACAGACCCCCCGTCAGTGAACAGTTCGCCCCCGATGCGCCCAGCGGAGCCGACCCGCGGGTCGGGGCGACCCCCTCCGCCACCGCCTCCCCCGAGGTCGCCGACCCCGAGGACCTGCGCCGCGACGCCTACGTCGCCCCCTTCCGTGAGGCGCGGAGCATCGAGTACTTCGTGGTCGCCCCCGACACCCTCCCCACCGACGCCGTCGACGCCGTTCGCGAGATCGGGGACGTGGAGCACGTCCTGACCGTGGACGCCGCCCGGGTCCTGGTCGACGACCAGGCCACCTCCGTCCTGGGCGTGGACCCCTCCACCTTCCGCAACCACGCCCCGAAGCCCTCCGCCGAGTCCGACGACGTCTGGCAGGGCGTCGCCGAGGGGCGCATCGCGCTCTCCAAGGACGTCGGCACCGAACGCGAGCTGGAGGTCGGCGGCGATATCACCGTGACCGGCGGTCGTGGCGAGGTGCCCCTGGAGGTGTGGACGCACGCCACCTCCGGCATCGCCGGCATCGACGCCCTGATCTCCCGGGAGACCGCCGCCGCGCTGGGCGTGCCCGAGGGCAACGCCCTCGTCGTCTCGGCCCCCGACGCCGACCTGTGGGAACTGTACGAGGAACTCGGCGCGGTCCTGGGCGAGGAGGTCTCCGTCCAACTGGTGACCGACGCCCCCGAACCGTCGGTGAGCGGCGACAGCGTGCCGTCGTCGGTGATCGAGCAGGTCATCGCCAACGCCGAGTCGCAGCTCGGCGTTCCCTACGTCTGGGGCGGTACCACCCCGGGGGTCGGGTTCGACTGCTCGGGTCTGCTCCAGTGGGCCTTCCGGGAGGCGGGCGTGAGCATCCCGCGCGTCACCCACGACCAGTGGAACGCGGGAGAGCGCATCGAGTTCGACGACCTGCGCCGCGGCGACCTGCTGTTCTGGCGGTCGGACCCCACCGCGCCCGACTACATCTCGCACGTGGCGATCTACCTCGGCGACGGGATGATGCTGGAGGCGCCGCGCACCGGTCTCGACGTGCGCGTCACCCCGGTACGGACCGCCAAATACGCGGGCGCCGTGCGCGTCCAGACCTGATCCCCGTGCCCCTCGTCCCCACGACGGCGCCCACGGGGACCCGGGGGCCGGCGGAGTGAACGAGGGCCCCTCGCCGCGGGTCGCCCGGTGCGGGTGATCCTCGGCGGCGGAGCGCGAAGCACGGCCCCGCCCGGACACGTTCCGGGCGGGGCCCACACGTGGGCGGTGGTGGGAGAAAACAGTGGGCCGTGGTGCCACCGCGTCGGCGGCACCACGGCCCACATGTCTCCTTGTCCGAAGGACCCGGCCGGGAGGGGAAGGACAGGCCTCGGTCAGGAGGGGGAGACAGGGAGCCGCTGAGGGAGGGGGAGACAGCGTACCGACCCTGTCGGAATGGTCCTGGAGTGTGACGACGTCGGTGCGTCGCACAAGGACTACATAAGCAGCGAGCGGGCGATTTGGCAAGAGGCGAGATCAAGGCAGGCAAGTAGTCCCAATACCGGCTTAACGTTCAAAACGGCAGTCGGTCCGCTCGTTCCGTACCCGGGCGTCTCAGCGTCCGGCGGCGTACCCCTGCGCTCCCCGGGCGTCGGCGGCCGCGCGCAGCTCACCGGTCTCGGGATCGCGTGCCACGGCGGCCAGGCGGCCCAGCGACCACGGGGCGGAGAGCTGGACCCGGTGGCCCCGACGGCGCAGTTCGGCGATGGTCTCCTCGCCCAGGCCGGGCTCCACGACCAGGTCGCCCGGGATCGTCTCCCTGGGGTGGAACGAGCTGGGGAAGGCGTTGGTGTGGAACATGGGCGCGTCCAACGCCTCTTGGAGGTCCTCGACGCCGTTGAGGATCCGCAGCAGCGCGGTGAAGGTCCACTGGTCCTGCTGGTCGCCGCCGGGCGTGCCGATCGCCAGCACCGCCTGCCCGTCCTCCCGGGTGACCAGGGTGGGGGAGAGCGTGGTGCGCGGTCGCTTGCCCGGTTCCAGGGAGTTGGGGGAGGCGGGGTCGAGCCAGAACATCTGCGCCCGGGTGCCCAGCGGGAATCCGAGCGCCGGGATCACGGGGGAGCTGGTGAGCCAACCGCCGCTGGGGGTCGCCGACACCATGTTGCCGTGGGCGTCCACCACGTCCACATGACAGGTGTCGCCGCGGCGCACCGTGGGCTCGCCCGTGGTGCGGTCGGCCGGCGCCTCCCCGCTCAGGTACAGCGGCGGTGTGAAGGGAGTGCGGCCGGCCACGGACCCGGGACGGGTCTCCAGGGACGCTCGGGCGTCGTCCACGAGCGCGGCCCGATCGGCGGCGTACCCGGCGGACAGCAGGTCCTTGAGGGGCACGTCGGTGAAGTCGGGGTCGCCGTACCAGGCCTCGCGGTCGGCGAAGGCGAGTTTGGCCGCCTCGGTCACCCGGTGTACGAAGTCGGCGCCCTCACCGGAGGTGCCCAGCGCCTCGGCCAGGCGCAGCTGCTGGAGCATGCTCGGTCCCTGGCCCCAGGGGCCGGTCTTGTGCACGGTGTGCGCGCCGTACGGGACGTTCACCGGGTCCTCGTAGGAGGCGCTCCAGTCGGCCATGTCCTGCGAGGTGAGCAGGCCCCGCTGCGGCTCCCCCTCGGCGGACGGCACCGGGGTCGTCAGGAACGCGGCGACGGACTCGGCGACGAACCCCTGGGACCAGCTCCGCCGGGCCGCGTCGATCCGCGCCTCCCGACCGCCGCCGCCGGACTCGGCCTCGGTGACGATCCGCCGGTAGGCGGCGGCCAGGGCGGGGTTGCGCAGCCGGGTTCCGACGGCGGGCACCCGGCCGTGCGGCAGGTACACCGCGGCCGAACCGGTCCAGTGACGGGTGAAGACGGGTTCGAGGGCGGCGATGGCCGCGGAGATCCGGTCCAGCACGGGATAACCGCGTTCGGCGAGCCCGATGGCGTGGTCCAGGACGTCGCGGACGGTCATGGTGCCGTGGTCTCGCAGCAGGAGCATCCAGGCGTCGAAGGACCCCGGGACGGTGGCCGCCAGCACCCCGCTGCCGGGGACGCGGTCCATGCCGGAGAACGCTTCGAGGGTGGCGGCGGCGGGAGCCACCCCCTGCCCGCACAGGACCCGGGGCGGACCGCCGGCGGCCTGGAAGATCACGGGCACCTCGCCGCCGGGGCCGTTGAGATGGGGTTCGACGACCTGGAGCGTGAACCCGGCGGCGACCGCGGCGTCGAAGGCGTTGCCACCGCGTTCGAGGACGGACATGCCGGTGGCGCTGGCCAGCCAGTGCGTCGAGGCGACCATGCCGAAATCGCCTCGGAGCTGGGGCCGGGTGGTGAAACGGGGCATCGAGGGGGCCTCCTGGGTGAGCGGGCGGAACACCGACCGCGGAACGCGGAACGCGGTCCGGGCGACGCTACAGCACACCTTCGAGGAGGGGCAGACGTGCGAGCGCCGGGGATCCTCGCGGGACCCCCGGCGCTCAACGGTTCAGACGCGGATCACGGCTGCGTCGGGACACTCCACGGCAGGGAGTCCCACAGCGCGCGCCACTCCTCGTCGTCGACGGTGTCGAGATCGGAGATGACCTCCTCCGCCTTGTCGTCGGCCTCCTCCATCTTGGCGGCGGCGTCCGCCTCGGCCTCGGCGACCAGTTCCGCGATGATGTCGGCGACCTCGTTCAGGATCTGCTCCACCTCGGCGCGGTCCAGGTCGTTCGCCTGCGCGCACTCGTCGAGGGCGGTGTTCTTGTCGCCCTCGTGGCCGTAGTACCAGACGGTGGCGAGCAGGCGGTCGCGCTCGGCGTCGTCGAGGTCGTCCTTGCTCAGCGCCTGCTCCACGAACGCGCCGCTGTCCGGGGTCAGTTGGGACTCGTCGATCCCGCTGTCGCCCGCCTCGAAGTCCACGAAGTGGTCGATGAGGCACCCCTTGACCTCGCGGGAGCCGCTGCCGGGCAGGGTGACCGCGTCCTCCACCGGGGCCTGGTCGACCGGGGTCTCCGGGGTCTCGGGGGCCTGGTTCGCCGGAACCTCGTCGGCCGGGGCCTCGGGGGCCTCGTCGGCGGGGACCTCGGGAGCCTCTTCGACGGGGGCCTCGGGGGCCTCCGCCGCGGGCTCCTCGTCCACGATGTCGTCCACCGGGGTCCCGGGGTTCTCCGGAGCGCCGGGCTTCTGCGGTGTCTCGACGACCGGGGCCTGGTCGACCGGGGTCTCCGGGGCCTCGGGGGCCTCCGCCGCGGGCTCCTCGTCCACGACCTCCTCCGGTTCCGGGCCCGGGTCCTCCTGGGCCGTCTCCGGTTCGGTCTCCGTCGGTTCCTCCTGCGCCGGTTCCTCCTGTTCGACGGGCTCGGCCGTGCCGGCCTCCTCGGCCACCTCCTCGGCCATACGCCGCAGTTCCCTGGGTCCCCAGCGGTCCGGCTGGAGGTGGGTGGCCACGGCGACCCCCGGCCTCTCCAGCCAGAAGAGGTCACCGGTCTCCTCCGAGAGGTAGGCCCCCTGCTCGAAGGCGGCGTCGTCCTCCACCAGTTCCAGTTCCCGGTCGGGGATGTGGCCGTAGCGGCTCGCGCGCAGGTCGTCGAGGTCCTGAAGGGCCTCGGAGCGGATGACGGCCACCCGGCCGTAGAGCTGGTCGGGGCCCTGCATCCAGGACAGCTGTGAGTGGCGGCCGCCCTGTCGATCACTGGTGGAGGAGGCGTTGATCCCGTACCTCTCCAGGCCGGCGGGCAGGTACCCGATCTCATATCCGTCGAGGCTGTACGAGGACTTCCCCTGGCGTACGACCGGCCAGCTCAGCGACCGCTCGTCCTCCTCGTCGGCGAGGGCGGACCCGGCGAGACCGATCGGTCCGGCGACGGACAGGGCCGCGACGCCGAGAATCGCGACCCACCTGGTGCGGTGCTTGCGCATAGTGTTCCTTCCCATCGACTACTAATAGTGATGGTTGCAGGGCTCTGCGTAATTATCGAGGTTCTCACGGGCCAAAATTGTGACATGAAGTCATCAAGTGAATGCATAGGGTTACAAGTGGTGGCAGTCGGACAAGGCACTCTTAGGTCGTTCTCCGGACGTTCCCGCGCGCTCCGCGCACGGTCACCGTCCGGTCGCCCTGGGCGTTCAGGCTTTGGTCTCAAGGAAGCATTCGGCACGTCCGTTCACGCGTATCTGGGAGGTCCGGTGCACCGCATCGGCATCGTCGTCGGAGTCGTCTCACTCGCCATCGTCGTCCTCTGCGCCCCGTCCGCCGCCTCGGTCACCCCTCTGCCCGACTCGCCGGGCACCATCGCGGAGAAGCCCGCCACGGTGCGGCACGTCGCATCCCAACGCCCCCTGCTGGCCGTCTCCCACCGGGGAGCGGCCGGACACGCACCCGAGAACACGCTCGCCGGGCTCGACGCCGCGCGCCGCCTGGGCGCCGAGACCGTCGAGATCGATGTCCAGCGCACCAAGGACGGTGAGCTCGTCCTCCTGCACGACGTCACCCTCACCCGCACCACCGACGCCGAGAAGGTCTTCCCCGGCCGCTCCTCCTACCTGGTCGCCGACTTCACCCTGGCCGAGATCCGCCGCCTCGACGCCGGTTCCTGGTTCTCCTCCGCCTACGCGGGGGAGCGCGTGCCGACCCTGAGTGAGGCGCTCCGGCGCCTGGAGTCCCTGGACCTCAACCTCTTCCTGGAGATCAAGGAACCCGCCCGCCACCCCGGTATCGAGAGGGACATCGCCCGGGAGCTGCGGGCGCGCTCCATCTGGTTGAAGCACAACCGCCCGTGGGAACCCCGCCGCCTGATCGTGCAGAGCTTCGACTGGGAGGTCGTGCGCTCCTCCAAGCTGATCCTGCCGTCGGTCCCGCACGCCCTGCTCGGTCGGGTCCCCGAGTCCCGCGTCCCGGATTTCACCTGGGCGCACATGATCAACCCCAACCACGCCACCATCGACGCCGCCTACGTCGACCTGCTCCACGAGCACGGGTTCGAGATCATGCCCTACACCGTCAACACCCGGGCCGCCATGGACACGGTCCTGTTCAAGGGGGTCGACGGATTCATCACCGACTACCCCGACGCGGGGCAGCGCGCCATCCGGGACTTCCTCGCCAGGAACGCGAAGAAGACGCCGACCGAGGTCACCCTCCCCCTGCTGCCCGCTCTGCACTAGCCTCCGCGCGGCCGAGCCGCCGAACGGCGTCGGCCGGCCACCGAAGGGGGCGACGGGCGAGGGCGACCGGGCGGCGCGCGGCAGGGCGGGCGTTCCGGAACATGCCCTAGATTCTGGGAAGGCCCAGAGGAGAGGCGGAACACGTGAACGACCGTCCGGACGTCCCCGGAGAACTCGTCGACCGGCGGACCAAAGGGGTGTGGTGGCCGGGCGGTCCGATCCCCGCCGCCGACTTCGCCGCCCGGCGTGACCGGTTGTTCGACGGGCCCTTCACCTGGCCCCTGCTGGTGCTGAGGGAGTCCGCGCTGGAGCGCAACGTCGCCGCCCTCGCGGAGTTCACCCGGGCCCACGGCCTGCTGTTCGCCCCGCACGGCAAGACCTCCATGGCGCCCGCCCTGCTGCGCCGGCAGTTGGAGGCGGGCGCCTGGGGCATCACCGTGGCCACCGCGAACCAGGCCCTGGCGGTGCGCGGGTTCGGGGTGCGGCGGATCCTGCTCGCCAACCAGCTCCTCGACCCCCGGGTCATCCGGTGGGCGGCCGAGGAGATGTCCGCCGACCGGGGCTTCGACCTCCTGTTCTACGTCGACTCCCCCGAGGGGGTCGCCGCCGTGGCCGCCGCGGCGCAGGGATGGAAGGGGGAACGCTTCCCCGGAGCCCTGATCGAACGCGGTGTCCCCGGCGGACGCACCGGGGCGCGCACCCGCGGGGAGGTTCTCGACCTGGCCCACGCCGTCGACGCGATCCCGGGCGCGGCCACGGTCGGCGTGGCCGGGTACGAGGGGCCGCTGTCCGACGCCGACGGCGTCCGGGGCTTCCTGCGGGATCTGCGCGGTGACGTCGAGGCCCTGCTCGCGCAGCGCGGGCCGGGGCCCGGGCGGCCGATCCTCACGGTGGGCGGCAGCGCCTGGTTCGACCTGGTCGCCGAGGAGATCGGCGGCATGGTCGAGGCACTCCCGATCCTGCGCAGCGGGGCCTACATCACCCACGACGACGGGCTGTACCGCCGGGTGACCCCCTACAACCGGCTGCCCGAGGGCGGCGACGCGCTCACCGGCGCCCTGGAACTGTGGGCCCAGGTCACCTCCGCCCCGGAGGAAGGGCTGGCGATCGCCGGGATGGGCCGCCGCGACGCCGGGTACGACCAGGACCTGCCGATCCCGCGCGTCCTGCGCCGGGCCGACGGCACCGCCGTCCCCGCCGACGGGGTGCGGGTGACGAAGTTCGACGACCAGCACGCCTACCTGAGCGTCCCGGTCGGGCTGGACGTCCGGCCCGGCGACCTGATGTCGTTCGGGATCTCCCACCCCTGCACGACCTTCGACAAGTGGCGGAGCATCCCCGTGGTCGATGACGCCGACACGGTGGTCGACCTCATCGCCACCTACTTCTGACGGAGCGGATCGCCGGGCCGAGGTCGGACCCGGCCGTCCGCGGGGCGGCGGCCGACCTGCGGACGGCCGCCGCCGGGACGTCACCCCCAGCCGTGCACGCCCGGCCGGGTGTGCCAGGGGCGGGGGCCGTCCATCGGGCGGTACTCCACCCCCGCGGCGTCCAACCGGGTCAGGTGGTGCAGCAGCCGGGGCTCGAACTCGGCGTAGTCCCGCTCCCCGGCCGACCACACCTTCTCGGCGAACGCCGACAGGCGCGGGAACACCATGTAGTCCAACCGCCGGGGCGTGTCGATGTGCTCGGTCCACACGTTGACCTGGGCGCCCAGGACGTGCGCGGCCTCCTCCTCGCTCAGGCCCTCCGGGACCGGCTCGGCGAGGTAGACGTCCTCGACCCGCAGCAGGGTGCCCACCTTGATCGGCTCGTCGTCGGACTCCGACTGCCGGTAGTCCAGGTACGAGGTGGCGGTCGGGCTCATGACCACGTCGTGCCCGGCCTTGGCGGCGGCGACGCCGCCCTCCTCTCCGCGCCAGGACATGACCGTGGCGCCGGGTGCCAGTCCGCCTTCGAGGATCTCGTCCCAGCCGACCAGGCGGCGCCCGCGCGCGGTGAGATGGTCGTCCAGCTGCCGGATGAACCAGCTCTGGAGTTCGTCCTCGTCGGCCAGACCCTCCTCGCGGATCCGCCGCTGCGCCGACCCGCTGCCCTTCCACTGGGTCTTGGGACACTCGTCCCCGCCCACGTGGAAGTACTCGGAGGGGAACAGTTCCAGCAGTTCGTCGATGACGTTGCGGTAGAACTCCAGCACCTCGTCGGTGACCGCGAGCACCTCGTCGAAGATGCCCCAGCGCTGTCCCACCGGGATCTCCCCGACCTCGCCGAGTTCGGGGTGGGCGTGGATGGCCGCCTGGGAATGACCGGGGACGTCGATCTCGGGGATGACGGTGATGTGCCGGGCGGCGGCGTGGGCGACGATCTCCCGGATGTCGTCCTGCGTGTAGAAACCACCGTGCGGGCGCTCCTCGAAGACCGGCTCCTCGCCCGGACGCGGGTTGCCCAGCTGGCTGCGGGTGCGCCAGGACGCCTTCTCGGTGAGCTTCGGGTAGCGGCGGATCTCCACCCGCCACCCCTGATCGTCGCTGAGGTGCAGGTGCAGCACGTTGAGCTTGTGCAGGGCGAGGAGATCGATGTAGCGCAGGACCTCGCGCTTGGGAACGAAGTGCCGGGCGGTGTCCAGCATCAGTCCGCGCCAGCCGAACCGGGGCGCGTCGGTGACGCCCACGGCGGGCAGCGTCCAGTCGGTGTCGCCGATGGGGGCGTCGCGGTGGGCGGCGGCCGGCAGGAGCTGGCGCAGCGTCTGGGCCCCGTAGAAGACCCCGGCGGGGTCGTTGCCGATGACGATGGCGCCCTCGTCGTCGACGATGAGCCGGTAGCCCTCTCGGCCCAGCCCGGCGGAGGGGTCCACGCTGAGGCGGATCTCGCTGTCCTCGTCGCCCGAGGAGAAGGGCAACCCGGTGGCCGCGCCGAGTTCACGTTGGAGCCACACGAGCGTGCCCCGGGCTTCGGGGTCGGCGGAGACCCTGGTCGCGGCGGTGAGCGCGAGCCCGTTCTCCTCGCCCGGGACGACCTGTAGGGGGCGCGGGATCACGGGGCGGGACGCGAGGAGGGAAGGGGAGGTATCAGGCACGGGTGGTCGCTCCTATCCGGTCTAGACCAATACGGGACATGGTGCCATGGCGACCGGTGCCGGCGCAGCAGCGAACCCCCATCGGTGGGACCGGACGCGCGTGTTCGGCTCATCCGATACCCGCATTTGACCGCGCCGGAGCCTTAACGCTCCGCCCCCCGCGGAAGGGAAGCGAACAACGGGTCGGCGTGTCCGGGCCGCCGCAACCGCGCTCGGCGGACGCCGGGGGAGCACACCCCTCCCGGGGGTGGGGCGGGCACCACTCGAAGACGGGAGTCGGCGTCATCGCCCGGGCGGCGCCCCGTCCGTATCGTTCGGGACGTACCCGATTCCGTGCGGCTCGTGGGGGGAGACGGATGATGGCGGAGGCGATCCCGGGTCCGGAGCGGCCCGCGCGTCGGCGGTGGTGACGATGGCCTGGCCGGTCCTCCTCGCCATCGTGGGGGCCTTCACGCTCGCACTCGGATCCGCGCTCCAGGAACGCGACGCCGTGCGCGCCCCCGGAGCACAGGTGGCCCGTGTCGGCTTCCTGTGGCATCTGCTGCGCCGACCCCGCTGGCTGCTGGGCACCCTGGCGGTCGGGGCGGGCGCCTGCCTGCACCTGATGGCCCTGAGCGGTGCGCCGCTGACCATCATCCAGCCCATCGGGGTCACCGGGCTGGTGTTCGCCATCGTCCTGTCGGCGTTGTTCAACCGCCAGCGGGTGCTGATCTCCCAGGTCATCGCCGGGATCACGGTCATGGTCGGCCTCATCGGGGTGCTGTGGGCGTTCCCGCACGGCGCGGAGACCCCCGTCATGCCGCTCCGGGACGCCCTGACCCTCACGGGCGTCACCCTCGCCGTCGGGATGACGGTGTACCTCACCGCGCGCCGGATGCCCAGCGGGGCCAGGGCGATCGCGCTCGCCCTGGCGGGCGGTGCGGCGCTGGGCGCCACCTCGGGCCTGGCCCGGGTGATCACCTCCAACGCTCTCGCCGACTGGACGACCGTCCTCGGATGGCCGAGCCTGCTCGCCGTCGTCCTCGCCGTCTTCGGCGGACTGCTGATGCAGAACGCCTACCGGACCGGTCACTTCGCAGCCGCCTACGCCACCCTCCTCATCACCGACCCCGTCGTCGGTGTGGCGATCGGCGCGCTCCTCCTCGGAGAGGGGGCGCCGGAGACGCTCCCCGCCCAGGTGGGCGCGTTCGCCTTCGCCGTCGTCGCGATCGCCGGGACCGTCTTCCTGGCCCGGACCCGACACCGCAACCCCGAGGCGAAGGGGGCGCGTACGCAGACCGGCACGGCTCGCACCCGCACCCGCTGAACGAAGGAAGTCCACCCATGCCGTACTCCCGCCCGTCACCCACCACCGCCCTCAACGGGGCCTCCGGCGCTGTCGCCTCCCGCCCGTCACCCACCACCGCCCTCGACGGGGCCTCCCGTCCGCTCCGGCCCCTGCGGATCCTCATCGCCGGTGACACCTACCCGCCCGACGTCAACGGCGCCGGGTACTTCACCCACCGGTTGGCCGAGGGGCTCGCGGAACGCGGACACCGGGTGCACGTGGTGTGCCCCTCCGAGGAGGGCGAACCGTACGTGCGCCGCAACGGGCGGGTGATGGAACATCGGCTGCGGTCGGCGCGCATGCCCCTCCAGGACGGGATGCGCGCCGCGGTGCCGCTGGGGGCGGGCGGGCACATCGCCCGCCTCGTGCGGAGGCTGGACCCGGACGTCGTACACGCCCAGAGCCACTTCACGCTCAGCCGGTCGGCGATCCGCGCGGGCCGGGCGGCGGGGATCCCCGTCGTCCTGACCAACCACTTCATGCCGGACAACCTGTACGCCCACGCGCGGATCCCGGAGGCGATGCGCGCGGTGGTCGGCGATCTGGCCTGGCGGGACATGGTGCGGGTGGCGGGGGAGGCCGATCACCTGACCACGCCGACCCCCCGCGCCGCCGCCCTGCTGAGGGAGAAGGGGTTCGCCGGGGAGATCGAGTCGATCTCGTGCGGCATCGACCTGGAGCGGTTCCACCCGCGTTCCGACCGGTCGGCAGCGCGCGGCCGGTTCGGACTGCCCGACCGGGACACCATCGTGTTCGTCGGGCGGCTGGACGAGGACAAGCGGATCGACGACACGATCCGGGCGCTGGCCCTGGTCTCCCGTGAGCACGACGCGCAGCTGGCCCTGGCCGGTCTGGGGCGCGACGAGGAGGCACTACGGGTGCTGGCCGCCGAGCTGGGCGTCGCCGACCGGGTGTTCTTCCTCGGGTTCGTGCCGGACGCCGAACTGCCGCTGTTCTACGCGGCCGGGGACGTGTTCGCGATCGCGGCCGTGGCGGAGTTGCAGAGCATCGCGACCCTGGAGGCGATGGCCACCGGGCTGCCGGTGGTGGTGGCCGACGCGATGGCGCTGCCGCACCTGGTGGAGGAGGGGCGCAACGGATTCCTGTTCCCGCCGGGCGATCCGGTGCGCATGGCCGACCGGTTGCTCACGGTCCTGAGCGCGGGGAGGGCGCGTTCGGCGCTGGGCGGGACCGCCCGGGAACTGGCGTTGCGGCACGACCACCACCGTTCACTGGAGCGGTTCGAGGAGGTCTACCGGGGCCTGCGGCCGAGTGCGCTCCCGCCGACGCGCCCGGAGCGGATCGCCGTCGCCTGAGATCGGGCGGCCCAACGGAGAATCATGTCCTCTTTGTCTGCATTGAGAAAAAGACGAGGTTTGCCACTTTCCGCATTCTTTGCGTGGCTGTCGGTGATATCTCCGTGGCCCGGGAAACACATCAGGTGTGTGGTTCGAAGGCATCAATGGACGCGGCGTCCTCGGCAGGGTCACCCCCGAAGGTGACGTGCACGAGGCCCTCACCGAGCGGCTGCTCGCCGCCGAACGCGAAGCGGGTTTCCACGAGCGCGACATGTCGGCGTTCGAACGCGAACGCATCGACCTGGAATACAGGGTCACCCGCATGGAAGCCGAACTGGAGGCATTACGACAACGGAGACTGGAGGCCTACGCCCGGTGGTGGAACGCCCGAGACGACCGGGACCGGGTCCTCCACATCTGCCGCAGACTGCGCCGTCGCGTGGACAAGGCCCGACGCAGGAGCGGTGAGGAGAGTTGAAGGTTGCGACATCGACGGTCATCCCGATGGCCCGGCCCCGGTGGCCGGGCCATCGTCGTGTCCGGACCCCTCAGGAGGGGCGGTCGGTCAGATCGGACAACTCGGAAGCGACCGTCCCGGCCGCCTCCCGCAACGCCCGCAAGGTGACCTGGACCGCCGGACGGCGCAGCGAGGCCGGGCGCAGTACCGCGTACACGTGCCGCGCCGGGACCCGGCCGGGCAGTGTGCGGTGGACCAGCCCCGCGGGGGCGCCCACCATCGCCAGGGCGGGCACCGCCGCGATCCCGATGCCGCGTGAGACCAGGCTCAGTACCGTGCCCAACCCCTCGAACTCCCAGGCCGCCGACGGTAGCCCGCCCACCTCCGCCAACAACAGGTCCGTGCCGTAGCGCGAACGCTCGCCCTCGGGCGCCACGATCCAGGACTCGCCCAACAGCCGCTCCAAGACCACCGGCTCGTCCGGGTCGGCCAGTCGGTGTCCCCGGGGGACCGCCAACACCAGCGGGTCGCGCAGCAGGTGCACGTGCCTCAGGCCGCTGTCCACCCCCCGGCCCGGGTGCTGTCCGGTCCAATCGTCGACCAGGGCGATGTCCACCTCACGGGAGCGCACCTTCTCCGTGCCCGACGACAGCAGCGTCTGCCGCAGCACCAGCTGCATCTCCCCGTACCGGCGCAGGGAGGGCGCCAACAACGGCGCGAACGCCACGGCGGCGGTGGGGAAGGCCGTGACCTTGACCACCCCCAGGGCCACGTCGGCCTGTTCGGCCAGGATCGACTCGGTCGCCTCCACCAGGGCCAGGATCTCCTCGGCGTGGACCACCAGCAGACGCCCGGCGTCGGTCAGCTCCGCGCCGCGCGGCGTGCGGTCGAGCAGGGCCACCCCCGTCTCCCGTTCGAGCGCGGACAACTGCTGGGAGATGGCCGAGGGCGTGTACCCCAGCGCCATCGCGGTGGCCGCGATGGTGCCCCGCACGGAGAACTCACGGAGGATCTGGAGACGCCGGAGATCGAGCATAAGCAGAGCTTACGCTCACCATCGAAAAGAGTCGCTTGTACTGAAGGGCGTGGATGGGAAGGCTGAGGGGCGATGGACCGTCACCTCGAAAGACGGTCGAGCGCCAGAACACGAGCCGGAGATGAGTCGTCCATGACCGTCACTGTTTCCGCGACCCTCGCAGTCAACGAAGCCCTCGCCGACAAGCGCCGCCAGGGGGTGCGCGTGCTGCCCCTGGGGTTCGGCGAGGCGGGCCTGCCGGTCCACCCGGTCATGCGGGACCGGCTCACCGCGGGCAACGGCGCCAACGCCTACGGCCCCGTCGCCGGCTCCGCCGCACTGCGCGAGGCCGCCGCCGGCTACTGGGCGCGGCGCGGCCTGCCCACCGATCCGGACACGGTCATCGCCGGCCCCGGCAGCAAACCGCTCCTGTACGGCCTTCTGCTGGCACTGGGCGGCGACACCGCCATCGCCGCGCCCAGCTGGGTCAGCTACGCCGCGCAGAGCCGCCTGGTCGGCTCCCGTCCACTGCTGGTCCCCACCGCCACCGGTGAGGGGGGCGTCCCCCAGCCCGACCTGCTGCACGCCGCCGTCACCGCCGCCCGCGAGGCGGGACGCACCGTCAACGCCGTCATCGCGACCCTGCCCGACAACCCCACCGGGACGGTCGCCACCCGCGCGACGGTGCGTCGTCTGGCCGAGGTCGCCCGCGAACTCGACCTGGTCGTCATCTCCGACGAGATCTACCGCGACCTCGTCCACCCGGAGGGCCCCGAGGCCGCGCCCGTCGAGGTGCACAGCCCGGCCGAATTCGCCCCCGAACGCACCGTCATCTCCACCGGACTGAGCAAGAACCTGGCGCTGGGAGGCTGGCGGATCGGTGTTCTGCGCCTGCCCGACTCCGAGATCGGGCGCCGCCTGCGCGGCGGACTCCTCGGGGTGGCCAGCGAGATCTGGTCGAGCCCGGCCGCCCCGATCCAGGAGGCCGCCGCCCACGCCTTCACCGAACCCGCCGAACTGGTGGACCACGTCGACCGCAGCCGCCGCCTGCACGGCATCGTCGCCCGCGCCGTCACCGACGTGTTCGCGCGGGCCGGGGCCGCCGTCGTTCCACCGCGTGCCGCCTTCTACCTCTACCCCGACTTCGAGCCGCTGCGCGAACGGCTGACCGAGCTGCACGGCGTCACCACCGGCCCCGGGCTCACCGGGCTGCTGCTCGACCGCTTCGGGATGGGCGTGCTGCCCGCCGTCGAGTTCGGGGAGGGACCCGAGGCCCTGCGCATGCGGGTCGCCACCAGCCTGCTGTACGGCGACACCGAGGAACGGCGTTACGCCGCCCTGGCCGCCACCGACCCACTGGCGCTGCCCTGGATCCGCGCGTACCTGGACCGTTTGGGGGAGGTGCTCGGCGCGCTGCTCGCCGGACCCGTGGGCGCGCCGGTGCTCCGCACGCGGGTCACGGTACCGACGTCCGTGCGCTGAGCGAGGACCGGCGAGCCCCGCCCGGGAGGACGTCCCCGGGTAAGGGCTCCCCTTCCCCCCGCTTCCCCCCGCCCGGCGTCGGCACCGGTCCGCCCGGTGTCCTCCGCGGTCCTCACCGGCCCCGCCGGGCCTTCAAGGGACGCCCGCGGCGCTGTTCCTCTCCGCGAGTTCGCGGCTGGAGGCCAGGACCGAGCGATAGTGGCCGATGAGCTCCTCGCCCACCGCCTCCCAGGTGCGGTGCTCCACCGACGCCCGGGCGCGGGCCGCCAGGGTCTCGCGCACCGAGCGGTTGTGCGCCAGTCGGCCCACCGCCACCCGCAGCTCGCGCACCGAGTCCGGGGCGTACAACAGTCCGTTGCGCTCGTGCTCGACCAGGTCCAGCGGGCCGCCCGCGGCCGGCGCCACCACCGGCACCCCCGAGGCCAGCGCCTCCTGGACCGCCTGGCAGAACGTCTCGTCCGCTCCGGTGTGCACGAACAGGTCCAGGGAGGCGTACAGCCGGGACAGGTCTTCGCCGGTGCGCTGGCCGGTGAAGATCGCGCCGCGCAGCCGACGCCGCAGCCGGGGCAGCTCCGGCCCGTCCCCGACGACGACCACCTTCACACCGCGCAGTTTCAGCACGTGTTCGAGCAGGTCGACGCGCTTGTCCTTGGCCAACCGGCCGACGTAGCCCACGATCGCCTCCCCGTTCGGGGCCAGCCGTCGGCGCAGTTCCTCATCGCGGTGGTCGGGGTGGAAGCGCCGGACGTCGACCCCGCGCCGCCACAGGTCCAGCCGGGGGAACCCCCGCGCCGACAGGGCCTCCATCGTCGCGGAGGAGGGCACCAGGGTGCGGTCCACCGCGGCGTGGACGCGGCGCAGCGCGGTCCAGATGTGCTCGGTGCCCGGCAGCCCGTACCGTCGGGCGAAACCGGGCAGGTCGGTCTGGAACACCGCCACCGTCGGCAGCGCCCAGCGGCGGGCGGCCTCCACCGTCGCCATGCCCATGAGGGCGGGGGAGGCCAGGTGGATCACGTCCGGCGAGAACGACCGGATCGCCGTGGTCAGGGTGCGCCGGGCGGGCAGACCCAGGGAGAAGCCGCGATACCCGGGCAGGGGGATCGAGGGCGTCCGGACCACCGGGAATCCCGACTGGTGGGTGGGACCGTCGTGTCCCGGGGCCAGGATCAGCGCCCGGTGCCCTTGGGCCGCCAGCATGTCGGCGACCCGGCACACGGAGTTGGTCACCCCGTTGACCTGGGGGAGGAAGGACTCGGTCACGATCGCCACGCGCAGAGGTCGGTGCGCGTCGGCGGGGGAGGGGACCGGGATGCGGTCGCTGTGGGTGTCGATCGGGGACATGCGCATTGCTCCCAACGCCGGGGGGAACGGCCGTCTCCGACGCTAGGCGGGCCCGGTGAACCCGGATGAGGGACGGGGGGAACCGGGCGCGACGCGCGGGCGTGGGTTCACCGAGCGGACGGTGACCGCTCGTGGACGACGCACCCGACCAGGGGTTGCCCCGAGATGACCTCACGGTGGCTAAGATCGCATCACGTGATCGAATCATTGCTCTAGGGAGTTGAACGGTGACCCTCGTGGAATGGGCCGAGACGGTCCGCGTCGAACTCGGGCTCGCCGAGAGCGAACCGTTGAACAAAGAGGACGTGGAACGCATCCTCGACCTGGCAAGGGATGCCGCGCACTCCATCGCCCGCCCGGCGGCGCCGCTCACCACCTTCCTGCTCGGAGTCGCGGTCGGTCGCGGGGCCGACCCGGAACGGGCCGCGCGGGTCCTGAGCGAACTCGCCCTGAGCCGTGGTGGTCGCGAGGAAGGTGACACGTGACACGCCGAGCGGCCGAAGAACGTACCGGTGTCCGCTCCGGTTCCCGAAGAGACCCTCATGTCGAAGTCATGTGATGCGTTCGTTACGCGTCGCTGCAATTCTTTGCCGATAACGCAAGGCGCTCACCAGTGCCGACACGTCAACGAGGCACCGGCCCCCGCACCGACACGGCGGTGACCTCGGCCCCATCCACTTGACCGACAGGGAGATCCCCCGTGGACCAGCTCCTTGAAATGGCCGGCCTCATCAGCGGCATCATCTGGGGACCCTTCGTCCTCATTCCGCTGCTGTTCGCCGTCGGCCTTTTCCTCACCATCCGCCTGAACCTGCTCCAGCTCCTCCGCCTGCCACACGCCCTGTGGCTCGCGCTGGTCCGGCGCAAGGAAGACGATTCCGTCCAAGGCGACATCTCCCATTACCAGGCCCTGAGCACCGCGCTCGCCGCCACCGTCGGTGTCGGCAACATCGCCGGTGCCGCGCTCGCCATCGGCATCGGCGGTCCGGGCGCGCTCTTCTGGATGTGGGTCGTCGGCTTCCTCGGCATGGCCACCAAGTACAGCGAGGCCCTGCTGGGCGTGAAGTTCCGCCGCACCGACGCCAAGGGCGAGCAGAGCGGCGGCCCGATGTACTACCTCAAGTACGGGATCGGCGGCGGCTTCGGCGCCACCCTCGGTGTGCTCTTCGCGGTCTTCGGCGCCATCGCCGCCTTCGGTATCGGCAACGGCAGCCAGGCCAACACCGTCGCCCAGCAGGTGAACAGCGTGACCGGTGTCGACACCTGGATCATCGGCCTGGTCCTGATGCTGCTGGCCGGAGCGGTCATCCTCGGGGGCATCAAGAGCATCGGCCGGGTCGCCTCCGCTCTCGTCCCGATCATGATCATCTGCTACGTGGGCATCTGCCTGGTGGTGCTCGCGGCCAACTGGGCGCAGATCCTGCCGGCGTTCCAGCTCGTGGTCACCGACGCCTTCACCGGCACCGCCGCGGCCGGCGGGTTCGCGGGCTCCACGATGCTGATCGCCATCCAGATGGGCTTCGCGCGCGGCATCTTCTCCAACGAGTCGGGTCTGGGCACCGGTGGCATCGCGGCCGCCGCCGCCAAGACCAGGCAGCCGGTGCGCCAGGCCATGGTCTCCATGACCCAGACCTTCATCGACACCATCATCGTGGTCACCATGACCTGCCTGGTCATCATCACCACCGGTGTCTGGCAGGGCGAGAACTCCGCGGACGGCTCGCTGCTGACCAGCCAGGCGATGACCGAGGGCCTGGGCGCCGTCAGCCCCGGGCTGGCCCCGGCGGGCGCGGTCATCGTGGCGGTCTCCGTCGCGGTGTTCGCCTTCACCACCCTGCTCGGCTGGTCCTACTACGGTGACCGGTGCGTCGAGTTCCTGGCGGGTCGCAAGCTCGTGCTGCCCTACCGGATCCTCTTCATCATCGTCATCTTCATCGGCTCGGTCGCCAGCCTGGACTCGGTGTGGCTGTTCAGCGACATCGCCAACGGTCTGATGGCGCTGCCCAACCTGGTGGGTCTGCTGGTGCTCTCCCCGCTCATCGTGTCGGAGACCAGGAAGTTCTTCGATCACCCGAACTGGCGTGATCCCGACGCGGTGATGGACGACGTCACGGGGTAGCGGCCCCGAGGGCGTGAGAGAACGAGAAGGGGGACCGGCCCGGCGCCGGTCCCCCTTTCCCGTGTCGGTGGGTCACCACCAGGCGTGGAAGTGGTGCACCGGGCCCTGGCCGTGGCCCGCGTCGATCTCGTCGGCGCGGCGCAGGGCCTCGGTGAGGTAGGACTTGGCGTCGGCCACGGCGGTGGCGGCGTCCGGCCGCTGCGGCAGCAGCGCGGCGATGGACGCGGACAGGGTGCAGCCGGTGCCGTGGGTGTTGCGGGTGGCCACCCGGGGCGCGGAGAACTCCCGGAGGTCGCCGTCCCGGGAGACCAGGACGTCCACGCTCTCCCCGCCGGTCAGGTGGCCTCCCTTGAGCAGGACCCGGCGCGGTCCCCTCTCCAGGAGCCGGCGGGCCTGGTCGCGCATGCCCGCCAGGTCGGTGGCCTCCGGCTCGTCCAAGAGATCGGCGGCCTCGGGCAGGTTCGGGGTGATGAGGTCGGCCCGGGGCAGCAGTTCGGTGCGCAGCGCCTCGATCGCCGAGGTCTCCAGCAGCCGGTCACCGCTCTTGGCGACCATCACCGGGTCCACCACGACGCCGCGCAGGCCGTGCCGGTCGATCGCCTCGGCGACGGCCTCGGTGACCTCGGCGGTACCGAGCATGCCGATCTTGACCGCGTGCACGGTCGCGTCGGAGAAGAGCGTGTCCATCTGCCGGACGACGAAGTCGGCCGGGACGGGGTGGACCCCGGTGACGCCGCGCGTGGACTGGGCGGTCAGCGCGGTGACCACGCTCATCCCGAAGGTCCCGTGGGCGGAGAAGGCCTTGAGGTCGGCCTGGATCCCGGCGCCCCCGCTGGGGTCGCTGCCGGCGATGGACACGATGTTGTACGCGCTCATGATGGCGTTCCTTCGCTAGTACGAACTAGGGCAGGTTCGACGGGTGTGCTCTCAGCCGGGACGCGACCGGTGGTCGCGTCCCGGCACCCCGCGCCTCGGGGCCCGTGGCCCCCGGGTGTGCGGTCGCCTTCGCGACGTTGTGGGGTGGCGGCGGGTCGCCGCCGGGACGTCACGCGGCCGGGGTGTTCCCGGTGCCGCGTCTTCGGTGTCCCGCCTCGCGCCACCGGTGGGGCGAGGCGGCCGGACCGGAGACGGAAGCCGTTCGGGGACGGGGTTCCATCCGTCCGGGCCGATGACGGCGCGGCCCCCGCTGCTCCCGCGGGCCCCGCCGGGGTCTCAGACGGAGACGGACCCGGGCCTGGCGTCGGCGGCCTCGCGGGCGAGCTTGTGCCGCTCCCAGACGATGGCGGCCGTCACCACGGCGAAGCCGAGCACCATGAGGGCGACGGTGACCGGGACGTCGGTCGGTGTCACGAAGGCGCGGTCCTCGTTCTGCCAGGGCCACAGCGCGCGCAGCGACCCGGCCATGAGACCCGTCAGGACGACCAGGGTCATGTGGTGGAAGTTCTCCAACAGGTACTGGAGCACCTTGACGAACAGGGACAGGCCGGTGAGGGCGCCCAGGGCGAAGACACCCAGGTAGACGAGGTCCACGTCGCGCACCGCGTTCATCGTGGGCTCGTACAGGCCCATCGTGAGCAGAAGGAAGGAACCGGACAGTCCCGGCAGGACCAGGGCGCAGATCGCGATCGCGGCGGCGAAGAAGACCACCACGGGGTGGGTGGGCAGGTTCGCCCCCGGCAGGCCGGTGATGAGGAAGGCCCCGGCGGCGAAGGCCAGCGCGATGAGGTAGTGCCAGGGGCGCCACGCGCTGCCCGAACCCGTGTAGGGGATCCACAGGCAGGCCAGCACCAGGCCGAAGAAGATCGCGTAGGCGTACTGCGGGTAGGCCTCCACGAGGGGGGCGAGGACGATCGCGGCGCCGACGAGGAAGACGGCCATGCCGATGAGGGCGGGGATCAGCACGCTCCAGTCGACCATCCGGAACTGCGCCCTGGCACGTTCAGGTCCCCGGCCGCGCGGGACGTCGGTGACGTAGCGCTTGATGCCGCTGACCAGGTGACCGGCCCCGCCGATCAGCTTGTCGTACAGTCCGACGATCAGGGCGACCGTACCGCCGCTGATGCCCGGGAGCGCCTCCGAAGCGCCGACCGCGCCTCCGCGCACCATGTTGAAGAGGTAAGAGCCTGCTGTTCTGGCCATCTGATCGTTGGGCGCGGCCCCGGTCCGGTGGGGGTGAGGGGCGCCGTTCTCCGTTCTGACATCGATACCGCCGGACCCCAGGGACGAGGGGTCCGGGAGAGGAGGGGGTTTCCGCCGCTCACTGACGTGTGATCCCGTGCCCCGTAGCGGGGTTGCGGTCCGTTCGCTCCCCGGGGAGGGGGCTCTGGAGGCGGCGATGCCAGTCTAGTGCCGTACGGGCACGTGGCTACGGCCTTCACGCGTCCGATGTCGATGTTCCGGCTCGTCATGAGCACATTGGTCTGATAACCGAAACGCGGATCCCCGCTGTGGCGCGCACGGATGTACGAGATCACGGGCGGGGGACACCGAGAAGGGGCCCTCGGCCCCGTCAGGCCCCGTCCCGGACCACCGACGACGCCCAACGGTAATCCTGCTTGCCGACGGCCGTGCGGCGCACCCGATCGACGAAGTGCACCGTCCTCGGCACCTTGAACCCCGCCAGGCGCACCCGGCAGAACACGAGCAGACCCGTCTCGTCGGGTTCCGCCCCCTCCGCCAGGGAGACCAGCGCGGTGACCCGCTGCCCCAGCCGTTCGTCCGGAGCGGGCACCACGATGGCGTCCTCGACGGAGGGGTGCGCCTTCAGCGCCGCCTCGACCTCTTCCGGATACACCTTCTCGCCCGCCGTGTTGATGACGACGCTGCCCCGGCCGAGCAGCACGATCGCCCCGTCCCGGGCCCGGGTGCCGAAGTCCCCGGACAGGGCCCAGCGACGTCCCAGATCATCGGTCGGGAACGTGCGCGCCGTGGCGATCGGATCGTTGTAGTAGCCCAACGGGATCCGTCCGGTGCGCGCGATCCGGCCGATCACGGTGGACCCCGGCGGCAGCGGACGCAACCGCTCGTCCAGCACGGCGATACTGCCGCCCATGGTGAAACTGCGACCGTCGGGAGACCCGGTCAACGGTTCCGCCAAGCCCTCCCCGTCACCGGTGGTCGCCGAACCGCACACCCCCGTCTCCGAGCCCCCGTAGGAGTCGGCCAGGGCGATGTCCTCGCGCCAGGCCCGCCACAGCCCGCGCACCGGCGGGGTGAGCGGGGTCCCGCCCGAACGCACCGCCGAGAGTTCCGGGCACAGGTCCGGCTCGGTGAGCAGGTGCCGCGCCAGCGGGCGGGCCATCGCGTCTCCCACCACCTGGAGCGTGTGCACGCCCTCCCGGTGCGCCAGGGAGACGACCCGCTCGGCCTGGAAACTGCGGTCGGTCGACAGCACCACCCGTTTGCCGCACAGCAGCATGCTCAACGCGTTCCACTGGCCGGCGGCGTGCATCAACGGACCCAGCACCAGCATGCGCTGCGGGAAGCACGACCGGGCCCGCTCCGCCACGTCCTTCGGGGAGCGGGCGCGCGGGGCGCCGGGGGAGCGGCGTTCGATCGCCGCTCGGAAGATGTCGGCCTGCCGCCACAGGACCCCCTTGGGGTAGCCGGTGGTGCCGCCCGTGTACAGCAGGTAGTGGTCGGTGCCCGAGGTCGGCGGCAGCGCCGTCCCGACCGGAGCGTCGGCCAGCGCGATCTCGTAGTCCACCGCGTCGGGGAACGCGGCGCGCACCGCCGCGCGATCGTCCGGATCCGCCCCGTCCGACAGCAGCACCGTGTGCCGCAGGCGCGGGAGGTCGGAACGCACCACGGCCACGGTCGCGGCCAGGGACTCCTCGGCCACCAGCGCCACCGTGTGCGAGTCGGCCAGGACGTGGCGCAGTTCGCCCGCCACATAGCGGTAGTTGACGTTGACGGGCACCGCGCCCGCGCGCAGCACCCCCAGGAAGGTCTCCACCCACTCGGCCCGGTTGAAGGACAGGATCGCCACGTGCTCGCCGCGGCCGATCCCCGCCGCCACCAGGTGCCGGGCCAACCGGTCCGCGCGTTCGCGCAACCCGGCGTAGGAGACGACCCGTGCTCCGGCGACCAGCGCGATCCGCTCCGGAACCGCCTCGGCGACCGCGTCGAACAGGAGGGACAGGGAGAGGGCGGTGTCCGGGTCGGCCGTCGCGGGGCGCGCGGCGGTCTCCGGTGCGGTGGACCCCAGGGGCACTGGACGCACGGTCTGCCTCCCTCGGCGGTGGGTACGGGCGCACCGTCCACGGCCCGGGGCTCGCGGCGGAACGCCGACGCCGACCGGATCCGGTCGGCGCGTCGGTGGCTTGTGAGCCGACCGTACCCGTCGGGGGGCCTCCCGATCGCCGGCGGGGCTGTGGACCGCGTCACCCGACCTCAGCGGCGGGGTCACAGTGTTCTCCGAGCCCTGATCCACGGCCTGTTCGGGGGGACGCCGCCCCCGGATTCCGGGCCTGATCGTGCGCTTGTGACACACCTCACCGTCGCCGGTCCCGTGGTCGGATACCGGCATCCCGGGCGTTTCCGTCCGAAAGGTCCGTGTCGGTCGACACGGCGGGAGCCGGGGGCCCGGCGTCGGGCCTCCTTCCGGCGGGCGCGGCGCAGCCGTGCGGGGGAAAGGACCGACCCTCGCGGGCCCGCGATGTGACGTGCCTCACTGCGACTGATCTGGTGAAAGATCTTCGGAGGGGCACCGCCGTTCGTCGACGCATCACGGATACCGCCGACACCCCCTTGTGGGCTCACCGGATCATCTGCTCAACTCTTGGGGACTCTCCGCCGGGGGCTCTACCGGGCCCCTTCGGTGGGTATCTAGTGTCTGACATCGGTCAATGGCGATCGGAGCGGTTGGATGAGCAACACCCAGAACCTGGGGCAGGAGAACACCGCCGGGAACCCCGGCGGAGCAACACTTCCCGAAGACGAGACCCCCGCGCTCTCCAGCGCGGACCACATCGCCCTGGCGCGGAAGCACTCCGCGCACAACTACGCGCCCCTGCCCGTCGTCATCGCCGAGGGCCGCGGGGCCTGGGTGACGGACGTGGAGGGCGAACGCTACCTGGACTGTCTGGCCGGGTACTCGGCCATGAACTTCGGCCACCACAACCCCGACCTGCTGGCCGCGGCCCACCGCCAGATCGACCGGGTGACACTCACCAGCCGCGCCTTCTACAACGATCGTTTCGGCCCCTGGGTCGACGCCCTCGCCGGGATGGTCGGCAAGGAGAAGGTCCTGCCGATGAACACCGGCGCCGAGGCGGTCGAGACCGGCATCAAGGTCGCCCGCAAGTGGGGCTACGAGGTCAAGGGCGTGGCCGAGAACGAGGCCACCATCGTGGTGGCCGGCGCCAACTTCCACGGGCGCACCACCACGATCATCTCCTTCTCCTCGGACTCCGAGGCGCGTACCGGCTTCGGTCCCTACACGCCCGGGTTCCGCTCGGTGCCCTACGGCGACGCCGCGGCCATCGAGGCGGCCATCGACCACACCACGGTCGCCGTCCTCATCGAACCCGTCCAGGGCGAGGCCGGGGTCATCGTGCCCTCGCGGGACTACCTGCCGCGGGTGCGGGAGATCTGCGACGCCAACCGGGTCCTGTTCATCGCCGACGAGGTCCAGTCCGGCCTCGGCCGCACCGGCACCATCAGGGCCTGCGAGCACAGCGGGGTCGTCCCCGACGCCTACCTGTTCGGCAAGGCCCTCGGCGGCGGCATCCTCCCGGTGTCGGCGATGGTGGCCGACGAGGAGGTGCTCGGCGTGATCCGGCCGGGCCAGCACGGGAGCACCTTCGGCGGCAACCCGCTCGCCGGCGCGGTGGGCCACACGGTCGTCCGGATGCTGACCGAGGGCCCCTACCTGGAGAACGCCCGCAAACTGGGCGAGGTGCTCACCCGCCGCCTCGACGGGTTCGTCGGCAACGGCGTGGTCGCCGCCCGGAGCATCGGGCTGTGGGCCGGGATCGACGTCGACCCCGCGCTGGCCTCGGGCAAGGAGATGTGCGAGCGGCTCGCGAGGAAGGGCGTCCTGGTCAAGGACACCCACGGCTCGACGGTGCGCATGTCTCCGCCGCTGGTGATCAGCGAGGAGGACCTCAACTGGGGTCTGGACCGGTTCGCCGAGGTCCTGGAGGACCTCAGGGCCGGGCGCTGACCGACGCCGGCGGGCGTCCGTCCCGGTACCCCGGGGCGGACGCCCGCCGGCGGCGTCGGGGGCGGTCAGGAACCGCCGGCCTCGTCGACCACCGACTCGGAGGGGTCCTCTGAGGGCTCCTCCGAGGGCCGGTGCACCGGGTCCAGCGGACCGCCCAGCTCGGTGCGCAGCAGCGACTCGTCCACCCGGGCCAGGGTCTCCCGCGACACGTACAGGACGCGTTCGGGGCCCTCCATGATCTGAAGGCGCACCCGCTCGGCGATCGACCGCTGTCCCTGGGCGGTGGGGTGGAAGGTCGCCCGGTCCACCTTCAGGCCCTCACCGAACTGGCCGAGCACGATCCCGTTCAACCAGGCGTCCTCGGCGCTGACCTCGTGGCCGCTGAACGCGGAGAAGGTGTTGACGTACTCCACGCTGCCGGCCTCCCGAGTGCCGTAGATCCCGCCGTCGGCACGGTAGACCACGTCCCGGATACGGGTGTTGAACCGCTCGGCGATCCCGTTGAGCCAGAGCTGGTCCTTGACGGTCAGCGTGTAGTACATGCCCGGCGGCTCCTCCGGGAACAGCCGCGGATAGCCCAGCACCAGGATCCGCGCGTCCGGGGCCCTGCTCCGGATCTCCCCGACGACGGTGCTCAGGGTCTCCTCGAACTTCTCCATCCGCTCGGCGATGTCCTCCTCCTGGGCGGTGCAGACACTGCTCTCCAGGAGGGGCATGCGCACGATGCAGGTGCGCAGCACCGGAATGAAGCCCAGGTCGTTGCCGCCGATCCCGAGCGTCACCAGGGAGGTGTGCTCGGTGACCCGCTCGATCTGGGACTCGGGGGTGCCCAGCTCGGAGAGCATGGCGGACCCCTTGTGGCTGCTGCACGCGTAGAAGGCCAGCGCGCCGGCGAAGTCGAACTCCTCCTCGATGAGGTGGGCGTAGGCGTTGGCCGACCGCCAGCAACCGCCGGCCACGGCGGTCTCGGGGGCGTAGTCGCCGGCGCCGTCACCGGAGGAGTAGGAGTCGCCCAGGGACACGTAGTTGCCCCACACGGCGCCCTCCTCGGGGCCCACCCGCATCCGCCAGTCGGTCTCCTCGTCCTCGGCGATCGGGGGGAGTTCGGTGCTGGGGCAGACCCCGCCCGTGACCCCGCACCACAGGAAGCGCAGCGCGTCCCGGCTGGCGGGCACGGTCAACATGACGATGAGGGAGACGACCAGCACCAGGGCCACGCCCACGCCGATCCGGGTGCGCAGACGGCCGCGACGGCGGGGCGTCGCCGCCGCTCCGGCCGCGGTGGCGCCGGTCTCGGCGGGGGCGTCGGGGCCGGAAGCGTCGGGAGACCCGGGGGGAGCGGTGTCCTCGGGAGGGATCTTCGCCGCGTCGTCGGCGTTCGGGTTCGGTTCGGGGGCACCCGATGCGTCGTCACGGCCCGGCACGGCGGTCACCGCCTCCTTTGTCGCGGACGGTCCTTCTGTCCCCTCCGAAGGTTACCCGGGGAGATGTGCGACGATGACGTCCACCGCCCGGCGGACCTCGGCTTCGGTGAGCGTCGCCCGTGCCGTCAACCGCAGGCGGGAGCGGCCGTCGGGAACCGACGGGGGACGGAAGCAGCCCACCCGCACCCCGGCCCTCAGGCAGGCGGCCCGCCAGCGCACCGCCGCCTCCGGGGAGGGGGCCGTCACCGACACCACGGCGGCGTCGGGGGCGGTGACCTCGCACCCCCGTTCGCTCAGCTCGTCATGGAGACGGCGGGCGTGGGCGCGCACCGCCTCGGCGCGTTCGGGTTCGGCGCGCAGGACGCGCAGCGCCGCGAGGGCGGCCGCCGCCGACGCGGGGGCCAACCCGGTGTCGAAGATGAACGTGCGGGCGGTCTCCACCAGGTGCCGGACGACCCGGGCCGGACCCGCGACGGCACCGCCCTGAGCGGCGAGCGCCTTGGAGAGGGTGACCGAGACCACCACGTCGTCGGGGGCCGGGAGCAGCCCGGCCGCGGACAGCGCGCCCCGGCCGCCCGGTCCGATGACACCGAGCCCGTGGGCGTCGTCGAGCAGCAGGGCGCCGCCGGCCGCCCGGGCCGCGCGGTGCAGCGCCCCGAGGTCGGTGAGATCGCCGTCCACGGAGAAGACGGTGTCGCTGACCACCAGGGTCCGGGCCGCCCGATCGTCCGCGCGCCCCTCCAACGCCCGGGCCGCCGAGACCGGGTCGGCGTGCTCGAACAGGGCCACCCGGGCCCCCGCCGCCCGGGCCAGCCGGGTGGCGTCGATCAGCGACGCGTGGTTGTGGCGGTCGCACACCAGCAGCGGGGCCGACGCGGCCGGACCCGCCTGCGGGAACGGGGCGGTCAGCGCGGTGACCATCGCGAGGTTGGCGGTGTACCCGGAGGAGAAGACCAGGGCCGACTCGGTGCCGAGGTGGTCGGCCAGCTCCCGTTCGAGCTCGTGATGGAGTTCGGTGTCGCCGGTGACCAGGCGCGACCCGCCGGCGCCGGTGCCCCAGCGTCGGATCGCCGCCTCTGCGGCCTCCGTCACGCGGGGGTGGCGCAGCAGCCCCAGGTAGTCGTTCCCGGCCAGGTCCAGCACGTGTTCGGTGGCGGCCCGGGGCGTGACACGGCGGGTCAGCCCCGCCCGGGCCCGCGCTGCGGAGGCGTGCGACAACCAGGAGAAGGGGTGCGCGGCCGGCGCGCCGGCGCCGGGGGACCGCCGGGCGTCCGGGCGGACGGACCGCAGGGTCCAGGGGCGTCGGGGCGGGGTGAGTGCCTGGCCGTCCATGGCGGATGCTCCTTCGCGGAAGGGGGAGTCGCGTGCTCCGAGGGGGATCGTGCCACAGGGCCCTTCGTGATGTGGCGGGACGCCGCGCGGCGGCGGAGGGGCGCTCGGGGCCCGGGCGCTCGACGGCGCTCCCCGTGCGCGGGGCGTAAGGGGACCGGGGAGACGGCCCGGTCCGACGCCCGGCCTCCCGTGGTGTCGGCGCACGAAGGGACCGACCCAGCGGCGGCCAATCCCGCTGGGGCGGCCCGGTCCTCGTGCCAGGGAGGCGTAACCGACTCTGCCCGGTCCGGGGTCCGCGCGTCACCGGTGGAAGCCCACAAAGTTCCACCTCGAATCCTGGTAGGACCGTACGGCTCCGGTCCGGCCGCGCCGAGTGGACAATGAGTCCACATGACGCCTGAGTGGATACGTTCCGTCGATCGCGCACACCTGTGGCACCCCTACTCGACCCTCCCCGCGGGCGAGCCGCCCCTCGTCGTCACCGGGGCGGGGGGAAGCCGCCTGCACCTGTCGGACGGGGAACGGGGGTTCGACGTCGTCGACGGCATGTCCTCCTGGTGGTCGGCGATCCACGGATACCGGCACCCGGTCCTGGACGCCGCGCTGCACGCGCAGGCCGACACCTTCAGCCATGTGATGTTCGGCGGACTCACCCACGGCCCGGCGGCGGAGCTGGCCGCGCTGCTGGTGGAGATCACCCCCGAACCCCTGCGCCACGTCTTCCTGGCCGACTCCGGGTCCGTCGCCGTCGAGGTGGCGATGAAGATGTGCCTCCAGTACCACCGCTCCCGGGGTGAGGCGGGCCGGAGCCGGTTCCTCACCTGGCGCGGCGGTTACCACGGGGACACCTTCCACGCGATGAGCGTCTGCGACCCGGAGGGCGGCATGCACGCCCTGTGGGGCGACGTGCTGCCCGCGCAGATCTTCGCGCCCGCGCCGCCCGAGGAGTACGACCCCGACCACACGGCCGCACTGGAGTCCCTGGTGGCCCGGCACGCCCGCGAACTCGCCGGGATCATCGTCGAGCCCCTGGTCCAGGGGGCCGGCGGCATGCGCTTCCACGACCCCCGCCACCTGAGGGAGCTGCGGCGCATCGCCGACGAGTACGGCGTTCTGTTGGTCTTCGACGAGATCGCCACGGGATTCGGGCGCACCGGATCCCTGTTCGCCGCCGACGCCGCCGGGACGGCCCCCGACATCATGTGCCTGGGCAAGGCGCTGACCGGCGGGTATCTCACCCTGGCCGCCGTGCTGTGCGGGGAACGGGTCACCGACGGGATCGCCCGGGGGGAGGTGCCGGTCCTGGCGCACGGTCCCACGTTCATGGCCAACCCGCTGGCCTGCGCCGTCGCGGTCGCCTCGGTGCGGCTGCTGATGGAGTCGGACTGGCGGTCCGACATCGCCCGGATCGAGCGGGGGCTCACCGAAGGGCTCGCCGGCGTCCCCGGGACACGGGTGCGCGGCGCCATCGGGGTGATCGAACTGGACGGACCGGTGCGGATGCGCGAGGCCACGCGCGCCGCCCTGGACGCGGGGGTCTGGTTGCGGCCGTTCCGGAACCTCGTCTACACCATGCCGCCGTACGTGTGCACCGACGACGACATCGCCACCGTCGCGGCGGGGATGGTCGCGGCTGCGGAGGCGTCCCGATGATCCTGGTGGTGACCGGTACCGGGACCGGCGTGGGAAAGACCATGGTGACCGCCGCCGTCGCGGCGGCCTTCGACGGCCGGGTCGCGGTGGTCAAACCCGCCCAGACCGGGGTGGGGGAGACCGAGGCCGGGGACGCCGAGACGATCGCCGCGCTGGTCCCCACGGTGACCTCGGTGGAACTGGCGCGCTACCCCGACCCGCTGGCCCCCGCCACGGCCGCCGCCCGCTCGGGCCTGCCGGAGGTGCGCGCCGAGATGGTCGCCGACGTCGCCCGTTCCCTGGAGAACACCCACGACCTGGTCCTCGTCGAGGGTGCCGGCGGGCTGTTGGTGCGGTTGAACGGCGAGGGGCAGACCCTGGCCGACATCGCGATCCTCCTGCGCGCCCCCGTCCTCGTCGTGGCGCGGGCCGGTCTGGGGACGCTCAACGAGGTGGCGCTCACGGCCGAGGCGCTGAACGGGCGCGGGTTGCTCTCGGCGGGCGTGATCATCGGTTCGTGGCCGGCTGCGCCCGATCTGGCTATGCGCTGCAATCTGGAGGACCTGCCCGGGATGGGCGCGGGACCGGTCGTGGGGGCACTGCCGGAAGGGTGCGCCGACCTGGACCCGGAGGCCTTCGCGGAGACGGCCCGGCGGGCCCTGGCCGGCTTCAGGCCGGGACCGGGGAGGCGAGGGTGAAGGCCCTGCTGCCGGGGCCGTGGGCGCGCAGGTGCTCTTCGCGCCCGCGGGTCTCGTCCGGGGTGGGCGTCCCCTCCGACCACCACAGGGTGCGCTCCACCGTCGGGAAGGCCCCGTGCCGCTCGCGATGGGCGATCAACAGGGAATGGGCCTCCTCGACGAAGGCCCGCAGGGCGACCGCGTCCCGCCAGAGGGAGACGATGTGGACCTCGTTCTCCGAGATCGAGAAGTCCACTTCGCTCAGGTGGCCTTCGGTGGACTCGGCCAGGGTCCGCATCGCCTTCACGAGCAGGGCGAGGCCGTCACCGCGCAGGAGACGGGATTCGACGAGAACAGAAGATTGGTATGCCATGATGACTCCCTTTAGAGGTCCATTTCTGCCAGTATGGACATGAAGAAGATGGCTGTGTAGAGCCAATGGAGGCACAAATGGACTCTTCTCGGACGGTGGACGACCTCGTGGGTCTCCTCGGTACCTGGTCCGTCGGGAGCGGGGCGCTCTACCGTCGGCTCGCCGACGGACTGCGGGCCCTCATCGACGAGGGGAGCCTCGAACCCGGGGAACGGCTGCCCTCCGAACGGATCCTGGCGGCGGCGCTGCGGGTCAGTCGGACCACGGTGGTGTCCGCCTACGATCTGCTGCGCTCGGAGGGGGTCTTCGACAGCCGTCAGGGCAGCGGTACCCGGGTCAGCCTCAAGGTCGCCCCGGTGCGGTCCGACGGCTGGGCGGCGAACGGGGTCGGGCAGTACATGTACCGCAACCTCATCCAGAAGGACGCCGACCTCATCTCCGCCTCCTGCATGAGCACCCCGGCGCTCCCCGGGTTCACGGAGATCGTCCGGGAGAGCCTGGACGACCTGGGCCCCCTGCTCACCGAGGGCACCTACCATCCCCGCGGACTCCCCGAACTGCGCGAGGCCATCGCCGACTTCTACCGGGCCCGTGACCTGCCCACGACCGCGGACCAGATCGTCGTGACCACCGGCGCCCACCAGGCCATCTCCCTGGTGGCCCAGCTCTACCTGCGCAAGGGGTCCCCCGTGGTGGTGGAGGACCCGGGGTTCGCCGGCTGCCTGGACCTCATGAGCGACCAGGGTGCCCGGTTCGTGCCCGTGCCGCTCGACGACCAGGGCATCGACATCAACCGGCTGCGCCGGGCCGTCGACGAGCACGCGCCGCACCTCGTCTACACGATGCCCTCGTACCACAACCCCACCGGCACGATGATGTCCGTCGCACGCCGCCGGGAAGTGGGGGAGCTGTCGGCCCGGTACGGGGTGCCGGTGCTGGAGGACTCCGCCTACACCGGTATCCGGCATCCCCGGGAACCGGCCCCGCTGGCCGCCTTCGCACCCCGGGGCGCGGAGATCATCAGCGTCGATTCGCTGTCCAAGGTGGCCTGGGCGGGCCTGCGCGTCGGCTGGCTGCGCGCCCCGGCGGAGATGGCGTTGCGGCTCAGCCGCCGCAAGGTCCTGGCCGACCTGGCCGGCCCGCAATTGGACCAGGTCGTCGCCGTGCGCCTTCTGGCCGACTACGACCGGCTCTCCCGCGAGCGCTCCGCACACCTGAGCGAGGCGATGGACCACCTGGAGGCGCTGATCCGCCGCGACCTGCCCGACTGGCGGTGGAAGCGCCCCGACGGCGGCGCCGCGCTGTGGATCGAACTGCCGGGCATCGGCTCCCGGGCCTACGCCCAGGTCGCGCTCTGCCACGGGCTCGAACTGGTGCCCGGAACGTTGATGACGGCCGCCCCCCAGGAACACCACGACCGGTACTTCCGGCTGCCCGTGCCCTTCGAGGCGGAGGGGCGGGAGGAGATCGTCTGGCGGCTGTCCCGCGCCTGGCGCGAACTCGACCGGCACGGCCCCATCGACGCCCCGGTCCCCCTGATGATCTGAGGGCGACGGTGGGTGACGGAACGAGGGCGGTGCCGTCCCTCCGGACGGGCACCGCCCTTCGGCGTGTCGCGAGGTGCCTCTCGGCCTACTAGCCGATCCGGACCGTGCGGGCGGCCTCGAAGCGCTCCTGGACGTCGGCCCAGTTGACCACGTTCCAGAACGCCTTGATGTAGTCGGCCTTCACGTTCTTGTACTGGAGGTAGAAGGCGTGCTCCCACATGTCCAGCATGAGCAGCGGCACGGAGCTCAGCGCGGCGTTGCCCTGCTGGTCGTAGAGCTGCTCGATGATCAGGCGCTGACCGAGGGCGTCCCAGGCCAGGAAGGCCCAGCCGGAACCCTGGAGGCTCGCGGCGACCGCGTTGAACTGACCGCGGAAGGCGTCGAAGGAGCCGAACTGGTCGTCGATGGCGGCGCCCAGCTCGCCCTCGGGCTTGTCGCCGCCGTCGGCGGACAGGTTCTTCCAGAAGACGCTGTGGTTGACGTGTCCGCCGAGGTGGAACGCGAGGTTCTTCTCCAGCATGGTCACGGTGCCGAATTCGCCCTTGTCGCGGGCCTCGGCGAGCTGCTCCAGCGCCGAGTTGGCACCGGCGACATAGGCGGCGTGGTGCTTGTCGTGGTGCAGCTCCATGATCTGACCCGAGATCCACGGCTCCAGGGCCGCGTAGTCGTAGGGCAGCTCGGGAAGCGTGTATGGCGCAGACATCTCTGAGGCACCTTTCCTATCAAGCGGTTCGTCGTGCTTAACGGCGATGGGATCGCTAGGCAGCAAGCTATCAGCCGTACGGCGGGGCTTCCCGTGTCAGGACGCCGACACCGGTAGAAGGGAATAAACGGCCGGTCACCCTCCGTGTCCTTTTCGCGGTCGATGGTGCGCGTGTGATGTGAACCTCCCGAGACGAGAAACCCGAGGTCTTCGCGAGGGTGGGTCAGTGTCGCCGGGCGCCCGTTGCCGTGTGTTGGAGGGGGGTTCAACGTTCGTTCTCCGGGAGGGGCGATGATCCAACGCCGGTCTCCCGGCCCCCCATCCCTCCCGAACACCTCCGAGGCACGTCCATGTCCACTCCCGAACGCGGCGGGTTCCGTCCGGAGATCGAAGGACTGCGCGCCGTCGCCGTCCTGCTGGTCGCCGGCTATCACATCTGGTTCGGCCGGGTCTCCGGCGGTGTGGACGTCTTCCTGCTGCTCACCGGTTTCCTCATCACCGGTTCCCTGGTGCGCTCGGCGGAACGGCACGGGCGTATCGACGTCCTCGGGTTCTGGACCCGGCTGCTGCGCCGGCTGACACCCGCCGTCGGCGTGGTGCTGGTGGCGATCCTGGCCATGACGTACCTGTGGCTCCCGCGTTCGCGGTGGCCGGACGTCATCTCCGAGGTCTACGCCGCCGCCCTCTACCACGAGAACTGGGCACTGGCCCGGGCCGCCGTCGACTACCTGGCCAGGGAAGGCGCGCCCAGCCCCGTGCAGCACTTCTGGTCGCTGTCCATCCAGGGGCAGTTCTACGTGCTGTGGCCGCTCCTGCTGGGCGCGGTGCTCCTGGCGGTGGGCCGGTCCCGGATCCGGCACGCCGCGCTCGTCGCGATCGGCGCGGTCCTGGTCCTCTCCCTGGCGTACTCCATGTGGATCACCGCCGTCGACCAGCCCTGGGCCTACTTCGACACCGGAGCCCGCCTGTGGGAGTTCGCCCTGGGCGGCGTCCTGGCCCTGGTGGTCCACCGGCTCACCCCGCCCCGGCCGGTGCGGGTGATCCTGGGCTGGGTCGGACTGGTCGCCCTGGTCCTGTGCGGTGTGCTCCTGCCGGTCTCCTCGCTGTTCCCCGGATACGCCGCCCTGTGGCCGACCCTCGCCGCCGTCGCCGTCATCGTGGCGGGGGACAGCGGCAGCAGGTTCGGCGTCGACCGGCTGCTCACCCGCCGCCCGCTGATGGCGCTGGGCGGGTTGTCCTACGCGCTCTACCTCTGGCACTGGCCGATCCTGGTGGTGCACCTCCAGCTCACCGGCCGCTCCCTGGCCACACCACTCGGCGGGGCCGCCGTCCTGGGCCTGTCCCTGGTCCTGGCCTGGGTGACGAAGAGGATCGTCGAGGGCGGTGCCGAGCGGATCACCCTGCGGGTGCGCCGCGCCTGGCTCCCGGCCTGGTCGGCGTCGCTGGCCGCGCTGCTGCTCGCCCCGCCCCTGGTCCTCGGCTCGCAGTGGTCGGACCGGATCGCCGAGCAACGTCGGGAACGCACCGAGCGGGTCATCGAACCCGTCGACTACCCCGGGGCCGCCCTGGTCACCCGCCCCGAACTGGCCGGTGTGCTGCCGGACCTGCCGGTGGTCCCCGACCCCCTCGACGCCCGCGACGACCTGTCCGATCACCACCTCCAGGGCTGTCACGTGAACCTCCACGCCGAGGAACCCGAGGTCTGTCGGACCGGCCCCGAGGACGCCGAGCACACCCTGGCCCTGGTCGGCGCCTCCCGTACCGCGCACTGGTATCCGGCGGTGCAGGCGGTCGCCGAGACACACGGTTGGCGTTTGGTGTCGTTCACCAAGAGCGGGTGTCAGTTCGCCTCCGGAGTCCCGCACACCCAGGGGCGGGTGTTCACCGAATGCCAGGAGTGGAACGCCCGGGCCATGGCGGAACTGGAACTGCTGCGTCCCGACGCCGTGCTCACCTCCTCGACCCGTTCCAGCGTCGAAGGGGAGACCGTCCCCGCCGGTTTCGTGGACCGTTGGCGGGAGCTGGACGCACTCGGCATCGACGTGATCGGCATTCGCGACCTGCCCCGACGCCCCTACGCCGGCGCCGAGTGCGTGGCGAGCGAACCGATCGAGGAGTGCACCAGCCCCGCCGTGTACGCGCAGGCCGACCGCGACCCCGCCGTCGTACTGGACGAGGCCGGGGACCTCCCGGACAACGTCACTCTGGTGGACCTCACCGGGCACGTCTGCCCCGACGGTCGCTGCGACGCGGTCGTGGGCAACATCCTGGTGTTCTGGGACTACTCCCACATGACCGCCACCTACGCCCGCACGCTCATCCCGGCCATGGAGGAGACCTTGGTGACGGCCACGGGATGGGCCCCCGATCCGGAGAACTCTTGAGGGCGCGTCGGTCGGCCCGCGATGATCTTCGGATGAACAAAGGGGGAATTGCCCGGCACACGGGTTTCGTCTTCGCGAACGGGGTGTTCTCTTGGTCGCGTGGGCCGCTCGTGTCATCGTCGCTTCGACCGCTTCCGTCCGGTCGGGCGCGTCTGGAACCCTCCCCATCCACACCGGCCTCGTGATCCCTCAGGAGATGCCCGCCCATGCGTTCACTGCGCCGCCTGTCGCGCCCCCTCGCCGTCGTCGTCGGCGTCCTCGCCCTGGTGGTCCCCGGGATCCTGGTCGTGACGGGACTGATCACCCCCGTGGAGGCGGTCACCCTCACCGGCCTGGTCCTGCTCGGGGCCCTGGTCTGCGGTCTGGGTCTGGGGCTGCTGCTGGTGCGCCGCTCGGTCCGCGCGCTGGAGGCCTCCGTGCGCGAGCACGGCCGCACGGTCACCCAGGCCGTGGCGGAGGACCGGCTGGAGACGGCGCGGGCCCTGAAGGAGGTCCGCGAACGCGTCGCCCGCATCGGCGACCACGCGCTGCCCAAGGCGACCCGTGAGATGCGCCGCGCCGTCGAGGTCCAGGGCCGTGCCGACTACGAGCAGCAGGTGGCCTGGACCGAGCTGCGCGAGCACCTCGACACCGCCCCGTTCATGCCGCCGCTGCGCGGCTGGGCCGCCTCCCCCGACGTCCTGCGGGTCCTGGTCCGCCACATCGAGCGGCTGCGCCCGGAGACGGTCGTGGAGTGCGGCAGCGGCGCCTCCAGCGTCTGGCTGGGGTACGCGCTGCGCCGGACCGGCGGCGGACGGCTCATCGCCCTCGAACACGACGCCCGCTACGCCGAACTGAGCCGCGCCCTGGTCGCCTCGCACGGGCTGGACGACATCGTCGAGGTCCGCCACGCCCCGTTCGCCGAGATCGAGACGGAGACGGTCGTGGTGGGCGGGGAGGAGCGACGCACCGCCGACCGCTGGTACGACCTCGCCGCCCTGACCGACCTGACGGACGTCGGCCTGGTCTTCGTGGACGGCCCGCCCCAGGCCACCGGGCTGCACGCCCGGTACCCGGCGCTGCCGCGCCTGCTCTCGCACTGCACCGAGGACGTGGTCTTCGTCCTGGACGACGCGGACCGCGAAGAGGAGCGCGCGGTCGGCGACCGGTGGCTGGCCGAGTACCCCGAACTGCACCGTAGCGAGGAGAGCGCGGAGAAGGGGGCGCACGTGTTCGCCCGCAAGGCGCCGTGAGCCCCCTCCCGCCCTTCCGCACCACCGCACCGACACCCACGAGGTCTGGATGATCACCACCGCCCTCCGGAACGCCCTGCGCGGCCGGGGCACCGAGACCGCCCTGCTCTGCCACACCGGCGCCGGGGCCCGCGCCCATCTGGACGGGCTGCCGCTCACCGACTCGGACGCGATCCTCGACCTGGACGCCCGCGTCCTGGGAGAGCCTGTGAAGCTCCAGGGCGTCTGGGAACGCGATCTCGGCCCGGAGGCGGGCCTGGTGGCGGTCGTCGCCGCCACCACCACCGACCTGCACCGGTCCCTGACCGCCGCCGCCGGTCTGCCGCGCGCCGTCCAGGTCGTCGTCGCGATCCTGGACACCACCGGCCACCAGGAGCCGCCGCTGCCCGCCTCTCCCGGCATGGGCCAGTGGCGCGACCTCCAGGAGGCGCGGGTGCGCCGGGTCGGCCGGCGCGGGTGGCTGTGCGAGCTGTTCTTCCCCAACGGTGTGGAGACCCCGCAGGTCCTGGACGCGATCTGGTCCGGGACCCGCGGCCGGCGGCGCGGCCCCGCCGTGGCGCCCCTGGCCGCCCTGTCCGGCCCGGAGGCCGCCCTGTGGCGTCCCGGCGACACCGGCGCCCACGGTGTCGAACCGGCCGGACCGGTACCGCTGCGCCGGGTCACCCCCGTCGGAGATCTGGCCCTGCGGGTGGGCGACGACACCCCGCCGGGATGGACCGACGCGGCCGTGCCGGTCCTGGACCGCCGCACCACCTCCACCGACGCCTGGGAGCGGATCGCCGCGCCCGGAGGCGGCGCCTCGGTACGCGAGAGCGCCGATCCGGTCGCGGAGGTCGCCCCCATCGACGAACTCACCGTCAACCCGATCGGGTTCACCAAGCACGGGGACGCGCACTGGGGGGATCTGACCGCCGCCGACGGGCGCGCCGTCATCCGGCAGGGAAAGAAGGACCTGGTGGTGGTCCCGCCGGACGGGACGATCACCGACGTCGACCTCGGTCGGCTGCGGCACCTGCGCGGCGTCCGCGTGGACTGGTCCGGGCACGGCGGGCCCACGGCCGCCGTCCGGGCGGTCGCCTCCCTGGCGGCCGGCGGTGTTCCGCTCGTCGGGGGATCGGTGCCCGCCTGGGCGGCCGGCCTCGGCGCGCCCCTCATCGACCTGCTCCTCGGCACCACCGAGGAAGACCTCGCCGACCCGCTGCGGCGCGAGGAGTACAGCGTTCGGCTCCGTCGCGTCGCCCTGCGCACCCACGGAACCCGCTCTCGCTGGCGCACCCTGGGCGCGCGGGCGGGCGTGCCGGTTCCCCCGGCGCCGACGGTGTCGGTCATCCTGTGCACCCGCCGTCCCGAGATGGTCGGGTTCGCGCTCGCCCAGATCGCCCGTCAGCGCGGGGTCGACATCGAGGTCGTGCTCACGCTGCACGGCTTCCCCGCCACGCTCCCCGAGGTGGCCGCCGCCATCGCCGGCTTCGAGGCCACCGGTCTCCCCCTCGTCGTGCGCGAGGCCGACGCCGACCGGATCTTCGGCTCCGTGCTCAACGACGCGGTCGCCCGTACCTCCGGCGACCTCGTGTCCAAGTGGGACGACGACGACTGGTACGGCCCCGACCACCTCGCCGACCTCGTCCTCGCCCGCACCTACTCCGGCGCCGAGCTCCTCGGTGTCGGGCAGGACTTCGTCTACCTCCAAGAGGTCGACCTGACCCTGTGGCGGGAGGGCAGGTCGGAGTCCTCCAGCCGGTTCATCGCCGGGGGCACCATCCTCACCGACCGGGCGGTCCTGGAGGAGACCGGCGGATTCCGCCCGGTACCCCGTTCCATCGACACCCAACTCCTCATCGCGGTCATGCGCGGTGGCGGCCGCATCTACCGCGGCCACGGACTGGGGTACGTGCTCCGCCGCACCGGCGGTGGCCACACCTGGTCCGAGGACATGGCCTTCTTTCTGCGCAATCGCATCCAACAGTGGTTCGGCTGGCATCCGAGCGCCCTCCTGGAGGGGGAGCCCGAGCCCTTCGGCCGGCCCGTCACCGAGTACACGGGGGGACTCCGTTGACCACCCTGGACACCGGCCGAGAACCGGTCGCCGCCGCATCCCTCTCGGGGCACGCCCTTCCGCGTGGGGAGGTGGACTTCACCGGTCAACCGCGCCTGGTGCGCAACGATCACGCGTCGCTCACCCCTCCCGCGCCGGGGACGTGGACACCGACCCTGTCGGTCAGCGTGGTGATCCCCTCGCACGGGCACCCCGAGAAGCTCGCGTTCGTCCTGGCCGCGCTGGCCGGACAGAGCTACCCGGCCCACCTGATGGAGGTGGTGGTCGTCGACGACGGTTCCCCGGAGCCGCTCGCGCTGCCGCCGGTGCGCCCCGAGAACACCCTCCTGATCACCTCCGACCCCGGCGGGTGGGGGTCGGCGCACGCCTTCGACAACGGGGTCGCGGTCTCGTCCGGGCAGGTCGTGCTGCGGTTGGACGCCGACATGCTGGTGTACCGCGAGCATGTGGAATCGCAGATGCGCTGGCACCACCTCATCGACTACGGGGTGGCCATGGGGCACAAGCTGTTCGTCGACTTCGACCCCGATGCCATGACCCCCGAGCACGTCCGCGACGAGGTCGCCGCGGGCCGTGCGGACCTGCTGTTCGACCGGGAGGGCGCCGACCCGCACTGGGTGGAGAAGATCATCGACGGCAGCGACGGGCTGCGCACGTCCGCCCACCAGTCCTACCGGGTGTTCACCGGGGCGACCGGTTCGCTGCACCGGAGCCTGTTCGAGGCCGCGGGCGGTATGGACCCGGCCATGGTGCTGGGCGGCGACACCGAGTTCGCGTACCGGGTCTCCCAGCAGGGCGCCGTGTTCATCCCCGACCTGGAGACGAGCAGTTGGCACCTGGGCCGTTCCCAGATGCAGACCCGTCGCGACGCGGGCATGCGGTACCGGTCCCCGTACGTGTCCAACCGGGTCCCCGACTTCCGGCTGCGGCGCAAGCGTCCGGACCGGGCGTGGGAGGTGCCCTTCGTCGACGCGGTCGTGCCCGTGGAGGGCCGCACCCTGGAGGACGTCGAGATCACCGTCGCCGCGCTGCTGAACGGCACCACCCCCGACCTCCGCGTGTCGCTGGTGGGGCCGTGGGACCGGCTGGACGACGGCCGCCGTTCCCCGCTGGACGAGGAACTGCTGGACCTGCGGCTGATCGGCGAGTCCTTCCGGGGTGACCCCCGGGTCCGCCTCGTCGAGGAGGTGCCGGAGCCGGATCCGCGCGTCACCTTCGTGCTCCACGTCCCGCCGGGTACCCGCCTGGTGAGCACGGCGGTCGCCGATCTGGTCGAGATCGCCGACAAGGAGCGCGCGGGCCTGCTGTGCGCCCCGCCGCCCGGTGCCACGCGCGCGGCGGACGGGGTGCTGCGCCTGGAGCGCCGTTCCGCCTACGCGCGGGCACGGCACCTGGCCCCCGAGGCGGTCGGCGCGGAGCTGGACCGCACGGTGGAGGAGATCCACGGGGCCCACTGGATGTCGGGGGAGGTCGTCACCGTCCCCGAACCCGAGGAGGGCGCCCCGGCGAGGAAGAACGAGAGCCCCGAGGCGCTGCGCCGCAAGCTCGACCAGGCGCTCGCCGAGGTGGAGCGCATGCGCGCCCGCGCCCGCCGGGCCGAGCGCAAGCTGCGCTGGTTCACCCCGGGCCTGGGGCGCCGGGTCCTGCGCAAGATCGTCCGCTGAGCCGAAGCGCACCGAGGGCCGCCCCGTTCGGGGCGGCCCTTTTCGGTGTTCTCAAGCGCATGAGCATCGAATATGACGACACGCACATGAGAAGGCACGGAAAGTGACCATCATGCCTATCATGGGGCCTTGTGGTCGATAAGCGACCACATCGTGTCGCCGAGACGATCGAGGCCGTCCGATGATCACCTCAGCCGTCCGCCAGGCTCTGCGCACCCGCGGTGACGAACCCGCCGTCCTCTGCCTCATCGGTGATCTCGGCCCGGACCGGGCCGAACTCGCCGCCCTGCGCCTGCGCGGGAACGACCGCCGCGTCGACCTGGACGCGCACGGCATGGGTCGCCCCGTCACGGTCGAGGGGATCGGAGGAGAGGGCGAACCCTCCTCCGTCGGCCTCGTCGTCATCGCCGCCGACGGCCTCACCGACCTGCGCAGGGCCGTCACCGTCACCACCCAGTTGCCGCCCACCGCCCACCTCCTCGTCGTCGTCCGGCACGTCCCCGCCCACCTGGGCCCGCTCGTGCCCGCGCCGCCCACCATCGACGAGTGGAACGACCTGCACGAACTGCGGGTCCGCCGTTTCGGCAACCGGGGCTGGGCCTGTGAACTGTGCTTCCCCGGCGGTATGTCCGTCGCCGAGGCGCTGGCCGCCGTCGTCCACGGCCCCCGGGGCCGACGGCGCGGCCCCGGCGTCGGAGTCCTCGGTGGACTCAGCGGGACCCAGGCGGCCCTGTGGCGGCCCGGTGACGTGGCGGCCCGGGGCGTCACCGCCACCGGGCCCGTCGAGATCGACCGGGTCACCCCCGTCTCCGACCTGGTCCTGCGTCTGGACGACGGTGGGGGACTGCCGTTCTGGGAGGACGTGGAGGTTCCCGCGGTGGACCGCCTCGCCACCGACGCGACCGTCGCGCCCGAGGTGCGCTCCCCCGAGGCCCGGCTCCGCGTGTACGGGACCGACCCCGTCTCCCGGGTGGCCCCCGTCGACGAGCGCTTCGTCAACCCCATCGGGTTCACCAAGAAGACCAAGGGCCCGCTGGGCGAACTGGTCGAGGTCGAAGGGCGTGTCGTCGTGCGCGACGAGACCTGTGTCCGTATACGCCCGACCCCCGACGGCACCGTCACCGAGAACGACCTCGAACGGGTCCGCCACCTGCGCGGCGTCCGCGTGGGCTGGCCCGAGCACGGGGACACCGCCACCGTGCGGATCGTCGCCGCGCTGGCCGCCGGCGGGGTTCCGCTCATCGGCGATCCGGCCCCGATGTGGGCCGCGGGCCTGGGCGCCCCCCTGGCCGAACTCATCGCCGGGGGCGCGGAGGACGTCCTCCTCGATCCGCTCCGGCGTGAGGAGCACAGCATCCGCCTGCGCCGGGCGGCCCTGCGCACCCACGGCGTCCGCACCCGATGGCGGTCCCTGGCGGCGGAGGCGGGGCTGCCCGTCCCCCCGGAGACCCGGGTCTCGGTGGTGCTGTGCACCCGCCGTCCCGAGCTCGTCGGGTTCGCCCTCGCCCAGATCGCCCGCCAGCGCCACGTCCGCTTCGAGGCGGTCCTGGCCCTGCACGGATTCTCCGCCGACCTGCCCGAGGTGGACGCGGCCGTGGCGGAGTTCCGGGCCACCGGGATCCCCCTCGTGGTCCACGAGGCCGAGGGGGAGAAGGTCTTCGGGGCCGTCATGAACGACGCCGTCGACCGGGCCTCGGGGACCGTCATCGCCAAGTGGGACGACGACGACTGGTACGGGCCCGAGCACCTGGCCGACCTCATGCTCGCCCGCGCCTACTCCGGCGCCGACGTGGTCGGCATCAGCCAGAACTTCACCTATCTGGAGGAACTGGATCTCACCGTGTGGCGGGGCTACCGGTCGGAGGTGCCCAGCCCGGCCATCGTCGGCAGCACCATCCTCGCCGACCGGGTCGTCATCGAGGACGTCGGCGGCTTCCGACCGCGCCCCCGGGCCATCGACAGCCAGTTCCTGCTCGCCGTGACCCGTGCGGGCTGCCGGGTCTACCGCACCCACGGGTTCGGCTATCTGCTGCGTCGCGCGGGAGGCGGCCACACCTGGAACGTCGACCTCGGCTACTTCCTGCGCAACCACACCGAACAGTGGATCGGCTGGCGCCCCAGCGTCCTGCTCGAAGGGGTGCCCGCCCCCTTCGGCGCACAGGCCGACCGGCACATCGACCACCCGGGGGAACACGTTGAGCGCCTCTGAGAGCATTCCGCGACCGCGCGGCCCGCGCCCCATGATCGACTTCGTCGACCAGCCGCGGATACGCCGCAACCAGTACGACCCCCTCGACCCGCCGACCCCGGGGGAGTGGACGCCGAGTCTGTCGGTGTCGGTGATCGTGCCCGCGCACGGCCAGGCCGAGAAACTGGCGTTGGTGCTGGCGTCCCTGGCGGGGCAGAGTTATCCGTCGCACCTGACGGAGGTCATCGTGGTGGACGACGGCTCCCCCGAGCCGCTCGTCCTGCCCCCGGTGCGTCCGGAGAACACCCTGATCATCCCCTCGGCGGCGGGGGCCTGGGGATCCGGTCACGCGGTCAACACCGGGGTGGCGGCCGCCTCCGGGCAGGTGATCCTGCGCCTGGACGCGGACATGCTCGTGTACCGCGAGCACGTGGAGTCCCAGCTGCGCTGGCACCACCTCGTCGACTACGCGGTGGTGCTGGGCCACAAGCTGTTCGTGGACTTCGACCCGGCCCGGGTGGCCGGGGACCTGTCCCCGGAACGGGTCCTGGAGGAGGTGCGGGCCGGGCGGGCCGGGGGGTTGTTCGACCGGGAGACCGCCGAACCGCACTGGATCGAGGACCCCATCGAACGGTCCGACGGGTTGCGGACGGCGGGGTTCGGCGCCTTCAAGATGTACGTGGGGGCGACCGGCTCCTGCCACCGGGCCCTGTTCGAGGCGGCCGGCGGGATGGACCCGGACCTGATCCTGGGCGGTGACAGCGAGTTCGGCCACCGGCTGGCGCAACAGGGAGCCGTGTTCGTCCCCGACGACGCGTCCGATTCCTGGCACCTGGGCCGTTCCCAGATGCAGGACCGGCGCGAGACGGGCATGCGCCTGCGCGCGCCCTACGTCGCCAACCGGGTGCCCGACTTCCACCTGCGGGCCAAGGGGCCCGATCGGATCTGGGAGGTGCCCCGGGTCGAGGTGGTCCTCGACGTCGCCGGGCGTTCCCTGGAGGACGTGGACGCCACCGTTGCGATGCTCCTCGCCGGCACGGCGCCGGACGTGCGCGTGTGGCTGGTGGGACCGTGGGGCGAACTGTCCGAGGGGCGACGCGCGCCCCTGGAGGAGGAGCTGCTGGACCTGCGGCTGATCCGCGAGACCTACCGGGGCGACCTGCGCGTGCAGTACGGGGAGGAGGTCCCCGAGGCCGACCCCCGGGTGCCCTTCCGGCTCCTGATGCCCACGGGCGTGCGCCCGCTGCCGGACATGATCTCCGCGCTCGTCCGGCTGGCCGACCGCAAGTCGGCGGGGCTGGTGTGCGCACCGGTGCCCGGCGCGCTGCGGGCCGGGGACGGGGTGCTGCGGCTGGAACGGTTCGCCGCGTTCTCCCGGGCCCGTCACCTGTCGCCCAAGGCGGAGGGGACCGGCCTGGACCGGGTCGTGGAGGAGGTGGGCGGGTTGCAGTGGACGTCGGCGCAGCGTTTCGTCGAGCCGCCCGAGGGGGCCGAGGCCATCTGGGGGGCGCCCCGGCCGGACGCGACGGCGCCCGCGCCCGAGCCGACCCCCGTCGAGCTGCGCGCCGAGCTGCGTCGGGCCCGGACGGAGATCGACCGGCTGCGCCGCCGGGCCGAGCGGACCGAACGCAAACTGCGCTGGTTCACGCCCGGTCTGGGCCGCCGCCTCCTGCGCCGCATCGCCCGCTGAAGCGGACCGTGACCGGCCCCGGGGCGTGGGTCCCGGGGCCGGTCACGGTCCGGAGGGCGGCGGGTCGCCGTGTCCCCTTCGCCCCGAATCCCGCCGAAGGCCCGAAGGGCCTCAGGGGACCCAGAGGCCCAGGGACTCGGCGACCAGGGCCGGACGCTCCTGGCCCTCGATCTCCACCGTGTGCCGCGTGGTGACCAGGTACCCCTTGGGGGTCTCCTGCACGGAGAGGATCTCCACGCCGTCGCGCAGTCGCGAGCCGACGGTGACGGGTTGGAGGAAGCGCACCTTGTTGAGACCGTAGTTGATGGACATCGACGGCTTCTTCTCGACCTTGATGATGGACTGCGAGAAGTGCGCGAGCAGGGACAGGCTGAGGAAGCCGTGCGCGATGGTCCGGCCGAAGGGGCCGGCCGCGGCCTTCTCCTCGTCGATGTGGATCCACTGATGGTCCTCGGTCGCGTCGGCGAACAGCGAGATCCTCTGCTGGTCGACGGTGATCCAGTCGGTGTACCCCAGGTGCTCGCCCTGGGCGGCGATCACCTCGTCGATGTCGGCGAAAACGCGCACCACGCCTCCACAGGCTGCTCGGTCGAATGGTGCGGCAACTCTACCTAACGGTGTTCGGTTAAGGTAGGGGCGGGACCCCGCTCAACGTCTCTTCCGTTCGGGAGCGAGCCCGCGACACCCCGAGGCGTTCACCAACAGGGCCTCGGCGGTCCGCTCGGCCACCGCCGCCCGGTCCACCCCGTGTCCCAGTCCGCTCTCGGCCAACGGGATCGGGACCACGCCCTCGTGCGCCCGCACCGGCGGCGTCACCAGATCGCGCACGCGGTTCCCCGGGCCGGGCATCTCCACCGGCAGGGACGCCCCCGTCAACGACGCCAACGCCACCGTCGCGGCCCGGCCCACACCCGTGACCGCCGACGAACCGCACCAGACCCGCCATCCGGCGTCCACCGCCAGATCGATCGCCCGACGGGCCGGGGTGAGTCCGCCCAGCCGCGCCACGTCGATGTTCACCGCGTCCCCGGCCTCCGCCTCGATCGCGTGGTCCAGATCCGCCAACGAGCGCAGGGGGCGGCCCAACGCCACCGGTGTGCGCAACTCCGCCGCCGCCCGGGTGTGCGCGGCGAGGTCCTCCGGGGCGAACGGATCCTCGATCGCGAGCAGGTCCAGTCCGTCCAGGGCCCGCAGGGCCTCCAGGTCCGTGTCGGACTCGGTGTAGCGCCCGCCCGCGTCCGCCTGGAGCACGAGGAACGGGAACCGGGATCGCACCGCGTGCACCACCTCGGTGTCCCATCCCGGCGCGATCTCCAGCCGGACCCGCCGAAAGCCCGCCCCCACCTGACGGTTCACCTCGGTGATCAGCGTCTCGACGTTCACCGTCCGCGGCACCGTCACCCCCGCCGTCAACGCCGTGCGCTCTCCGCCGAGCGCGTGCGCCAGCGGGGTGCCGCGTTGACGGCTCCACAGATCCCAGCAGGCGGCGTCCAACGCGCCCGCGAGCACCGGATCCCAGGGCAGGTGCTCCCAGGCCGAGCCGACCTCGGTGGGACGGGTCCACGCGTGGTCCACCAGGGCGGGGGCGAAATCCGAGCGCAACGCCGCCCACTGGTCCGGACTCGCCCAGGGGACCTCCCCCCAACCGCCGACGCCCTCGCCGTCGGCCACCCGTACCAGAACGGGTCCGCCGCCCTCATCGGCACGCCGCCCCGCGTTCGGGGGTCGCAACCGGATCAGTTCGAGTTCGACGATCCGGGTCGCGGTCGTCGAGCCGGTGTGTCCCACGCTGTCCCACCTCGGTCCTCGTGGGCCCGTCGATCGTCCGGCCCGTGGCCGGCCACGGGCTCCGTCCTCCCCTGACGGTACCCGTGCCCGACCCGGTCGACCACCCCGAACCGCGTGGACCTGCCCGAACGTCCCGGCCTTCGAGGGCGGAGGAACCACGGTCAGACGTGCGCCAGAGCCTCGTCCAGCGGCCGGTGCTTGAGGCCGTGGGCCTCGGCGACCGGCGCGTACACGACCTCGCCCGCGTGGGTGTTGAGCCCGGCGGCCAGCGCGGGGTCCTCCGCCAGGGCCCGACGCCACCCCTTGTCGGCCAGTTCCACCGCGTACCGCAGCGTGTCCTTGGTCAGCGCGTGCGTGGAGGTGTTGGGCACCGCGCCCGGCATGTTCGCCACGCAGTAGAACACCGTGTCGTGCACCCGGAAGGTCGGGTCGTCGTGCGTGGTGGGACGGGAGTCCTCGAAGCAGCCGCCCTGGTCGATCGCGATGTCCACCAGGACCGCGCCCGGACGCATCCGGGAGACCAGCTCGTTGGAGATCAGCTTGGGCGCCTTGGCGCCCGGCACCAGCACCGCGCCGATGACCAGGTCCGACTCCAGGACCGACAGCTCCAGCTCGAAGGAGTTGGACACCACGGTCTTGACCTGTCCCCGGTACAGGGAGTCCACGTGGCGCAGCTTGTTGACGTTGAGGTCCAGCACGGTGACGTCGGCGCCCATGCCCACCGCGATCTGGGTGGCGTTGAGGCCGGACACACCGGCGCCGATCACGGTCACCCGTGCCGGCCGCACGCCCGGGACCCCGCCCATGAGGACGCCACGGCCGCCGTGGGGCCGCTGGAGGGTGACCGAACCCACCTGCGGCGCCAAGCGGCCCGCGACCTCGGACATCGGGGCCAGCAGCGGCAGGGAGCCGTCCGGGAGCTGCACGGTCTCGTAGGCGATACCGGTGACCCCGTGCTCCAGCAGGGCGTCGGTGCACTCGCGGGAGGCCGCCAGGTGCAGGTAGGTGAACAGGGTCTGGCCCTCGCGCATGCGGTGGTACTCCGCCGCGATGGGCTCCTTCACCTTGAGGATGAGGTCGCCCTCGGCCCATACCTCGTCCGCGGTGTCGAGGATGCGCGCACCCGCGGCCTCGTACTCCTGGTTCGTGATGGAGGAGCCCAGACCCGCGTCCCGTTCGACGGACACCTGGTGTCCGCGGCGGGTCAGCTCGTGAACTCCGGCCGGGGTGATGGCCACACGGTACTCGTGGTTCTTGATCTCGCGGGGCACGCCGACGCGCACGATTCCTCCTACTGGTATCTCCGTTGATACCCCCACTGTCACCTGTGAAGGCGTGGCCACGCCATCGCCAACCTGCATGTCGGTCGGCGATCTTGTTGACAGGGTGTCAAGCCCACGTGTGGGGTGGGACACCCGTGTTCGGCGAGGTCCGCAGCCCTGAGACCCAGACCGGCCCCACCTCGCCGGTGAGTTCCCTACCCGCGTACGGACTCCGGTCCACCTTCGAGACCGATACCGGCCGTTCGGGGGCGAAGGCGACCAGGTCCGCGTCGCACCCCTCGGCGATCCGCCCCTTGCCGGCCAGCCCCAACAGTTCCGCCGGCGCCAGCGCCGTCCACCGCGTCAGCAGGTCCAGACCCGCCCCGCGCCGCCGCGCCGCCGTCCACAGCGCGGACAGGCTCCACTCCAAGGTGTGCAGGCCGTGGGCCGGCAGGTGCCCCGAGGAGATCGTCGTGATCGCCGACCCCTCCTCCAGCAGAGCGCTCCACAGGGCCTTGCGGTTGGCGTCGGAGCGCAGCGGCGGTCGACAGGCGTGCGCGGGCGATCCCGGAGGCAGGACCTCAGTGGGCAGGCACAGGTAGTGCGGACAGGTCTGCGCGCTCAACCGCACCCCGATCGACCCGGCCGCCGACACCAGGGCCGCGCACTCGGCGGCGGTGAACGGCAGCACATGGGTGCGGGTCCCCACCGACCGGGCCGCGGAGATGACCCGTTCCAGACCTCGGCGTTCGGCCCGGGGCGGCCGTTGTTCCGCCGACACCGGAGGGGTGCCCAACTCGCCGGCGTCCTCGGCGTGCACCAGGAGGATCGCGTCCAGCGCGGTCAGCTCCGCCATCGCCTTGCGCAACCAGGAATCGTCCAGCGCCGCCATGTCCGGGGCGCCCCCGTCCGACAGGGAGCACTGGAAGGCCAGCGCGCCCGCCGCCCGCAGGTCGGCCAGGTCCAGCGACCCGCTGCCCGGGGTGACCCCGCCCAGGAAGAACAGCGACACCGGTACCCCGGCCGCCGCCCGGCGGTGCACCTGGAGATCGTCGGCGCAGATCATCGCCGGTCGGGCCGGCGCGGGCGAGACCACCAGCGTCGTGACACCGCCGCGCAGAGCCGCGGTCGCGGCAGCCCGGTAGGAACCGGACAGTTCCCGACCGGGATCGTGCACGCCGGTACCGACGTCCACCGCCCCCGGCAGCAGGGCCGTCTCCCCGAGGTCGACCTCCTCCCGGGCCGACCAGCGGACCTCGGGGCCGGCCACCGCCTCGATCCGACCGCCCCGGATGCCGACCGCGGCCGGCACGACCCCGTCGGGTGTGACCGTGCGCCGGGATCGGATCACGCTCTCGAAATCGGTCATCGCCTTCCCCTTCGGGTGTGTTCGCGACGGGAGGGAACGCCGAGGCGGCCTCGGAGGCCGGTATGGGAAAAAAGGAGGGTGCGCACGCGGACGAGGAGGTCGCGGGACCTTCGTCTCGACCGGGCATACCGAGAGTATCGCGAAGGACACGCAAAGGAGGGGCGAACGCCACTTCCGACGACGACGCCCGTGTCGTCGGGTTCCACCTTCGACCCCCGACGGACATCGTGTAATGGACGGTTTACGCTGGAGTGCGCCGAGCCGCCCCTCAGGGCGTGTTCCGTGGAGGACACCGTCCATCGCGAGGGAACACGCCTTCGACGGCATCCCCGCCTTGAACGACACCGACGACGGAAGTGGCACGTGGCTCCTCCCGCAAAGATCACCAAGTCCCCGGACCGGACCGGAGCTCCCCGCAAGGTCACCCGACCCGTCCTCGCGGTGCTCGCCGCCGTCCTGTGCCTCACCGGGCTGACCCTGACCCTGATCCTGGGCGGCGCCGCCTTCCCCGAGATCATCCCCGGTCTCCCGGACGCGGGCGACGCCGTGCGCTGGGGCATCCCCCTGTCCAAGCTCGTCATGGACGTCTCGGCCGTGCTCACCATCGGAACGCTGCTGCTCGCCGTCGTGCTGCTGCCCTCGGACAAGGGCCGGCTCTCCCGGCAGGCGATCGGCTACGTCCACGCCGCCACCTGGGGCGCCCTGGTCTGGGCCGTGGCCGCGGTGTTCGCCCTGTACTTCCAGGCGTCGGAGTTCCTGGCCCGACCCATCGGGCAGGTCAGCGTCGACGAGGTCACCGCCTACGCCGGTTCGGTCTCCGGCGGCATCGCGTTGATGTTCGTCATCCTCCTCACCACCGGCATCCTGCTGTTCGGACGCACCGTCGCCGGAGCGACCGGCGCCCTGTGGCTGCTGCTGCTCGCCCTGGCCGCCACCACGCCGCCGGCCCTGACCGGCCACTCCGCCTCCTCCGGGGCGCACGAACTCGCGGTCACCGGCCTGGCCATGCACGTGATCGCGATCAGCGTGTGGACCGGCGGCCTGGCCGCGGTGACCCACCACGCGCTGCGGGCGAACGGTACCGGCGTGGAGATCGCCGCCGCCCGGTTCAGCCGGCTGGCGCTGTGGGCCTACATCGGCGTCGCCATCAGCGGTCTGGCCAGCGCCCTGGCCCGACTCGAATCGTTCGACGCCCTGGTGCGCACCGAGTACGGGATGATCATCCTGGTCAAGGTCGTACTGTTCGCCGTGCTGGGCGCGTTCGGATACCTGCACCGCGAGTTCGCCCTCAAGAACCTGTCCGGTGCCGTCAAGGGCCCCGCCTGGCCCGCCAGGCGACGCCTGCTGTTCCTGCGCATCGCCTCCGTGGAGATCCTCATCATGGCGACCGTCATGGGCGTCTCCGTCGGTCTGGGCCGCACCGCGCCGCCCCCGCCGCTGGACAGCCGGGTCGACCCCGCCGCGCTCATCCTCGGTTTCCCGGTGCCCCCGCCCATGGACCTGGTCAACCTGCTCACGCTGTGGCGGCCCGACCTGTTCTTCATCATGTTCGTGGTCGTCGCCGGCGGCCTCTACGCGGCCGGGGTGACCCGACTGCTGCGCCGCGGCGACGCGTGGCCGGTCGGACGCACGGTCTCCTTCGCCGCCGGCCTGCTCTCCGTCGTCGCCGTGCAGCTCAGCGGTTACGCGACCTACGCGATGGTGCTGTTCTCCGCGCACATGATCCAGCACATGGTGCTGGCGATGCTCACACCGATCCTGCTGGTGCTGGGCGCCCCGGTCACCCTGGCGCTGCGGGCGCTGCGCCCGGCGAGGCGGCGCGGCGACCGGGGGCCCCGCGAGTGGCTCAACCTGTTCCTGAACAGTCGCTACTCGAAGGTGGTGACCCACCCGGCGGTGGCCACCCCGCTGTTCGTGTTCAGCCCCTACGTCCTGTACTTCACCCCGCTGTTCCCGGCGCTGATGAACGACCACCTCGGTCACCTGTTCATGGGCGTGCACTTCCTGGTGACCGGTTTCCTCTTCTACTGGGTCATCGTGGGCGTCGACCCGGCGCCCCGCAAGATGCCCTACCTGCTGCGCATCCTGCTCCTGCTGCTGGCGATGGGCTTCCACGCCTTCTTCGGCATCTCGATCATGATGCAGTCGGCCCCCATCGCCATGGACTTCTACGGGCGGTTCGAGGTCCCCTGGAGCGACGGTCTGGCCGAGGACCAGTACGCGGGCGGCGGCGTGGCCTGGGCGTTGGGCGAGATCCCGACCCTGCTGGTCATGCTCGCCCTGGTGGTGCAGTGGTCCCGCGACGACGAGAAGGAGGAGCGCCGCCGGGAACGACACGCCCGCCGGGGCGGCTCCGAGGACGCCGACCTCGACGCCTACAACGCCTACCTGGCCGAGTTGGACCGTCGCGACAAGGCCATGACGGCGAGGCCCGCCACCGAACCGGACGGGGACGGCACCGCCGAGGAGAAGACGAACGGCGCCTGACCGGCGCCGGGTACGGACGAGGGCCGCGGATCACCGATCCGCGGCCCTCGTGGTCCTCGGGCGTCAGACGAACAGGGCGGCCAGGGCGGTGGCGACCAGGCCCAGGGCCAGGCACAGCACCAGGCCGACGGCGAACACCGGCAGGGACGGTGTGAGCACCCCGGCCGTGCCGCCCTGGCGCTTGGCCACCAGCGGCGACAACGCGATGTTCACCCCGGCGACGACGGCCGCGACGCAGGCGGCCACGGCGAACGCCGTCCAAAAGCCCGCCCCGGACGCCAACGCGTCGATCGCGCCCAGGGTGGGCACCGCCACCAGCAGGGCCAGGGCCGCAGCCGCGAAGGCCTTCTGGAGGCCGGGCGAGATCCCACCCGGGCGCCCCGAGACCACCAGGAGCAGACCGACCAGGGCCGCCATCATGATGGCGCCCACGATTCCGAACACGACGATGTCCACCAGCGAATTCACGTGGATCATTGTTCCACCGATCATCCGGGCCCCGCTCCCGGGGCCCCGGACCCGCCCTTCTCCCGTCCCCTCCGCCCCGGTGAGCGGGAACGCGCACCGCGCCCCCGGGGGCGGAGGCCGGTTCCGGCGGGATCAGCCGGTGTGCTCCACCCGGGAACCGGCGGCCGTCTTGATCACCCTGAGCCGGGTGGTGATCCGATGGCGCAGGTCGGCGACGTGGCTGACCACGCCCACGGCGCGTCCGCCGTCGCGCAGCCGGTCCAGCACGTCCAGGACCTCCTCCAGGGTGTCCTCGTCCAGGGTCCCGAAGCCCTCGTCCACGAACAGGGTGTCGATGTCGGCGCCGCCGGCCTCCGCGCTCGCCACGTCGCCGAGTCCCAGGGCCAGCGCCAGCGAACTGAAGAACGTCTCCCCGCCCGACAGCGTCGCCGGGTCGCGTTCGGAGCCGGTCCAGGCGTCCACCACCCGGATGCCCAGTCCGCCCGCCGACCGCGCCCGGCCGTCCCCGGCCGCCTTGTCCACGGTGTAACGGAGTTCGTAGCGGCCGTCCGACATCGTGAACAGCCGGTCGTTGGCGGCAGCCACCACCTGCTCCAAGCGGGCGGCCAGCACATAGGCCGACAGCCGCACCCCGTCGGAGTTGTCCTTGGCGGTCCCGGCGGTCAGCGCCCGCATCCCCTCGGCGACCCGGTAGCGGTGCCACACCGGGCCGCACTCGTCCAGCCGGACCCGCAGGTCGGCGCGCAACGCCGCCAACCGGGCGGACCGTTCCCGCCACAGGCCCAGCCGGGTGACCGCCCGGTCGGCGGCCAGGGCGGCCTCGTCCGCCGCGGCCTTCAACGCCGACAGGTCCGGCGGCGCCGACCCGGCGACGGAGACGAGTTCGGGGTCGGCCAGGGCCGCCCGGACCGCCGCCAGGTCGTCGTCGTAGACCCGGGCCCGGGCCCGCAGGTCCCGGCGTTCGCGCTCGCCCAGGGCGGCGGCCCGGACCCCGGCCTCGTCGGTGAACCCGGCGTCGGTCAGGGCCTCGGTGACGGCCGCGTCGGCGGCGTCCCGCTCCCGCAGGGCCCGATCGTGCTCCTCCACGGCCGCGACGGCCGCCGCCAGCAGGTCGGCCTCCTCCCGGGCCCGGCGCACCCGCTCGTCGACGTCGGTGTCCGCGCCCAGGGCCTCGGCCAGGGACGCCGCCAGACGTTCGCAATCCTCGGCGGCGTCGGCGCGGTGGGCGGCCGTCTCCGACCGTTGCCCGGCCAGATCGGCCTCCCGGGCCCGGGCCCTGTCCAGCCGGTCCACCAGACCCTCCAGGTCCTCCTCGACCCGGCGCACCTCACCGGCGGCGGCGCGCGCCTCGTCCCGGACCCGCGTCAGTTCGGCGACCTCGGCGACGGCGTCGTCGAGGGTGCGCCCCTCGGACCGGTCCCGGGCGGCGGCGACCCGTTCGCGCAGCGCGGCCACCGTCTCCTGGGCGGTGGAACGGCGCGTGGCGGCGGCGTCGGCGGCGGCCTGGGCCGCCCGCTCGGCCTCGGCGGTGACCAGTCCTTCGGCGGAGGGCAGCGCGGGGGCCGGGTGCTCGACGGCACCGCACACCGCGCACGGAGTCCCCGCGGCCAGCTCCGCGGCCAGTTCGGCCGCCATGTGGGTGATACGCCGTTCGCGCAGGGAGAGCGCGTGCTCACGGGCGGTCTGAGCGGCGTCCACGGCCTCGCGGTGCGCCTCCTCGGCGCGGGCCAGCGCGGCGACCAGCCGGTCGTGCTCGGCGACGGCGTCCCGCCGCTGCTCGGCGGCGACCAGCGCGGCCTCGGCCGCCTCCGCCCGCCCGGCCCGGTCGCGGGTCGCGGCGAGGTGTTCACGCAGCTCACCGATACGGACGGGCAGGTCCGCGATCCGTCCGCGGACCCCCTTCAGGTCGTCGTCGACCTTGTCCAGGTAACGGTCGAACCGGGTGATCGCCTCGCGGCGCTCCCGCAGCCGCAGGGCGTCCGCGCGCAGGTGCTCGGCCCGGGCCAGCGCGGCCCGACGGTCCTGTTCGGCGGCGCGCAGCGCCTCCGCGGTGACCGGCGGGGCGTGGGAGACCAGGGCCAGCGCGTCCTCCCGGACCAGCGCGGCCTTGTCGAGGGAGGTGCGACGGGCGTCGCGGTCGCGCAGGGCGGGCAGGACCGAGGCGGCCCGCTCGGCCGCCTCCAGCCCGGTGTCGATCCGGGCCCGCCATTCGGACAGCTCCATCAGCTCCGCGTGCCGGGTCCGGGACCTGGTCAGCCGGTTGCGCCGCTCGTCCAGGCTCCGGGCCTCGGCCAGGGCGCGGGAGGCCGCCTCCCGTTCGTCGGCCGCGGCGTCCACCACCGGGGCGATCTCGTCGGCCACGGCGGTGGTCATCGCCGTCAGCTCGCTCGCCCAGGCCCACAGCACGTCGGTGTCCTCCGGGGCGGTGGACCGGCCGGTCTCGGCGATCCGGCCGGCGGCCTCGCGCACCCGCCGGTCGGCCGTGTCCACCTCGCGGCGCAGCCCGCCGGCGTGCCCGGCGAACCACTCCTCCAGGTCCCGGAACACGCGCGTGTTGAAGATCCGCTCCAACGACGTGCGCCGCTCCTCGGCCGACGCGCGCAGGAACCGGGCGAAGTCGCCCTGGGGGAGCAGGACGATCTGACAGAACTGGTCGAGGGTGAGCCCCACCAGGTCACCGATGAACTGGCCGGCCTCGTCGGGGCGTGTGGTCACCGGTTCCCACCGGTCCTCCGAGAACTCCTGGACGGTGACCTTCTGGTTCTCCACCAGGGTCCCCGCACCCCGCTTCTTGGGCCGCTCCCAGCGGGGGTTGCGCACGACCCGGATCCGGCGGCCCCGCACGGTGCACTCCAGCTCCACCTCGGGACGCCGGTCCAGGGGCGCGTGGTCGCTCTTGGGGGAGCGGTCCCTGCCACGGGCCCCCGGCAGGGCCCCGTACAGGGCGAAGCACACGGCGTCGAGCACCGAGGTCTTCCCCGCGCCGGTGGGTCCGTGGATCAGGAACAGCCCGCCGGCGCCGAGCCGGTCGAAGTCGACCGTCTCGGTGTTCGCGAACGGCCCGAAGGCCCGGACGGTCAGGGTGTGCAGACGCATCAGCGCAGTCCTTCCCGGAGTCGGACCTCTTCGACGGCGGTGTCCACGAGGGCCCTCTCCTCGGGGGTGGCGGGGAGGCCGCGCGCCCATTCCACGAAGTCGCCGATGACCGCCCGTTCGGCCCGGCCGGCGACGGGGGCGGCCACCGGGCGGGTGGCGGGCGCCCCGCCCTCGGGGGCGAACTCCAGCACCAGGGCGTGCGGGAAGCGTTCGCGCAACCGGTCCATGGGCTGGGCGGGGCGGCGCGCGTCGGTGAGGGTGACCTGGAGCCAGTGGTCGGCGTACCGCTCCCACCGGGGGTCGGCGAGCAGGTCGTCGATACGGCCGCGGATCCGGGCCAGGGGGCGGGGGACCGGCGCGTCGACGAACTCGACCCCGCCCAGGCCGTCGGCGTCCAGGTCCACCAGCCAGTAGCCCTTGCGGTGGTGCTCCTCGGAGAACGAGTAGGCCAGCGGGGTGCCGGAGTAGCGCACCGAGGGCGTGATGGTCTGGCGCCCGTGCAGGTGTCCCAGGGCCGTGTAGTCGACCCCGTCGTAGATCGAGGCGGGCACGTGGGAGGCGCCGCCCACGGAGATGTCGCGTTCGCTGTCGGAGGTCTCCCCGCCCGCGACGAAGGCGTGGGAGAGCACCACCGACCGGGTGCCGGGGCGGTCGGCGAGGTCGGCGCGGACCAGGTCCATGGCGTGGCCCAGCACGGCCGTGTGCCCGCGCCCGGTCAGCCCCCAGTGGTGGCGGGCGATCTCCGGCTCCAGGTAGGGGAGACCGTAGAAGGCGACGGGGCCGTGCGCGTCCTCGATGACGATCGGGGTGCCGACGCCGTCGAGGGTGCTGCGCAGGTGGACGCCGGCGGCGTCGATGAGGTCGGTGGCGAACGACAGCCGCGCCATGGAGTCGTGGTTGCCGGCGATGAGCACGGCCCGCGCCCCGGTGTCCCTGATGCGGCCCAGCGCCCGGTCGAACAGGCGCACCGCGTCCACCGGTGGCAGGGCGCGGTCGTAGAGGTCGCCCGCCACGAGCACGACGTCGACCTCCCGCTCGCGGACGGTGTCGACCAGGTGGTCGAGGAAGGCGGCCTGGGCGTCGAGGAGGTTCTCCCTGTGGAAGGAGCGACCCAGGTGCCAGTCGGAGGTGTGCAGCAACCGCATGGAACCGGACACTATCGAAGGGGCGGTGCTTCCGGGTGGGAAAACCGTCGGTCGGTGGACGACGACGCCGTGCCGTTGCGCACACGCCCGGCACGGCGTCGGGTCAGTTCTTGCGGGCCAGGGTCAGACCGTCGCCGATGGGCAGCAGCACCTGGGTGACGCGGTCGTCGGCGACCAGACGCGCGTTGAAGTCGCGGATGCCCTGGACGTGCGCCCTCGTGTCGGAGGCGTCGACGACCCGGCCGTGCGACAGGGTGTTGTCGGCCAGGACGATCCCGCCGGGGCGCAGGCGCGGGACGAGTTCCTCCCAGTAGTCGACGTACCCCTCCTTGTCGGCGTCGACGAAGGCCAGGTCGAAGAGCGGTTCCTCGGGCAGGGCGCGCAGGGACTCCAGGGCGGGGCCCAACCGCAGCGTGATCTTGTCGGCGACCTTCGCCCGTTCCCAGTAGCGGCGGGCGACCGAGGTCCACTCCTCGCTGACGTCCAGGGCCAGCAGGGTGCCGTCGTCGGGCAGTCCGCGGGCCAGGCAGAGGGAGGAGTAGCCGGTGAAGGTACCGATCTCCACGACGTCGCGGGCTCCGGACATGCGGGTGAGCAGGGTCGTGAAGGTCCCCTGTTCGGGGCCGATCTGCATCCCCTTGCTCTCGGGGAACAGGCGCGCGGTCTCCTCGACCAGGTCGGCCAGCACGTCGTCCACGGGTGCGCCCTGGGCGACGAGGTAGTCGTACAGTTCCGGGGTGAGGCTCTCTGTGGTTCGTGTCACGGCGCCCACCTTAGCCCGGGACCCCGGAAAGGGAAGGGCCCCGCCGACGTGGGTCGGGCGGGGCGCGCGGGAAGGGTGGACGCGGGGAGGGCGGGGCGCCGTCAGTACTCGGGGAGCAGCGCTGGCCAGTCGAAGAGGTAGATGGAGCCGACGATCACGCCCACCGTGAGCAGCGGGGTCATGACCTTCTTCTCGACCGGGCCGTCGGTCTTGAAGCCCATGTTCTGGCCGATGCGCTTCTTCCAGAACGGCCAGAAGATCGGCACGCCCATCTTGGTGATCATGTCGCCGAAGAAGTGCAGGACCACACCGAACGCCACCGCCAGGCCCAGCCAGGTGTAGTTGGTGCCCGCGGAGAACAGGGCCAGGGTGATCGCGGCCGTGGCCAGCGCGTTGATGATCCCCGAGGCGACCCGGTTCTTGTCCAGGCCGAAACCCAGGCCCTGGAGCGCGATGCCGATCAGGAGGAAGACGAAGATCTGCACCGCCAGCTCCGACCACAGGGCCAGGAGTTGCACGATCACACCCATGAGGACCGCGAAGAAGAACGAGTGGGTGCCCATCCGGTGGCCGCCGAAGAGGAACGACAGTATGTCGCTCAGGACCTCCGTGACCTTGCCGTAGGTCTTGGTCACCGTCGCGCTCTTGTGGTCCACGTCGGGGAGCAGGGCCGCCCCCGCGCACACCAGAGAGCCCGCGATGATCTCACCCGGTCCGAGATTGAAGTCCAGACCGAGGAATTGTCTTCCCTGGACCAGCGGAACGACCGCCATCCAGCCGACCACGCCGCTCAGTGCGTGAGAGTGCCCCATCATGGCGGGAACCGTAGCGGAGTACGCCGAACAGTGCCAAGGCGGGGTCATCACGGTCGTCGTCATGGGCCACTCGACACCCGGGAACACCCCCTGTGCCGCCCCCCGGAAGCGAATGCGTTGCGATGGCACGGCGCACCTCGTAGGTCATTGACGCTCGTCGCCGTCCGTTGGTAGACAACCAACGACCCCCCCCTGGTGGCCCGGCCACCACCCCACGATCCTGACAGGGGCCGAGATGCACTCCCATCACCCTCCACCCGCGTCACCGTTTCGGCGGGCGGCGACCACGGGAACCGCGCTGTTGCTGATCGTCGGTACGGCGGCGACCCCCGCCGCCGCCTCCCCCGCGGCCGGGACCACCCTCACGGTGGCGGTCGCCCAGCAGGTGGACTCCTTCAACCCCTTCACCGCCCAGCTCGCCGTCACCACCAACATCCTCTCCCACGTCTACGACCCGCTGGTGACCAACGACCAGGCCACGGCCGACCCCGCCCCGGCCCTGGCGGAGAGCTGGGACACCGGCGAGGACGGTCTGACCTGGACCTTCCACCTGCGCGACGACGTCACCTTCACCGACGGCGAGCCGCTGACCTCCGACGACGTGGTCTGGACGTTCACCACGATCATGGAGAACGAGGCTGCCGCCATCGCCAACGGCAGCTACGTCGCCGGGTTCGAGGAGGTCACCGCCCCCGACGACCACACCGTCGTCATCGAGCTGACCGAACCCCAGGCCACCATGACCTCGCTGACCGTGCCCATCGTGCCCCGGCACGTCTGGGAGCCCATCGTGGAGCGCGAGGGCGACGCCTTCTCCGACTACACCGGCGAGGACCTGCCCTCGGTCGGCAGCGGCCCGTTCGTCCTCACCGCTCACGACCGCGGCCAGAGCATCACCCTGGAGGCCGACCCCGACCACTGGAACGGCGCCCCCGGCTTCGACGCGCTGGTCTTCCGGTACTACTCAGAGAAGGACGCGGCCGTCGAGGCCCTGCGCAGCGGCGAGGTCTCCTTCGTCTACGAACTGACCGCGGCCCAGGCCGACGCCCTCGACGGCGTCGACGACATCGCGGTCAACTTCGCCGACGGCAAGCGGTTCCAGGCCTTCACCGTCAACCCGGGCGCCCGTACCCGGGACGGCGACGGGTTCGGTGACGGCCACCCGGCCCTGGAGGACGTCACCCTGCGCCGGGCCATCGTCATGGCCATCGACAACCAGGAGATCGTCGACAAGGCCCACGGCGGACGCGCCACCGCCGCCGGCGGCTACATCCCGGCCCGCTACGACGAGTTCCACTGGTCTCCCGAGGGCGGTGAGGCGATCCTCGACTTCGACCCGGACGCCGCCAACGCCATGCTCGACGACGCCGGCTACGAGACGGACGACGACGGTGTGCGCGTCTCTCCCGACGGGGATCGCCTCGAACTGCGGATGCACGTCCACCAGGACCGCCCCGACAACGTCAGCGCGGGCAAGATCATGGTGGAGCGCCTGGCCGACATCGGCGTCGAGGTCGAGAACCTGACCGTGGACCCCGGCGTGCTCAGCGACGCCCTCTACGCCGCCGAGTACGACCTCATCTTCACCGGGTGGACGGTCAACCCCGATCCCGACTACGTCTTCGGCATCCACACCTGCGACGCGCTGCCCACCGAACCGGGCACCATGCAGGGCGACGCCTACTTCTGCGACGAGGAGTACGACGCTCTCTACGCCGACCAACTCAGGGAGTACGACCGCGGGGCACGCGCCGAGATCATCCACGACCTCCAGCGCGTCCTCTACGAGCAGGCCGTCGTCAACGTCCTGACCTACCCCGACATCCGGGAGGCCTACCGGACCGACCACGTTCGGGAGGGCACCCTCCTGACCCAGCCCGCCGAGGGCGGCAACATCTGGGGCCAGGACGGTTATTGGGCGTTCTGGGCGGCGCGGCCCGCCGAGGCGCGGCAGGGCGGCTCCGGAGGCGTGCCCACCGCGGTGTCGGTCGGTATCGGCGCGGTCGCGCTGGTGCTCGTGGCCGGCGGTGGATTCCTGTTCTTCCGCAACCGGGCCACCGCGGAGGACCGCGAGTGACCGGCGCCCCGATCACGGTTCCGTCCGGTGCGGAGGAGGAGACCCCCTCCTCCTCCGCGCCGGCGACCGCCGCCTCCGGCCGGACCGGCCGCGTGCTCCGCTACGTCGCCGGTCGCCTGCTGACCGCGGGCCTGTCCCTGGTCGCCGTGGTCGTCGCCGGTTTCCTCCTGTTCCGTATCCTGCCCGGCGACCCCGTCCGCGCCATGACCGAGGGACGCGAGGTCACCGCCGAGCAGCGCGCGGAACTGCGCCGCCAGTTCGGCCTCGACCAGCCCCTGGGACAGCAGTTCCTCGACTACGCCCTGGGCCTGCTCCGCCTGGACCTGGGCACCTCGTTCCAGTACCGGGAACCGGTCACCGAGCTCATCCTGGAACGGATCGGGCCCACGATCCTGCTGGCCGGTACCGGCACGCTCATCGCGGCGCTGCTGGGCCTGTTCCTGGGCGTGCGCGCCGGCTGGCGCCCCGGCGGGCCGGCCGACCGGATCAACACGACGGTGGCGCTGTTCTTCTGGTCCGTGCCGACGTTCTGGCTGGGTCTGCTCCTCATCGTGCTGTTCGCCTCGGGTCGGGACCCGCTCCCCGGCCTGTTCCCGACCGGCGGCATGAGCACCCCCGGCGTCACCGGGACCGTGGACGTCGTGCTCGACACCGCCTGGCACATGGTCCTGCCGGTGAGCACCATGGTCGCGGTCATCTACGCCCAGTACCTGATGATCATGCGCTCCTCCCTCATGGACGAGAAGGGCGCCGACTACCTCACCACCGCACGGGCCAAGGGGCTGCGCGACGCGCTGGTGCGCCGCAGGCACGCCGTGCCCAACGCCCTGTTGCCCACCGTCACCCTGATCTTCCTCAACCTGGGCCAGGTCGTCTCCGGGGTCGTCCTCGTCGAGACCGTCTTCTCCTGGCCGGGGTTGGGCCAGCTCTTCTACTCCGGTCTGCGCGTGCCCGACCTGGGCCTGGTCCAAGGCCTGTTCGTGGTGTTCGCGGCCTCGGTGATCGTCATGAACCTCATCGCCGACCTGGTCTATCCGCTGATCGACCCCCGGGTGCGCCCATGACCGCCGAACCCGCGTCCACGCCGCCCCCCGCGCCTCCGTCGCCGCGGGCACCGGCCCGCCGCCGACGCCGTGAGGCGCTGCGCGACCTCGCCCGGGAGTACGCCCGCCACCGCGCCGGGGTCGTCGGCCTGGTCGGCCTGCTCGCCATGGTCGTCCTCGCCCTGACCGCGCCCCTGCTGGTCGACCCGGCCGACCTCACGGTGACCCGGGCGCCCGGGGCGGCCTTCGAACCGCCCGGCGCCCGGTTCCCCCTGGGCACCGACGACTACGGCCGGTCCATTCTCGACCTCGTCATCTGGGGATCGCGGGTCTCGCTGACCGTCGGTTTCCTGGCGACCGTGGTGTCGGTGTCGCTGGGCACCCTGGTGGGGATCACCGCCGGGCACTTCGGCGCGACCGGCGGCACCGCCGGGCGGATCCTGTCCTCGATCCTGCTGCGCCTCACCGACTGGTTCCTGGTGCTGCCGACCCTGGTGCTCGCCGTGGCCCTGGCCGCCGTCCTGCCCCGCGGCACCGGCACCATCATCATCGCCATCGGCCTGACCGTGTGGCCCGCCACCGCGCGCCTGGTGCGCGCCCAGACCCTGGCGGTGGAGGCCCGCCCCTACGTGGAACGGGCCCGGGCCCTGGGCGGCGGCCACGCCCACGTCATGCTCTGGCACGTCCTGCCCAACATCATGCCGGTCGTGCTCGCCCAGACCACCCTGCTCGTGGCCACCTCGATCATCGCCGAGTCCACCCTGGCGTTCCTGGGCGTGGGCGACCCGACCACCATCTCCTGGGGCGGGATCCTGGAGAGCGCCCGCAACGCCGGCGCGATCAGCTCCGGCATCTGGTGGTACATGATCCCGCCCGGGCTGGCGATCGCCCTGGTCGCCCTCGCGTTCACCCTGTGCGGCCGAGCCCTTGAGGCCGTCATCGACCCCCGACTCCGGGAGCAGCGTTGACCTCTCTTCTCGACGTTCGCGATCTGCGCGTGACGTACCGCTCCGGGGGTGTCGAGGTCCCGGCCGTGCGCGGTGTGGACCTGTCGCTCGACCCGGGCGACACGGTCGGCCTGGCCGGGGAGTCCGGCAGCGGCAAGTCCACGATCGCCCTGGCGCTGCTGCGGTTGCTGCCCGACGGCACCCGTGTCACCGGCCGGGTGGCGGTGGCCGGAGAGGACGTGCTCACCATGAGATGGGGGCGGTTGCGCGCGGTCCGCTGGGCGGAGGCGGCCATCGTGTTCCAGGGGGCCATGCACTCGCTCAACCCGGTGCGGCGGATCGGCGACCAGATAGCCGAGCCCCTGCTCGTCCACGGGACGGTCCCCAGGGGGCGGGTCCGCGACCGGGTCGCCGGACTCCTCGAACAGGTGGGTCTGCCCGCCTCCCGCGCCGACGACCACCCCCACCTGTTGTCCGGCGGTCAGCGCCAGCGCGTCATGATCGCGATGGCGCTGGCCTGCGAGCCGCGGCTGATCGTCGCCGACGAGGCGACCACCGCCCTGGACGTGATGATCCAGGCGCAGATCCTGGCCCTGCTCAGGCGCCTGGTCGCCGAACACGACATCGGCATGCTCATGATCAGCCACGACCTGTCGGTCCTCGCCGACGCCTGCGATCGGGTCGCGGTGATGTACGCGGGCCGGATCGTGGAGGAGGGACCGGCCGGGCGGGTGATGGGCGCCCCCGCCCACCCCTACGCCGTCGCGCTCGGCGCCGCCTTCCCCAGGGTCGGTGATCCGGCGTCCCGGCTCGCCCCGCGCGGGCTGCCGGGCGATCCGCCCGATCCCGCCGACCCGCCCTCGGGATGCGTGTTCCGGCCGCGCTGCCCCGTGTCCGAGGAGGTGTGCGCGACCGTCGACCCGCCCCTGTGGCCGGTCGGCCCCGACACCGAGGGGCGTTCGGAGCACAGCGCCGCCTGCGTGCACGTGGGACCGTCGAAGGAGGGCGTCCGTTGAGCACGACGGAGACCGACGCCACCGCGTCCACGCCCGACAGCGGCGGTGGCGCGCCGATCCTCGGCGCCCGGGGCGTGCGGGTCGTCTTCACCTCCGGGTTCGGCGGCGGCCGTGAAGCGGCCCGGGCCGTGGACGGCGTCGACCTGGACGTGGCCGCCGGTGAGATCGTGGCCCTGGTGGGGGAGTCCGGGTGCGGCAAGACCACCCTGGGCCGGGTGCTGCTCGGTCTGGAGCGCCCCACCTCCGGCACGGTGACCTTCGAGGGGGCGGCGCTGCGCCACTCCTCGCGCGCCCTGCGCGCCTACCGGCGCCGGGTGCAGCTGATCCAGCAGGACCCGATGGGCTCGCTCAACCCCCGGCGCACCGTCTACGAGTCGGTCGCCGAAGGGCTGCGCATCCACGAGGGGACCCTCTCCGACGAGGGGGAGCGGGTGACCGGGGCGCTGTCCCGGGCCGGCCTGCGTCCGCCGGAACGGTTCCTGGCCCGGTATCCGCACGAGCTGTCGGGGGGTCAGCGCCAGCGTGTGGTGATCGCCGGCGCGCTCGTGCTGGAACCGGAGGTCCTGGTGGCCGACGAACCCGTGGCCTCGCTGGACGCCTCGGTGCGAGGTGAGATCCTGCGCCTGCTGTTGGACCTGCGCGCCGACCTGGGGTTGTCCGCGCTCATCGCCACCCACGACCTCGGCCTGGCCTGGAACATCGCCGACCGGGTCGCGGTGATGTACCTGGGGCGGGTGGTGGAGCTGGGGACGGTCGAGGAGGTCCTGTCCGGCCCCCGGCACCCGTACACCCGGGCGTTGCTGTCGGTGCTGCCCGAAGCCGGTGGCGAACCGGTGGTCCTGTCCGGGGAACCGCCGGACCCCAAGCGGGTCCCGCCGGGTTGCCGGTTCCATCCGCGCTGCCCGGTGCTGGCCTCCGGTGAGGCCGCGCGCGCGGGTGTCGCGGACCGGTGCCGCACCGTGGACCCCGACATCCTCCCGGGCGGCGGTGGCGCGCACGTGACGGCCTGTCACTGGGCGCCGGCCCGGGAGGGGACCTCTCCGGACGCCGTGTGACGGAACGTCCCGGAGGCGGGCACGCCGGGGCGGGCCGGGGGCCCGGAGGCGGGCACCTCGGGCCGCGGGACCGGTTCCTCGGCGCCGACCCGACCTCGAACGGGTGCGGGATTCCGGTGGACGGACACCCCCCCAGGGAAAAAATGTGATCTGAGTCACTTTTATGACGGGTGGGGGTGACGCCGTCCACCGGAAAGACCGAAGCCACCTGGGATGCCGTTCCCGGACCAAGGCCACGAACGTGATCTTCCATATCATGTGCTCATGTTCCCGACCGGTCGGAACGTTCGCCGCGGTCGAGACCGGGGGAAGACATGGGAGGTGTCGTCCCGTGCGGGGCGGCCAGGTCCCGAGGAGGGCGCCCCATGGCGCACATGACCACCGAAGACGTCCACGAGTACATCAACGGGGTCTGTTTCAAGACCGGACCCCCCGGAAAGGTCGGGGCCGAGACCGAGTGGCTCGTCACCGACGCCGCGGACCCGACCGTCACCGTCACCATCGACCGCCTCGCGGCGCTGCTGGAGGGCACGGGCCCCCCGCCCGCGGGCAGCCTGATCACCTTCGAACCCGGCGGACAGATCGAGCTCAGCTCGCCCGCCCTTCCCGGGCCGGCCCGGGCGCACGAAGCGCTCTCCGCCGACCTGGAGTACATCGGCAAGACCCTCGCGCAGGACGGCCTGTGCCTGGTCGAGTCCGCGCTCGACCCCGTGCGCACGCCCCGCCGACAGCTCCGACTGCCCCGGTACGGGGCCATGGAGCGCTTCTTCGCCGGACGCCGCAGCCATGGCGGTCACACCATGATGTGCTCCACCGCCTCGCTCCAGGTGTGCCTGGACACCGGCGCCGACCACGCCGACCTGCGCGCCCGCTGGGAACTCGCGCACCGGCTCGGTCCCGTGCTGGTCGCCGCGTTCGCCAACTCCGCGATCTGGCGCGGCCGTCCCACCGGCTGGAAGTCCACCCGCTGGGCCATCTGGGCGGGCATCGACGCCGACCGCACCGCCCCCGTCGCGGGCCCGGGCGCCCCCTCCGATCCGGCCACCGCGTGGATCGAGTACGTCTTGGCCGCCGACGTCATGGCGGTTCCCGAGAGCCCCGGGGGAGAGGGCACCTGGCTGCCCGACCCCGGTATCACCTTCGCCGAGTGGATCGCCGGGCACGGCCCGCGCCCCGTCACCCTCGCCGACCTCGAACTGCACCTGAGCACCCTCTTCCCGCCGGTCCGCCCCCGCGGATGGTGGGAACTGCGCATGATCGACGCCCTGCCCCTGCGCTGGTGGCCGGTCCCCGTCGCGGTCGCCGCCGCCCTCTTCGACGACCCCCGGGCCCGGGCCGTCGCCGAGGAGGCCACCGAACGCCTCTGCGGCGGCCGTCTCCCCGAACCCGGGCTGTGGCTGCGCGCGGCCCGGGACGGCATGTCCGACCCCGACGTCGCCGCCTGTGCCCGACGCTGCCTCGACACGGCCGTCGAGGCCCTGCCCCGCATGGGCGCGGTGTCACTGGCCCTCCTCGTCGACGACTACGCCGACCGCCACACCCGGCGCGGGCTCAGCCCCGCCGACACACGGCCGAGCGTGCCCGAGCCGCGCACCGCCCACGCGGGCGCGGCGGACCGCCACTCCCGACACGGTGGAGGAGCCCGGTGAACCACGAACAGGACGTCTCCAAGGAACGCATCGCCGCCGAACTCGACCACGGCCGACGACGCAGCAACGGGCTGACCCTCGACGTGCTCGACGAGGAGGAACTGCTCGCTCAGCACTCACCACTGATGTCGCCGCTGGTCTGGGATCTGGCGCACATCGGCAACTACGAGGAGCAGTGGCTGCTGCGGGCCGCCGCCGGACGCGAGGCGCTGCGCCCCGACATCGACCACCTCTACGACGCCTTCGAGAACCCGCGCGCCGAACGCATCGGCCTGCCGCTGATGCGCCCACGGGAGGCCCGCGACTACAACGACAGGGTCCGACGCGAGGTGCTCGACGCCCTGGACACGGTCGACCTGACGGTCCCCGCCCAACGGGGCCCCGACGAGCCGCCGTCCCTCCTGGCCGCCGGACGCGTCTACCACCTGGTCATCCAGCACGAGCACCAGCACGACGAGACGATGCTCGCCACCCACCAGCTGCGCCGGGGCGCCCCCGTCCTGCTGGAGGAGCTCGCCGACGTCACCGCCCTGCGTCCGCCCGCCGACCCCGAGGTCCTCGTCCCGGCCGGCCCTTTCACCATGGGCGCCGACGACGACCCCTGGGCCTACGACAACGAACGCTCCGCCCACACCGTCGACCTGCCCGCCTACCTGATCGACACCGCCCCCGTCACCAACGCCGCCTACCGCGCGTTCATGGACGACGGCGGTTATCGGACGCGGCGCTGGTGGAGCCGGGAGGGCTGGGAGTGGAAGGAGGGACGGGGCGCGTTCGCCCCCGCCTTCTGGGAACGCGAGGGCCAGGGCTGGTCCCGCCGCCGCTTCGGCCGACGGGAAGTGGTGCCGCCGGACGAACCCGTCCAGCACGTCAACTTCCACGAGGCGCAGGCCTACGCGAAGTGGGCCGGCAAACGCCTGCCCACCGAGGCCGAATGGGAGAAGGCGGCGCGCTTCGACCCCGCGACCGGACGCTCCCGCCGCTACCCGTGGGGGGACGACGAGCCCACGGCCCGTCACGCCAACCTCGGCCAGCACAGGCTCGGACCCTCGCCCGCCGGCCATCACCCCGACGGGGCCTCCCCTCTGGGGGTGCAGCAGCTCATCGGCGACGTGTGGGAGTGGACCTCCACCACCTTCGACGGCTACCCCGGGTTCCGGGCCTTCCCGTACCGCGATTACTCCGAGGTGTTCTTCGGCTCCGGGTACAAGGTGCTGCGCGGCGGCTCGTGGGCCACCCACCCCACGGCCGTGCGCTCCACGTTCCGCAACTGGGACCTCCCGATCCGACGGCAGATCTTCAGCGGGTTCCGCTGCGCGCGCCACCCGGAACCCGCCTGATGTGCCGCCACCTCGCCTATCTGGGGCCCCCGCGCACGGTGTACGACCTGTTGTACGCGGCGCCCCACTCGCTCCACGTCCAGTCCTGGGCGCCGCGCATGCAACGCCACGGGACGGTCAACGCCGACGGGTTCGGGGTGGGCTGGTACCCCGACGACATCCCCGAACCCCTGCGCTACCGACGTGCCCTGCCGATGTGGGGCGACACCTCCTTCGCCGAGACGGCCCGCGCCCTCACCTCCGGCTGCGTGCTGGCGGCGGTGCGCGACGCCACTCTCGGCTTCGGCACCGACGAGGGGAGCGCCCAGCCCTTCCGCGCCGGACGGCTGCTGTTCAGCCACAACGGCGCGGTCAAGGACGACGACGCCCTCGTGGCGGCCTTCCCACCGCCACCGGGGGTGATCGACGCCCGCGCACCCGTGGACTCCGCCCCCCTGTTCGCGCACACGGTGCGCCTGTGGCGGGCGTCCGGGGACCTGCCCGGCTCGCTCGCCGCCGTGGTCCGCCACGCCCGGGAGCACTCCGAGGGGCGCTACAACCTGCTGGCGACCGACGGCGAGACCCTCGTGGGCACCGCCGCCGGGGACACCCTGTTCACGTTGAGGGAACCGGGGGGAGGCGTCCTCCTGGCCTCGGAGCCCTTCGACGAGGCCCCCGGCTGGCGTGAGGTGCCCGAGGGGTCGGTGGCCGTGGCCACGGGGGAGCGGACCGAGATCCACCCCATCGTCTGACGAAGGAGTCGCCGTGTTCCGCATCGATCGCAACCTGACCGCCGACGACCTCGACAAGGCACTGCGCCGGGACGTGGCCGCGGGCCTGACCTCGACGCCCAAACAGCTGCCGCCCAAATGGTTCTACGACGAACGCGGCAGCGCCCTGTTCGAGGACATCACCGCCCTGCCCGAGTACTACCCCACCCGCGCGGAGCGGACCATCCTCGAACGGCGCTCCGACGAGATCGCCGACGCCGCCGACGCCGAGGCGCTCATCGAGCTCGGCTCGGGCTCGGGCGTCAAGACCCGACTGCTGCTGGACGCCATGCGCCGCCACGGCACCCTCGCCCGGTTCGTCCCCGTCGACGTCAGCGGCGACTTCCTCGCCGCCTCCGCCCACAAGGTGGCCGAGGACTACCCCCGACTGGACGTGCACGCCGTCGTCGGCGACTTCGAACACCACCTCGGGCTCCTGCCCGTCCGCGAGAACGGCGGCCGACAGACCATCGCCGTCCTCGGCTCCACCATCGGCAATCAGGAACCCGGTCCCCGGGCGGCGTTCCTGCGCGACATCCGGTCGGTCCTGCGGCCGGGCGACACCTTCCTCCTCGGCGCCGACCTGGTCAAGGACCCCGACCGGCTGGTCGCCGCGTACGACGACGCCCAGGGGGTCACCGCCGAGTTCGACCGCAACGTCCTCAACGTCATCAACCGCGAACTGGGGGCCGACTTCGACCCGTCGGAGTTCGACCACGTCGCCCGCTGGAACGAGAAGGAGGAGTGGATCGAGATGCGGTTGCGCTCACGTGTGGACCAGCACGTGCGCATCGCCGACCTCGACCTGGAGGTCGACTTCTCCGCCGGTGAGGAACTGCGCACCGAGATCTCCGCCAAATTCCGCAAGGAGGGGCTGATCCGAGAACTCGACGGCGCCGGGTTCGCCCTCACCCACTGGTGGACCGACCCGGACGGCGACTTCTCCCTGAGCCTGTCCGCCGCCCGCTGACACCGCACCGGGACGCCTACAGCGAGGTGAACGTCCCCACCAGCGTGCCCACCAGGTAGGTCACCAGCATCGCGAAGGAGCCGCCCACCACGCACCGCAGCGCCGCGCGCACCGCGGGGGCGCCGCCCATGCGGGCGCTGATCGCGCCCAGCGCGCCGGTGGCGACGAGCACCGACACCACCGTCATCTGGAGCCGCCAGGCCTCGGGACCGAGCAGCATCGCCGCCAGGGGCACCAGGGCGCCCAGCACGAACGAGAACAGACTGGCGAACGCCGCCTGCCACGGGTCCACCCGGTAGCGGTTCAGCCCCAGCTCCACCTCGGCGTGCGCGCGCAACGCGTCGTGGTCGGTCAACTCGCGGGCCACCCGGCGCGACAGGTCCTCGCTCAGCCCCCGCTCGCGGTACATTCCGGCGAGTTCCTCCAGCTCTCCCTCGGGGTCGGCGGCGAGTTCCCGCTGTTCCCGGGCCAGCACGGCCCGCTCGGTGTCGCGCTGGGTGCTCACCGACACGTACTCGCCCGCGCCCATAGACAACGCCCCCGCCAGGGTGCCCGCGATCCCCGCCACCAGCAACGCCTCACGATCCGGGGTGGCGCCCGCCACGCCCACCACCAGACCGGCGGTGGAGACGATGCCGTCGTTGGCGCCCAGCACCGCCGCCCGCAGCCCGTTCAGCAGGGAACCCAGCCGACGCTGGGAACCCGAGGAGGCTCTTCCGTCGTGTCCGACGCCCTCGTTCGCCATGGGGCGATCGTCGCACGGGGCCCGCTCCCGGGCCAGGTCACACCGCGACGTGGGTGGGGATCCGCTACGCTCGTGCCGTGTTCAAGGTAGGAGTTTTCGGCGCCGAAGGGCGCATGGGGTCAGAGGTCGTCAAGGCGGTCCAGGGCGCGGACGACCTGGAGTTCGTCGGTGGCGTCGACGACGACGCGGACCGCGATCGGGTGCTGGGGGCCGACGTCGTCGTCGACTTCACCCATCCCGACGTGGTCATGGACAACCTGGAGTGGCTCATCGGCCACGGGATCCACGCCGTCGTCGGCACGAGCGGTTTCGACGAGGAGAAACTGAACCGGGTGCGCGAGCTGCTCGCCGCGAAGCCGGGGGCCCGGGTGCTCATCGCCCCCAACTTCGGCATCGCCGCCGTGCTGATGATGCACTTCGCCCAGAAGGCCGCGCCCTACTTCGAGTCGACCGAGATCATCGAGCTGCACCACCCGAACAAGGCCGACGCCCCCAGCGGCACGGCCTACCACACCGCCGAGCTGATCGCCCAGGCGCGCCGGGAGGCCGGTCTGGGCCGGATGCCCGACGCGACCACCGCCGAGATCCCCGGCGCCCGCGGCGCCGACGTGGACGGTGTGCGGGTGCACGCGCTGCGCGTCCAGGGGCTCATCGCCCACCAGGAGGTCGTGTTCGGCACCGACGGGGAGACCCTGAAGATCCGTCACGACTCCATGAACCGGGCCTCGTTCATGCCCGGCGTGCTGCTCGGCGTCCGCAGGGTCGCCGACCTGCCCGCTCCGCTGACGATGGGCCTGGAACCCCTGCTCGACCTGAGCTGATCCGCGCCCCGACGCCCCCGCGCCGCCCGTCGGTCCGGGGGCGTCGGCGTGCCCGGGGATCAGCCCGAGGGGACGTCGTCCACGATCGGCGCCTCGAAGTCCTCCACGGGTGCCTCGAAGTCCTCCACGGGCGCCTTGATCCCGGAGACGGGAGCGGTGTCCACCTCGCCCCCGCCGACCTCGGGGACGTACGTCGTGTCATCGACGAAGTCGTCGCGGTAGGAGGGACGGCAGCCGAACGCCAAGACCACGATCAACACCATCATCGGCAGGTTCCGCCACAGGACGTAGGCCGCCAGGCCCCCGAACAGGGTCAACCCGAGCCACGGCAGGGGGCCGAGCCGGGTCCGCTCGCTCCCGGTCTCCCCCTCAGACAACGGGCACTCCGGTGAACGTTCCGCCGAGGGGGAGCCGCACGTTCATCTCCGTGACTTCCCGGGGCGGGGCCGCGAAGGTCGCGCTGAGCACCATGACGTGGTCCATCGACAAGGGCGCCTCCTCCACCCGGGAGCACAGGCACACCCCGTCCCGGTCCCGGGCCACCCGGTGGACCCTGTGATGCTCCGTGTCGATCAGTTCGCTCTCGTCCAACGGACCCACGAGGGCCGTCGCCACGGCGTATCCGCTGACGACGTGGACCGTCACCGTCAGATCGACGAGTTCGTCGCCGGTCCGTTCCACGGGGCCGACGATCACCACGATGTCCGCTCCATCGACCCGTGCGGAGAGGGAGGGCAGCTCCTCCTGCTCCGCCGGTGGTGCGGCCTCCTCCGTTCCGGCGGACGGGGGCGGGGAGGGGACCTCTTCCACCTCGGTGGGCCGTGGGGCGGGAGAGGTACCCTCGATGTCGCGCACACGATCGTCGCCGGCGGCGGCGTCAGGGCGGGGGCCTTCGGCGGGGTTGCCGCCACTGCACGAGGCCACGGTCAGTGTCAGCGCCACGGCGGCCAGGGCCGCGACGGTCCTGCGGGGGGTGATGACCATGCCCCGAACCTAGGCACGGGGTGGTCTCCGCCCGGTCACGCCCGACTTGCGAATCGCCGCCGGCCGCATCCGGCCACCCGCCGGGATCCCCCGTGCGGCCGGGTCAGCCGAGCAGCAGCGCGACCGAGAACAGCACGCCGAACGCCATCTGGAGCCGGCCGGTCTCCCCGAGGCCCAGCACCAGGTCGCGGCCGACCTGGCCGCCCAGCACCCGGCGCAGCGGCGGCACCGCCAGCGGCGTCGACAACAGCACCAGCGGTGTCCACCAGAAGACCGGTGTCAGGACCAGGGCCACGGCGTAGGAGGCGACGATCATCCCCGCGTACAGCCGCCGCGTCCCGGAGTCCCCCAAGCGGACCGCCAGGGTGATCTTGCCGGTCTCCCGGTCGGTGGGGATGTCGCGCAGGTTGTTGATCACCAGCACCGCGCAGGAGAGCAGGCCCACCGGCACCGAGGCCGTCCACGCCTGCCAGGGCGCCGCCTCCAGCTGCACGAACACGGTGCCCACCACGGCCACCAGCCCGAAGAACACGAACACCGAGACCTCGCCCAGGCCCCGGTACCCGTACGGGGTGCGCCCGCCGGTGTAGTACCAGGCGGCGGCGATCGCCACCGCGCCGACCAGCAGCAGCCACCACGACGTGGTCGCCACCAGCACCAGACCCACCGCGCCCGCGAACGCGAAGCTCCCCAGTGCGGCGGCCAGGACCCGTTCCGGTGCCACCAGCCCGGTCGCGGTCAACCGGGTCGGCCCGGTCCGTTCCGCGGTGTCGGTGCCCTTGACCCCGTCGCTGTAGTCGTTGGCGAAGTTCACCCCCACCTGGAGGGCCATCGAGACCACCAGCGCCAACAGGGCCTTCCACCACACGAACCCGTCCAGGGCGAAGGCCAGCGCGGTACCGACCGCCACCGGGACGATCGAGTTGGGAAGCGTCCGAGGGCGCATCCCCGAGATCCATTCGCTGACCGTGGCCACTGCCGGTCCCTTCACCGTTCGACGGTCGGCGCGTGCGCGCCGATACGACCTCCCCACGGTAGTGCCTGCCCGCGACGGCCCCGTACCCGGCCCGGAACCCTAGGCGATGGCGGCGTGCAGACGCACCATCGGCAGCGTCGACCCCAGGTCGATCTCCCGTCGCGCCCCGTCGGCCGCCCACCCCGAGGACTCGAAGAACGTCCGCAGCGCGTTGTCGGCCTCGGGCACCCACACGTGCACCGTGGTGAACCCGTCCTCGACCAGGTGGTCCACGCTCGCGTTGAGCAGGCGGCCACCGTGTCCGCGCCGGGTCAGCTCCGGATCCACGTGCAACGCGAAGACCTCGGCGTCCGTGGCCGGCCACAGGTCGGGGTCGCCGGCCGGGCCGAAGGCGGCGAATCCGACCACCGAGCGCACCCCGTCGTTCTCGTCGGTGGCCACCACCAGCCGGTGCTTGGAGGTCGGGGGCGACTCCAGGGCCGCCGACCACTGCGCCTGGAAGCTCTCCCGGGCCTCCTCACCGGCCAGTTCCCCGATCACCTCCGGGGGCAGCAGCGCCCGGTACACCTCCCGCCAGGAGGCCACCTGGAGGTCCACCACGGTGCCGACATCGGCGGCTCGGGCGGGACGGACGAACTGGGCACCGGACACGATCAGGCCTCCTGGGGGAGTCATCGACACGAGTACGCCCACGCCGGAGTTTCCGGACCTTGCCATGGCGTGGGAACATCTATGTTGTGAGCTTCATTATCAGAGTCATCGTGAACGCGCTCGCCCTGTGGGCGGCGGTCCTCCTGATCGACGGCATCGAGATCACCACTCAGGACACCACCGGCCAGATCCTGGCCTACCTGGCGGTCGGCCTGATCTTCGGTGTGGTCAACGCGATCATCAAACCGATCGTCAAAACGGTCGGTTGCCTGTTCTACGCGCTGACCCTCGGGCTGATCGGCCTGGTCGTGAACGCGCTGCTGTTCCTGCTCACCGAGTGGATCGCCGGTCTCTTCGGTCTTCCCTTCGAGATCGCCGGTTTCTGGGACGCCTTCTGGGGCGCGATCATCGTCGCCGTCGTGAGTTGGCTGATCAGCCTGTTCCTGCCGGACGGCAAGGACGACTGAGGTCCCGGGTACGGCAGCCGCCGCCCACCTCGACCCGCCCGCCCCGATCCGCGGGCTCCCGTCCGTGTCCCGGCCACCCGGCCGGGGCACGGGACGGGTAGGTTCACATGCGGGCCCCTCCCTCGACCCACGAGGACGGGGCCGACACCGGTTCCGGTGACCGCGTCCCACCGACGCGGGCCCACCCGGCCGGCACAGGCTTCTCCACGACCGACCCCCGGCGTGGACCGCACGGCGGTCACGTCCGGCCTCGGCCGTGGCGGCGGACACACGGTTCCGCATTCTTCATCAGTGACGTCACACCATCGGTGCCGCCCCGAACGGCGGCACCGTACACACCGAGAGGAGGAGGGGCGACCATGGACCCCACCGCCCCACGGCGGCGGTCCGCACGCCTTTCACACACGATGGTGAACACGAAGTATCGCCCGTTCGGCAAGTTGTTGACCGCGATGGTCACACCGATGCTCGAAGACGGGGAACTCGACTACGACGGTGCCGCCCGACTCGCCACCTACCTGGTCGACGAGCAGCACAACGACGGCCTCGTCATCAGCGGCACGACGGGCGAGTCGCCCACGACCAGCGACGAGGAGAAGGACCGGCTGCTCCGCGCGGTCATCGAGGCGGTCGGCGACCGGGCCAAGATCGTCGCCGGGGTCGGCACCAACGACACGCGACACAGCGTCAAGCTGGCCAGGGCCGCGGAGAAGGCGGGCGCGCACGGCCTCCTGACGGTGACGCCGTACTACAACAAGCCGCCGCAGGAAGGCCTGATCCGGCACTTCACCGAGATCGCCGACACCACCGGGCTGCCGGTGATGCTCTACGACATCCCGCACCGCACCGGGACGCCGATCGCCTCCGAGACCCTGGTCCGGCTGGCCGAGCACCCCCGCATCGTGGCCAACAAGGACGCCAAGGACAACGTCGGCGCCAGCTCCTGGGTCATGGAGCGCACCGACCTGGCCTACTACTGCGGCACCGACATCCTGAACCTGCCGCTGCTGTCGGTGGGCGCCGCCGGGTTCGTGAGCGTCGTCGGCCACATCGTGGGCACCGACCTCAAGGACATGATCGACGCCTACGAGGCGGGCGAGGTCGGCCAGGCGCTGGCCATCCACCGCCGTCTCACCCCGGTCTACACCGGGATGTTCCGCACCCAGGGCGTCATCACGACCAAGGCCGTCCTCAATCTCTTCGGCCTGCCCGCCGGTCCGGTCCGCACGCCGCTCGCGGACGCCTCCTCCGAATTGCAGACGCTTCTGCGAGAGGATCTGGCCGCCGCCGGGGTCAAGGGCCCGATCGGTCTGGCCCCGCACCAGGCCGTCCCCGCCAGTGCCGTCCGCGTCGAGCGCCTCACGGAGGGTTCCGTATGAGTCACCCGCACCCCGAGTTGAGCTCGCCGCCGCCCCTGGCCGAGGGCGCCCTGCGCGTCGTCGCCCTGGGCGGTCTCGGTGAGATCGGCCGCAACATGACGGTCTTCGAGTACGGCGGCCGGCTGCTCATCGTCGACTGCGGCGTCCTGTTCCCCGAGGAGGAACAGCCCGGCGTCGACCTGATCCTGCCCGACTTCGAGTACATCCGGGACCGCCTGGACGACGTCGAGGCGATCATCCTCACGCACGGCCACGAGGACCACATCGGCGGCGTCCCGTTCCTGCTCCGCGAACGGGCCGACATCCCCATCGTCGGCTCCCGGCTCACCCTGGCGCTGATCTCCGCCAAGCTCGGCGAGCACCGGATCAATCCCGTCACGATCCAGGTCGAGGAGGGGGAACGGCACGACTTCGGCCCCTTCGGCCTGGAGTTCTTCGCGGTCAACCACTCCATCCCGGACGCGCTGGCCGTGGGCATCCGCACGCCCGCCGGCTCGGTGCTGCACACCGGTGACTTCAAGATGGACCAGCTGCCGCTGGACGGCCGCCTCACCGACCTGGCCGGGTTCGCCCGGTTCGGCGACGAGGGCGTGGACCTGCTGCTGTCGGACTCCACCAACGCCGAGCAGCCCGGGTTCGTCATCCACGAGCGCAACCTGAGCGAGGCCATCGACAAGGTGTTCCGCCAGGCCGACAAGCGCATCGTGGTGGCCTGCTTCGCCTCGCACGTCCACCGGGTCCAGCAGGTCATCGACTCCGCCACCAAGCACGGTCGCAAGATCGCCTTCGTCGGCCGGTCGATGGTCCGCAACATGAACATCGCCCGCGACCTGGGGTACCTGACCATTCCCGGCGACACCGTCATCGACGCGCGCCGGATCGACGACATGCCGCCGGAGAAGGCCGTGCTCATCTGCACCGGTTCCCAGGGCGAGCCCATGTCGGCGCTGAGCCGGATGGCCAACCGCGATCACCAGATCCGCATCGAGGAGGGCGACACCATCCTGCTGGCGTCCTCGCTCATCCCCGGCAACGAGAACTCGGTCAACCGGGTGATCAACGGACTGACCCGCTGGGGCGCCAAGGTGGTCCACAAGGGCAACGCCCTGGTGCACGTGTCCGGGCACGCACCCGCCGGTGAGCTGCTGTACGTGCTCAACATGGTGCGCCCGCGCAACTTCATGCCGGTGCACGGCGAGTGGCGGCACATGCGCGCCCACGCCGACCTGGCGAAACTGGCGGGCGTCCCGTCCGACCGGATCGTCATCGCCGAGGACGGCGTGGTCGTCGACCTGTACAAGAACCGGGCCAAGATCGTCGGCGCGGTCCAGGCCGGTTACGTGTACGTGGACGGCTCCTCCGTCGGCGACGTCACCGACGCCGCCCTCAAGGACCGCCGGATCCTCGGCGAGGAGGGCTTCATCTCCGTCGTCGTCGCCGTGGACTCCACCACGGGCAAGATCCTGGGCGAGCCGGAGATCCACACCCGGGGCGCGGGCATCGGCGCCGACGCCTACGACGACGTCATCGACCGGCTCCAGGACGCCCTGGACAAGGCGGCCAAGGACGGGGTCAACGACCCGCACCAGCTGCGCCAGCTCATCCGGCGCAGCACGGGTCGCTGGGTCAACGACACCTACCGTCGCCGCCCGATGATCATCCCGGTCCTGGTCGAGGTCTGACCGGCCCGGGACGATGCGCGCCGAACGGCCCGGGGCGACCCGGGCCGTTCGGCGTTCCACGACACGCCGTCGGAGGAACACGCCTCGGGATGGACATCTCGATAGGCTCCGCGCCGTGGCGGTCCCTCGTGCCCGCCGGACGATCGACCCTTCTCCCCCGTACCGGAGGTGACCCCCGATGGCCGCGCGTGCCTCCTCAAGCGGTTCCGGGCGTAAGAAGTCCCCGGCCGCGCGCAGACCGCCGGCCAAGCGGATGCCGGACGGGCCCATCGCGTTCGCGGTCACCATGTTCGGACAGTTCCTGCTGGTGTTGTGGAAACTCGTCGCGCACACCGTCGGCGGCGCGGCCCGCGCCGTGGGCCGCAGCACCCGTGATCTCGACCCCGATCTGCGCCGCGACGGCGTCGGCCTGCTGCTGTTGGCGGCCGGCATCCTGGTGGCGGCGGCCGTGTGGTGGGAGAGCGACGGGCCGCTGCCGGAGTACACCCGTCTGGTGGTGGTCGGCGCCTTCGGCACGTTCTCGCCGATCCTGCCGCTGCTGTTCCTGCCGCTGGCGGTCCGTCTGATGCGCACGCCGAGCACGGCCAAGGAGGGCGACGCCGGCCGGCTGTTCATCGGCACGACCGCGATCATGCTGGGTCTGCTCGGCCTCATCCACATCGGTCACGGCATCCCGCGGCCCTCCGAGGGCATGGCGGCCCTCCAGGAGGCGGGCGGTCTCATCGGGTTCGTCGCCTCGGGGCCGCTGAGCGCCGTCATCACCCCCTGGCTCACCGGCGTGCTGCTCTCGCTGGTCCTCGTCTTCGGGATCCTCGTGGTCACCTCCACACCCATCCGGCGCATCCCCGAACGGCTCCACACCCTCATGGGCGCCCTCATGGAACGCGACGCCGGACCCGACGCGGGCATCGGCATCCTGGGCGCCGAGCCGGAGAAGAAGCCCGCCCGCAAGCGCGGGTCCAGGAAGAGGACCGAGGAGACGGCCGGCGAGACGGTGGCCGGGGACCACGAACGCCCCTACGACAGCCCGGTGCTGCCCGAGGGACCCCTCGGGCCGGCGCCGACCGACGAGGAGGGGACGGTGCCGGCCGCGACCGTCATCGAGCCCCGGAAGGGCGGACGGAAGAAGACCACGGTCCCCGATCCCACCCCGGCGCCCACCGTCAGCGAGCAGCTCACCCTCCCCTCCCGGGTGGTGGAGGGCGACTACGAGCTGCCCCCGCCGCCGATGCTCAAGCCGGGCAGCCCGGTCAAGCCGCGCACCAAGGCCAACGACGAGGTGTTGGCGGCGCTCACCGGGGTGCTCACCCAGTTCGGCATCGACGCCGAGGTCACCGGGTTCACCCGGGGGCCCACGGTCACCCGCTACGAGATCTCGCTGGGCCCCGCGGTCAAGGTCGAGAAGGTCACCGCGCTCACCAAGAACATCTCCCTGGCCGTCAAGAGCGCCGACGTGCGCATCCAGTCGCCGATCCCCGGCAAGTCCGCGATCGGCGTGGAGATCCCCAACACGGACAAGGACATCGTCAGCCTGGGCGACGTCCTGGGCTCATCGGTGGCCACCTCCGACGACCACCCCATGCTGGTGGGACTCGGCAAGGACGTCGAGGGTTCCAACGTGGTGGCGAACCTGGCCAAGATGCCGCACGTGCTGGTCGCCGGCGCCACCGGCGCGGGCAAGTCGACGTGCATCAACGGGCTCATCACCTCCTTGATGATGCGGGCCACCCCCGACGAGGTCCGGATGATCCTGGTCGACCCCAAGCGGGTCGAGCTGACCATGTACGAGGGCATCCCGCACCTGATCACGCCCATCATCACCAATCCCAAACGGGCGGCGGAGGCCCTCCAGTGGGTGGTGGGGGAGATGGACCGGCGCTACGACGACCTGGCGGCGTCCGGGTACCGGCACGTGGACGACTTCAACGCCGCCGTGCGCACCGGTGAGCTGACCGCCCCCCCGGGCAGCGAACGGGTCTATGAGCCCTACCCGTACCTGCTGGTCATCGTCGATGAGCTCGCGGACCTGATGATGGTGGCCCCGCGCGACGTCGAGGACGCGGTCGTGCGCATCACCCAGCTGGCCCGGGCGGCCGGCATCCACCTGGTGCTGGCGACCCAGCGTCCCAGCGTCGACGTCGTCACGGGCCTGATCAAGGCCAACGTGCCCTCCCGGCTGGCGTTCGCCACCTCCAGCCTCGCCGACAGCCGCGTCATCCTCGACCAACCCGGGGCCGAGAAGCTGGTGGGCAAGGGCGACTCCCTGTTCCTGCCGATGGGCGCGGGCAAACCGATCCGGTTGCAGAACGCCTGGGTGTCGGAGAAGGAGATCCGGGCGATCGTCGAGCACTGCAAGAAGCAGGCCGAGCCCAGCTACCGCGAGGACGTCGCGGTGGCCGACACGAAGAAGAAGGAGATCGACGAGGAGATCGGCGACGACCTGGACCTGCTGTTGCAGGCCGTCGAACTGGTGGTCACCACCCAGTTCGGGTCGACCTCCATGCTCCAGCGCAAGCTGCGCGTCGGCTTCGCCAAGGCCGGCCGGCTGATGGACCTCATGGAGAGCCGCGACGTGGTCGGCCCCAGCGAGGGCTCCAAGGCCCGCGACGTCCTGGTCCAACCCGACCAACTACCCGCCGTCCTGACCGACATCCGGGGGGGTTAGCCCGGCTTCCGGTGGTGCCGCTCGTCACGAGCGGCACCCCCGGCGTGTTCCCCCGTCGGCCGACGAGGAGGCCCTCCGCGCCGGGGCGCCGCGCGGCGGCCGGGCGTCCACGCGCGGAACACGTCCCGGGTGCGCGGCGGACCGTGTGCGGTGAGGGGCGGGCCCGAAGAGGCGGGGTCAGCGCCGGCGGGTGGCGAAGTGGTCGAGCACCCCTCGTAGCAGTCCGGTGTCCAGTGCCAGCCCGTCCAGTGCGGCCTCGGCCAGGTCGCGGTGGGCGGCGAGCGTACGGGCGGCCGTCGCCCGGCCGTGTGCGCCGACCAGGGCCGACCGGGCGCCGTCGGAGTCGGCGAGCAGCTCCGAGCGCACCCGCAGGACGATGCCCGCATGGTGCGCGTAGGAGGTGAGCAGATCGATCTCGTGGTCGGGCAGGCCCAGGAGGATCGCCGCCGGGATCAGGGCGACCTCGATCTCCGTCGAGGTCGTCAACGCGTACACCTCCAGGAACCCGGACGGGTCGGCGGGCTCCCCGCCCCGCGCCGGCACCCGGTCCAGGTGGCGGCCCCGGCACAGCCGTTCGGGCCCCAACAGCACGCCCACGCGCGTGATCGCCCTGATCACCCGCTCCTCCGGGTGGTCGTCCGCCATCCGCGCCATGAGCGCGTACCCGCTGGAGATCAGCGCGATCCCGGTCAGGTGCGAGAACCGTTCGTCCAAGGCCAGGCTCCCGGTGTGGAACAGCTCCACGGCGGCCACCAGCGGCGCCAGCGGTGCGGGGTCCATCGCCGCCCCCTCGGCCAGCATCAACGTCAGCGCCGGGCGCAGCGGGCCCTCCGGTCCGCCCGGGGAACGGGACGGCACCCCCCGCGGGCCGCGGGCGTCGTTGCCGGAGGCGTACCGGGTCAGGGCGGTGTCGACGAACCCCGAGCGGTCGGCGGCGAAGGTACGGGGGTCGGTCGCCGCGGACGGGCGCGCCCGCGAGGGCGCCGGCGCCGCGAGGGCGAGCCCGCTCCGGCGGTGGGCGATCCGCGCGGCGGAACGCAGGAACCCCTCGATCTCCGGTGTCGGCCGGTGCGCTTGGAGCCACTCCTCGATCCGGAAGCGATCCCGCGCCAGGTGGGCGACCAGCCGGGCGCTCCCGTGGTGGGCCAGGGCGTCGGCGGTCTCCGGGTCCCCGCCGAACACCGTCGCGACCATGTACGCCTCGGCCGCGAAGAGGTCGTGGAGCGGATCGCCGTCCAGGTCCCGCGGGGCCAGCGTGAACGGGGTGAGCCGCCCGGTCACCGCGTCCCGTGCCCGGTTCAGCAGGTCGTGGCGCAGCCGGGTGGCCAGTGCCATGACGAGGTGCCGGTGGACCGGACCCCCCGGGCCGGCGCGGCGGCCCACCAGGGTGGCGGCGATCCCGCCCGCCCCCGTCTCCACCATCGCGTCGACGAGCAGCGTCTCCCCGCCGTCGCGGAGCGCCTCCGCGCGGGTGCGCCGTTCCGCACGGGCCCGGGCCAGGTACATGACCTCGGTGGCCCGGTACAGCAGGCGGTGCTCGGCGAAGGGGAAGCCGGTCAGCAGCAGGACGTGGGCCGCGTGCAGTTCCTCCGCCAAGGGATCGTCGGGGACCCCGGCGGGGGGAACGGGTTCGATCTCGCTCAACAGGTGCGGCAGCAACCGGTGGTGGGCGTCGTTCCTTTCGTACGCGGGCAGGTCGACCACGGCCTGGGCCACGGCCAGGGCGTAGGCCCCGTGGACGACGCGTCCCAGGTGCGCCGCGGTCGCCTCGGGGTCGGCGTCGAGGGTGTCGTGCGAGCCGATCGCCAGCACCCGGCCGATGGTCCTGGCCGCCCGGTCCATGGCCCCGCCGGCGAGCGCCTCCTCGGGCAGCGCCGCGTACAGCCGGGTGATCCGCTCGCGCAGCAGGCCCGAGGCCGGGACCCGGCGCAGGACCGCGTGGGCGCGGATCCGTTCCAGCGCGGTGTCGACCGCGTCGACGGGCGCGGTGGAAGAGGAGGGGGGTCTGCGTCGCGGGTCGGCGACGATCCGGTCGAGGAGGTCCGAGGAGGGGACCTCACCCAGGGAGAGCGCGTGTCGGCGCAGGGCCTCGCGCCGCAGACGGGTCGCTTCGGCGGCGCGCGCCGCCTCGGAGTCCGGCCGATGGCGTATCAGGGCCTGGAGGCGGTGCCGGTCGGACGGCTCCGGTAGGTGGGCGGTCCACCGGTACACGTGCGCGGCGACCTCTTCGGGATGGGCGCCGCTCCAGGCGCGGAAGGCATCGAGGGTGTCGCGGGCCGCGACGAGCGGGGCGTCGCCGTCGAGATCGGCGTCGGAGAGATGGTGGGGCATCGTCTGCTTCGGGGGGAGGGGAGCGGGGACGTTCCAAGGTCATCGTAGCCACGGGTCCCGGACAAGGGGATGACCGTATCCGGTTGAGGAATCTGGCCATAATTCTGTCCGATTTGGCGGGATCTTGAGCGCTTCATGGGGTGTGGTGAACTGCGAGCACCCTCCGAGGGGCGGCAGAGTGGACCTCGACAGATACGCACAGTCGCGAGGGGAGTGCGCATGGCGACGATCGGTCATACCCTGTCCGCCGCCCGCGTCGCGGCGGGATTCACGGTCGCCGACCTCAGCACCCGTACACGCATCCGGGAACCGGTGCTCCGGGCCATCGAGGAGGAGGACTTCGTCCTTTGCGGTGGGGACTTCTACGCCCGCGGTCACATCCGCGGCCTCTGCCGGGCCCTGGGCCTGGACCCGAAGCCGCTCCTGGAGGAGTTCGACCGGGAGCACGCGGGCCGCCGCGGTTCCGTCTTCGTTCCCCCGCCCCGCCACGCGGCCGCCGTGCCGGCGGCCTCCCGGGCCATGATGGAGGCCCGGGCCGGGGGACGGGAGGGGGAGGCCGGGGAAACCGCCACGGCCGGTCCCCCCGTCATCGGGGAGGGCGTCGAACCCGACGCCGGCACCGAGCGCTGGGGCCACTTCGAACGCGGTGAACGGCTGCGCCGCAAGGTGCGCGGCGGTCGTCCGCGCCGTCGCCCCGCCGCCGCGGCGGCCGTACCCGGGCCCCGCGAACCGGAGAGAGGTGACGGTCGGCCCCGGGAACCGGGGAAGAGGGCCGACCGACACCGGGAACAGGGGAAGGGAGCCCACCGTCCCCGGGGGCGCAGGGCGAAACCTCGGGACGCGCGCCCCGATGCCCGACCGGCGCCGCGCCCGCCCGTCACCCGGGCCCGCAGCCGTCGGGCCGATGCCGTCCGCCGGCACTGGCCCTGGGCGCTGGTCGCCCTGCTGGTCGTCCTCAGCGTCGTCATCGGTGTGCGGACCTGGCGGGAGTGGGACGGCGGCGACCCGCTGAGCACCGCCTTCACGGAGACCGGGAGCGGCGGGACCGTCGACTCCTCGGTGCTCCCCGAGACGCTGGAGGACGATACGGCCGAGAAGGTCGCCGGCAAGACCACGGACAAGGGTGCGGCCGCATCCGACGAGGTCACCGTCGGGTTGACCGCGTCCGCGCGCACGTGGCTCAAGGTCACCGACGCCGAGGGCGAGGACCTGTTCACGGGCTTCCTCATGGCGGACGAGGCCAAGGAGTACGTGACGGAGAACACCCTCACGCTGTGGCTGGGCAACGCCGGCGGCGTCGAGGTCTCCGTCAACGGTGAGGACCTGGGTGCCGTCGGACGCAGCGGTGAGGTCAAGGAGGTGGTCGTCGGGGTCGACGGCTTCGACGATTGACCCGGCACCGGCCCCGGCCAGGGAGGATCCCGGCCGGGGTACGGGCGGGTGGGCCGGTGCGGGTAATGTGGGTGGCTGCGGGCGACGCCGATCGCACCGCGCGCGAGGGGCGATTCGGGGACCACGTCCGACCCGCCCTCGCGACCATTCGAAACGCCCTCCCACACGCTTGGAAGCCATGTCATCGCGTCGTACTGTCTCACTGGTCACCCTGGGGTGTGCGCGTAACGAGGTCGACTCCGAAGAGCTGGCCGGGCGCCTGTCCGCGGGCGGCTGGGAGCTGGTCGACGGCGACGCCAAGGCCGACGTCACCCTCGTCAACACCTGCGGTTTCATCGACGCCGCCAAACAGGACTCCATCGAGAGCCTGCTGGAGGCCGCCGAGAACGGCGGCAAGGTCGTCGCCGCCGGATGCATGGCCGAGCGCTACGGTTCCGAGCTCGCCGACGCCCTCCCCGAGGCCCAGGTCATCGGATTCGACGATTACGCGGCCATCACCGATCGCCTCGACGACGTGGTCGAGGGGCGCCCCCTGGCGCCGCACACCCCGCGCGACCGGCGCACGCTGCTGCCGATCAGCCCGGTGGAACGCGACGCCTCCCGGGTGCACGTCCCCGGCCACGGCGCGTTCGCCGAGTCCACCGGGGCCGACGGCACCGCACTGCCCTACCGCGCCGCGATCCCGCGCCGCCGCCTGACCGGCGGCCCGGTGGCCAACCTCAAGATCGCCTCCGGTTGCGACCGCCGGTGCACCTTCTGCGCCATCCCGACCTTCCGCGGCGCCTACATCTCCCGCCACCCCGACGAGATCGTTCGCGAGGCCGAGTGGCTGGCCTCCGAGGGCGTGCGCGAGGTCTTCCTGGTCAGCGAGAACTCCACCTCGTACGGCAAGGACCTGGGCGACGTGCGCGCCCTGGAGAGGCTGCTGCCGCGCCTGGCCGCCGTCGAGGGCCTGGACCGGGTCCGCGTCAGCTACCTCCAGCCCGCCGAGGTCCGCCCCGGGCTGGTGGACGTCCTCACCGGGACGCCCGGCGTGGTGCCCTACTTCGACCTGTCGTTCCAGCACGCCAGCGGCACCCTGCTGCGCCGCATGCGGCGCTTCGGCGACCGCGAGCGCTTCCTGGAACTGCTCGACACCGTGCGCTCCCGGGTGCCCGAGGCGGGCGCCCGCTCCAACTTCATTGTCGGGTTCCCCGGTGAGACCGAGGCCGAGTTCGAGGACCTGGTCTCCTTCCTGGAATCGGCGCGCCTGGACGCCATCGGCGTCTTCGGCTACTCCGACGAGGACGGCACCGAGGCCGAGGGCCACGCCGACAAAGTGCCCGAGGAGGTCGTCGCCGAGCGCGTGGACCGCCTCAACCGCCTCGCCGAGGAGCTCATGGCCCAGCGCGCCGAAGAGCGTCTGGGCGACGAGGTGACCGTGCTGGTGGAGACGGTGCTGGAGGACGGGGCCTACGAGGGCCGCTCCGAGCACCAGGCCCCCGAGGTGGACGGCAGCACCATCCTCTACGGTGAGGACCTGGCCGTGGGCGATCTGGTCCGGGCCACCGTCGTGCAGGCGATCGGTGCCGATCTGGTGGCCGAGCAGGACGAGGATCGGCCGGACGGGGAAGCCGGAGAGAGATGAGCACCCACAACGCGGCGACGCCCGCCCCCCACGTTCCGCTGTGGAACATCGCGAACATCCTCACCATGAGCCGACTGGTCATGGTCCCGATCTTCGTGTGGTTCATGTTCCTGGACGGCACCTGGTGGCGTGCCGCCGCCTTCGCGGTCTTCGTGCTCGCTGCCATCACCGACCGCATCGACGGTGAACTGGCCCGTCGGCACGGCCTGGTCACGGACTTCGGCAAGATCGTCGACCCCATCGCGGACAAGGCCCTGACCGGAGCGGCCCTGGTGGTCCTCTCCCTCCAGGGCGACCTGTGGTGGTGGGTGACCCTCGCGATCCTGGCCCGTGAGTGGGGCGTCACCCTGCTGCGCTTCGCGGTGCTGCGCTACGTCGTCATGCCCGCGAGCAAGGGCGGCAAGCTCAAGACGGTCCTCCAGATCGTCGCGATCAGCGTCTACCTGTTCCCGTTGTGGATCCTGCCCTTCAGCGACGTGTTCGTCTGGTTCGCCCACGTGGTGATGGCCGCGGCCCTGGTGGTCACCCTGTGGACCGGCGTCACCTACGTGCTGGACGCGATCCGCGCGGTCCGGGCCGGCAAGCGGGAGACCTCGGAGTGAGCACCGTCCCCGAACCCACCGCCGAGGTCGCGACCCTGGCGGAGCGGCTCCACCGTCACCTGGAGGAGCGCGGGCTGACCTGCGCGGTCGCCGAGTCGCTCACGGGCGGGCTCATCGGCGCCCACCTGACCGGGGTTCCGGGCAGCTCCTCCACCTACCGGGGCGGGGTGGTGACGTACGCCACCGACACCAAGGCGTCCCTGCTCGGTGTCCCCGAGGACCTCCTCGCGACCGAGGGCGCCGTCCACCCCGAGGTCGCCCTCGCCATGGCCACGGGGGTCCGGCGTCTGCTGGGCGCCGATTTCGGGGTGGCGGTGACCGGTGTGGCCGGCCCCGAACCCCAGGACGGCAAGCCCGTCGGCACCGTCTACGCCGCGGTCGCCGGACCCGACGGGAATGCGACGGCCCGGCATTTCCGTTTCACCGGTGACCGGGGGGGTATCCGATACCGCACGGTCGAGGGCGCACTGGAGCTCCTGGACTCCGCTGTTCGCGGCGACGTGGCGGGGAACACCCGGTCCTGAACCCTCCGGTCCGGTTCCTTCTCCTCTCCCGGGGGAACGAAACCATCTCAAGAGGTGGTTCCCCCTCCAGCGAACAGGACGGCAAGAGGTGCCCGAATCGGGCGTGGGGCAGGTACGGTGTTGTATATGAAGGTCGCTACCGGTGGGAGGGAGCGCGAATGATGGTCCTGCTTCGTCACCTACTTGGTGACGTGCTCAGGCGGCTGCGACAGCGCCAGGGCCGCACCCTCCGCGAGGTGTCGGCCGATGCACGGGTTTCCCTCGGCTACCTGTCGGAGGTCGAGCGTGGGCAGAAGGAGGCTTCTTCCGAACTGCTCTCATCGATCTGCGGGGCCCTCGGGGTCCCGCTCTCGCAGGTGCTGAGAGAGGTCTCCGACCAACTCGCCCTGGTCGAGCTTCAGGAAGCGGCGCTGCTGGAAGACGCGGTCACGACCGACCCCGTCCCCGCGCAGGACCTCGGCATCGGACCGGTTCCGGATCGCGTTCCCCAGGTTCCCGACATGGTGGGGGTCTGACACCCCGCACCGTTCGTCCTGTTCACGGACATCTACAGGGTCCTCCCTCGGGGGGACTTCGGATCGTGAGAGGAGCCGACCACATGTGGTCGGCTCCTCTCACATAGGTGCGCTTCTCACTATACGTGATCGAACGGTGGCTACCGGTGGGTATGGTTGACCCACGCCTCAGGGTCCTCCGCGAGGGTGCGCACCTGTTCGGGCAATTCGTTGGTGGCCAGGTGCTGGAGGGTGACCCCCTCCAGGATGGCGCGCTCGCTGGCGCGCAGGGCGATCCACACCTGTTGCAGGCTGCGGGCCGCGCCATCGTAGTCGACGTGCTCGGGGCGTTCCCCGCGCACGTTGGCCAGCGGTCCGTCGACCGCTCGGATGATATCGGCGAGCGAGATCTCCGCCGCCGGACGGGCCAGCCAGTAACCGCCCACCGGGCCGCGTTGACTGCGCACCAGGCCGGCCCTGCGTAGCTGGGTGAGGATGTTCTCAAGGAATTTTCCGGGGATGGCCTGCGCTCGCGCGAGCTGCTCGGCCGTCACCGGTCCTTCGCTGGCGACAGCGAGTTCCGCTGCGGCGCGCAGCGCGTAGTCGACCCGGGCTGAAAGGCGCATGCTGTGATTATGCCGTGGTTAGAAGGGCGAATGGGGCACCGGGCGCCGACGGGAGAGCCGACGGCCGGGGTGCTGCGTGATCAAGGGTACTTCTCCTACCGGGTTTCGGGGACATCGGTGACGTTCCACCCGGCGTGGAGCGTCCGGGGCCGCCCCGGGCGGGAAGCGCCCCTCGAAGCCGTGACTCGGACCGGTCATGGTCTCCGGTCCGGGTCACGACGGGGGAGTGGGGTCCGTCCGTCTCAGGCGTGGTGGGCGGCCGGTACGGCGCCGCCCAGGAGTTCGGCGGCGCTGATCCCGTTGACGTGGGCGGCGCCGTACGTGCTCACGTGGGCGCCGCAGGAGGGGCGCCAGATGGGCAGGCCCATCTCCACCAGCACGGCGTTCGGGAAGGCTCCCAGAAGACGTTCGACGAGCTCACGGGCCTCCGGGTAGCGGTGCGCGTCGCGCACCACGATGACCAGGTCGCGCTCCTGCGCGGCGGCGATGATCCGCTCGGCGTGGGCGATGTCGGGGGAGACCCGCTCGGTACCGGGGAACCAGGCGGACAATCCCCAGGGGACCTCGCCCACGGCCATGCCCGCGGGTGCCTCCACCTCGACCACGTACGGGGAGTCCAGGGCGGGCAGATCGCCCTCGACCCGGATCGCCCGGCGGGCTCCGGACAGGCCCACGCCCTCGGCCTCGGCGGCCGTCGTACGGTACGCGGCGGCATCGCGGATCCAGGCGCGCAGTCGCAGGTTGCGGTCGGCGGCCTCCTCCAGCCGCTCGCCCGGCAGCCGGCCGTCGCGGACCGCCGTCACCAGCGCGGCACGGATCGCCGCCACCTGGTCGGCGTAGACGTACCGGCCCAGGCACAGCAGGTCGCACCCGGCGGCCACGGCGAGCACGGAGGCCTCGGGGATGCCGATCCGACCGCTGACACCCCGCATGTCCATGGCGTCGCTGACCACGACCCCGTCGAAGCCCAGCTCGTTGCGGAGCAGGTCGTTGAGCACGTGCGGGGCCAGCGTCGCCGGGCCCGTCACACCCAGCCCGGGCACCTCGATGTGCGCGGTCAGGACGGAGCGCACCCCGGCGTCGATCGCGGCGCGGAAGGGCACCAACTCGCGTCGGCGCAGCACCTCGGCCCCGGCCTCCACCAGCGGCAGCGTGTGGTGGGAGTCCTGGGAGGTGGCGCCGTGGCCGGGGAAGTGCTTGGCGCACGCGGCCACACCGGCCTCCTGGAGGCCGATCACGGAGGCGGCGGCGTGACGGGCCACCAGCTCGGGATCGGAACCGAAGGATCGGGTGCCGATGACCGGATTGTCGTCGGCGACGTTCACGTCCACGGAGGGGGCCAGATCCAGGTTGAAGCCCAGTTCGGCGAGTCGGCCGCCGAGCGAGCGCAGCGTCGCCCGGGTCAGGTCGGGGTCGTCGACGGCGCCCAGGGCGGCGTTGCCCGGGTAGGAGCTGCCGTGCTCCTGGCCGATGCGGGTCACATCGCCGCCCTCTTCGTCGAGGGAGATCAGCGGGGTGTCCACGGCCTGGGACAGGCGCGCGTTCAGCGCGGTGATCTGCTCGGGGGTGTCGAGGTTGTTGTGGAACAGGCAGACGCCGGAGACACCGTCCGCCAGGCCCTCCAGGATCCAGCGCGGGGCGTGGTGGGACTCGAAGGGGACCAGCAGGGTGGCGTTGGCCAGGCGCGCCAGGGTCGGATCGAGCGACATGACGGACTCCGTTCGGTGAGCGAGGGTGCCCAGGGGTGAGGGCAGACGAAGGGCGGGTGCGGTGATGGGAGTGGCGCGGGCGCGCCCGAGGCGGATCCACGGCGCCCTCGTGGACCCGCCTCGAAGGGTCGGGCGTCAGCCCTTGACCGCGCCCATGGTCAGACCGGAGACCATCCGTCGCTGGACGAACAGGAAGAAGATCATCACCGGGATGGTCAGCAGGGTGGAGGCCGCCATGATCGGTCCCCACTCGGTGCCGAAGCGGCCGAAGTAGTAGGACAGGGTGAGCGGCAGGGTGTAGTTGTCCGTACTGCGACCCAGGAACGTGAGCGCGACGATGAACTCGTTCCACGCGGTGATGAAGGCGAAGATGCTCGCCGCGACCAGGCCGGGCGCCACCAGCGGCATGAGGATGCGCCAGAAGATGGTCCAGCTGCTCGCGCCGTCGATCGCCGCGGCCTCCTCCAGCTCCTTGGGCACCGCCACGACGAAGCCGCGCAGCATCAGGATCGTGATCGGCAGCGACACCGCCGTGTACACGATGAGCAGGCCGGAGAGGTTGCCCAGAAGCTGGGCGCCGGTGGCGTCCGACAGCTGACGGAAGTTGATGAAGATCGAGATGATCATCGCTTCCATCGGCACCATCTGGATGATGAGCAGCAGGATGATGAACGCCGTCCGCAGCTTGAAGCGGAACCGGGCCACCGCCACCGCCGCCAGCAGTGACAGGAAGGCGCCCATGGCGACGGCGCCGACGGTGACCAGGAGGCTGTTGCCCAGGAACTGCCAGAAGTTCACACCCGGGATGAGCTGGCCGTTGAGCACCCGGTCGAAGTGCATCAGGGTCGGGGCCTGCGGCAGGAACGTCTGCTGCCGGGTGAAGATCTCCCCGACCGGCTTGAACGCCGTGGCGACCATCCAGTACACGGGGAACACGGAGAACACGAACACCGCGAGGCCGGCCAGGTACAGCGGCAGGGAGCGCAGGCGGTGCAGCGGGCTGCGGCGGTAGCCTCCGCGGTTCGGGGCGGTGGTGCTGGTCGCGCTCATCGGGTCTCCCCCTGGCGGATCATGATGCGCAGGTAGTACGCGGTGACGGCGAGGATCATCACGGTCATCACGACCGCGATCGCCGAGCCCATGCCGTAGTTGGCCGGGCTCGCGCTGAAGCCCTGCTGGTAGATGTAGTAGGAGAGCAGGTAGACGTCCTTGTTCTGGAAGCTGTTCGCCAGGATGTACAGCTGGGTGAACACCCGCAGGTCCCAGATGATCTGGAGGACCAGCAGCAGGGCGAACAGCGGACGCAGCATGGGGAACGTGACGTTCCAGAAGGACTTCCAGCCACTGGCCCCGTCCATCCTCGCGGCCTCGTACAGCTCGCTCGGGATGCTCTTGAGCCCGGCCAGGACGGAGACGGCCACGAACGGGAACGACTGCCAGACGATGACGGTGATGAGGATCGTGAACAGCGATCCGGGCTGGAGGAACCAGTTGTACTCCAGCCACCCGCTGCCGACGAGCCAGTCCGGGAGCCGGTCCAGGATCACGTTGACCAGGCCCCGCTCCGGCAGGAACAGCCAGCGGAAGACCAGGGAGGCGCTCAGCGCCGGGGTGGCCCAGGCGAGCATCATGCCGATGGAGACGAACCCGGAGAACCACTTGGGCAGTTTGTTCAGCAGGATCCCGACGAGGGTGCCCAGAACCATGGTGATGCCGACCATCAGCGCGCAGACGACCACGGTGTTGCGCAGGATCGTCCAGAACGAGGGGTCGGTCAGCAGGTTCTTGTAGTGGGCGAAGTCGTTCCACTCCGGCCCGGGCTGGTTCGGCAGGAGGTTGCGCGTGGTGAAGCTGGTCAGCGAGTACCACACCATCTGCGCGATCGGCCAGAGCAGCACGACCGCGAGGAGGATCAGTGCCGGGGCGATGAGCAGGTACGGGGTGGGGAGCTTGCGGCGGCGCGGGGCGGAGGGGCCGTCGGTCACCCGGTCGGTGTCCTCATGCCCCTGCTCGGCCGTTCGTTCGACGGTGTGTGCCATGGTCTTCTCAATCGAGGCGTGGGCCGGCCGGGCTGCGGGCGGGGTCCGGTGACGGTCCCCGCCCGCATTCGGCTCTGCTCTGTGGAGAGGAGTCGGTGGTTACTCGACCGGCTCGTTGAGGATCTCGGTCAGCTGCTCGTTGGCGGCGGCCAGGACCTCTTCGGGGTCACCGCCGTTGACGATCTCCAGGACGGCGCCGGGCAGGATCTTGTTGTCCTGGTCGGCGGCGGTCCAGCGCGGGGTGCTCGGGAAGAAGCTGGTGTGCTGCATCTGGGTGGCGGCGGCGACGCGGTCCGGGTCCTTCTGGTACTCGTCCTCGGCCAGCAGGTCCGGGTAGGCCGGGAAGAAGCCCGCGGTGTCGGCGTAGCCCTTGCCGCCCTCCTGGTCGCCCAGGACGGTCAGCAGCTCGAACGCCAGGTCCGGGTGCTGAGTGGTGGAGAAGACGGAGAGCGCGGAACCGCCGGCGAAGGCCGGCGCGATGCCGTCGGCACCCGGGATCGGGGCGGCGACGATGTCCTCCAGGATGTCCGGGTTCTCGGCCTGCTCCTCCATGGAGCCCAGCGCCCATCCACCGTCGATGTACATGCCGACCTGACCGTTGGCCATGTCGGCGAGGGGCACCAGCTCGTTCTCGCCGACGTAACCCTGCGGCGAGATGCCGTCGGTGGTCAGGCTCGCGTAGAACTCGACGGCCTCGACGGCGGCGGGGTCGGTGAGCTTGCCCTCCCACTCGCCGGCGTCGTTCTGGACGGCGATCTCGCCGCCGTTGCTCCAGATGAAGGAGGCGATGCCGTTGGTGAAGTCGGTCGGCGCGGCGAAGCCGGGGACGTCGTACTCGTCCTTGATGTCCTCCGCGACGGTGACCAGCTCGTCCCAGGTGGCGGGCGGCTCGTGGCCGAGCTCCTTCAGCCAGTCGGCGCGGTAGTACAGGGTGCGGACACCGGAGAACCACGGCACGCCGTACTGGACACCGTCGTAGGTGCCGTACTCCAGGGCGTTCTGGTCGATCTCGGCGGCGGCGTCCCAGCCTTCGACCTTCTCGGTGATGTCGAGGAGGGCGCCCTGGGAGGCCCAGCCGGAGACCTGGTCGTTGCCGATCTCGATCACGTCGGGGGCGTCACCGCCGGCGAGGGCGTTGGTGATCGACTCCTGTGCGTCCGGCCAGGGGATGAACTCGACGTTGACGTCGACGTCCGGGTTGTTCTCCTTGAATCGGGCCTCGGCGCCGTCGAAGTACTCGACCAGTGGCGGCTGCGAGGTGCCCATGACCCAGACGGTCAGGCTGTCGGCGTCACCGCCGCCTTCGGAGTCGGCACCGCCGCCGCAGGCCGCGGCGAGCAGGACCACGGCACTTGCCGCGGCGATCTTGGGGAACCTCATTGTGAACCTATCTCCCTTCGCACGACGCGCCGGTGTTCGACGCCTGTGCTCGAATCGGACTGGGATGATGGAACGCCATCCCCGCGATTCGACGTCTCTGTGGGGGTGTGCTGGGATAGCACGTTGCCGTTCTGCCGGCGCGGGTACCGGAGGGTCCGCATGAACTCGGACCTGCCAGGACGTGACCTCCTGTGAGGTTGTGAGCTAAATTAACAGGAAACTTTCCTAATAAAAACAGGGTGAGGTGTCACGGTTATGTCTCAACGTCCGGGGACTCCCCGGCTGCTACGCCAGCTCAACGACCGTGCGGCGCTGGAACTACTGCTGTCCGCGGGCCCGTTGACGAGGACGCAGCTGGGTACGAGGACCGGCCTCTCCAAGGTAACGGCGTCGCAACTGCTGTCCCGGTTGGAGGAACGCGACCTGGTGCGCGTCGTGGGGAGCCAGGCCGGTGGCCGGGGCCCCAACGCCGCCCTCTACGCCGTCGTCCCCGAGAGCGCCTACGTCGCCGCCTTGGACGTCAGCGCCCGGCGGGTGACCGCCACCATCGCCGACATCACCGGCCGGATCGTAGGCGACGTCACCGTCGACCCCAGCAGCTCCGACGACCCCGTGTCCCTGGTCCACACGGCCGTGATGCGCCTGGTCGAAACGGCGGAGGTGCCGCTGGACAGGCTCCGTGCCTGCGTCATCGGCACCCCCGGCGTGGTCGACCCGCGCACCGGCGACATCCGGTTCTCCTTCGACCTCATGTCCTGGCACGAGGGCATCCTGGAGGCGCTGCGCACCGACCTGAAGCGGTCGGTGATGATCGAGAACGACGTGAACCTGGCCGCCCTGGCCGAGCACGCCGAAGGGGCCGCCCTCGGGGTCTCGGAGTTCGTGCTCATCTGGCTCAGCGCCGCCGGCGGTGTCGGCATGTCCACCATGATCGACGGACGCATCCACCGGGGCCGCTCCGGCGGCGCCGGCGAGATCGGCTACCTGCCCGTGCCCGGCGCCCCCATGCCCGGCGACCTGGGCCTGTCCGGTGGATACGAGTCACTGCGCCACGACGAGAACCGGGAACTGCCGCACGGTTTCCAGGCGCTGGTCAAGGCCGGCCAGGTCGTACGCCTGGCCGCCGAACACGGGATCGAGGGAGCCGACGTCGTCGACGTCGTGGGCCGCGCCGCCGCCTCCGGCACCTCCGAGGCCGACGCCTTCCTCGACGCCTTCGCCGAAAGGCTCGCCCGGGGCGTCGCCGCGGTCAGCGTCATCATCGATCCGGGCCTGGTCGTGCTGGGCGGCGACGTCGCCCGGGCCGGCGGCGCCAAACTCGTCGAACGGGTGCAGGCGGCGACCGCCCGCATCGCGCCCAACGCCACCGAGATCGGACTCAGCGCCGTCGAAGGCGGACCCGTCGTGCGCGGCGCCCTACTGCACGCGCTGGAGCACGCCCGCGACGACGTGTTCTCCTCCACGGTCTGATCCCAACGGTGTCGCGCGGTGGCCGATCGTGGCCGTCCCCCAGGGCCTCAACCGGTCACCGCGAAGGAGGAGAAGACCTCGTCGACGACGGGTCCGTACTCCTCGCGGTCCACGGCCCGGCCGTTGAACCGGAGGTAGTAGGCGGTGGTGTCCTCGACCACGAGGAAGCGCCACACCATCCACCGCTCCGGCTCCGCCCAGACGGACTCCTCCATGGTGAACGTCACCTCCATGTCGGACCCCCGGTGGCCGGAGGGCAGCCCGGGGACCTCCTCCAGACTCAGCCGCTCCCAGTCCCGCACCACCCCCTCCGCCTCAAGGGACTCCTCCCACCCCTGCTGCATCTCCACGGTGCTCGACTCCCGGGACTCCTCGTCCAGGCTGAAGACGGTGAAGGCGACCTGGCGCGACCGGTCGGGTGAGTCGAACTCGTAGTGGGAGAGGATGTCGGGGAAGGAGCTCTGTTCGCGGGACGTGGCGTCGACCGGGGCCCAGTCCCACGGATGGACCAGGGAGACGTACTCGTTCTCGAAGGGGACGTTGCCGGAACCGGTCCCCGGCGAGGGATCGCCCGCCGGTGAGGGCGCGTCCGCCTCGGAGGGTTCTCTCGCGGTGAGCGGGTCGGGGCCGTCCTCGGCGATGAGGAGCGCGCCGGGCACGACGACGAACGCGACGACCATGCCCAGCACCAGCAGCAGACACCCGCCGCCCAACCCCCACCACAGCCCCGCGCGGGAGGACGAGGCCGGGGAGGCGGGGACCGGCCCCCCGGCCCGTGTCGGCGGGGACACGACCACACCCCCGGGGCCCGTGGGGAACACCGGCGCGTGCCCGGTGCCGGGCGGCGGACCCGGCCGTCCCGGAGCGGGACGCCCAGGAGCGGCGTGCGCGACGTGGGTCGGAGGACCGCCCACCGGCGCGCTGGGGCGCGGTGTCGGGGCCGGGTTCGGGGGCGACAGGGGTCGCGGCCCGCTCGAAGAGGGCGCCGGGGACGGGCCGGCGGGCGGCCGGTGCGCGGGGACCCGGCCCGTGGACGCCCGCGGGGCCTGGGGGCCCGGGGAATCGGCCCGATCCGATGCCGCCCGAGGCCCCGTCGCGGGCGAGGACAACAGTTCCAGCGCCCGTTCGGCGGTCAGGCGCCGATCCGGTTCGCGCACGAGCAGACCGTTGATCACCGAGGCCAACGGTTCCTCGGTCGCCGCCTCGGGGATCGGCTGGGCCATGACGGCGCTCAGCGTCGCGGTCAGACTCTCCCGTTTGAACGGGGACTCCCCGCTCAGGGCGGCGTACAGGGTGGCGCCCAGGCTCCACAGGTCGGAGGGCTCGGCGACGGTGCCCTGCTCCAGCCGCTCGGGAGCCATGTACTCGGGGGTGCCCACCACCATGCCGGTCCCCGTCAGCGAACTGGACGCGCCCTCCATGAGGTTGGCGATGCCGAAATCCGTGATCACGACCCGTTCGCCGTCGGTGGACACCATGACGTTGGCGGGTTTGATGTCGCGGTGCACCACCCCGGCCCGGTGCGCCGCCCGCAACGCCTCCAACAGGGCCCGGGAGATCCGGGCGATCCGCGCCGGCGGCAGCGGACCCTCCTCCTCCAGCACCTCCTCCAGCGAGGAACCGTCCAGCAGGGCCATGACGATGTAGGGGGTGCCGTCCTCCTCCAGCACGTCGTGCACGGTCACCACCGACGGATGGCCGATCCGGGCCGCGGTGCGGGCCTCGCGCATCATCCGCGCCTTGGCGGTCCGCTGTTCCTCATCGGACAGGCCGGTCGGCAGGTGCACCTCCTTGATCGCCACCTCGCGTTCCAGACGAGGGTCGAACGCCCGCCAGACCGTGCCCATGCCGCCGCTGCCCAGTGTCCCGGTCAACCGGTAGCGGGCGGCGACGATCCGTTCCGAAGGGGGCATGAGGGGCCTTTCACGAGGGGAGCGGGGGTTCCGGTCGAACCCTGTGATCACACGGACCCGGTTCCGGTTCTCCCCATCGTCCTCCTCGTTCGGGCCCCCTCACCCCGTGGGGCGCGCCATGGCCACCCGGGGGCGCACCCGGATCGGCTCCTCGTCCGCCCACAGGGCGCGCATCCCCTCACCCCACTGCTCCTCGGGCAGCACGGAGAACCCCCGGGCCGTGTACCAGGGGCCGTTCCACGGCAGGTCGCGGAAGGTCGTCAGGGTCACGCGCGGGCTCCCGCCGACGGCCGCCTCGGCGCACACCTCCTCCAGCAGGGCCGATCCGATCCCCGACCGTCCGTGGTCGGGGTGCACCGACAGCTGCTCCAGATGTACACCGCCGTCCAGGGGCACGGTGGCGGCCAGCCCGGTCACGACCCCCGCGTCCACCGCGACCAGGAGCCGGTCGGCGTGCGCGAACAGCTCCCGGGGGTCGTCCGGCGGCAGGAGGACCCCGGCCCGCTCGAACAGCACTTCGGCGGCCAGCGACACCTCCACGGCCCGGGCCTCGTCGTCGGCCCGCATCGGTCGGATCTCCACGCTCCCCGCCCCTCCATCGACGACGCCCGCCATCATGCCCGCCGACCGCGCGCCGCGACCAGGGATTTTCACGGACGCAGCCGCAGCCCCCTGGGCGTGACGTGGAAACCGGCGGAGACCAGGGCGGCGTCCAGCGGCGTCCCGAACACCTCGCTCCCGTCGACCCGCTCCACCGTCACCGCCCCCAGGGCGCCCTGGCGCACGACCCCGGCCAAGGCCCGGGCGGCCCGTGTCAGCGCCCGGGCCGGCGCCCCGAAGGTGAGCGCCGAACGCCCGCCCCGCCCCACGTACAGGGTCGGTCGACCCTCGTCGATGATCACCACCGCGCCCGCCGCGCGCGCCGGCCTGCCCCCCTCACCGGTCTCCGGCCAGGGCAGCTCCCGCCCGAACGGGTTCGCGGGATCGTCGGCGGCCAGCAGCACCGGGTCCACCGCGCCCTCGGCGTCCGACAGCGCCCGCAGCCGGTCCACCGCGCCGGGCAGGGCGAACTGGGCGCCGCCCAGTCCCTCGACGAAATAGCCGCGCCGCACCCGGCCCGCCTCCTCCATCGACCGCAGCACCCGGTACTCGTCCGGGGTGATGCCCCCGCCCTGCCACCCCTTGAGCAGCAGGCCGCGCCGTTCCAGCCGGGCCTCCACCGCCGCCAGGGTCCGCCGGGTCGGGTCGGCCTCCCGCTCGGGCAGCACCCACCAGCGACCCGCCGCGGTCGGCGGCCCCGACCGGGTGGGAAGCACCGCCCGCCGCGGCCGGCCCGCCCGCGCCGGCCGCGACCGGACCCCCGTCCCCAGGAGGGCGCGCACCGGGGCCAGGGTGTCGTTCGTGATCACGCCGTCCCACACCAGTGACCACAGCGCCGCCACCAGGTCGGCGTCGGAGGGGGCACCGATCCCCGCGTCGAGGGTCACGCGGTCGGCGAGGTCCCGGAAGAACAGCGCCCCACCCTCGCGCAGCGCCCCCAGCACGGCGTGCCCGACGGTGCCCTCCTCGGGCGGCACGGGCTCGGGGGCCAAGAGCGCGACCTCGTCGGCCGGCACCACGGTGATCCGCCCGTCCCCGCCGGGCAGCGACCCGGCCCCGACCCACACCACCTCGCCGGCCTGGGTGAGCTCGTCCAGCATCCGGGGCGCGTACCCCTCCACCCGCGCGGGCAGCACCAACGACTCCAACGCCGAGGCCGGCACGGAGGAACCGCGCAGCGACACCACCGCCTCGAACGTCGCGTCCGGACCCCGCCACCGTTCACCGGGCACGGCCCGCTGCCACAGCGGGGAGAACCGGGCCAGCGCCTCCGGGGCGACCGGCTCGACCTCCTTGCGCAGGCGGGCGATCGACCCCCGCCGCAGCCGGCGCAGCACCTCGGCGTCGCACCACTCGGTCCCCGTCCCCCCGGGCCGGAACCCGCCCCGGGAGATCCGACCCTCCCGGGACAGCGCGCGCAGCACCCCGCCCACGGTCTCCTCGTCCAGCCCCAGACGGGCGGCGGCCCCGGTCACCGTGAACGGGCCGTGCGTGCGCGCGTACCGGGAGACCAGATCGCGCACCGGGTCCGCCGTCGGCTCCAGGAACACCGGCGGGACCCCGGGCGGGGGCAGGGCGCCCACCGCGTCCCGCAGCCGCGCGACGTCCTCCACCGCGCACCAGCGCTCCACCGGCCCGGGAGGGGGAGCGGTGCCCCCGACGGAGGAAGGGGATTCGACGGCGCCCGGAAGGGGCATGCGCACCAGGCGGCCCGCCTCCTCCAGGGCGGCGAGCCACTCCGGTCGCACACCCCGGGCCCGCGCCTCCCGTGTGGTCAGCGGGCCGAGTTCGCGCAGCAGGTCCGCCGCGGCCTCCTCGTCGCGGACCGGGACGACGGTGCGCTGGAGCAGCCCGTCCACCTCCGCCACCACGTCCGGGTCCAGCAGGTCCCGCAGGTCGGTGCGGCCCAGCAGGTCCGACAGCAGCGACGGGTCCAGCGCCAGCGCCCCCGCCCTCGCCTCGGCGGCCGGGACGTCCCCCTCGTACAGGAACGCCGCCGTGTACTCCATCAGCAGTGAGCGGGCGAAGGGCGAGGCCCGGTCGGTCTCCACCTCCACCACCCGCACATCGCGCGAGCGCACCCCGCGCAGCACCTCCGTCAGCGCGGGCACGTCGAACAGGTCCTGCAAACACTCGCGCGCCGTCTCCAACACGATCGGGAACGACCCGTAGCGGCCCGCCACCGACAGCAGGTGCGAGGCGCGCAGCCGCTGCTGCCACAGCGGCATCCGCCGGTCCGGCCGCTGCCGGGGCAGCAGCAGCGCCCGGGCCGCGCACTCGCGGAACCGGGACGCGAACAGCGCCGACCCGGTGAGTTCGTCGGTGACCACGGCCTCCACCGTCTCGGGGTCCACCGCCACCAGTTCGGCCAGCACCCCGGGCTCCTCCGACCCGCCCACGGTGTCGGGCAGGTTCAGCACGATCCCGTCGTCGCCGTGCAGCACCCGGCTCTCCACCCCGTACCGCTCCCGGATCCGCGCCGCGACCGCCAGCGCCCACGGCGCGTGCACCCGGTCGCCGAGCGGCGAGTGGACCACCACCCGCCGTTCGCCCACCTGGTCGCGGAACCGCTCGATGACGACCGTGCGGTCGTCGGGCACGTGCCCGGTCGCCTCCCGCTGGTCGGCGACGTAGGCCGCCAGGTTGCGGGCCGCCCACGGGTCCAGCCCGGCGAACTCCGCCGCGGCCTCCTCCGGGGCCCCGCCCAGCCGGCGCACCGCCGCGCCGATGGCCCGGCCCAGCTCCACCGGGCGGCCCTGGGCGTCGGCCTTCCAGAACGGCATCCGGCCCGGGCGGCCCGGGGCCGGGGACACCAGCACCCGGTCGGCGGTGATCCCCTCGATCCGCCACGAGGTGGAGCCCAGGACGAACACGTCGCCCACCCGCGACTCGTACACCATCTCCTCGTCCAGCTCCCCGACCCGGGTGGGGGCCCGGCCGCCGGAGGCGTCCCCGCCGGCCAGGTGCACCGCGTACATGCCCCGGTCCGGGATGGTGCCCCCGGCGACCACCGCCAGCCGCTGGGCGTCCGGCCGCGCCCGCAGGACGTCGGCCCGGCGGTCCCACACCAGGCGGGGCCGCAGCTCGGCGAACTCGTCGGAAGGGTAGCGGCCCGACAGCATGTCCAGCACCGACTCCAGCACGCTGTCGGCCAGCCCGGCGAACGGGGCGGCCCGCCGCACCACCGCGGCCAGCTCCTTCACCGGCCACTCGTCCATCGCGACCATCGCCACGATCTGCTGGGCCAGCACGTCCAGCGGCGACCGCGGCATGCGCAGCGGCTCGATGTCGCCCGTGCGCATCCGCTCCACCGCCACCGCCGTGGTGAGCAGGTCGCCCCGGAACGCCGGGAGGAACACCCCGCGCGAGGTGCCGCCCACCCGGTGCCCGGCCCGGCCCACCCGCTGGAGTCCGGAGGCCACCGACGGCGGCGCGGCCACCTGCACCACCAGGTCCACCGCCCCCATGTCCACACCCAGTTCCAGGCTGGAGGTGGCCACCACGCAGCGCAGCCGCCCCGCCTTGAGATCGTCCTCCACCACCGCCCGCTCGGACTTGGACATCGACCCGTGGTGGGTGCGTGCGATCACCGGCGGCGCCCCCCGGTTACCTCCCGACTGGGCGATGACCAGGGCCGGGACCTCCTCGGGCGGCAATTCCACGCCGTGCCGTTCGGCGTACAGGTCGTTGAGACGGGCGCACAGCCGCTCGGCGGTGCGTCGGCCGTTGGTGAACACGATGGTGGACCGGTGCCCCTCCACCAGGTCCAGCACCCGCTGCTCCAGGTGCGGCCACAGGGAACCGCCGCCGATCCGGGGACCCGTGGCCGGGGCGGTGCTCAGGGAGGCGGAGGGCTCCGGGGCCTCCAACGGCACCACCTCCGCGCCGGTCTCCTCCGCTTCGGCGGACCCCAGGGTCCGGGGCGGCGCGGGCAGGTCGGGCTCGTCCATGTCGAACACCGGTACCGCCACGCTCAGCTCCAGGTGCGGGGCGTCCGGCGGGGCCACGACGTCGGCGCCGCCCAGGAACTCCGCGACCGTCCGTGCCGGGCGCACCGTCGCCGACAGGCCGATCCGCAGGGTGCGCCGGTCCACCAGCTCCTCCAAGCGCTCCAGGCTCAGGGCCAGGTGGGCGCCGCGTTTGGTGCCCGCCAGGGCGTGCACCTCGTCCACGATCACCGTCTCCACCCCGCTCAGCCCTTCACGCGCCTTGGAGGTGAGCACCAGGAACAGCGACTCGGGGGTGGTGATGAGGATGTCCGGCGGCCGGGTGGCCATCCGCCGCCGCTCGTCGGCCGGGGTGTCGCCGGTGCGCACGCCCACCGTCACCGGGGACACCGGGGCGCCCAGGTCCGCGGCTGCCGCCGAGATGCCCGCCAGCGGGGCGCGCAGGTTGCGTTCGACGTCCACGGCCAGTGCCTTGAGCGGTGAGACGTACAGCACCCGGCAGCGTCGCGCCGCGTCCTCCGGGACCGGGGAGGCGAGCAGCCCGTCCAGCGACCACAGGAACGCCGCCAGGGTCTTGCCCGACCCGGTCGGGGCCACGACCAGGGTGTCGCGGCCTCGCGCGATCGACGCCCAGGCGCCCTCCTGCGCCGGGGTCGGGCCCCCGGGGAAGGCGCGGTCGAACCAGGTCCGGGTGGCGGGGCCGAAGGACGACGGTGTCATCGGGCCAGTCTGCCCGTCGGCACCGACGGTTTCGGGGAGGCGGCGGTCTGTGGACGACGGCCGGCCCCGGACCGGGGGATCGACGATACTGGGGCCGATGAGACTGACTGTTTTCTGGCGCAACATGTACGAGCAGTTCGGCGAGGCGTACGCCCGGAGCCTGGCCAGGGACTACGTGATCGAGGGGCTGGGCTCGCGCACCGTCGAGGGCGCGCTCGCCGACGGGGCCGCCCCCAAGGAGGTCTGGCGGGCCGTGTGCGAGGCGTTCGACCTCCCCGCCGCCGTGAGATGAACAACGAACGGAGGACGACTTTCCCGCGTGAGAACCGATAATCGAACAGGGGTTCGGGTAGGCTGGAGTTGTCCACAGGCCGACGCCGGACATCGCGATTGTCGGACCGACCGCGTAGCGTCGTGCGCATCATGAAGAAGAAGGCATCGACCCAACAGGGGTATCCCGTGGCATCTGGAGACCGAGAGAAGGCTCTCGAAACCGCCCTCGCGCAGATCGAGCGGCAGTTCGGCAAGGGCTCCGTCATGCGCCTGGGTGACGACGACCGTCCGCCCATCGAGTCGATCCCCACCGGGGCGATCGCCCTCGACGTGGCGCTGGGCATCGGCGGCATCCCGCGCGGCCGCATCGTCGAGATCTACGGCCCCGAGTCGAGCGGAAAGACCACCGTCGCGCTGCACGCGGTGGCCAACGCGCAGAAGGCCGGCGGCATCGCCGCGTTCGTCGACGCCGAGCACGCCCTGGACCCCGACTACGCCGCCAAGATCGGCGTCGACACCGACAACCTGCTGCTGTCGCAGCCGGACACCGGTGAGCAGGCGCTGGAGATCGTGGACATGCTGATCCGCTCCGGCGCGGTCTCCGTCATCGTCATCGACTCCGTGGCGGCCCTGGTGCCCCGCGCCGAGATCGAGGGCGAGATGGGCGACAGCCACGTCGGCCTCCAGGCCCGCCTCATGTCGCAGGCGCTGCGCAAGATCGCCGGTGCCCTGCACCAGACCAACACCACCGCGATCTTCATCAACCAGCTCCGCGAGAAGGTCGGCGTGATGTTCGGGTGCATGCACTACAACACCCGGGTGACGCTCGCGGACGGCACGCAGGAGAAGATCGGCAAGATCGTCAACCAGAAGATGGACGTCGAGGTTCTCTCCTATGACCCTGAGCGGGACGAGATCGTCCCTCGACGGATCGTCAACTGGTTCGACAACGGCGTCTCCGACCACTTCCTCCAGTTCACGGTGGAGCGCTCGGGGGGCAACGGCCGCTCCCAGTTCGCGGCGACGACCAACCACCTGATCCGGACGCCCGGGGGCTGGCGCGAGGCAGGAGAGCTCATGCCCGGGGACCGGGTGCTCACCGCGCAGACGCACCGCCTCAACGAGCAGCAGCGCCAGGTCGTCCTGGGTTCGCTCATGGGTGACGGAAGCCTTTCGCCCAACCGGCGGGGTCGCGACGGCACCCGCTTCCGTATGGGGCACGGCGTAGACCAGGCCGCTTACCTGGAATGGAAGGTCTCACTGCTCGGCAACATCGGCCACAGCCGGACGACCAACGCCAAGGACGCGGTGTTCGCCGACTTCAGCCCCCTGCCCGAGCTGGCGGAGCTGCACGAGGCGGTCTACTTCGGAGACGGCAAGAAGCACCTGAGCTGGGAGTACCTCAAGGCCCTCACGCCGTTGGCCTTGGCCGTCTGGTACATGGACGACGGGTGCTTCACCGTGCGCTCCAAGGGTGTGCAGGCCCGCACCGAAGGAGGCAGCGGACGCATCGAGATCTGTGTGGAGGCCATGAGCCCCGGCACTCGCCGGCGGTTGGCCGAGTACCTGCGCGACACCCACGGGCTCAACGTCACCCTCTGCACCAAGGGTGCCGCGGCCAACCACTTCCTCCGGTTCACCACGGCTTCCAGTGCCCGTTTCCAGGAGATCGTGGCGCCCTACGTTCATGAGTCGATGGCCCACAAACTGCTCCCGCGCCACCAGGGGCGCTGCGAGGTCGCCCCGGTGCTCTCGGAGCCGATGGAGCGCCTGGTCGCCTCCCGGGTGCTCGACATCCAGCTCAAGCCGGAGACCCGGGGCATGCACAAGTTCGACATCGAGGTCGAAGGCAACCACAACTACTTCGTCGACGGTGTCATGGTGCACAACAGTCCCGAGACCACCAGCGGTGGTCGGGCGCTGAAGTTCTACTCGTCGGTGCGTCTGGACGTGCGACGCATCGAGACCCTCAAGGACGGCACCGACGCGGTCGGCAACCGTACCCGGGTCAAGGTCGTCAAGAACAAGGTCGCGCCGCCCTTCAAGCAGGCCGAGTTCGACATCCTCTACGGTGTGGGCATCTCCCGCGAGGGCAGCCTCATCGACCTGGGCGTGGAGAACGGCATCGTGCGCAAGTCGGGCGCCTGGTACACCTACGACGGCACCCAGCTCGGCCAGGGCAAGGAGAACGCGCGCAACTTCCTGCGCGAGAACTCCGACATCGCCAACGAGGTCGAGAAGAAGATCAAGGAGAAGCTCGGCGTCTCCACCGGAGACGACAGCGCCTCGGGCCCGGAGGCCCCCAAGGCGGCGGCCACCGACAAGGCCCCCGCCGCGGCTCTGGCGACCGAGGCCAAGACTCCGGCCAAGAAGGCCCCGGCCAAGACCACCACCGTCAAGGCGCCCGCGACGGATGCGTGAGCCGGACGCCCCGCCGGACGGTGACGACGGTCCCGACGCCGCATCGGCTTCCGGCGGGGAGAAGGCGCTGAACAGGGCCCGTACCCTGGCCCTGCGCATGCTCGCGCACAAGCCGCGCACCGCGGCGCAGCTGGAGACGGGACTGCTCCGCCGCGGTCACGCCGAGGAGGTCGTCACCGCGATCGTCGAGGAGTGCACGGCGGCGGGGCTGGTGGACGACACCGCCTTCTCCCGCGCCTGGGTGAGCTCCCGCCACCACGGCCGGGGCCTGTCCCGCAACGCCCTGACCAGGGAGCTGCGCACCCGTGGCGTGGACGAGGACACCGTGCGCGAGGCGGTCGCCGAACTCAGCGACGACGATGAGGACGAGGCCGCCCGCGCCCTGGCCCGGCGCAGCCTCGCCGGAAGCCGGGGCCGCGAACGCGACACCCGGGTCCGCCGGGCCGTGGGCGTCCTGGCCCGCAAGGGATACGGGGGCGGCCTGGCCTACCGGGTCGTCCGCGAGGAACTGGAGGCCGAGGGGGTCGAGACCGACCCGGAGTTCCCCGGCCCCTGAAGCCCGTCCCGGTGTGCGCGACACCGGGGCACGTCTTCTTCACGAGAGGAGAAGGGTCCATGACCGAGGAGGTCGTCCCGATCCTGCGGGTGGCCGACGCCGCCACGGCGGCGCGGTGGTACGCGCGGCTCGGGTTCGCGTTCGGCTGGGAGCACCGGTTCGAACCGGGGTTCCCGGCGTTCGTCGAGGTGCACCGGGGGAGCGTCCGCCTGTTCCTGTCCGAGCACACCGGTGACGCACGCCCCGACACCCTGGTCTACCTGCGCCTGAACGACATCGACGCGATCGCCGCCGAGTTCGGCGTCGCGGTGGAGGAGGCGCCGTGGGGTCGGGAGCTGGCGCTCCGCGACCCCGACGGCAACCGGCTGCGGGTGGGCGAACCGGCCGACTGAACCCGGACGGCGGTCGGCCGGCGGCGGGTGCGGCTCAGTTCTCGTGTGCGGGCGCGGGTTCGGCCGCCGACCCCTGGGCGGACTCCGTGTCCTCGATCTCCTCGGGGCCGACGACGGACGCGGCCGAGACCCCGCCCGGCGGGGTCTGGAGCGGCTCGGCCTCGTCCACGGCCTCCGGTTCCGGCTCGGGGCGCGGTGCGGGCGGCTCGGTGGCCAGTTCCAGCGGCGGCACGTCCGCCTCGAACCCGAACACCCGGGCGTACAGCCCCAGCTCCGCCTCCAGCGACTCGCGCCGGGCCCTCTCACCGGTGAACCCGTGCGCCTCGCCCTCGAACTCCACCAGCGCGTACGGCACCTTCCGCTCACCCAGCGCCGTCGCCATGGCGAACGCCTGGTCCGGTGTCACCACCGGGTCGTCCAGGCCCTGGAGCAGCAGCACCGGCACCTCGATCTCCGAGGTCCGGTTGATCGGCGACCGCTCCCGGTACCGCTCCACGAACCCCGGCAGCAGCCCCACCAGCGAGTCCAGGAAGCGCGACTCGAAGTCGTGGGTGGTGCGCGCCAGGCCCAACAGGTCGGCCACGCCGAAGTAGGACACCCCGCAGGCGAACACGTCCCCGGTCACCGCCGACAGCGCGGTGTACCCGCCCGCGCTCGGGCCGCGCACCGCCAACCGTCCGGCGTCGGCCCTTCCCTCCTCCACGAGGGCCCGCGCGACGGCCGTGACGTCCTCCACGTCCACCACGCCCCACTCCTTGTCCAGGCGCTTGCGGTAGGAGCGGCCGTATCCGGTGGACCCACCGTAGTTGACGTCCACGATGCCGATGCCCCGGCTGGTGAAGTAGGCCTTCACGGGGTCGAACGCGACGGTGGAGTGCGACACCGGCCCGCCGTGCGCCCACACCACGTAGGGCGCGGGCCCCTCCGGGGAGCGTTCGGGATGGGTCGGCGGGTAGACGTTGGCGTGCACCGACGCGCCGTAGCGCCCGGGGAGGGTGACCTTGCGGGGGATCGGCAGGTAGGCCGGGTCGGGCATCGTCTCCACCGACCGGTGCAGGATCTCCACCCTGCCGGTCACCGGGTCCAACCGCACGAGGGACTGCGGGACGGTCGGTGACGACGCCACCGCGACCAAGCCGCGTCCGTCGGTGTCGAGCATCGACCACGACGTCAGGTCGGTGTCCACCGGTGCCAGGTCCAGGGTGTCGGGGTCGTACACCCCGGGGACCATGTCGGCGTCGCCGTGCAGCGCGACCACCTTCCCCGAGTCCAGCACGCAGAACGAGCGGTCGCCCAGCCGCCCCGGCGGTGCGTGGAACTCCTCCTCCGCCGGGTACAGGGCGATCGCCGGGCCGGTGAGCCCCACCTGGTAGAGGTTCCACCAGCCGGGCCAGTCCGAGGCCACGTACAGCGTGGAGGGGGAGTTCCACACGGGGGAGACCACCGACTCCTCCGAGGACCCCCTGAGCGTGTACTCACCGGTCAGGCCGCCGTCGGTGAGCAGACCCATCCGCAGCTCGGTCCCGTCCCAGGGCATCTTGGGGTGATTCCAGCGCACGTACGCGAGCCGGCTCCCGTCGGGGGAGGGCGCCGGCGAGGCGTAGAAGTCGGCGCCCGAGGCCACCTCGCGCACCGCCGCGGCGTCGTTCGCGCCCCGGCCGGACAGCGGCACCGACACGATCGACCGCCGTACCGTGCCGCCGGCGTGGTGCTCGCGCACGCACAGGACGCTGCGGCCGTCGGGGCCGAGCACCGGATCGGCGTGGCGCAGGGCCGCGGGGGCGGCCGGTTCGGGGGTGAGCGGTACCGGCTCGGAGGACCCGTGCTCCAACAGGTACAGGCGCTGATCGGGGGAGTTGACGAAGACGACACCCATGCGGACCAGGGCCTTGTCGTCGCGCCGGGGCACCGGGCGGAAGGACCTACCCCCGTACTCGTGCACACGGCTGCCGACGCTCCACGGTGCCGCCAGCAGGTCGGTCACCGTGCCGTTCGCGGCGCGCCGCATGATGGTCCGGCGGCCCTCCTCGGGTCGGGCCTCCTCCCACCAGACCTCGTCTCCCACGATGGAGGGGAAGGCGATGGCGCGCACTCCCCGGGCGACGTCGGCGGCACTGATGGGCGATGGCCAGGAGCCGTGACTCGACAGTTCAGACATGTCCCGCTCAGGATGGGTCGTGGGGTTATGGGTGACATGTCGACCTTAGTCCTCACGCGCCCGCGTGTGCAGTCCCGCCGGATCCCGTGTCCGTCTTTTGATCTTCTCCGCCGCGAGGTGGGGCGGGCCCTTCGCGGGGGCGATTCCGTTCGCGCCGACGTTCCCACGGCGTCGGTCCCCGGACCTCTCGCCTCGGGGCCGAGGCGCCCTCCGGGGAACCGCGGAGGTCCGTCGGGTGCCGGCCGGGAGAACGGACGACGGCCCCGCCGTGAGGGCGGGGCCGTCGATCGGACACGGGAGGGTCAGTCCCGGCGTTCCTCGTCCTCGTCGTCGGGCCGCTCGTCGGTCTCCGTGACCGGCGTCGACGGCGCCCGTGTGGAGGGCGCGGTGGACGCGGCCGCGGTCGCTCCGGCCGCGGTGCCGGTGGCGTCGATCGCGGCCGGGGCGCCCCCGGCGGCCGTCGGCCTGGCGGAGGGGCGTCCGCGTCGGGCGTTGCGCCGCTCCAGCCAGATCGCGCACCGGCTCAGGGTCATGTTGATGATGATGTAGATGACGGCGCAGATGATCGCCGCGGGGATCACGTTGCTCTCCCGGGTGGCCAGGAGGGTGAAGCTGCGCAGCAGCTCCGGGAAGGCCACGATGTAGCCGAGCGCGGAGTCCTTGAGCAGGACGACCAGCTGGGCGACGATCGCGGGCATCATCGAGGTGATCGCCTGCGGGATCAGGATCTGCCACATGGTCTGCGACCTGGTCATCCCGATGGCCTGGGACGCCTCGGACTGTCCCTTGGGCACGGCCAGGACGCCCGCCCGGAACACCTCCGCGAGCACCGAGCCGTTGTACAGGGTCAGACCGACGACGACCGCGGCCAGTGCGGTCACCTGGAAGGTGCCGGTCGGGATGTCGAACAACTGCCAGGCCACGATGGGCAGGGCCATGGTGAAGAAGATGAGGATCAGCAGCGGGATGCCGCGGAAGAACTCCACGACCGCCCCGGACGGGATCCGGATCCACCAGCGCTCCGACATCCGGCCGATGCCGAAGACCAGACCGAACAGGATCGCCAGCACCGACGCCGCCAGAGCGGCCGTCAGGGTGTTCTGGAGGCCCGGCAGGACGTAGGAGGTCCAGGTGTCGGGCCGCAGGAACGGCTCCCACTTGTCGGCCGCCCATTGCCCGTCCGGGTTGACCGCCCAGACGGCGGACGAGAACAGCGGGTCCTCACGGTCCACCAGGGTCCTGTTGAACCCCAGGTAGAGGATCGCCAGGCCCACCAGCGCCAACACGACGGTGAAGACCGTGTAGAGGGCGTTGCGCATGCGGGCCTTGGGCCCGGGAACGTCGAAGAGAACGGACTGGGCGCTCATCGGACCACCGCCACGCGCTTGGAGAGCCAACCGAAGAAGTAGCCCGTCGGCAGGGTCAGGATCAGGAAGCCGATCGCGAACCCGAGGAAGGTCGGCAGGACCGGCGCGATGCCCTGGTCGAACATGAGCTTCATCTGTCGGGACGCCTCCTGGACGCCCAGCCCCGCGACGGAGGCGACGGTGGTGTTCTTGGTGAGGGCGATGAGCACGCTGCCCAGCGGGCCCACCACGGCGCGCAGTGCCTGGGGTATGACGATCAGGCTCAGGTTCTGGGTGAAGGTCAGGCCCAGGGAGCGGGCGGCCTCGACCTGGCCCAAGGGGATGGTGTTGATGCCCGAGCGCAGTGACTCGGACACGAAGCAGGCGGTGTAGGCGGACAGGCCGATGACCGCCCACCAGAACACGTCCCACATGACGCGGTCGTGCAGGCTCAGGCCCAGGGCGCTGTTGAGGCCCAGACCGCAGAACAACAGCACCAGGGTCAGCGGCGTGTTCCGGATGCCTTCGACGTAGGCCGTGGACAGACCGCGCAGCAGCGGGACGGGGGAGACCCGCATCGCGGTGAGCAGGATGCCCAGGACGAAGGAGAAGAAAGCGCTGAAGAGGGTCAGCCGGACGGTCCATGAGAAACCGTCGACAACCCTGTCGATATTGCTGAGAAAGGCTTCCATGGGTCCCAGCCGGTCAAGGGCCGGGCGGTGGTGCCGGAGGGTTCCGGCACCACCGCCCGGCCGGGGTCAGATGACGGTCTTAGGCGCAGGCGCCGAGCTCGGGGGTGTTCTCCTCGTAGGAGAAGTCGGTGTCACCGAACGCCGCCTCCAGGAACTCGGTGGCCTCGCCCTCCTCCCACATCTTGGTGATGGCCGCGTTGACCTCTTCGCAGCGCTCGGTCGAGCCGGCGGGCAGGCCGACGCCGTACTGCTCCTCGCCGAACGGGGCGTTGACGACCCGGTACTGGTCCGGGTTCTGGGCGGCGAAGCCCGCCAGGATGGTGTTGTCGGTGGTCACCGCGTCGACGGTGCCGTTGCCGAGGAGCTCCAGGCACTCGGAGTAGTTGCCGGCCTCGCGCAGCTCGGCGTCGATGCCCAGGCCGCCCTCGTCCTCGGAGTCGACGATGTTGTTGGCGGAGCGGGACCCGGAGGCGGAGCAGAGCGTCTTGTCGGCCAGGTCGTCGGGGCCGTTGATGTCGGTGTTGTCGGCCTGGGTCAGGATGTCCTGCTGGGCGACGTAGTACGGACCGGCGAAGTCCACGACCTGGCGGCGCTCGTCGGTGATGGAGTAGGTCGCCACGACCATGTCGACGGTGCCCTGCTGGAGGAACGCCTCGCGGTTGGCGGAGGCGGCCTCCTCCCACTGGATCTGGTCCGGGGAGTAACCGAGCTCACCGGCGATGTAGGTGGCGACGTCCACGTCGAAACCGACCGGGGCGCTGCCTTCGAGCAGGCCCAGGCCGGGCTGGTCGTACTTGACACCGATGGTGATGGTGTCGCCGCCGCCGTTGCCCTCGCCGCCGTCACCGCCACCGTCACCGCCGACGTCGGCGGTGCCACAGGCGGTGAGAGCGAGGGCCAGGGCCGCGGCGCTGCCCAGAGCGGTGCTGATGCGACGGACTCGCATGGGGTGTACCTCTTCCTTGGGTTCGTGCGAAGCTCACACGGCCCTTGCCGGGCCGCGGGGGGAGGCTAGTGGGTCAGAATCTTGGAGAGGAAGTCCTGGGCCCGCTCCGACCGCGGGTTGGTGAAGAACTCGTCGGGGGTGTTCTCCTCGACGATCTCCCCGTCGGCCATGAACACGACCCGGTTGGCGGCACGCCGGGCGAAGCCCATCTCGTGGGTGACCACGACCATGGTCATGCCCTCGCTCGCCAGGTCGGTCATGACGTCCAGGACCTCTTGGACCATCTCCGGGTCCAGCGCGGAGGTCGGCTCGTCGAACAGCAGGACCTTGGGGTTCATCGCCAGGGCACGGGCGATGGCCACACGCTGCTGCTGGCCGCCGGAGAGCTGGGCCGGGTACTTGTCGGCCTGCTCGCCGATGCGGACCCGTTCCAGCAGTTCCATGCCGCGGGCGTCGGCCTCGGTCCTGGACTTGCGCAGGACCTTCATCGGCCCCAGCGTCACGTTCTGCAACACGGTCTTGTGCGCGAACAGGTTGAACGACTGGAACACCATGCCCACATCGCTGCGCAGACGCGCGAGCGCGCGCCCCTCGGCCGGGAGCGGTTGACCGTCGAGGGTGATCACGCCCGAGTCGATGCTCTCCAGGCGGTTGATCGTGCGGCACAGTGTCGACTTGCCGGACCCTGAGGGCCCGATGACGACCACCACCTCGCCGGAGTTAACCGTCAGATCGATGTCGCGGAGCACGTGCAGGTCGCCGAAATGCTTGTTGACGTTCTCCAGCACGACGAGAGGAGTTGAGGTCATGGTGGGAACCTAGTGTGTTGTTGTTGCCGTGTCATCACGAAAACGCGGACCGCTCATGGAGTAGTGGACTTGTTACGGCGTGATCCGCGAAACCGTTATCGGTTCGAAGGATTAGATCCTCGTCCGTTGCGCAGAGTGGCCGTTTCGTCCTCCAGAGTCCTGCCCGGCGTGCCTGCGGGCTGCCGGCGTCCCCCTCCTTCCCCCTGGTCACGCGCTCGACACCCGCGGCCTTCGGCGACGTTCCCGAGCGGCCCCCGACCGGGCCGGGCCGCGACCGGATCGGCGGAGGGCGTCGGCGGGTCCGCGGCACCGGATAGCCTGGAACCGTGAGCCAGAGTCGTACCTACCAAGTGCGGACCTACGGCTGCCAGATGAACGTCCACGACTCCGAGCGCCTCTCCGGTCTGCTGGAGGACGCTGGGTACGCTCGGGCGGCCGAGGACACCACCGCGGACATCGTCGTCTTCAACACCTGTGCGGTCCGGGAGAACGCGGACAATCGCCTGTACGGCAACCTCGGGCATCTCCGTCCGGTCAAGGACGCCAACCCCGGCATGCAGATCGCCGTCGGGGGCTGTCTGGCGCAGAAGGACCGGGGTGAGATCGTCCGGCGCGCCCCCTGGGTCGACGTCGTGTTCGGCACCCACAACATCGGCTCCCTGCCGGCCCTCCTGGAACGCGCCCGCGTCCAGAAGGAGGCGCAGGTCGAGATCGCCGAGTCGCTGGAGCACTTCCCCTCCACGCTGCCCAGCCGTCGCGAGTCGGCGTACGCGGCGTGGGTGTCGATCTCGGTCGGGTGCAACAACACCTGCACCTTCTGCATCGTCCCGGCGCTGCGCGGCAAGGAACAGGACCGCCGCCCCGGCGACATCCTCGCCGAGGTGCGCGCCCTGGTCGCGGAGGGCGTCAGCGAGATCACCCTGCTCGGCCAGAACGTCAACGCCTACGGCAGCGGATTCGGCGACCGGCAGGCCTTCTCCAAACTGCTGCGCGCCTGCGGTGAGATCGAGGGGCTGGAGCGGGTCCGCTTCACCTCCCCTCACCCGCGCGACTTCACCGATGACGTCATCGAGGCGATGGCCGAGACCCCCAACGTCATGCCGCAGCTGCACATGCCGTTGCAGTCGGGTTCCAGCCGCGTCCTCAAGGCGATGCGCCGCTCCTACCGCCAGGAGCGTTTCCTGGGCATCGTGGAGAAGGTGCGCGAGGTCATGCCGCACGCCGCCATCACCACCGACATCATCGTGGGCTTCCCCGGCGAGACCGAGGAGGACTTCGTGGAGACGCTGCACGTGGTCCGCGAGGCCCGTTTCTCCGCCGCGTTCACCTTCCAGTACTCCAAGCGCCCCGGTACCCCGGCCGCCACCATGGACGACCAGGTGCCGCCGGAGGTCGTCAAGGACCGCTACCAGCGGCTGGTCGACCTCCAGGAGGAGATCTCCTGGGAGGAGAACAAGAAGTTGGTCGGCACCGAGGTCGAACTGCTGGTGGCCGATGGCGAGGGCCGCAAGGACGGCGAGCACCGCCGCCTGTCCGGCCGCGCCCCCGACAACCGCCTGGTGCACTTCGCCGTCGGTGACGGCGAGGAGCCCCGACCGGGCGACGTGGTGACCGTCCGGGTGACCTACGCGGCACCGCACCACCTGGTGGCCGACTCCGGGGTGCGGGACCTGCGCCGTACCCGCGCCGGCGACGCCTGGGCGGCCCGCAACGGCGAGCCCGTCCAGGAGAGGAAGCCCGAGGTCCTGTTGGGCATGCCCCGTATCGGCAGGCCCGCCGAGCAGCCCGCCCCCGTCGGCGGCTGCGACCTCGCCTGACGTTCGACAGACCACGGCCCCGGTGCGTTCGCGCCGGGGCCGTCGTCGTGGGGCGTGACGCCGCCCCGTCCTCGCGCGCCCTCCCGGGGCGTTCACCCGAGGGGTGGGGGGTACTCCTCCGGCGCCGCGCCGGCCCGCCCGGGCAAGCCGTCGAACAGGGCGACGAACTCGGGGCGCGCGGCGTGCGGCGACGCGGGGGAGGCGGCCCCGGTGCGCGGCCTCGACGCGGTCACCGGCCTCGGGGGACCATCGTGGCGATGTCCACCAACGCCTCGCCGGGATCCTCGACGGAGGTCGACAACGCCGCCTCCACCCGGTTCAACGCCCGCTCCAACAGATCCGGGGCGTCGTAGGGCAGCCACCGCACCCGCGGATCACGGCGGAACCACGACTCCTGGCGGCGGACGAACCGACGGGTGGCCTGGGCGGTGGCCGCCTTGGCCTCCTCCTCCGACAACTCCCCGTCCAGCTGCGCCAGCGCCTGGGCGTACCCGAGCGCCTTGGCCGCGGTCCGCCCCTCGCGCAGCCCCTGGGAGTCCAACCTTCGGACCTCGTCGAGCAGGCCCTTCTCCCACATGCGCTCCACCCGCAGGTCGACGCGCTCGTCCAGTTCCGGGCGCGGCGCGTCCAGCCCGATCTGGGCGCACGGGTAGAAGGGGGTGTGATCGGGCAGGGTCGCCGTGAACGGCCGTCCCGTCAGCTCGATGACCTCCAGCGCCCGCACGATCCGCCGACCGTTGCCGGGCAGAATGGCCCGCGCCGCCGCCGGATCGGACTCCGCCAACCGGGCGTGCAGGACGCCGGGACCCACGTCGGCCAGCTCCGACTCCAGGCGGGCGCGCACCTCGGGGTCGGTGCCGGGGAAGTCCAGATGGTCCAGGACCGCGCGCACGTACAGCCCGGACCCGCCCACCAGGATCGGCAGGACGTCGCGGTCGGCGCAGTCCTCGACCCGTTCGCGGGCCATCGTCTGATAACTCGCGACGTCGGCCGGCTCGGTGACGTCCCACACGTCCAACAGATGGTGGGGCACCCCCCGCCGCTCCTCCTCCGAGAGCTTGGCGGTGCCGATGTCCATTCCCCGGTACAGCTGCATGGAGTCGGCGTTGATCACCTCACCGCGACGGCCGACGCGCTCTTCCAAGTGCAGGGCCATCTCCACGGCCAGGTCGGATTTGCCCACGGCGGTCGGACCCACGACCGCGATCACCTTGATCATCTCCTCAGCCTAAGCCGCGTCGGGGCCGATCCGGACGGTCGTGCCCGCAGAGGTCGTGCGAGGGGACTCGAAGGTGTCCTCCAAGGACCTCTCCCGACCTCTGGGGACCCTTGTGGGCACTAATCTGGGCGCATGCGATTCGCCAAGGGCCACGGAACCGAGAACGACTTCGTGATCCTCCCCGACCCCGACGGGGAGCTCGACCTCACGGAGGCGGACGTCCGACTGCTGTGCGACCGGCGCGCCGGGATCGGTGGCGACGGCATCCTGCGCGTGGTGCGCACCCGGGTCCTGGGCGAGGCGCTCGCCCCGTCGGCCCGGACCGCCGAGCGCGCCGAGTGGTTCATGGACTACCGCAACGCCGACGGCAGCATCGCCGAGATGTGCGGGAACGGGGTGCGGGTGTTCGCCCGCTACCTCCGCCACGCCGGGCTCGTGGACGCCGACCGGTTCGAGGTCGGCACCCGCGACGGCGCCAAGGAGGTCACCGTCGAGGCGAACGGCGACATCACCGTGGACATGGGTCGCGTGGAGCGCCTGGGCTCCTCCTCGGCCGAGTTGGCCGACCGCACCGTGGACGGTGTCCGCATCTCCGTGGGCAACCCGCACCTGGCCTGCGAGATCTCCGCACCGGTCGCCGAGGTGGACTTGCGGACCCTGCCGGTGCTGGACCCCGACGCGTTCCCCGCGGGGGCCAACGTCGAGGTGTACAACGAGGTCGGCCCGGGCGTGCTCCAGATGCGCGTGTACGAGCGCGGTGCGGGGGAGACCCGCTCCTGCGGCACCGGCATCGTGGCCACCGCCGTGGCAGCCACCCCTCCGGGGGAGAGCGCCACCTGGCGGGTGCGCGTCCCGGGCGGCGAGTGCACCGTGTTCCTCGACGCGGACGGGGCCCGTCTGAGGGGCCCGGCGGTCATCGTCGCAGAGGGCGAGACGGTTCCGAGGTAGCCGGGGCGTCCGGGTGGGACGCCCTGCCGTGCAGTGCCAGGGCTCGGAGCAGGCAGCCGAGTGCGGCGGTGGAGGCGACGGTGCGAGTGGTGTTCCACGCTGCCCAGGGGGCTTCGAAGGCGGCGCGGACGGCCGCGGGATCGCCGATGAGTGCGGGGTCGCCGGCCGCGGCCAACTCCTCGTTGAGGGGCACGTTGACCCCCATGGTGATGCCGAAGGCCGTGGCGTAGAGGGCGAGTGCCGCAACGGCCCACGGCAGCACGCGTCGTCGGCCGCGCGGCAGGTGCAGCAGGACCGCGAGGGCGGTCAGGACGAGCGCGCCGAAGAAGGCGGGGGCGAACCACCTGTTCCGTACCGTGGCGTTGATCCACTGCATGGTGTCGATGAACGTGTGGTCGTCCACGCGGGCGAGACCGACCATGACCGAGCAGGCGTACGCGTAGAAGAAGCCCGAGATGAGCCCCATGGCGAGCGCGGCCGACCCCAGTACCAGGCCCCGGATGACGTGGAGCGCCCCGGGCGAGGGCGCCGACGGTGTGCGCGGGGAGCGGGGTGCTGTCATGGGGACCTCCGGGGCGGGGTAGAAATGGAACGCCTGGGTTCGTTTTTAATCGTACCCAAGAGTTCGGATTAAGGGAATGGCCGGAGGTGTCCATGGCGGCAGCAGGAGCGTCCCGTCGGGGTCGGCCCCGTGCGGGCGAGCAGGCCCGGCGACGCCGGGCCGCGTTGGAGGCGGCGCTCGCCGAACTCCTCGAACGCGGAGTCGCCGGCATCACCATGCAGGCCGTGGCGACCCGTGCCGGATCGTCCAAGGAGAGCCTGTACGCCTGGTTCGGTCATCGCCAGGGGCTCCTCGCCGCACTCATCGAGTGGCAGGCCGAACAGGTCAACGCGGCCGTCGCGACGGCGCTCGACCGGTCGGCCGACCCGCGCGACACACTCACCGCGATCGCTCGGAACCTGCTCATGCTGCTCGTCGGCGATGTCTCGGTGGCGCTGAACCGAGCGGCCATGACCTCACCCGAACTGGCCGAACTCCTCCTGAGGCACGGCCGGTACACCACCGGACCCCTGGTCGCGGAGTTCCTCGGCCACCTGGCCGATGAGGGCGTGCTGCGCGTCGACGACCCGGAGGAGGCGTTCCAGTTCTTCTACGGTCTGGTGGTCCGCGACCTCCAGATCCGGGTGCTCCTGGGTGAGCGCCCGCCCGGCGAAGAGGACATCCGTGTCCAGGCGCGGATCGCCGTGGATCGTTTCCTGGCCCTCGCCGGAGCGGACGGCTTCGCGCGCTGACCCGTGAATCCGAGCGTTATCGCAGGCCGTGGAACTTGTTCCGGGCTCTGCCGGATCGGATTCGATCGCACGTCGCGGCCGGTTCGGGCCTGGCCGCCGAAACCCTTCCGAGAAGGTGCTCCACGGGCAGGCCGCGCAGGGAGGCGTCCAGGACCCGGGCGGTGTGCGCCACCGCCATCGGGGTACCCGCCCGCTCCAGGGCGGAGGCGATCTGGAGCGAACAGCCCGGATTGCCCGACACCAGCAGCCGGGCGCCGGTCGAGGCCGCGTCGGCGGCCTTGCGGTCGCCCAGCTCACGGGCGGGCTCCGGCTTGAACAGGTTGTAGACGCCCGCCGAGCCGCAGCAGATCTCCTTGTTCGGCAGGTCCGACACGGTCAGCTCCGGGATGCCGGCCAGCAGGGCGCGCGGTTGGCGGGTCACGCCCTGGCCGTGGGACAGGTGGCAGGCGTCGTGGTAGGCGGCGTGCAGCGGCAGCGGGCGGCGTTCGGCCACCGGGCCCAGGTCCACCAGGAACTCGGTGAGGTCCACGACCTTGGCGGCGAACGCCCGGCCGCGCCGGACGAGGGCGTCGTCGGCCCCGGCCTCGGCGAGCACGCGCTCGGCGTGGCGCATCCCCGAGCCGCAGCCCGCCGAGTTCACCACGATCCGCTCCACGTCGGCGCGCTCGAACGCGCCGATGAGCGCCTGGAGGAACCCCGCCGCCTCGGCGCCCCGCCCGGCGTGGCCCGAGAGCGCGCCGCAGCAGCCCTGGTCGCGGGGGACGACCACGTCGCAGCCCTCCAGGGCCAGGATGCGCGCCGTGGCCGTGTTCACGTCGGGGAAGAACGCGTCCTGCACACAGCCCAGCAGTATTCCCACCCGGGCCCGCGCCCGGCCCGACGCCGGGACCAGCTCGGGGATCGCGGGCGGCCGGGCCGACAGCGGCGGGGCGACGCGCTCCATGGTGGCCAGCGCGGGGGAGAGCCGGTCCAGCAGCCCGGAACGGCGCACCAGGGCGGACGCCCCCGACGCCCGGTAGGCGCGCAGCGGGCCGCGCAGCAGGCGCAGCCGCCGCCGGTGCGGGAAGAGCGCGAACACCGCGGCGCGCAGCGCCCGCTCGGGCAGCGGCCGTCGGTGCTCCTCCTCCACCCGCACCCGGGTGCGGTCGATGAGGGCGTCGTAGGCCACCCCGGAGGGGCAGGCGGTCACACAGGCCAGGCAGCCCAGGCAGTTGTCGAAGTGGCCGACGGCGGCCTCGGTCAGCACGTCGTCGTGGGTCTGCGCCATGAGGTGGATGCGCCCGCGCGGGGAGTCCATCTCCTGCCCCCACAGCACGTGGGTGGGACAGGTGGGCAGGCAGAAGCCGCAGTGGACACAGTCGCCGAGCAGGTCCTCGAAGGACCGCGCGGCCGTCGGTTCGGACGGGTCGGTCATGGTTCCTCCCGGAGGTCGTCGGGCCCGTCGGTCACGAAACGGCCGGGCGCCAGCCGATGACCGGGATCCAGCGCGTCCTTGATCGCGCGCATCACCGCCAGGCCGGGTACCTCGCCCCACAGGTCCACGCCCGCCTCGTGGACGTGCGGTTCGGCGCGCAGCACCGTCGCCGACCACTCGGGGACCGAGCGCAGCCCCTCCAGGAGGAGGCCGATCACCTCGGCGGACGCGCCCGGCGGGACGGCGACGACCAGGGCTCCCGCCCCCGCCGAGCCGGTCACGCGGAGGTCCGTTCCCACGGCATCGCCCAGTTCGGCCGCGCGGGCGACCGCCGCCGCGCTCCGCGCCGGGGGTACGGACAGCCGGATCAGCGTCCCCTCGGTGGGCAGCAGCCCCCAGCCCGGCGGCAGGGCGTCGCGCACACCCACCTCCCCGGCGGGCAGGCCCGGGGCCAGCGCGGTGACCAGGTCGGCGGTGCGTGCCCGGACCCCCTCGGAGGTGCCCTCCAGCACCACGCGCAGGCGCGACCGCCCCTGCCCGGGCCAGTCGAGCTCCACAGCGGCGGGCACGGCTCGGCCCGCCCGCAGCAGGGTGAGTCGGCGTTCGGCGTGGGCCAGGGAGGGCAGCGGCAGTTCGATCAGGCGAAGGGCCGGCGGCAGCGGGTGCAGCCGGAAGGCCGCCGACGCGATGACGCCCAGCGTTCCGTACCCGCCGGTGTGCAGTTTGGCGAGGTCGTACCCGGCGACGTTCTTCACCACCCGACCGCCGCTGCGGGCGACGACCCCGTCGGCGCGCACCACCGTCATCCCGATGACCAGGTTCCGCAGCGTCCCGGTGCGCAGGCGGCGCGGCCCGCAGACGCCCGTGGCGAGCAGGCCGCCCACGGTCCCCCCGGCCCGGACGGGGTCCACCGACAGGCGTTGCCCCGCCTTCGCGAGCGTCGCCGTCAGCTCGGCCACCGGGGTGCCCGCGCCGACCTCCACCACCAGATCGCCCGCGTCGTGGTCGATCCACGTCAGCGCGCCGGTGTCCACCAGCAGGTCCACGGTGCGCGGCCGACCTCCCCAGTCCTGCGCGGTGCCCCCGCCGCGCACCGCCACCGACCGGCCGCGTTCGGCGGCCCCGGCCAGCAGACGGCCCAACGTCTCCGTGTCCCGCGGCCGTGCCACGTGCGTCGGGACGACACCGCACACGGCGTCCTCCGGCCCGCCCGCGCGGACGTCTTCGATCCCCTGCCGCGTCACACCCGCCCCCTCGCTCAGAACTGTTCGGCCTCGCCCGACTCCACCAGCGGGTGCGCACCCCGACGTACCCCCGGTACCTCCCCGCACAGGCGGGGCGTGGGCAACAGCTTGTCCGGGTTGGCGATCCCCCTCGGATCCAGGGCGCGGCGGAACAGGTCGAAGGTCTCCAGGTCGTCGGGGGAGTACATGCGCGGCATCTTGCACGCCTTGTCCACGCCCACGCCGTGCTCACCGGTGATGGACCCGCCGTGTTCCACGCACAGGTCGAGGATGGCCCCCGACACCTCCTCGGCGCGTTCCGCCGCGCCGGGCTCGGCGTCGTCGAACAGCACCAACGGGTGCAGGTTGCCGTCCCCCGCGTGGAACACGTTGGCGACGCGGATGCCGCTCTCGGCCGACAGTTCGGTGATCCGGCGCAGCACCTCGGGCAGGGCGGTGCGGGGCACCACCCCGTCCTGGACGATGTAGGTGGGGCTGATCCGTCCCACGGCGGCGAAGGCCGACTTGCGGCCCTTCCAGATCCGGGCCCGTTCGTCCGCGTCGGCGGCGGTGCGGGTCTCGAACGCCCCGGCGGACGCGCACAGCCGGACGACCTCGGCGAGCTCCGCCTCCACCTCCACGGCCGGGCCGTCCAGCTCCACGATGAGCACGCAGGCGGCGCCCGCCGGGTAATCGCAGGCCACGGCCGCCTCGGCGGCCTCGATGGCCAGGGCGTCCATCATCTCGATCGCCGAGGGCAGCACCCCCGCGGCGATGATCGCGCTCACCGCCCGTCCGCCGGCGTCCATGGAGGTGAACGCCGACAGCAGGGTCACGGTCCGCTCCGGTAGCCGGGTCAGGCCCACGGTGATCCGGGTGGCGATGCCGAGGGTGCCCTCGGAGCCGACGAAGGCGCCGATGAGGTCGTGGCCGGGCGCGTCCGGGGCCTTGCCGCCCAGGCGCAGGAGGGCGCCCTGGGGGGTGACCACGTCCAGACCGCGCACGTGGTCGACGGTGAACCCGTACTTGAGGCAGTGGGCGCCGCCGGAGTTCTCGGCGACGTTGCCGCCCACCGAGCACACCTGCTGGCTGGAGGGATCGGGCGCGTAGTAGAGGCCGTACGGGGCGGCGGCCCGGCTGACGTCGAGGTTGGCCACCCCCGGTTCGACGACGGCGCACTCGTTGTCGGGATCGACCTCGATGATCCGGCGCATGCGCGACGTGGACAGCAGTACGCCCTCGGGGTGGGGGAGGGCGCCCGCCGACAGGCCGGTGCCCGCGCCCCGGGGGACGAAGGGGACACCGGTCTCGGCGCACAGACGCACCACGGCGGTGACCTGTTCGGCGGTGGTGGGCAGGACCACGACACCGGGGACCGCGCGGTGGCGGGTGAGGCCGTCGCTCTCGTAGACGCGGCGCCGCGAGGCGTCGGTGAGGACGCCGTCGCCGCCGCAGATCCGGCGCAGCCGGGGGACGAGCGCGGCCACGGCGGCCGGGATCGGGTGGGCGGTCTCGGTCATGGGCGCCTCCCGGGGCGTCTCCGGAGTCGGACCCTCCCGATTCTCCGGTGGTGACCTCGCCTGGGAACGGTACGACCGCGTGTCCCACCACACAAGAGGTGGCGCGGAACTTGTTTCTCGTTGGGCGGAAGGAAAGGGGGCGGTGGTCCGGACGGACCACCGCCCCCGAGGGACCGTGACGCGGTTACGGCATGCGCTCGTAGGCCGGCAGGGTCAGGAAGTCGACGTAGTCGTCGGCCAGCGCGACCTCGGAGAACAGCTCCTTGGCCTGCTTGTACAGGTTCTCGTCGAACGCCGCGCCCAGGGACTCGCGGATGGTCACCAGCTCCTCGTCGATGATCCCGGAGACCAGTTCGGCGGTGACCTTCGGGCCGCCGTCGAGGGTGACGTCGTTGTGCAGCCACTGCCAGATCTGGGAGCGGGAGATCTCGGCGGTGGCGGCGTCCTCCATGAGGTTGTGGATCGCCACCGCGCCGTTGCCGCCCATCCAGGCGGCCAGGTACTGGAGGGCGACGTTGACGTTGCCGCGCAGACCCGCCAGGGTGACGCCGCCCGGGGTCCGGTCCACGGCGAGCAGGTCGGCCGCCGTCACCTCGACCTCGGGGCGCTTCTTGTCGATCTGGTTGGGCCGCTCGCCCAGGACGCCGTCGAAGATCTCCATGGCGATGGGGACCAGGTCGGGGTGGGCCACCCAGGAACCGTCGAAACCGTCTCCGGACTCGCGGGACTTGTCGTCGCGGACCTTGGCGAAGGCGACCTTGTTGACCTCCTCGTCCTTGCGGGAGGGGATGAACGCGGCCATGCCGCCGATGGCGTGGGCGCCGCGCTTGTGGCAGGTCTTGACCAGCAGCTCGGTGTAGGCGCGCATCATCGGGGCGGTCATGGTGACGGCGTTGCGCTCGGGCAGCAGGAACCCCCGGCCGCGGGTGCGGTGCGTCTTGATGATGCTGAACAGGTAGTCCCAGCGACCCGCGTTGAGGCCGGCGGAGTGCTCGCGCAGCTCGTAGAGGATCTCCTCCATCTCGAACGCGGCCGGGATGGTCTCGATCAGGCAGGTGGCGCGGATGGTGCCGCGCGGGATGCCGACGCGCTCCTGGGCCAGGAGGAAGATGTCGTTCCAGAGGCGGGCTTCGAGGTGGCTCTGCATCTTGGGCAGGTAGAAGTACGGCCCCTTGCCCTTGTCCAGCTGGCGCTGCGCGCAGTGGAAGAAGTAGAGCGCGAAGTCGACGATGCCGCCGGCGACCCGCCCGCCGTCGACGAGGATGTGCTTCTCGTCCAGGTGCCAACCGCGCGGGCGGACGACGATGGTGGCCAGTTCACCGTCCTCCTTCAGGGCGTAGGTCTTGCCCTGGGGGGAGGTGAAGTCGATGGTGCGGTCCAGGGCGTCGCGCAGGTTGAGCTGCCCCTGGATCATGTTCTCCCACAGCGGGGTGTTGGCGTCCTCGAAGTCGGCCAGCCACACCCTGGCACCGGAGTTGAGCGCGTTGATGGTCATCTTGCGATCGGTGGGGCCGGTGATCTCGACGCGGCGGTCGGTGATGCCGGGGGCGGGCGGAGCGACCTGCCAGGAGTCGTCCTCGCGGATGTGCTTCGTCTCGGGGAGGAAGTCGAGGTCGATCCCGGAGGCGACCTGCTCCTCGCGGACCTTGCGCGCGGCCAGCAGCTCCTGGCGTCGTCCCTCGAAGGCGCGGTGCAGCTCGGCGACGAGGGCGAGCGCCTCGTCGGTGAGGATCTCGTCGAACCGGTCGTTGAGAGGGCCGGTGATCTCGACCCCGTGGGTGGCGCCCATGGAAAACCTTCCGCGATACGAAACAAGCTTCTGGGATGTGGAAAACGCTACCGTCGCCGGTGAGTGCGGGTCAACGCGCCCCCCGCCTCATATGACAACGAAGTTTCGCACAATGTGAATCTTGTCAAAAATTCTCCGGCAACTTCCGTGATTCTTCAGGTGATGCCCGCGGTCGGGTATCGCGGTATGTCCGAGCGGCGTCTCCTCCCGCGCCCCGGAGCCTGCGATAATTCAGATGCCCCGACGGGAAGCGCGTGTCACCATCGACAAGGTGGTCCACACGGCCCGGACCGGGAAGAATCACCCCGATGGCCGCGTTGACCCACTTGGAGGGATATGAATACTGCCGATACCCGTGGAAGCGCCCGTGACGGCTTCGAGGCCGCCGACGAGGAGACGCTCCACGACACGTTCACCGTCGAGGACGGGACCGACGCCGACGAGGGGTCCCGCCGTGACACCGGCGGTGACCGTTCCGGGGCGTGGGACGTCCCCGACCAGGGTGAGATGGAACTCGCCGACCGACACGCGCTGCGTCGCGTCCAGGGGCTGTCCACCGAGCTCACCGACATCACCGAGGTCGAGTACCGGTCGCTGCGTCTGGAACGCGTCGTCCTCATCGGCGTCTGGACCAACGGGACCCAGACCGACGCCGACAACTCGCTCGTCGAGCTGGCCGCCCTGTCCGAGACGGCGGGCGCCCTGGTCCTGGAGGGGCTGACCCAGCGCCGCTCCAAGCCCGACCCCGCCACCTACGTCGGTAAGGGCAAGGCCGCCGAACTCCGCGACATCGTCGAGGCCACCGGTGCCGACACCGTCATCTGCGACGGTGAACTCACCCCCGGCCAGCTGCGTCAGCTGGAGGACGTGGTCAAGGTCAAGGTCGTCGACCGCACCGCGCTCATCCTGGACATCTTCGCCCAGCACGCGCGCAGCAGCGAGGGCAAGGCCCAGGTCGAACTCGCCCAGCTCAGCTACCTGCTCCCGCGTCTGCGCGGTTGGGGTGACAGCCTGTCCCGTCAGGCCGGTGGTTCCGGTGGCGGCGGCGCGGGCGGCGGCGTGGGCCTGCGCGGTCCCGGTGAGACCAAGATCGAGACCGACCGACGGCGCATCAACGACAAGATGGCCAAGCTGCGCAGGCAGCTCGCCCACATGCGCACCGCCCGCGACGTCAAGCGCGACGTCCGGCGCACCCGCGAGGTGCCCTCGGTCGCGATCGCCGGTTACACCAACGCCGGCAAGTCGAGCCTGCTCAACCGGTTGACCGGGGCCGGCGTCCTGGTGGAGAACGCCCTGTTCGCCACCCTGGACCCGACCGTCCGCCAGGCCCGCACGCCCGACGGTCGCGGGTTCACGCTCAGCGACACCGTCGGATTCGTCCGCCACCTGCCGCACCAGCTGGTGGAGGCGTTCCGATCCACCCTGGAGGAGGTCGCCGACGCCGACCTGATCCTCCACGTGATCGACGGATCGCACCCGGACCCGGAGAGCCAGATCACCGCGGTGCGCGAGGTGTTCGCCGACATCGACGCCACCGAGGTGCCCGAGCTGATCGTGGTCAACAAGGTCGACGCGGCCGACCACGACGTCCTCAAGGCCCTGCGGACCCGCCACCCCGGCATGGTCGAGGTCTCCGCCCGTACCGGGGAGGGCATCCCCGCCCTCATCACGGCACTGGCGGAGGCGCTGCCCGAACTCGCGCACGAGGTGCGCGTCCGGGTTCCCTACTCGCGCGGTGACCTGGTCGCCAAGATGCACGAGGAGGGGCGCGTCCTCGCCGAGGAGCACACCGCGGAGGGCACCGAGCTGCACGCCTTCGTCTCGCGGATGCTGGCCGGCAAGCTGGAGGACTACGCCCTCAGCACGGCCTGACCCGCCCGCGACACGGGCCCCGACCGCCGACGCGGCCGGGGCCCGTTCGCGTTCGCCGACGGGCCGCGCGCGGGGACCCGTCCGCGTTCGGGACGGTGGGTTTCACGTTTCGGACGTATCAGGACGTGGTCCGAGAGTGCCGGAGAGTCGCAGGTCACGAATGGTTCACATGGCGTTCGTCACGCCGCCCACTCGCGAGCCGTGCCCCGGAACGCTCGCATTCGTCCCTGTGGAGAGGTGTACACGGAGTCCGAGAATGGACTACGGTTTCAGCACCGGCCGCTGCCTTCCCGAACAGTGGACGCGGCGTGCCAGGTGCGCCGACGTCCCCCGGCCCGCGCGGCGGTGCCCCCGGCCGCCCCCATCGGCTCTGTCGGATCGTCCCAGATACGAGGTCGCCATGTCCGCCCGTTCCCCGCACGACCCCTCCCCCCACTCCTCGCGGTGGAACTGACCGGCGGCGGACCATGACGGTCGTACTCCTCAGCAACATCGGTCGGCTGTGGACCGGCAACGAGATGCTGACCAAGGCCGCCCTCCTGATCGACGAGGACCGCGTGGCCTGGGTCGGACACGCCGCCGAGCTGCCCCAACACCTGCCCGGTGTCTACGACGACCTCACCGATGTGGACGAGGTCGTCAACATCGGTGGCGGACTCATCACCCCCGGCCTGATCGACGCCCACTGCCACCCCGTCTACGCGGGCGACCGCTACGCCGAGGTCAACCTGTGGGCCAAGGGCGCCTCCCAGGGGGACATCTTCGCGGCCGGGGGAGGCGTGTCCACCACCGTCACCATCACGCGCGGCACCGACCCGTGGACGTTGTGCAACGCCGTGCGCGAGCGGTTGCGGCACTGGGTCATCACCGGCACCACCACCGTGGAGGCCAAGACCGGCTACCACCTGACCCGCGACGGTGAACTCGCCGACGTGCGCCTGCTGCGCTCCCTGGAGGAGGAGCCCGGCATGCCGCGCCTGCACATCACGTTCTTTCCCGCGCACGGAGTCCCGCCCGAGTTCTTCGGCCGTCCCGCCGAGTACGTCGCCACCGCCGCCTCCTGGCTCGCCGACGCCTCCTTGGCCGGTGCCGACGGGGTCGACGTCTACTGCGACAACCGGCAGTTCACCACGGACGACGCGCGGATGCTGCTCTCGGTGGGCCAGTCCGTCGGACTGCGCACCACCCTGCACGCCTGCTCGCGCCCCCGCCACGGCGCCGTGCGCATGGCCGCCGAACTGGGCTGCACCTCCGTCGACCTGCTGCACGAGACCGATGACGAGGACGTGCTGGCCCTGGCCGCCACCCGCACCCCCGTGGTCGCCTGCCCCACCACCTCGCTGCACGAACGGCGCAGGCCCCCGGTCCGGGCCCTGCTCGACCACGGCGTCCCCATCGGTCTGGGCACCGACCACAACCCCGGGCAGAGCGGCGCCACGTCGATGCCGCTCATCATCTCCCTGGCCATCGCCATGTTCGAGATGACCGTGCAGGAGGCGTTGCACGCCGCCACCGTCGGCGGCGCCCGCGCCCTGGGGGTCACCGATCGGGGCATGCTCACCCCCGGCAACCTCGCCGACCTGGTGCAGTGGGACGCCGACCACGAGGGCGCCTTCGCCTGGTCGATGGGCCTCAACACCCTGCGTGTCTGGCAGGGCGGCCGTACCATCCACTGAGGCGTCCGCCCTCGCGCGAGCACGCCCGCGGCACCCGCTCCGCCGCACGAAGTCCGGGCAGGCCCTAACGACGGCCGCGGGCCCGGGCGATCTCGATGACGGCCCGCTCCAGCGCGTACCCCGGGTCACGGCCGGCGCCCTTGATCAGCGCGTCGGTCTCCGCGACCACCGTCATCGCCCTCCCGATCCCCGCCGGGCTCCATCCGCGCGCCTGCTGGCGCAGCGTGCGCAGCTTCCACGGCGGCACCTTGGCGCTCTTGGCCAGATCGGCGTCGGATCCGCCGCGCGAGGGACCCGCCACCACGGCGATCCCGCGCACCGCGCCCGCCAGCGCGCTGTTGATGAGCACCGGGGCGGTGCCCACCGCCAACGACCACCGCAACTGCTCCAACGCCTCGGCCAGCCGGCCCTCCACCGCGCGGTCCGCGACGGTGAACCCCGACGCCTCCGCCCGGCCGGAGTGGTACCTGGCCACCGCCGTGACGTCCACCCGCCCCTCGGTGTCGGCGATCAACTGGGTGCAGGCCGCCGCGATCTCGCGCAGTTCGGTGCCCACCGCGTCGAGCAGCGCCTGCGCGGCGTCCGGGGTGATCTGCCGCCCCGCCGCCGCGAACTCGCCCTTGACGAACGCCACCCGCTCGGGACCCTTCGACGGGCCCTTGCAGTCCACCCGGGCCGCCCCGGCCTCCAGCGCCGCCTGCAACAGGACCTTGCCCTTGTTGCCGCCCGCGTGGGTCAGGACCAGGGTGACGTCCTCGGCCGGGTCCCGGAGGTAGGCGGTGACGGTCTCGGTCAGGTCCTTGACGAGGTCCTGGGAGGCGCGCAGGACGACCACCCGACGGTCGCCGAACAGCGACGGCGAGGTGACCTCCACCATGGTGTTGGGGCCCACCTGGGCGGGGACCAGGTCGTGGACGTCCACCTCGGGGTCCTCGGAGCGGACGGCGGCCACGATGGCGGCGACGGCCCGGTCGACGAGGAGTTCCTCGTCGCCGACGATGATCGTGATCGGGGCGGGTGCAGGCATACCACGAGCATGCCACGCCCCACCGACCGGCCGCGCGTCGAAGCGACCGGTCCGGCCCCCGCACCAACGCCCGTGGCTCGTCGCCCGAACCCAGGACCGCGATGTCGCCGGACAGGTCGGTGCGCAGGTCCAGCGCGCCCATCCGGCGCAGGAGACTCCGCGTGAACGGGGCCGGGTGACCGTAGCGGTTGTCGGCGCCCACCGAGGTCAACGCGATGCGCGCCCCCGTGGCCTCCAGGAACTCCGGTACCTGGGCCGCCGAACCGTGATGGGGCACCGCCAGGACGGCCACCGCGAGCGGTTCCCCGAGCAGCCTTCGCTGCGCGTCCTCCTCGATGTCCCCCGTCAGCAGCACCGACAGGTGCGGATCGTCGGCCCGCACCACCACCGAGCCGTCGTTGACCGAACCCCGGTAGCCCGGCTCCGGCCACAGCACGCGCAGCGTCCAGACGCCCACCCGCACCAGGGAACCGCGTTCGGCGGTCACCGACTCCACCCCCTCCCGGGCGAGCAGTTCCCCGACCGGGGTGTCGGCGAAACCCGGTGGGACCAGCGCCCGGTGCACCCGCCGGTGCCGCAGCACCCCGGGGGTGCCGTCCACGTGGTCGGCGTGATCGTGGCTCAGCACCAACAGGGGCACCTCGCGCACCCCCAGCCGGTCCAGACAGGCGTCGATGGCCTCCGGGTGCTCACCGGTGTCGGCCACCACCGCCGCCCCCGGAGCCACCGACAGCACGAACGCGCTGCCCTGGCCCACGTCGCAGGCCACCACCGACCACCCCGTGGGCGGCCACCCGCCCGGAAGGCAGCGGGCGGCCAGACCCAGCAGCAGCACCGCCGTCGCCACGGCGGCGATCATCCGCCGGGCCCGCCCCCGCGACAGCACCAGGACGGCCAGGAGGGCGGCCAACAGGAGCGCGCCCGCCACGTCGGGCCGCCAGGGCAGCGAACCGTGCGGGATCCGGGCGCCGACCTCCGCCACCGTCGCGATCCAGGACACACCCCACCCGGGCACCGGAGCCAACGCGGCCGCCGCCCCGGGGGCGACCACCGCCGAGGCCGCCACCAGCGAACCGAGCACCGTCACCACCGCCACGACCGGGGCGGCCAGCATGTTGGCGGGGATCGCCACCCACGACACCTCGCCCGACAGGGTGACCAGCACCGGGGCGACCGCCACGTGCGCCGCCACCGCCACCGCCAACGCCTCCGCCAGCGGAGCCGGCATCGACCGCGACCACTCCCGGGTCCACCCCGGTACCAGCACCACGATGCCCGCCGTGGCCAGCACCGACAGCGCGAAACCATAGGAGGAGGCCAGCGCCGGGGCGACGAACAGCACCCCGACCACGGTCACCCCCAACGCCCCGAGCGCCGCGTGGGCGCGTCCCGTGGCCAACGCCAACAGGCCCAGCGAGCCCATGAAGGCGGCCCGCACGACACTGGGCTCGGGGCGGCACACCAGGACGAACAACCAGATCATCACGGCCCCGCCCAGGACCGTCCACCACGGCGGCGCGCGCACCAGTCGGGCGGCGGCCACCACGGCACCGGTCAGAATGGCCAGATTGGCCCCGGACACCGTCAACAGATGGGTCATGCCGGTGGCCCGGAAGTCCTCGGCCACCCGGGGGTCGACACCGGAGGTGTCGCCGACGATCAACGCGGGCAGCAGGTCCCGCTCCGGCTCGGGCAGACCGGCGGCCGCGTCCCGCAACCCGGCGCGCACCCCGCCGGCGAACTCCTGCGACCGCGATGCCGGTCCCACGTCCCGGGGCGGCCCGCGCACCACCACCAGGGCACCGAGGAAGGGGTCGCCCTCGGCGGCCACGAACGCACCCCGGGCGCGCAGGACCTGCCCGGGCAGCAGCCCGGCCCATTCCTCACCGGAGGCCAACACCACCACCGGCGCCGCCGACCCCTTCCCGTCCACCTCCGTGGCGCGCGCTCGGATCACCCACTCGGCCCGGCCGGGCCGGGGTGTCCCGGCCCGGGCCCGTGGGTCACCGGTGAGCTCGGCGGTGAACCCCACCTCGCCCCGGTCGATCGCCTCCCGGGCCGCGCTCGACGCCACCCGGTGCACCTGGACGCCCACCACCACGGAGACCGTCCCGGCGCACGCCAGGGACGCGGCGACGGTCAACGCCACCGCCTCCGTCGGCGCCCGCGCCGACACGAAGATCAGCACCGCCGCGACCCAGGCCGTGCCGCCCACGGTCCACGCCGCCCAGGGCGGCAGGGCCGGTGCAGCCAGCGCCGCCGCCCACGCCGTCCCGGCGGGGATCGCCGACCGCAGATCCAGCGGACGCCCCACACCGTGGCCGTCCGACCCCAGCCACACCACCACCGCGGGTCACCCCCTCCTCAGCCGACGGTCGCGTGCGGACGGATCTCCTCCAAGGTCCGGGCCCCGATCCGGTCGACGTTGATGAGGTCGTCCACGCTGGTGAACGGTCCGTTGGCCTCGCGATGGGCGACGATCTTGGCGGCGGTCACCTCGCCCACCCGGGGGAGTGTCTCCAGTTCCTTCTCGTCGGCCAGGTTGATGTTCACCAGCGGGCCCTCGGACGTGCCCGCCGGCGGTGCGGCGGCCTCCGGTCGCGGCAGGCCCACCAGGATCTGCTCCCCGTCGATCAGGGAGCGCGCGAGGTTGAGCAGGTCCAGGTCGGCGTCGGGCAGGGCGCCGCCGGCGGCCTCCACCGCGTCGGCCACACGGGAACCCGGTGGCAGCGTGTACAACCCGGGATCCTCGACCTCCCCGCCCACGTGCACCACCAGGTCCGTCGCGGGATCGGTCTCGGTTCCGGGCCCGACCCCGGTCTCGGTCCCGACCTCGGCGGGGAGCACATGGGCCACCGTCTCGGGTGCCGCGGCCTCGCTCGGCCGGTCCCGCAGGAACAGCACGGCGGCGATCGCGATCAGCCCCACCACGAGAAGGGCCGCCACCGCCCGCCGGGACATGGTCGCCTCGGGGAGCCACCCGCGCGACAACCGCTCCATGAACGTGCCGTGCCGCTCCGGCAGGAACTCCGTGTACCCCACCGGCGGCCGTGACACGGCCGCGTCCGCGCCCTCCCCACGTCGACGGGGTGCCCGGACCGGCCCTTCCGGACCGGCCTCTTCGACCACCGGAGCGTCCTCGGAGCCTCGTGCCCCACCCGCCCGGTCCGACCGGGGTGCGTCGTCCGGCCCGCCGCCTCGGAGCGGTTCGCCCTCCACCGTCCCCGGCGCGCGGTCGCTCCCGCGGCCTCGGTGCCCGCCCGGGTCGTCCGCGTGTCGCCGGGGTCGGTTGCCCGGGCCCGGTGCGTGATCGGCGCAAGGCCGTGGTGCGGGCGTCGCCCGTCGCGCGTCGCCCGCCTCGGTGTCACGGTCCCCGGGCCACCGCGCGCCGCCCACCGGTGTCGGCGCGACGCGCGGTCGTCCGCGCCGGCCGGGGCCCGTGCGCCGGGCGCGCCCGTGTTCCCCGGACGCGTCCCCGTGCCGGTCGTCGGCACCGGTCACGCGGATGTCCGGGGAGGGTTCGGCGGTGTGGGCCGGCCCGTCGACGCCTCGTGCGTCGGCGGTGCGGGTCGGCCGGGCGGCATCCTCGGCCCCGTGGCCGCCTCGGGGCCGGGGGGTGAGGCGGGCGGTGCCGTGCGGTCCGACCTCGGCGGTGTCGTCGGCGGCGCCGGTCCACGGGGCCGGGCCGCGCGGAGGCGGGGTGCGCACCGTGCGCGCACCGGGCGGTTCCGGGGGAGCCGGGACGCGGTCCAGCGGGTCGCGTTCGGGCCACGCGTACGGAACGGCGGACTCGGGGACGGCGTAGGGCGCGCTCGGGATACCCGGCACGGGTTCGGTGGGCGGCCTGGGGATGCGGGCGCGCAACCGGCGGGCGGCGGGGGAGGCGTCCAGCCCCAGGGCGCGGAGTCGGTCCTGCTGGTCGTGGGAACGTCGAGGGGTCATGAGCCCAAGGTAAGAAGGGCGTTCACGCTCCGCCACCACGAATGCGCGACCTGTGGATAACTCGAAGGCCCGGCCCCCACGGGGGACCGGGCCTTCGAGAAGGGCCCTTAGGCGCTCTGCACCTCGTGCAGGCGCTTGGCGATCGCGCTCTTGCGGTTCGCGGCCTGGTTCTTGTGGATGACGCCCTTGCTCACGGCCTTGTCCAGGGCGCGAGCGGCGGAACGCTGCGCCACGGTGGCCTTCTCGGCGTCCCCGGCCTCGGCAGCCTCACGGAACTTGCGGACGGCCGTCTTCAGCGAAGAGCGCACCGCCTGGTTGCGGACACGAGCCTTCTCGTTCTGCCGAATGCGCTTCTTCTGCGACTTGATGTTCGCCATGCGAAAACGTGCTCCAGTTGATCTGTTTCTGTGCGTCGATCCGTCCGAGGGCTCTGCTCACGGGCAGCCGTTCCGCGAGCGGCCGGCACGGGCACCGACGCCGGGTGTGCAATTCCACGAGGCTCGAAAGAACGTGGAAGTCCGAGACACGGACTTCCAGTATGCCGCACTCCCCTCACTGCTTCGCGCACCGGTCAGCCCAGCCACCCCGAGGTGTACGCCGTGGTCTGCGCGGGGTCGCTCAGGACCACCCCCAAGCGAAGGCCCTCGGGTACGTCCGCCCTGGTCATCCCCAGTCGGATGGCGGACAGCGCCGTCTCCGCGCTCTCCTCACCACCCTCGGCCGGCACCCCGAACCGCAGGGTCAGCCCCTCCCGGGCGCGCACCGCCGACACCGACTCGGTCACCTGTCGCACCATGAACCCGCCGTACAGGGAGTCCATCGGCATCTCCGCCCCGGTTCCGGGCAGCACGACCTCGTCGGCGTTCTCCGCGACCCGCGCCAGATACCCCTGGGACCAGTACTTCTCCTCCCGGTTCACGATGAACGACGGGATCCGACCGCCCGGGACCGGTTCCACGTGGTGCGCCCGCACCGACAGGACGGCCTCCTCGCCCAACTCCTCGCGCACCATCTCCATGAGCGTGGGCAGCGACGGGTCGTTCACGGTCACCGGCCGGATCTCCAGGTGCGCCCCCGCGAACCCCTCGGCGGCCTCCGCCACGGCGGGGGCGAGGACCTCCCGCGCCTGCCGGTCGAACCGGTCGACCAGCAGGGACGACCCCTCGGTGACGTGCCGCAGCCACGCCAGGGCGCGGACGTCGGGGTGGGCCGCCACCCGGGCCAGGATCGCCTCGACGTCGGGCGCGGGTTCGATCGCCCCGTCGGCGTCGATCTCACCGACGAGCACGTACACCGTGTCCACCGACCCGGTGTCGAGCAGCGGCCCCAGCGCCTCGGCGTCCTTCTCCGACTCCACCCGGACGGCGTCCGTTCCCTGGGAGAGCGCCCACGCCGCGGGCGTTCCGGAGTACTGGGCCGCGAGCAGTACGCCGACCCCGGCGAGCACGACCGCGATCGCCGCCACCCCCGCCAGCAACCGCGTCAGAAACCACCTCACCGAAGAGCTCCTCCACCGTTTCCGCGACGCGCACCGACCGGGTCCGTTCCCGGCACGGGGTCGCATAATCTGGACATCGGAAAGACCCGCGTGCGCGACCCATACTGTCGCACCGTCCGCCGTCCTCCCAGGGGAGGGCGCGCGCCCGTCGTGGGACAATGGACGACGGCCCGCGGGCCGCACACCCCGAACCCTTGTCGAACGGAGCACGGTGGCACAGCCGAACTGGACCGATCCCGCGCTGATCCGCAACTTCTGCATCATCGCGCACATCGACCATGGCAAATCGACGCTGGCCGACCGGATGCTCCAGATCACCGGCGCCGTCGATGACCGTCAGATGCGGGCCCAGTACCTGGACCGCATGGACATCGAGCGCGAACGCGGCATCACCATCAAGTCCCAGGCCGTGCGCATCCCCTTCACCGCCCTGGACGACCGGACCTACACCCTGGACCTCATCGACACCCCCGGGCACGTCGACTTCACCTACGAGGTCTCCCGTTCGCTGGCCGCCTGTGAGGGCGCCGTCCTGCTGGTGGACGCGGCCCAGGGCATCGAGGCCCAGACCCTGGCCAACCTGTACATGGCGCTGGAGAACGATCTGACGATCATCCCGGTGCTCAACAAGATCGACCTCCCGGCCGCCCAGCCGGAGAAGTACTCCGTGGAACTGGCCGGCATCATCGGCTGCGAGCCCTCCGACGTGCTCAGGGTCAGCGCCAAGACCGGCGAGGGCGTCGAGGAGCTCCTCAACGAGATCGTCCGCCAGATCCCGCCGCCCGTCGGCGAGGCCGAGGCCCCGGCCCGCGCGATGATCTTCGACTCCGTCTACGACACCTACCGCGGCGTGGTCACCTACGTCCGTGTCATCGACGGCCGGCTCAGCCCGCGCGAGCGCATCCAGATGATGTCCACCCGGGCCTCCCACGAGATCCTGGAGATCGGCGTCAGCTCCCCCGAGCCCACCAAGTGCGAGGGTCTGGGCGTGGGCGAGGTCGGCTACATCATCACCGGTGTGAAGGACGTGCGCCAGTCCAAGGTCGGCGACACCATCACCTCGCTGAACCGGCCCGCCACCCGGATGCTGGAGGGCTACCAGGACCCCAAGCCCATGGTCTTCTCGGGCCTGTACCCGATCGAGGGCACCGACTACCCGGTGCTGCGCGACGCCCTGGAGAAGCTCCAGCTCAACGACGCGGCCCTGGTGTTCGAGCCGGAGACCTCCGCCGCGCTGGGCTTCGGGTTCCGCTGCGGTTTCCTGGGTCTGCTGCACCTGGAGATCACCCGCGCCCGCTTGGAGCGCGAGTTCAACCTCGACCTCATCTCCACCGCGCCCAACGTGGTCTACCGGGTGGAGATGGAGGACGGCACCGAGCACGTGGTGACCAACCCCAGCGAGTTCCCCGCCGGAAAGATCGCCGCGATCTACGAGCCGATGGTCAAGGCCACCGTGCTCAGCCCCTCGGACTACATCGGCCAGATCATGGAGCTGTGCCAGGAGCGCCGCGGCGACCTCCAGGGCATGGACTACCTGTCCGAGGACCGCGTCGAGATGCGCTACACCCTGCCGATGGCGGAGATCGTCTTCGACTTCTTCGACCACCTCAAGTCCCGCACCAAGGGGTACGCCTCCCTGGACTACGAGCCCATCGGCGAGCAGCAGGCCGAGCTGGTCAAGGTCGACATCCTGCTCCAGGGCGAGGCCGTCGACGCCTTCTCCGCGATCGTCCACAAGGACAAGGCGTACACGTACGGCGTGGAGATGACCAAGAAGTTGCGCGAACTCATCCCCCGGCAGCAGTTCGAGGTGCCCATCCAGGCCGCGATCGGCGCCCGGGTCATCGCCCGCGAGAACATCCGCGCCATCCGCAAGGACGTGCTCGCCAAGTGCTACGGCGGTGACATCAGCCGTAAGCGCAAGCTGCTGGAGAAGCAGAAGGAGGGCAAGAAGCGCATGAAGATGGTGGGCCGGGTCGAGGTGCCCCAGGAGGCCTTCATCTCCGCGCTGTCCACGGACACCACCGGCGAGGACAAGAAGAAGAAGTAGTCCTTCGCGCCGGGGCCCAGGGGCTTCCGTCGGCCGCGGCACCCCCGCTTCCGGGGGGGCCCGCGGCCGGGTCCTTTCGCGGGGACGCCGACGCGCTGCCCCGCCTGTTCCGCCGTGCTCCGGTTACCGGGGGGACCGTCGGGCCGGACACGACGAAGGGGCGCCCCTCGACCCTCGGGGCGCCCCTCTCGTGTGCGACGGGTCGGTCAGCCCTTGACCGCCCCCGCGGTCAGACCCTCGGTGATGTAGCGCTGGAGGAACCAGAACACGATCAGTGTCGGCAGCGACAGCATGATCGCCCCCACCGCGAACATCCCGAAGTTGGCGTTGCGCTGCGACTCCACCAGTTGGTACAGGCCCAGTCCCAGGGTCTTGGCCCCGGTGTCGCGCAGGAACACGCTGGCCATGAGGAACTCGTTGATGGTGGAGATGAACACCAGCAGTCCCACGATCGCCAGCACCGGGGTGACCAGCGGCAGCATGATCCTGAAGAACACCTGTGCGTGGGTGGCCCCGTCCATCTGCGCGGACTCGTCGAGCTCCTTGGGCACCGTGTCGAAGAAGCCCTTCATCAACCACGTGTTGATGCTCAGGGCGCCGCCCAGGTAGACCAGCAGCAGCCCCCACCGGGTGTCGAAACCGACCTCCGGCCGGTACTCGCCGATGGTGCTGAACATCAGGTAGATCGCGACGATCGCCAGGAACTGCGGGAACATCTGGATGATCAGCAGGCCGATCATCCCCACCCGGCGGCCCCTGAAGCGCATCCGGCTGAACGCGTACGCCGCCAGCGCCGACAGCAGCACCGTCACGACGGCGTTGGTCAGCGCGAAGAACAGCGAGTTGGCGTACCAGGTGGTGAACGGCGTGTTCGTGAAGAGGTCCCGGGCGTTGTCGAACCCGGCCCCGGTCGGCCACAGTCGGGCGCTGCTGAGCGTGCCCACCGGGTTGACCGCGGCCGACACGACGAACAGCACCGGGAACAGCGCGAACGCGGCGACCACGATCATCACCAGGTGCCGCCACCCGAACCGTCCCGCCCACAGCGCGAACGCGCTGCCGGGGCTCCTGCGGTAGGTCGCCCGGGTGCCCCCCTCGGAGGTCTGCGCGGTCATCGGTCCACCTCCTGCAAGGCCTTGCTGCGACTGAGGCTGATCACCGACATCACGGAGACGATCACGAAGATCATCACCGACAGCGCCGCCGCGTACCCGTACTCGGCCGTGGCCTGGCTGAAGGCCATCCGGTAGGTGTAGGTGATGAGCAGGTCGGTGGCCCCGGCGGACGGGTCGTTCGGCGGGAACGGTCCGCCCTTGGTGATCAGCCACACCGCGTTGAAGTTGTTGAAGTTGAACGCGAACGTCGCGATGAGGATCGGCGTCATCGCGACCATGAGCATCGGCAGGGTCACGTGCCGGAACGCCTGCCAGGCGCCGGCCCCGTCGATCCGCGCCGCCTGGGTCAGCTCGCGCGGGATCGCCTGGAGGGCGCCGGTGGCGACCAGGAACATGTACGGGTATCCGAGCCACACGTTGGCGAGGATGACCGCGAACCGGGCCGTCCAGGCGTCGCCCAACCAGTCGACGTTCGTCCCCAGCAACTGGTTGAACAGGCCGAAGTCGGTGTTGAACATGTCCCGCCAGAGCAGGTACATCGCCAGCGAACTCATCGCGTACGGCAGGACCACCAGGACCCGGTACACGACCTTGCCGCGCAACCGCGGCGTGTGCAGCGTGAGGGCGATCGCCAGACCCACGACGAACACCAGGAAGGTGATGCTCACGGCGAAGGCGATGTTCCACACCAGGATGGAGAAGAACGAGGAGGCGAACGTCGGGTTGAACAGGAAGCGGGCGAAGTTGTCGAAGCCGACGTTCACCTGCCAGCCCTGGGGGAGCCGCTGTCCGTCCTCGTCGTAGAACGCGCCCCGTTCGTCGTCGGCGGTGTAGACGACGCCGGTCTCGGTGTCGGTGACGCAGTCGCAGTCCGCGTCGTAGACCCGGGTGGCCCTGCCCTCGTAGGCGGTGGACAGGCTGTTGGCCCGGATGCCCGAGCCGTCGCCGACGGGGACGGCGAACTCCTCCAGTTCCCGACTGCGGGCGTTGACCTGGGCGGGCGTCAGGACGGTGTATCCGAACGCCTCGGTGACGCGTCCCGAACCGGGATCGACGGTGGCGTCGTCGAGGGGACGCAGCCCTTCGATGTCACCGACGTAAGGGGTGCCCTCGGTGTCGGTGAGCAGGAAGACCAGTTCGCCGAGGTCGGGGTCTCCGACGGTCGCGACGGTCAGACCGAACTCGCGGCCCTGCTCGGCGCGGGTCACCGAGTAGGCCTCGATGGCGGCGATGGCCTGGTCCTTGTCGCCCCGGTGGCCGTCGCTGAAGTTCGTCACCGACGTGCTCATCGTGTAGAGCACCGGCAGGATCTGGAAGGCCACCAGCAGCAGCACGCCGGGGAGCAGGTACTTGAGGGGCACCGTCCGCTTGGACAGGTACACCAGGTAGACGAGGACGAGGACGGCCACCACGACCGCCATGCCCCACCAGTTGCCGTCCACGTACAGCGGCAGGACCGCCCAGAGGGCGAGGGCGGTGAACAGACCGAGCAGGGAGATCTTGACCAGCTGTCCCCAGAGGGAGCCGGAGCCGGAGGAGCGTCCCCCGGACGGGGAGGTGCGGGCGGGCGCCCCCGGTCCGGGGGCGCCCACGTTGCTGTCGGAGGCCACGCCTACCCGCCGATCTTCTCGGCGATCGTGTCGTGAGCGCTCTCCATGGTCTCGCGGACGTCGGCCCCACCGATGATCGCGGCCTCGGCCTTGCCCAGCGGCTCCCAGGTCTCGCCCATCTCGGGGATGGACGGCATGGGGGTGCCCTCGGCGCCGGCCTCGGCGATCGCGGCGATGTTGGCGTCGTCGGCGGAGACCTCCTCCAGCGCCTCCAGCTGGACCGGGGTGCGCGGGTCGGCCTCGTACAGGCTCAGGATGAAGTCGGCGTCGGTGACGTGGTTGGCGAGGAACTCCTGGGCCAGGGCGCTGTTGGCGCTGCCCTCGGTCACGAAGAAGGCCTGGTAGCCGATGTAGGGGCTGGCCGGACCCTCACCCTCGAAGCCCGGGATCGGGCTGATGGCGTAGTCGATGTCGGACGCGTCGGCGTCACCGATGTTCCACGGGCCGGCGATGAAGAACGGGGCCTCACCGTCGAAGAACAGCGCGGCGTCGTTCTGGGTGTCGATGGAGCGGCGCAGCACGCCTTCGCCCTCTTCGCCGTACTCGGCGACCTTCTCCATGGCGGCGATGGACTCGTCGGTGTTCAGGCCCAGGTCGTCCGGGTCCCAGTTGCCGTCGGCGTCCTGGCCGAAGAGGTAACCCCCGGCGGAGGCGAACAGGGCGTTCATCCGGTAGGGGTCGCCCTCCTGGCCGACCGCCATGGACAGCACCTCGCTGGTCTCGCCGTCCTCCTTCAGGGCGGTGCCGACCTCGACGAGCTCCTCGAAGGTCTCCGGGGCGTCCGGAGCCAGTTCGGTGTTGCGCATCAGGAAGATGTTCTCCTGCGAGTACGGCACACCGAAGAGCTGGCTGTCGTAGGTGAGGGCCTGCACGGAGGTCTCGTCCAGCGCGGCGGCGCGGTCCTGGGGGAGCTCGACGGGCTGCACGGCGCCGTTGCGGACCAGGTTGCCGGTCCAGTCGTGGGCGCCGATGAAGATGTCGGGGGCGTTGCCGGCCTGGTGGGCGTTGAGCAGGTCGCCCTGGATGTCGCCGAAGGCCAGTTCCTGTACGTCGACCTCGACGCCGTTGGCCTCCGCGAACTCCTGCGCGGCGGTCTCGATGGCGGCGGCCCGCTCGGGGTCGGACCAGATGACCAGGGTGGTCTCGGCGCCGCTCTCGGTGTCCTCGCCGCCGCCGCCTCCGCACGCGGTCGCCATCAGTGCGATCGCGGCGATCCCCGCGACCGCAGGTGCGCTGCGGAATCTCATGGTGTCTTCCTTCCGAGAGGCCGAACTGAGGGGCCGCGCATGCGGTCCGCCGGACGATCCGGGGCGTGCCCTCGGCATGCGTGGTGATGTGACGTTAGCAATAACTTGCAATCATTGAAAGAGTTTGCAGGCCTCCGGGATAAAGATGTGGAAACGCCATGGAAACGATCGTGTGATCGGGCTCGCTGTGTCGCCGAAGCGTCACGGTGCGTTGATGATATCTGTGATGGTGCACCATTTGGTCACACCATTACCCGTTGACCTGCAAGAACCCGGCGCAATCGGCGGGGTCTCACCGCAGGCGGGTCACTCGAACCCGGACCGGATGCGATCGGCCGCCAGTCGCGCCTGCTCCTCCGCGTCGGCTCCGCCGATCACGGCGGCGCCGGCCTCGCTCAACGGCGTCCACACCGCCTCCATCTCCGGGATCGCCGGCATCGGCGTCCCGAGTTCGCCCGCGCGCTGGAACTCCTCCAGGTCCGGATCCTGCTCGGCGACCACGTCCAGCGCCGTCATCAGCGCCGGGACGCGGGGGTCGGCCTCGTAGAGGATCACCGAGAACTCCGGATTGGCGGTGAAGTCGGTCGCCAGCCGCGCCGCCAGTTCGGGTTCGGCGGCCCCCGAGGAGAGGAAGAACGCCTGCACACCGATCAGCGGCCGGGCCGGGCCCCCGTCCTCGAACGGGGGGATCGGGCTCACCGCGTAGGGCACACCGGCCTCTCGGAGCGCCGCGACGCTCCACGGGCCGCTCACCAGGAACGGAGTCCGTCCCTCCTGGAACAGCTGACCCGCGTTCCCCGAGTCGACCTCCCGGGTCAGCGCCCCCGTGCCGCCCTCGCCCAGTTCCCCCAGGCGCTCGAACGCGGCGATCGACTCCGGGTCGTCCACCCGGAGGTCGGTGGGATCGGGTTCCCCGTGGGTGTTCGAACCGAACAGCTCACCGCCCGCCGAGGTGAACAGCGGGTGCAGGTGGTAGGCGTCGCCGTCCTCGCCCACCTGGAGGCCCAGCGGTCGTTCCACCCCCTGCGAGCCCACCAGCGCCTCGCCCGTCGCGACGAGTTCCTCGAAGGTCGCCGGCTCGTCCGGGGCCAGATCGGTGTTGCGGAGCAACGCCAGGTTCTCGGTGGCGTAGGGGATCCCGTACACCCGACCGTCCACGGTCAGCGCGTCCAGCGCCCCTCCCGTGAACAGGTCGGCGTCGGCCCCCGGGTCCAGGTCCACGGGGGCGATCGCCCCGGCCGCGACCAGCTCACCGGTCCAGTCGTGCGGGCCCACCAGGATGTCGGGCCCCAGGCCGCCGGCGTGGGAGTCGAGGAAGGCCGAGCGCAGTTCCTCGTTCTCGACCACGACGATCTCCACCTGGGCACCCGTGGTGCGCGAGTAGGACTCGGCGAAGGTCATCAGGGCGAGGGCGCGTTCGTCGTCGGCCCACACGATCAGGTGACCGCCGCTCGTCGGGGCGGTGGCCGCGTCGTCATCGGAGGCGCAGGCCGAGGTCAGCAGCAGCGAGGTACAGGCGACGGCGCCGACCAGGGCCGCGCGGGGACGGGAAGAGGGGCGTACGGGTGTGGGGTTCACACCGACCTCCTGGGAACCGGGGCTGAAGGGTGGGGGAAGGGTTCCGATACGGGACGGCCGGGCGTGCGGAACGCCCGGCCGGAAGGGGGAAAGGGAAGGGGAGGAGAGGACGGGGCGGCCCCGGCGGTGCGCCGGGGCCGCGCGGCGTGCCGCCGCCTCCGTCACACGCGCAGCCACACCGCGCTCTCGGCGGGCAGCGTCAGCGAACCCTCGGCCGGGGCGTCCACGGGGCCACTGGCCAGCAGCACCTCACCGCCGGTCGCCAGCTCCACCGGCTCCCCACCGAGGTTGACCGCCACCCGCACACCCGGCTCGCGCTCGAAGAACAGCACGTTCTCCGGCGATTCCAGCCAGGTCATCGAGCCGTCGCCGAGCGCCTCCAGCTCACGGCGCAGCCCCAGGGCGCGGGTGTACAGCTCCAGCGTGGAACCCGCCACGCCCCGCTGTGCGGTGCGCGCCAGCGCGCCCCACCCCTCGGGCATGGGAAGCCACGGCGTGGAACCCTCGGGGCCGAACCCGAACGGCGCGGTCCCCTCCTCCCACGGCAGCGGCACCCGGCAGCCGTCGCGACCGCGCTCGGTGCGCCCGGAGCGCTCCCACGTCGGGTCCTGGAGCGACTCCTCCGGCAGATCGGTGACCTCGGGAAGCCCCAGCTCCTCACCCTGGTACAGGTAGACCGAACCGGGCAGCGCCAGCATCAGCAGGGTGGCCGCCCGGGCCCGGCGCAGACCCTGCTCCCCGCCGCCGAACCGTGTGACGTGGCGGGTCACATCGTGGTTGGACAGCACCCACGTGGTGGTCGCCCCCACGGCGCCGTTGGCGGCCAGGGAACCGTCGATCACCGTGCGCAGCCGCACGGCGTCCCACGGGGCGGTCAGGTACTCGAAGTTGAACGCCTGGTGCAGCTCGTCGGGGCGCAGGTAGCGGGCGATCCGCTCGGCCTGCTCCACCCAGGCCTCGGCGACCAGCGTGCGCTCGCCCGGGTAGGACGCGGCGATCGTCGACCAGCGCCGGTAGATGTCGTGCACGCCCTCCTGGTCGAAGTAGGGCAGCGTGGTGCTGCCGTCGAGCAGGTCGGCCTTGGCGCCCTCGGCGATGTCGGGCAGCGCCGGGTCCTTGACCATGCCGTGGGCGACGTCGATGCGGAACCCGTCCACACCCCGGTCCAACCAGAACCGCAGGACGTCGTCGAACTCGTCGTGCACCTCCTGGTCCGTCCAGTCCAGGTCGGGCTGCTCGGCGTCGAACAGGTGCAGGTACCACTGCTCGGGGGTGCCGTCCGGACGCTTGAGCCGCGTCCACGCGGCACCGCCGAAGATCGACTTCCAGTTGTTGGGCGGTTCCTCCCCGTCGGGGCCCTTGCCGTCCCGGAAGATGTAGCGGGAGCGGGCGGGATCGCCGGGCTCGGCCGCCACGGCCTCACGGAACCACCGGTGGGCGGAGGAGGTGTGGTTGGGGACCACGTCGATGATGACGCGGACGCCCAGCCCGTGCGCGGTGGCCAGGAGCGCGTCGAAGTCCTCCAGGGAGCCGAAACGCGGATCGACGTCGCGGTAGTCGGCGACGTCGTAGCCGCCGTCGGCGAGCGGGGAGACGTAGAACGGGGTCAACCAGATCGCGTCCACGCCCAGCTCGGCCAGGTGGGGTAGACGCTCGCGGATCCCGTTGAGGTCGCCCTCGCCGTCCCCGTTGGAGTCGGCGAAACTGCGGACGTAGATCTGGTAGATGGCCGCGTCGCGCCACCAGTGCGACTCATGGGTCATCGTGGGGGTCCTTCCCGGTCGGTGGCTGCAAGTTCTTGCGCAAGGTTACCGCCAACTTTCAACCATGTGACGGCGATCTCGACTAGAGTTGCCACCATGGGTCCACGACTTGCCGACATCGCGCGGCACGCAGGTGTCAGCGAGGCGACGGTCTCACGGGTGCTCAACGACAAACCCGGCGTTGGCAGCGAAACCCGTAAAGCCGTCCTGACCGCGCTGGACGTCCTCGGTTACGAACGCCCCGCTCGGCTGAGACAACGCTCCGCCGGCCTGGTGGGCATGGTCATCCCCGAACTGGACAACCCGGTCTTCCCGATGTTCGCCCAGGCCGCCGAGGGGGCCCTGGCCCAGCGCGGCTACACGCCGGTGCTGTGCACGCAGACCCCCGGCGGGATAACCGAGGACGAGTACGTCGAACTGCTCCTGGAGCGCAACGTCTCGGGCATCCTGTTCGTGTCGGGCAAGCACGCCGACACGACGTCCTCCCACGACCGCTACCGGGCCCTGGTCTCCCGTCGGCTCCCCATCGTGCTGGTCAACGGGTTCGCCGAGGAGATCCCGGCCGCGTTCATCTCCTGTGACGACAGCGAGGCCGGTCGACTGGCCGTCGACCACCTCGTCGCCCTCGGCCACACCCGGATCGGCTTCACCAGCGGCCCCGAACGCTACGTCCCCGTGCGCCGCAAGCTGGAGGGCTACCACCAGGCGCTGCGCCAGCACGGTCTGAACGGCTCCGACCTCGTCGAACTGTCCCTGTTCGGCGTCGAGGGCGGACACGCCGCCGCCGGTCGGCTCATCGAACGCGGCGTCACCGCGATGGTCTGCGGATCGGACATGATGGCGCTGGGCGCGATCCGCGCCGCCCGCCAGCGCGGACTGAGCGTCCCCCGGGACTTCTCGGTGGTGGGCTACGACGACTCCCAGCTCATCGCGTTCACCGACCCCCCGCTGACCACCGTGCGCCAGCCGATCAACGCCATGGCGTTGGCCGCCGCCCGCGCCCTGTGCGACGAGATCGCCGGACACCCGGTCTCGCACACCGAGTACATGTTCGGCCCGGAGCTGGTCGTGCGCGGCTCCACCGGCATCGCCCCCGGCGCCGGAGCGGCCCGCGTCCCCCTCGACGGTGCCTCCGTCCAGGGCTCCGCCCTCTGACCCGTCCTTCGGAACCCCCGGTCCGCCCTTCGGACCCGCTCCCCCGGACCCCGACCCGTTCCGCGGACCGTGCGGCCGGCAAAGGCCCCTCCCCGGACGGGGAGGGGCCGCTCCGCGAGGTCGGCGCGGCTCCCGACGATCCGGGACCTTCGGCGGACACCCTCTTCGGAGCCCCCGCCGGGGTCCCACGGCCGCGCCCGTGGACGACCTCTCCCGCCCGACCGGGGCGGATCGGGCACACCGGCGGGTCGGTGACACTGGGTACATGCCTTCCGTTGCCCTCGACGGCGAACCCGTACCGCGCACCGGCGCCCTGCCGGAGGCCTCACTCGCCGAACTCGGCGACCGGCCGCTGGGGTTCTACGTCCACGTGCCCTTCTGCGTCACCCGCTGCGGTTACTGCGACTTCAACACCTACACCGCCGAGGAACTGGTCTCCCGCGACGGCACCGCCGTCGCCTCCCGCGACACCTACGCCGACCAGGCCATCGCCGAGATCGCCCTCGCCGACCGGGTTCTGGAGGGTGCGCGCCCCGCCGTGAGCACGGTGTTCGTCGGCGGCGGCACCCCCACCCTGCTGCCCGCCGAGGACCTGGGCCGCGTCCTCGCGGCCATCGCCGACCGGTTCGGCCTCGAACCCGGCGCGGAGGTCACCACCGAGGCCAACCCCGAGACCGTCACCCCCGGGTACCTGGCCCGCCTGCGCGAGGCCGGCTTCACCCGGGTGTCCTTCGGTATGCAGAGCGCCCGCGCGCACGTGCTGCGCGTCCTGGAGCGCGGGCACACCCCCGGCCGTCCCGAACAGTGCGTCACCTGGGCCCGGGAGGCCGGGTTCGAGCACGTCAACCTCGACCTCATCTACGGCACGCCCGGCGAGGGCGACGACGACTGGCGTGCCTCCCTGGAGGCCGCCGTGGCGGCGGGCCCGGACCACGTCTCCGCCTATTCGCTCATCGTCGAGGAGGGCACCCGCCTGGCCGCCCGGGTCCGGCGCGGCGAACTCGCCGAACCCGACGACGACACGATGGCCGACCGCTACCTGATGGCCGACACGATCCTGGCCGCCGCCGGGTTCACCCCCTACGAGGTGTCCAACTGGGCGCGCACCGTCGAGGGGCGCAGCCGGCACAACATGCTCTACTGGACCGGAGCCCACTGGTGGGGTGTCGGTCCCGGCGCCCACGGTCACATCGGCGGAACCCGCTGGTGGAACGTCAAGCACCCGGCCGCCTACGCCGCCCGGCTCGCGGAGGGCGCCAGCCCCGCCCACGCCCGCGAGGTGCTCACCGAGGACGAGCGCCGCTTCGAGCGCATCCTCCTCGAACTGCGGGTCGAACAGGGCTGTCCGCTCGACCTGCTCGAACCCGAGGGGCGGACGGCCGCCGCCCGCGCCGTCGCCGAGGGGCTCCTGGACGCCGACGCGCACCGGGCCGGTCGCGCCGTGCTCACCCGCCGGGGACGGCTGCTGGCCGACGCCGTCGTCCGCGATCTCACCTGAGCGTTCCGCGCACGACGAGGGGGCCCGATCGCCGATCGGGCCCCCTCTCCACTTCAGGGACCTACTTGATCCAGGACACGTTGAACGGGTAGCGGTACCACTCGCCCTTGTTCGCCGCCACGGTGCCGAGGATCCCGAACACGAGTCCGCCCACCCACAGGGCGAACCACAGGAGCCAGGCGATGAAGACGATGAAGGGCAGGAAGATGCCGAGGAAGAACGAGAAGAAGCTGGCGGCCACGATCCCGATCAGCAGGATGATCTGGAAGTTGAGCGCCTGCGCGGACTGGTCCCGCACGTAGGGGGACTCGTCCTTCTTGATCAGGAAGATGATCAGGGGGGCGACGACGCCCAGGTAACCGCAGGTCAGGAGGAAGCCGAGCATGCCGCCCAGGTGGGCGAACATGCCCATCTGCTTCTCATCCGGGTTGGGCTGGCCGGTCGTCGCCGACGAGGGTCCGCCGTGACCGCCGTGCGGCGTCGCGCCGTAACCCGGCTGGTGGCCGGGGGCCTGGTAGCCGCCGGTCTGCTCCTGGTAGCCGCCCTGCGGCGGATAACCGGGCTGGCCACCGGACGGGCCCTGGTAGCCGGGCTGGCCGCCGGAGGGACCCTGGTAGCCGGGCTGGCCGCCGGAGGGCGACGGGTAGCCGCCGCTCGGGTATCCCTGTCCCCCCTGCTGGGGGTTCTGGCCGTAGGGGTCCTGTCCGCCCTGCTGGGGGTTCTGGCCGTAGGGGTCCTGCCCACCATGCTGAGGATTCTGACCGTACGGGTCCTGGCCGCCCTGGTAGGGGTTCTGGCCGTACGGGTCCTCGGGTGGGGGAGTGTTGGGATGGGACATATCGGATTCCTTAAGGACGAGTGCGCTCGTGTGTACGGGCGATCACTTGAGCAGACGGATGCTGACCGGGTAGCGGTACCACGTTCCCTTGTTGGCCCCGTTCGCTCCTAGGACGCCGAACACGATCGAAACGATCCATATCAGTGCGATGAGAAGCGAGCCGATCCAGGACAGGTTCGGGAAGAAGATACCCAGACCGATGAAGACCACCCAGGCGAAGACGTACGGGATCAGCAGGGTGATCTGGAAGTTCGCCGCCTCGGCGGCGTGATGGCGCACGTACGGGGAGCCGTTCCGCTTGGCGAAGTAGATCGCCAGCGGCGGGATCCAGCCCAGGCAGGCGATGACGAATCCGGACAGGTGGGCGAGCATCGCCACCAGGGTGTCGTTGTCGGACCCGCCCTGGGCGGTCACACCGGGTGCTCCGGGAACGCCGGGCTGCGGCTGCCCGTACTGCGGATGCGGCTGAGGCTGTCCGTAGGCGGGCTGCGCCTGCGGGGGGTGGGGCTGCCCGTACTGCGGTTGTCCGCCGTACTGGGGCTGGGGTTGGGGCGGCTGCGGTTGCCCGTAGGGCTGTCCGCCGTACGCCTGCTGCTCGGAGCCGCCGGGCGGAGCGAACCCGGGCTGAGGCTGGGCCTGTCCGTACTCCGGCTGTCCGTACGCGGGCCGGCCGCCGGTGGGGTGCTGCTGCGGTCGTCCGTACCCCGGCTGTCCGTACTCCTGCCGCCCGGGGTCGGGCTGCTGTCCATAGGCCTGCTGCTGCGCCTGATCGCGCCCCGGGTGTTCGTACGCGGGCTGACCGCCGGAGGGCTGTCCGTAGGCCTGCGGCCGTCCCTGCTCGTAGCCCTGCTGCTGCGGCAGCCCATGACCGGGGTGGGGCCCCGAGGGCTGTCCGCTCTGCTGTTCGTGGCCCTGCTGGGCGCCCGAGGGCGCGCCGTACGCCGGCTGTCCGCCGGACGGCTGCGCCGGACCGTACTCCGGGGCGTAGGGGGAGGGGGCCTGGGGCTGTTCACCCTGCTGTTCGTACTGTTCGTAGCCCTGCTGCTCACCGGAGGGCCGCCGCCCTTGGTCCGGGTCCTCCGGGGACGGGGGGTTCGTCGGGGTCTCGCTCATGCTCTTCCTCGGCTCCGCTGATGGGGGGCGCTATCTCGTGTCCACCGGGCTGTACCGACGACCGGAGGTGGATCGGACCTCGCATCCGACATCCGGTTCGAATCCTAGGCGCAGCGGCTCAGGGCCCGCCCGGGTGCGGGCCGGTGACGAAGTCGATCAGCTCCTCCACCCGACCGAGCAGGGCCGGTTCCAGATCAGCATAGGTACGGACCGAGCCCAGGATCCGGCGCCACGCCTCGCCCGTCTCCATCCGCCAACCCAAGGCCGCCAGCACCCCCTCCTTCCAGGGGACCCCCTTGGGCACGTCCGGCCAGGTGGAGAAGCCCAACACCGAGGGCCGCACCGCCTGCCACACGTCGACGTAGGGGTGTCCGGCCACCAGGACGTGTTCCCCCCGTACCCGTTCCGCGATCCGCGACTCCTTCGACCCGGGGACCAGATGGTCGACCAGGATCCCGAGCCGGCGTCCCGGGCCGGGCGTGAACTCCGCCACGATCGCGGGCAGGTCGTCGACCCCCTCCAGGAACTCGACGGCCACGCCCTCCACGCGCAGGTCGTGTCCCCACACCTTCTCGACGAGTTCGGCGTCGTGGGCGCCCTCGACGTAGATACGGCTCTCCCGCGCCGTGCGCGCCCGCAGGTCCGTCACGGCGACCGAACCGGAGGCGCTGCGCAACGGTCCCCTCGGGGCGGCGGCCGGCCGCACCAGGGTCACCGGTCCACCGTCCACCAGGAACGCGGCCGGGGCCAGGTCGAAGACCCGACGCCGTCCGTGCCGATCCTCCAGGGTCACGGTCGCCTTGTCCCAGTCGACCACGGCACCGCAGAACGCCTCACCGACGTCCTCCACCACCAGGTCCCTGCTCAGCGGGACCTCGCGCACCGTGTTCTTCGGACGTCGCCGCCCCTCGGCGAGCACATCGCGGCCGTACCGGCCGGTTCCCTTGGTAGCCACGGTCGTGCAGTCTACAGACGGTGCGCCGCGTCGGTGGGGAAGGGAGGACGTGCCTCTCCGTCGGGGTTTGCGCCCGGGCATAGAATTAGCACTGAGGACCATGGAGTGCCAGGAGGTGACGAGTGCTGGATGAGCGCAAGCTCGCGGTCCTGCGTGCCGTCGTCGAGGACTTCGTCAACACCAACGAACCCGTCGGGTCCAAGGCCCTGGCCGATCGTCATCGGCTCGGCGTCTCCCCGGCCACCATCCGCAACGACATGGTGGCACTGGAAGAGGACGGGTACATCACCCAGCCCCACACCAGCGCCGGACGCGTGCCCACGGACAAGGGATACCGGCTCTTCGTCGACCGGCTCTCCTCGGTCAAGCCGCTCTCGGGCGCCGAGCGCCGTGCGATCGAGTCGTTCCTCACCGGCGCCGTGGACCTCGACGAGATCGTCGCCCGCACGGTCAGGCTGCTCGCGCAGCTCACCCGGCAGGTGGCGATCGTCCAGTACCCTTCCCTCACCCGTTCGTCCGTCCAGCACGTCGAACTGGTCCCCCTCGGTGGGCAACGGCTCATGATGGTGGTCATCACCGACACCGGACGGGTCGAGCAGCGCGTCATCGACGGGCTGGGGGAGGTCGACGCCGACGCGGTCTCCGACCTGCGCGGCATGCTCAATCGCGCCATCGCCGGACTGCACCTCGCGGCGGTCCCCGGAGCGGTCGAGGACCTGCCGCGCCAGGTCCCCGAGGAGAACCGCGCCATGGCGATATCCGTCCTGTCGGTCTTGCTGGAGAGTCTGGTCGAACGCCGCGAGGAGAAGATCGTCCTCGCGGGCACCGCCAACCTCGCGGCGGTCGATTTCGCCGCCAGCCTGAGGGACGTCCTGGAGGCATTGGAAGAGAACATGGTCCTCATCCGTTTGTTGGGTGAGGCGAAGGACCCGTCCATGCTCACGGTGCGCATCGGCGCGGAGAACTTCCACGAGGGGCTGAGGTCCACCTCCATCGTGTCGGCCGACTACGGTGTGGGAAACCAGTCGCTCGCCAAGATCGGTGTCGTGGGACCCACCCGGATGGACTACCCCGGGACGATGGGAGCGGTACGCGCCGTGGCTCGGTATGTCGGACAGATTTTGGCAGGACAGTAACCCAGTGGCCAGAGACTATTACCAGGTCCTCGGTGTGCGTCGCGACGCTTCCAAGGACGAGATCAAGAAGGCGTACCGCAGGCTCGCACGCGAGCTGCACCCGGACATCAATCCGGATCCCGCCACCCAGGAGCGCTTCAAGGAGGTGACCCAGGCCTACGAGGTCCTCTCCGACGAGAACAAGCGTCGGATGTTCGACATGGGTCAGGATCCCTTCGCCCCGGGCGGGGGTGGCGCGGGCGGCTTCGGCGGCGCCGCGGGATTCCCCTTCGACGACATCATGAACGCCTTCTTCGGCGGCGGGCAGCCCGGTGGGCGCGGTCCGCGCGACCGGGTCCGGCGCGGACGCAGCATCAAGATCCGCGTCGAACTCGACCTCGCCGAGACGGCGTTCGGCGTGACCAAGGAGATCACCTTCCCCACCGCCATCCTGTGCGCCACCTGTCAGGGCGAGGGGACCGCCGCCGGCACCCATCGCACCACCTGTGACATGTGCCACGGCCAGGGTGAGGTCTCCCAGGTCACCCGCTCCTTCCTCGGTCAGGTCATGACCTCCCGCCCCTGCCCGCAGTGCGCCGGCCAGGGCTCGGTCATCCCCGAGCCCTGCCCCGACTGCGCGGGAGAGGGCCGGGTGCGGGAGAAGGTCACCCGCGCGGTCAAGATCCCCGCCGGCGTCGACGACGGCACCCGTATCCAGCTCGCCGGTGAGGGCGAGGTCGGCCCCAACGGCGGCCCGCGCGGCGACATCATCCTGGAGATCGTCCAGCGACCGCACCCCACCTTCGAGCGGCGCGGCGACGACCTCCAGTGCACGGTCACCGTTCCCATGACGGCGGCCGCGCTGGGTGCCTCCTTCGCCTTCGAGACCCTCGACGGCACCGAGAACATCGACCTGCGTCCGGGCACCAACTCGGGCCACGTCATCACCCTGTCCGACAAGGGCGTCACCCACCTCGACGGCGGCGGCCGGGGCGACCTGCGCATCCGCGTCGACGTGGAGACGCCGGGCAAGCTGGACGAGGAGCAGGAGGCCCTGCTGCGCAAGCTCGCCGAGCTGCGCGGTGAGGACCGTGCCCCCGGCCGGTTCAGCCCCGGCCACGGAGGCCTGTTCTCCAAGCTCCGCGACGCCTTCGGCGCGGGCAAGTGACGCCGCCGGTCTTCCTCGTCGACACCGCCGACCTGGCGGCCGACACGATCACCCTCGCCGGCCCGGAGGGGCACCACGCCGCGGTGGTGCGCCGTATCCGGGCCGGCGAGACGGTCGACCTCGCCGACGGCCTGGGGCTGCGCGCCCGCTGCACGGTCGTCGACACCGCCAAGGACCACATCGTCTGCCGGGTCCTGGAACGGGTCGACGACCCCGCACCGCGTCCGCGACTGACCGTGGTCCAGGCGCTCGCCAAGGGGGACCGGGGCGAAACGGCCGTGGAGATGATGACCGAGGCCGGTGTCGACGTCATCGTCCCCTGGACGGCCGAACGCAGCATCACCCGCTGGAAGGGCGACCGGACGGCCAAGTCCCTGGCCAAGTGGCGGGCCACCGCCCGGGAGGCCGGTAAACAGGCCCGTCGGGCCCGGCTGCCCGAGGTGACCGACCTCGCCGACCGGACGGCCGTCGCCGACCTGCTGGCCACCGCCGACCTGGGCCTCGTCCTGCACGAGGACGCCGATCGGCGGTTGTCGGAGATGACCGTCCCCGCCGGGGACGGAACCGGCGTCGTCCTGGTCGTGGGGCCCGAGGGCGGGTTCTCCGACGCCGAACTCGACGCCTTCGACCGGGCGGGGGCCGTGCGCGCCCTCCTGGGCCCGAGCGTGCTGCGCACCTCCACGGCGGGGGTGGCCGCACTGGCGGTCCTCCAGACGCGCACCGGACGCTGGTAGCCGCTCGCGCGAACGGGAATCAGAAGGAGGGGCGCCCCGGGAATCCCGGAGCGCCCCTCCTCTATGTCCTCGTCCTCGTGTCACTCCCCGACGGAGGACTGGGACGTGGACTGTTCGGTGCCGCTCCCGTCGCCGCCGGTGGAGCCGCCTCCCGAGGAATCACCGCCGCCCGAGCCGTCACCGGTGCCCCCGCCGGTGGAGCCGCCTCCCGAGGAATCACCGCCGCCCGAGCCGTCACCGGTGCCCCCGCCGGTGGAGCCGTCCGGCTCCTCACCGTCGGGAGCGGGCTCCTTGGAGGGCTCGCAGTCGTCCTGCTCGTCCTCCTCCTTCTTCTTTTTCTCGTCGTCGGACGAGGAGCCCTGAGTGGAGGTGGCACCCGTGGACGGGCAGGCGGTGGTCGCCTCGGGGCCGTCGTCCTCGCCTTCCTCCGCGGATCCGCTCGGTTCCTCGGACGGGGAGGGCGACGGCTTCTGTTCGGGGGGTGCGGCCTCCTGCTCGGGCTCGACGGAGGGCACGGGGGCCGCCACGCCGCCGTCGGCGTCCTCCTCGGGCGGGGTGCCCTGCCGGTCGGCGCCCGCGGGCACCATGTCCAGCACCTGGTCGCGGACCTGGGGCGTGGACATGACCACGGACGCCGCGATGAGCACGGTCCCGGCCACGGCCAGCACGGGACGCAGCCAGGGGAGACCGAACCAGACGCCGGTGCGGTTGCGGGCGGTCCGTTCCCGGATGAGGTTCAACGCCTCGGGAGAGGTCGTGACCGCGTCGGCCTCGGCCTTGAGCACGTGCCGGAGTCTGTTGTCGAACTCGTCGTTCGTGGGATCTGTGGGACTCGTCATGTCGTCTGCTCCAGAACAGATCGGAGCGCGGAGATGCCGCGGGAGGTGTGGCTCTTGACCGCACCACGGCTGATGCCCATGGCGTCCGCGATCTGTGCCTCGGACAGGTCGCCGTAGTACCGGAGCACGATCGCCTCTCGCTGACGGGTGGGTAGTTTGCGCAGGGCGCGGATGACGGCCTCGCGCTCCAACAGGTTCAACGCGCCGTGTTCGGCGCTGGGGGCGTCGGGTAGTGCCTTGGGCGCGTGCTTCTCCACGACCGCCCTGTGACGCAGCACGGAACGGGCCTTGTTCACCACCGCCTGGCGGAGGTAGGAGAGGGCCTTGTTCGGGTCGCGCAGACGTCGCCAGGCGCCGTGCATGGCGACGAAGGAGTCCTGGACGACCTCTTCCGCGGTCGCGTGATCGCGGACGAGAAGGGAGGCGAGACGGACGAGCGGACGGTAGTGCTCCCTGTAGAGCTCCGTCACGGCATGGTCGGCGTCCCACTCCACGGCGAGGGGTGCCGTGGTGGCTCCTGCCACCATGGTTTCTGTCGTCACATCAGTTCGACGCACACCCTTGTCGCGGGGTTTACGAAAGGGCATACCTCTTCTTTTCCAGGTAGGGGAGCGGTTGGACCCGGATACGCCCGGAAGCGACCGGGTGTGGACGGTGATCGGCCGACCGGGGCGCACGGGGGAAAAGCCTATCGCGCCGAAGAAGGCCCCGATGGTGAATAGTGCTTTTCCGGGCGGAAAGGACGAGGGTGGACCGCCCCCGGGCTGCGGCATCATGGTGCCGACCCGACGCGACGACGGAGGTTGCGATGTCCACACAGGCCGATTGCCTGTTCTGCAAGATCGTGCGGGGAGAGGTGCCCGCCGAGATCGTCCGTGAGGGGGAACGGACCATCGCCTTCCGCGACATCAACCCCCAGGCACCCACCCACGTCCTGGTCATCCCGCGTGAGCACTACCCCGACGCCGGAAGCGCCGCCGAGGCGGACTCCGGACTGGTGGACGCGGTGGTCCGCGAGGCCCGGGCGGTCGCCGAGGCCGAGGGCATCGCCGAGAGCGGCTACCGACTGGTGTTCAACACCGGCAGCGGTGCCGGGCAGACCGTCTTCCACCTGCACGGACACCTTCTGGGCGGACGCGGCCTCGACTGGCCCCCCGGATGAGCCGGAAATAACCGATCGAGGGGGTGCGGGGCGCCTTGGTAGACTCGTGACCGTGGGCTTCACGGGGTCGTAGGGGCTCTGGATCCCTACGGCCGAGGCCCCACCGGCATCGCAGGAGAGCGACGTCCGGATCGTCACATGAGGCGCCCCGCCCGTCGGATCGGACGGGCGCCCGACCCCGAAGGGCAGGGACAGCGGCCGCAAGGCCACACCATGGCCGAGACAACGCACACGCACCCGCGACGGGACACCCAGGTCAAGGTCGTGGTGCCCGACGAGCACACCATGATCAGCCTGCTGGGCTCGGGGGACCGACTCCTCAGGGCCCTGGAACGGGCCTTCGAGAGCGACATCCACGTCCGCGGCAACGAGTTCACCATCAGCGGTGCCCCCGAGGAGACCGCCCTCGTCGTCCGGCTGGTGGAGGAGCTCATCGAGCTCGCCAAGAGCGGTACCCACGTCACCCCCGACACCATCGAGCGCATGGTCCACATGCTCCGCTCACCGGGGACCGAGCGTCCGGCGGACGTGCTCACCACCAACATCCTGTCCAACCGCGGCAAGACCATCCGCCCCAAGACGGTCAACCAGAAGCGGTACGTCGACACCATCGACCGGCACACCGTCGTCTTCGGTATCGGCCCGGCGGGCACCGGCAAGACCTACCTGGCGATGGCCAAGGCGGTCAAGGCGCTCCAGGACAAGCAGGTCAACCGCATCATCCTGACCCGCCCCGCGGTGGAGGCCGGCGAACGGCTGGGTTTTCTGCCCGGCACCCTCTACGACAAGATCGACCCCTACCTGCGGCCGCTCTACGACGCCCTGCACGACATGCTCGACCCGGACTCCATCCCCAAGCTGATGGCGGCCGGCACCATCGAGGTCGCCCCCCTGGCGTACATGAGGGGCCGCAGCCTCAACGACTCCTTCATCATCCTGGACGAGGCGCAGAACACCTCGCCGGAACAGATGAAGATGTTCCTGACGCGGCTGGGGTTCGGGTCCAAGATCGTGGTCACCGGTGACGTCACACAGGTGGACCTGCCCGACGGGCAGGCCAGCGGACTGCGCACCATCGAGTCGATCCTGCGTGATATCGACGACATCGCCTTCTGCAAGCTGAGCAGCGAGGACGTCGTCCGGCACAAGCTGGTCGGGCAGATCGTCGACGCCTACGGTCGTTACGACGCGGCCAGGGAGAACGGTCCGCACCCCGGGCGCGAGGAGCGTCGCGGCGGTCGGGGGAAGGGCCTGTCGCCCCGGATCGAGGGGGCCGACATCCCGAACGGCGACGGGGTGGGGAGCGCCCACCCGCAACAGCGGGCAGACTAAGGGACGAGTACGGTAACGGAGCCGGTGGACCCGCGTGAGGCGGGTCCACCGTTCTTCCGTTGCCCGCGGCGCGCCCGTCCCGGTGGCGCCCGCCCGCAACGATCAAGTGAGGCATCCGCAACCGATGAGTATCGACGTCGCCAACGAGTCCGGCGTCACCACCGTGGACGAGGAGCGGCTCTCGCGTCTGGCCCGGTTCGTCCTGGACGCCATGCGGGTCCACCCGCTGGCCGAGCTGTCCGTGGTCCTGGTCGACGAAGGCCCCATGGCGGACCTGCACGTGCGCTGGATGGACGAACCCGGTCCCACCGACGTGCTGTCCTTCCCCATGGACGAACTGCGCCCCGGCGGCCCCGGCCGCACCAGCGAGCCCGGCGTCCTCGGTGACGTGATCATCTGTCCGCAGGTGGCCGAACGCCAGGGCGAACAGGCCGGGCACGGCACCGAGGCGGAGATCGACCTGCTGTGCACGCACGGCATCCTCCACCTGCTCGGCTACGACCACGCCGAACCCGAGGAGCACAAGGAGATGTTCGGTCTCCAGGGTGAGATCCTCGCCGCCTGGCGTGAGAGCGAGGCCCCCCGGCCCGCCGAGGGAAGCGAGAGCTCCTGATGAGACCGTCGGTGTGGCCCGATGTCGTGTCCCTGACCACCGGCGAACCCGCCGAGTGGATCACCTCGTTCGCGGTCGCCCTGGTGTTGACCGCCGTGGCCGGGTTCCTGGTGGCCGCCGAGGTCGCCGTCACCCGGGTGATCTCCGTGGGTCTGCCCGGCGGCGACGCCGAGAAGGGGACCGGCAAGGGGTGGGAGAAGGTGAGCGCCGACCCCACCCGCCACCTCAACGTGCTGCTGTTCCTGCGCGTGGTGTGCGAGGTGTGCGCCGTCATCGCCGCCGCCGTGGGCATGGTCTTCCTGCTGGGCCTGGGCTGGCCCGCGCTGATCCTGACGGCCGTGGCCATGGTCGTGGTGGAGTCGGTGCTCATCTCCGTCACCCCGCGCATCCTCGGCCGCCAGTTCTCCGGACAGTTGGCCCGCGCCTCCGCCGCGATCGTCTACCCGATCCAGGTCGTGCTGGGTCCGCTGGCACAGCTGCTGGTGGGGGCGGGCCGGGTGCTCACCCCGCGCGGCAAGGGCGACCGGGAGGGCCCGTTCAGCACCGAGGTGGAGTTCCGCCAGCTGGTGGACCTGGCCGAACAGGGCGATGTCATCGACCCCGAGGAACGCCAGATGATCCACTCGGTGTTCAAGCTCGACGACACCTCGGTGCGCGAGGTCATGGTGCCCCGCCCCGACATCGTCTTCACCGCCCGTGAGGCCGACGCCGACGCCGTGCTCACCCTGGCCCTGGCCAGCGGGTACTCGCGCATCCCCGTCACCGGTGAGGACGAGGACGACGTGGTCGGCATCGTCTACCTCAAGGACCTGGTGGACCAATTGCGCGACCGGTGGGCCGCCGCCGCGGGCAACCCCGACGGCGAGGTGCCGCTCACCGCGGGCGACGTGATGCGTCCGGCCACCTACGTGCCCGACACCAAGCCCATCGACGAACTGCTGCGCGAGATGCAGAAGCAGCGCAATCACGTCGCGGTCGCCATCGACGAGTACGGCGGCACCGCCGGTCTGGTCACGCTGGAGGACATCGTCGAGGAGATCGTCGGTGAGATCACCGACGAGTACGACCACGAGATCCCCCCGGTGGAGTGGCTGGACGAGGACCGGGTCCGGGTGACCGCCCGGCTCCCCCTGGGCGAACTCGACGAACTGTTCCCCGACAAGGACCTGGACGTCGACGACGTCGAGACCGTCGGCGGTCTGGTCGCGTTCGTGTTGGGGCGGGTCCCGGTCGGCGGCGCCCGGGCCGAATACGCTGGGCTGCGACTCACCCTGGAGGGCAAGAGCAGCCGTCGCAACCGGATGACCACCGTCCTGGTGGAACGTCTTCCCGAGGATCAGGGTGAGGACGCGCGGGACGGGAACAAGAACACAAGGAGCACGGAACAGTGACGGACACCACGAACCTGGGCCCCGAGGACGCCAAGCTCATCACGCTCGCGCGGGCCTCCCGGGCCCGCAACGCGGCGGCCGAGGGGGCCGCGGTGCGCGACGAGACCGGACGCACCTATGTGGCGACCACGGTCTCCCTGCCCTCGCTCCGGCTGAGCGCGCTCCAGGCGGCGGTGGCCGCGGCGGTCTCCGGTGAGGCCACCGCCCTGGAGGCCGCGGTGATCGTCACCGGGGCCGCGCAGCCCACCGACAACGACCGCGCCGTGCTGGACGACCTCAAGACCCGGACGGTGGTGATCGCCGCCCCCGACGGGGTGCCGGCGAGCATCACCCGCCGTTGAAGAAGGACTCATGAACGACCTCGACCTGGAGAAGTTGCGGCTACCGCTGACGATGCCCTCCCGCCCGGAGGGTTTCCGCAGCGGTTTCGCGTGCTTCGTCGGACGCCCGAACGTGGGCAAATCGACGTTGATGAACGCTCTGGTCGGCCAGAAGGTGGCGATCACCAGCAACCGGCCGCAGACCACGCGGCGTACCGTGCGCGGGATCGTGCACCGGCCCGACGCGCAGTTGATCATCGTCGACACGCCCGGACTGCACAAACCCCGCACCCTGCTGGGGGAACGACTCGACTCCCTGGTGCGATCGACGCTGGTCGAGGTGGACGTCATCGCGTTCTGCCTGCCCGCGAACGAACCGATCGGGCGCGGTGACACCTATATCGCCAGGGAACTGGCCGCCCAGACGAACACCCCGGTGGTCGCGCTGGTCACCAAGACCGACCTGATGGACAAGGGCGCGGTGGGCGAGCAGCTGATGGCGGTGAACGAGCTGGGGGACTGGGCCGACATCGTCCCGGTGTCGGCGCGCGCGTCGTACCAGCTGGAGACCGTCACCGACGTCCTGTGCTCGCACCTGCCCGAGGGGCCGCCGCTGTACCACGACGGCGACCTCACCGACGAGCCGGACGAGATGCTGGTCGCCGAACTCATCCGCGAGGCCGCCCTCGAAGGGGTGCGCGACGAGCTGCCGCACTCGATCGCGGTGGTCGTCGACGAGATGGGGGAGCGGGAGAACACCCGGCCCGGCAAGGAACTGGTGGACATCTACGCGTCGCTGTACGTGGAGCGTCCCAGCCAGAAGGCGATCGTGATCGGGACCAAGGGCGCGCGTCTGCGCGACGTGGGCTCCCAGGCCCGGAAACAGATCGAGGGACTGCTCGGGCAGCGGGTCTTCCTCGACCTGCGGGTGCGCGTGGCCAAGGACTGGCAGCGCGACCCCAAGCAGCTGCGCAAGCTGGGTTTCGACCAGCAGACGTAGGTCGCCGGGACATCGGACGGGCCCCGGAGCATCCGCTCCGGGGCCCGTCGGCGTTCTCGGTGATCCCCGCGGCTACTCGCGGGGGTTCTGGTTGTTGAGGTCGCCGGCGAGGGTGGCGGCGCACCGCTGCACGATGGGAGCGGCGCGGTTGACGAAGTCCCAGCTGACCCGGGCCTCGGGTCCGGAGATCGACACGGCCATCCCGGAGGGGGCGCCCGTGACGGGGACCGCGACGCAGCGCACGCCGATCTCCTGTTCCCCGTCGTCGATGGCGTAGCCGTTGTGGCGGATCGTGTGGAGTTCGGCGACGAACCGTTCGGGATCGGTGATGGTGCGGTTGGTGGCGGCGGGCATCCCGGTGCGCTCGACGGTGGCCAGCGCCTCCTTGTCGTCGAGCTGCGACAGGAGCGCCTTGCCGACCCCGGAGGAGTGGGGCAGGACCCGTCGGCCGACCTCGGTGAACATGCGCATCGCGTGCGGGGAGGGCACCTGTGCGACGTAGATGGCCTTGTCCCCGTCGAGCATGGCGAGATTGGCGGTCTCCCCGAGTTCCTCCACGAGCCGGGCCAGGTGGGGGCGGGCCCAGGTGCCGAGCATCTTGGCGGCCTTGTCGCCCAGGCCGATGAGGCGGGGGCCCAGGGCGTAACGGCGGGAGGGGAGCTGACGGACGTATCCGTTGCCGACCAGGGTGCGGATGATGCGGTGGATGGTCGGCAGGGGCAGTCCGGAGGCGTCGGCGAGTTGGCTGAGGGAGCTCTCCCCACCGGCGTCGGCCATGATCTCCAGCAGCGCGAACGCGCGGTCGAGGGACTGCACCCCGCCGGAGCGCCGGGCCGTCTCGTCGGGGCGCGCCAGGTCGGCGCCGGTCGTCTGTGAGGCTGCCAAGGGTCGTGCTCCCATGCTGAGGGCCGCTGCGGTCACACTCCTTATTTTGCAATACGAAAGAGGTTTTTCGCTCCTGCTTTGCCAGGGAACCCGCAGAGCGTGTGCCCTGGGCCACTTGTGACCCTTGTTATTCCGGATGGTAGAAGTTAGTATCCGCATATAGGAATTTGCGCGAGCCCGGAGGGGCGCGCCCACCACGGAGGAGGACATCGGACGTGGCCAAGGACAGCCACCGGGACCTCGCGGAACTGGTCACCGGACTCGACGCCCGACTCGCCGACGCGGACGCCCGTCTGGCACGGGAGTACCCCGGCGCGCGCGGCGGCCGGCAGCCCGTGCACAGCGTCTACGTGCCCGCCGACCGGATCGGCCCCGGCCTGGCCGCCGACTGGGGGGAGCGGGCCCTGGCGTCGCTCGACACCTACGCCCCCGACCCCGCCGACCTGGCCCGCGTCACCGGGCTGGACGAGGAGTCCGTCGCCGGCGCCCTGCCCCGGGTGCGCGCCAAACTCGCCGACGAACCCATCGAGGACCTGCGCGCCGACTTCGAGGACGGCTACGGCGCCCCGGGTGACGAGGCGGAGGACGCCCACACCCGCGCCGTCGCCGAGGCGTTCGTCTCCGACCTGTCCCAGGGCACGGCCACCCCCTACTTCGGCATTCGGATGAAGGGCATGGAGGCGGCCGGTCGGCATCGCGGTGTGCGCACCCTCGACCTGTTCCTGCGCACCCTCCTGGAGGGCCACGGCTCCCTTCCCGACAACCTCGTCCTGACCCTGCCCAAGATCACCTCCGTCGAGCAGGTGGAGGCCATGGTCTGGCTCGCCGGGCGTCTGGAGGAGCGGTTCGACCTGCCCGACGGTCGGCTGCGGTTCGAGTTGCAGATCGAGACCCCCCAGTCGATCCTGCTCCCCGACGGCACCGTCGCGGTCTCGCGCATGATCACCGCCGGCCGGGGTCGGGTCACCGCCCTGCACTACGGCACCTACGACTACAGCGCCGCCTGCGGGATCACCGCGGCCCACCAGAGCCTGGCCCACCCGGTGGCCGACCACGCCAAGTCCGTCATGCAGGTGGCCGCCGCCGGTACCGGCGTGTGGCTCTCCGACGGGGGCAGCAACATCCTGCCCGTCGGCACGCCCGAGGAGGTGCACGCCGCCTGGCGGCTGCACGCCGGGCTGATCCGTCGCTCCCTGGAACGCGGTTTCTACCAGGGCTGGGACCTGCACCCGCACCAGCTGCCCATCCGCCACCTGGCCGGTCACGTCTTCTATCGTGAGGCGTTCGCACCGGCCGCCGCGCGGCTGCGCACCTACCTCGGATCCGTGGAGGGCGGCAACGTCGCGGACGAGCCCGCCACCGCCCAGGCGCTGGCCTCGGTGCTGGCCCAGGGGCTGCGCTGCGGCGCCCTGGACGAGGCGGAGGTCGCCGAGGCCACCGGTACCGACGCCACCGCCCTCCTGGCCCTGGCGACGCGCCGGGTGGGACAGGGCTGACCTCCTCCGGGTGAGGGGGACCGGCGCAGGGGGACCCGCCGCCGGTACTCGACGTCGGGACGCCCGGGCGCCTTCGCGGGCCCGGGCGTCCCCGTGAAGGAAGGGTAGGAGATGGACCGTCACGATCTGGTCGTCCGCGCCGAACGGGCGCTCACCCCGGACGGGGAGCGGCCGATCACCGTCGGCGTACGCGAGGGCAGGGTGACCGATGTCCTGGACGGCGCCGACGCGCCCCTGACCGGTGACCGGGAGCTGCGCGCCGCCGCCGACGAGGTGTTGCTGCCGGGGCTGGTGGACAGCCACGTCCACGTCAACGAACCCGGGCGCACCGAGTGGGAGGGGTTCGCCTCCGCCACCCGTGCCGCCGCCCTGGGCGGGGTCACCACCCTGGTCGACATGCCCCTCAACAGCGTTCCGCCCACGACCACGGTCGCCGGACTGGACGCCAAGCGGGCCGCCGCCGACGGCGCGCTGGCGGTGGACGTGGGCTTCTGGGGCGGTGCCGTCCCCGAGAACAGCCGTTCCGACGCCACCGGGGAGCTGACCGCCCTGTGGACGCGCGGGGTGTTCGGGTTCAAGGCGTTCCTGTCGCCCTCGGGCGTGGACGAGTTCGGTCACCTGTCGGCCGGGGAGCTGACCACGGCGGCCGAGGCGATCGCCGCGTTCGACGGGTTGCTCATCGTGCACGCCGAGGATCCCGACGTGCTGGCCGCCGCCCCCGTCGCCGCCGGACGCGACTACGCCGCGTTCCTGGCCTCGCGGCCCGACGAGGCCGAGACCCGGGCGATCGCGCTGGTCATCGAGACGGCTCGGCGCACCGGTGTGCGGGCGCACATCCTGCACCTGTCCAGCGCCGCCGCGTTGCCGCTCATCGCACGGGCCCGGGAGGAGGGCGTCCGCCTCACCGTGGAGACCTGCCCCCACTACCTCACCCTGGCGGCCGAGACGGTCCCGGCGGGCGCCACCGGTTACAAGTGCTGCCCGCCGATCCGCGACGAGGGCAATCGCGATCTGCTGTGGCGGGCGCTGCGCGACGGGCTCGTCGACTGCGTCGTCAGCGACCACTCGCCGAGCACCCCCGATCTCAAGGACCTCGACACCGGCGACTTCGGTACCGCCTGGGGAGGGATCTCCGGGCTCCAGGTCGGGCTGCCGGCGGTGTGGACCGAGGCGCGACGGCGCGGTGTCCCCCTGACGGAGGTCGTCGGCTGGATGTCGTCCGCGCCCGCCCGGGTCGCCGGGGTGCCGGACAAGGGGGCGATCGTGCCCGGGGCCGACGCCGACCTGGTCCTCTTCGCCCCGGAGGAGGAGGTGCGCGTGGACGCTCGGGACCTGGCCCACCGCAACCCGGTCAGCGCCTACGACGGCGCGACCCTGACCGGCCGGGTGCGGCGCACCCTGTTGCGCGGGGTCGAGGTCACGGCGACCTCCACGACGGGACGGATGATCCGGCGGCCCTGAGCGGCCATCGCCCGGGGGCGGGGCACCCCGCGGGGTGCCCCGCCCCCGGTGTTCCGCTGACGGGGCCGCCCGGAGACGGCGGTCAGCCCCGGGTGGCCGCCCACCGGTCCTCCAGTTCGGCGGTCCCGGTCGGGGTCGGGGACCCGTACACGTGCAGGCGGGCGATGCCGCCGTCGGGGAAGACGTCGGTGCGCACGTGGGTGGCGGTCACCGGCGCGTCGAACACGAACCGGTGGACGCCGTCCGGCTCCAGCCGCGTGCGGCCCACGATCTCGAACCACGCCTCGGGATCGGCGCCGTGCGCGTCGCGTCCCAGGACGGTGACCCACCCGGCGGAGTTGCCCTTGTAGTAGGAGGTGTCCAGCTCCAGGGCGCGGATCTCCCCCTGGGCCGCCAACCGGAAGCGCACCCAGTCGTGGCCGGTGTCGCGGCGGCGCCGGTTCTCCCAGCCGTCGTCCATCTTGTGGGAGCGGCCCGGCGCGATGATGTTGGCGGGGGAGGAGTAGAACCGGTCGGAGGCGTCCTCCACCGCGCCGCCGTTGACCAGGGCGACCAGGTCGAAGGCGCCCAGGGCGGCCAGCCAGGAGGGGTCGGCGACCGGCTCGCCGTGCACGCGCAGGCGGGCGACGCCGCCGTCGGGGAACTGCCGGAGTCGCAGGTGGGTCCAGCGGTGCCCGTCGGCGACCTCGAAGCCGTTCGCGGCGTGCCCGTACACGGGTGTGCGGGCCACGAGTTCGGTCCACTCCGCCTTGAGCAGATCGTCGGTGGTGGGGGTCCCCTCCACGTGGGCGGCCTCCACGCTCACCTCGGTGGGGTGATTGCCGCGGAAGTGGGCGGTGTCCACGACCAGCCCGCGGACCACACCGGGCAGGGCCAGCCGGATCAGCGCCCAGTCGTGGTCGTCGGCCGAGGGGTGCGGGCGGTCGGCGTCGGGGCCGCGCCGCCGCCGGGTCTCCCAGCCGTCCATGACCTTGCCCTTGTGCCCGAAGGCGTGCGGGTCGAACACCGCGGGTTCGGGCCGCAGCAGGTTCTCGCGGTCGGCGAAGAACTCGTCGTTGGCGGCGACCACGGCGCCCCCGAGTCTGCGGTCCGCGAGATCCACCAGGGCGCCGAAGTCGAGTGCGGTGCCCCGGTAGTCGGCGTAGGGGTCACCGCCCGTGTAGGGGCGGGCGTTGTAGGCGCGCGGATCGAAGGTCGGAGTCGTGCTCATGGTCCTCCTCGTCGTGACGGGTCGTTCGGACACGTCCAGACTGACAGGAGGAATCGGTCATTTCCAGCGAAACTTTTCGATCATCATGTTCACGAGAACTGAACGTTCGCGGTGGTCAGGGTGGCGGCCCGGTCGATGAGGGCGCCCAGGGTCACGGCGATCTGCGGACGTTCGCGCGATCCGGCGCGCACCGCCCACACCACGTGCCGACGCGGCCGGTCCTCGTGCAGGACCCGCAGGTCCACACCGGGCGCGTCACCGGTGGCGGCCAACCGGGGCACCAGCGCCACCCCCAGCCCCGCGGCGACCATGTCGAGGATGGCCCGCCAGTCGGAGGCCACGTGCGCCTGTTCGGGAACGAACCCGGCCTGGGCGCAGGCCGCGACGGTGATGTCCCGCCAGGGGCCGGCGGCGCCGTAGATCCACGGTTCCCCGGCCAGGTCGCGCAGGCGCAGCGCCGGGGCCCCGGCCGACCGGTGGTGGACGGGCAGGGCCGCGTCCAGGGGGTCGGTGAGCAGTTCCCCCCGGTCGAGACGGTCGTCGCGCCCGGTCGGCGCCTGGGCGGCCAGGGACAGGCCGATGTCGATCTCCCCCGCCGCGAGCAGGTCGTACACCTCCGAGGCCTCGGCCTGGTGGACCCGTACGGTCAACCCCGGGTGGACGTCGCGCACCACGCTCAGTGCGGGCACCACCAGGCCGGGCACGGCCGTGGCGAACGCGCCCACGCGCACGGTCCCCGACCCGCCCCGGGCGAACCCGTCCAGTTCGGCCTCGGCCCGCTCCAGTTGGGCCAGCACGATGTCGGTGTGCCGCAGCAGGACCCGGGCGGCGTCGGTGAGCCGCACCCGGCGCCCGTGCGGCTCCAGCAGTTCCACCCCCACCTGGCGGGACAGCGCGGACAACTGCTGGGAGACGGCGGAGGGGGTCGTGCACAGGGCCTCGGCGGTGGCGCGCACCGTCCCGACCCGGTCGAGCGTGCGCAGCACGCGCAGCTTGCGCAGATCCCAGTCGGTCATGGATCAGACATACCATTCGACCTCGGTGAACAGAAGCGGCGGAACGGTGAGGGCGCACGCGCCCGATGACGCGCGTCCGCCCTCACCGGGGGGATCAGGGCCGTTCGGCGTCCTTCCCGCGATGGGCGGCCCCCGCCTGATCGGTGGACTCGGCCTCACCGGGACCCGCGCCGCCGATCTCCTTCGGCTCGATCGCCGCGGGGGCCTCCCGCGCCCCGCCCCCGATGACGTTGAAGCAGACGTTCAGCAGGATCGCCACCACCGCGGCGCCGATGATGCCCGAGTGCGCGATCATCTCGACCGACGCGGGCAGGAACGCGTAGAAGCCCGGGTAGGCCAGCGGGATGACCGCCACCCCGAACGCGGCGGCCACCAGCACCAGGTTGAGGTTGCGGCCGAAGTCCACCTTGGCCAGCGTCTTCACGCCGCTGGCGGCCACGCTGCCGAACAGCACCAGACCGGCGCCGCCCAGGACCGGGGCGGGCAGGGCGGCCATGACCCCGCCCAGGATCGGGAACATCCCCAGCAGGACGAGGATGCCCGCGCCCACCGCCACCACGTAGCGGCTGCGGACGCCGGTCAGCGCCAGCAGCCCGATGTTCTGCGCGAACGAGCTGGTGGGGGTGGAGTTGAGGATCGGGCCGATGATCGACCCGCTGACGTCGGCGCGCAGCCCGGCGGAGATGCGCGCGGCGTCCACCCTGGAGCCGGTGATCTCGCCGACCGCGATGATGTGCGAGGCGCCCTCGGTCAGGACGACCAGCATGATGACGCACATGGTGACGATCGCGGCGACCTCGAAGCGCGGGGGACCGAAGTAGAACACCGAGGTGGGGTCGAACACGATGTCGGCCTCGCCGACCCGGCTGAAGTCGGCCATGCCCAGGGGCAGCGCCACCAGGGTGCCCACGAGCATGCCCAGCAGGACGGACAACCGTCCCCAGACCCCGGGAAGCACCCGGGAACCGATGAGGACGACGGCCAACGTGACCCCGGCCAGGGCCAGGTTGGCCAGGGGGGCGGCGGGGACCGTCCCGCCGTCCGCGCCGGTGTGCGCGCCCCCGTCCATGATCCACCGGGCGGCGACCGGCATGAGGCTGATCCCGATGACGGTGATGATCGTGCCGGTCACGACCGGCGGGAAGAAGCGGATGAGCTGACCGAAGAACGGGGTCAGGCACAGGGCGAAGACCCCCGCGGCCAGCGAGGCGCCGAAGGCCACGGGCAGGTTCTCGCCGTCCTGCCCGGCGGCCAGGGCGGTGATGGCGCTGACCGGGACGAAGGAGGCGGCGACCACGATCGGCATCTGGGCGCCGACCCTGCGGTGGCCGACGGTCTGGAGGAGGGTGGCGATCCCCGCCACCAGGAGCGCGCCGCTGACGAGTACGCCCATGGAGGCGGGGTCGTTCGCGAGTCCGGCGGCGGCGCCGATGACGAGGGCCGGCGCGACCGCGCCGGCGTACATGGTGAGGATGTGCTGCATCCCGTAGACGAGCAGCAGCCGCAGCGGCGGCTTCGCGTCCTCGGGGCGGGAGGGGAGGGTGGCGTTCGTTGTGGCCGGGTCCTTCGCGGACGGACTGTTCGACATGGGCCGGTTTCCAGCCTTTGTGTTGGCGACCACGGGGGGTGGTCGGGTTCTCGGGCGCACGCGCCCGACGAGTCGCACCGCCGCGCGTCCCGTTTCCGGGCACGCCGAGGGCGGGCAGCCCGCTGCGCCGCGGGCAGGCGAGGGGTCACCTCGGACCGGGGAGGGCCGGGGCCCGGCCGCACGTCGGGCCCCGGTGGTCGGGAGACGGTCAGACGAAGCCGGGCACGGTCTTCCACGCGTCGCCCGGCTCGGGGGCGTCGTCGCGCTCGACGGCGGCCTCGATCTTGCCGTAGGGGCGGTCGGCGGCGAAGAACACCTCGTTCGGGTTGTCCAGCCCGAACGGCGTCAGGTCCACCGGGAAGTGGTGGTTGTTGGGCATGGAGAAGCGGATCTCGGCGACCTCGGGGTGCGCCTCCAGGACGGCCCTGCCCATCTCGAAGAGGGTCTGCTGGAGGGCCAGGCTGTGCGTGTTCGCGAAGGCCTCCAGGCACAGGGCGCGGATGGAGGCGTAGGCCTTGTCGAAGTCGTGGTCGGTGCCGACGTAGCGCCAGCGGGCGGTGACGTCGGTGGCCAGGATCCGGTCGGTGGTCTCCCGCAACGTGGTGTAGCGGGTCTTGGGGTAGCCGTGGAACTCCGAGCCGGTGGACTTCAGGACGGTCAGGCCGGTGAAACCGGAGAGGACCCACTCCCGGTTGCCGTCCTTGGTGACGACGGTGGTGCGGGTCTCGGCGTTGTTGCGCACGAAGGAGTGATCGTGCGGCCCGGCGGAGGTGGTGATGCGCTCCCAGGAGTACTCCTCGATCTCCTGGCGGGCGCCGTGCACGTACTCGTGCTCGTCCACGAAGTGGCGGGCCAGGCGCAGGGCGAAGTCCTCGATGGCGCCGACGCCGCCCCACTCGCGGGCCTTGGCGTAGACCGTGTTCTTCTGGGTGTCGGTCGGCAGGCACGTGGCGTTGTCGCCGACGGTGTGGACGTCCTCCAGGTCGCCGCGGAGCTGGGAGGTGACGTTGACGTCCTTGATCCGGTGCACGTCGGTGTGGCGGTCGACGTGGACGAGGCGCACCTCGGCCTTGCCGTACTGGTTGTCTCCGAGTCTGATGCCCATCAGGGTGAACTCCATCCGTATGGATAAGTCTTCGTCGTTGGCGTCGTGAGCGCCGTGCGTACGAGGGAGGACCGCTGTGGTCATGCGGAAGGACCTGTCACGCACCCTGAGTCTGTGATCCCGCGTTCGTTCCCTGCCCTGGGCGTGTCCCTTCTGTCGGGGGGAGATGTCGGATACCGGTGCGGTCGCGGACTACGAGCCCCGGTAGGTCGAGTAGGCGAACGGGCTGAGCAGGAGGGGCACGTGGTAGTGGGCGTCCTCGTCGGCGAGGTCGAACACGATGGAGACCTCGGGGTAGAAGCCGTGCTGCCCGGTCGCCGTGAAGTAGGCGGCGGTGTCGAAGGTGATCCGGTGGTATCCGGCGGCGAGTCGCTCGGGCCCCAGGTCGCCGATCCGTCCGTCGTCGTCGGTGCGTCCCTCGGCCACCGTCCTCCAGGAGGCGCGGTCGGCGTCGGAGGCCGCTTCCAGCCGGACGGGGACACCGGCCGCGGGCCGGCCGAGCGCGGCGTCGAGGACGTGGGTGGTCACGTGGCTCATGCCGTCGCCTCCAGGAGTTTGACCAGGCGCAGGGCGGCGATCCCCCGGAGTTCGTCGCCGACCACCGCCAGTTCGGTGTCACGGTCGTTGTCGAGGCGTCCCACCAGGTCGGCCAAGAGGTCGCGGGCGCCGCGACCGCTGGCGCAGACCAGGTAGATCTGCCCGAACCGTTCCTCGTACTCCCGTTGGGCGTACTGGAAGATCCGCTGGACGCGGACGGCGGCGTCGTCGGTGTCGGCGGCGAAGGCGGACTGCTCGCCCCGCGACCAGGCGGCCTCGGTGTCCCGCCCCTGGGCCTTCTCGCCGATGCGCGGGTGGCGGGCCAGTGCCGAGGCGACCTCGTCGGCGGTGATGGCGCGGGCGTGGGCGTCGGCCGTGTCGAGGAGGGCGGCGCGGTCGGCGTAGGGCGCGACGGCCGCGACGGCCCGCACCCAGCGTTCCACGTCGAGGCACCGCGCCAGTTCGGTGCGCAGCTCCTCCTCCGACAGGGCGTTGAGTCGCTCCAATCCCAGGTCGGGCCGGAGGTCCGGCTCCGCCGAGGTGCTTTCGGGCATGGGTTCTCCCGTGGCCCGGCCGAAGCCGGGCTTTCGTAGTGCAGACATGCGATTCCGTATGACGGATTGGAGGGACTCTAATTGATGGGAGTGTGACCTTGTCAACACTCGCAAGGGGTATCCGGCGAAAAACAGGCGGATTCATGACATCCCCGGAAGAACCTCCGAACATGCGCGTCCCCGTGCGGGAGCGGCGCCGGCGGGGGAGCGCGGGCGGCGTGGCGGACGGGGGTCGGCGCGCGGGGCGGTTGACAACCGGGGGCGACCGGGCCCACACTCATGTCATTCCTCAAAGTGAAAAGCAAATTCCGCATACCGGAATCTGATGCCGGAGGTAGTGCATGAGCCACACCCTCGGGTACACGGTGAACTGCTCCATGCTGTTCACCGAACTGCCCCTTCACGAGCGCCCGCAGGCCGCACGCGACGCCGGGTTCGACGCGGTCGAGTTCTGGTGGCCGTTCGAGAGCGCCACCCCGCCCCGTGAGGAGATCGACGCCTTCGTCGCCGCCCTCGACACCGCCGGCGTCCGCCTCACCGGCCTCAACCTCTTCGCCGGCGCCCTGCCCGGACCCGACCGGGGCGTGCTCTCACAGCCCGCGCGTTCCGCCGAGTTCCTCGCCAACCTCGATGTCGTCGTCGCCATCGCCGAACGCACCGGCACCACCGCCTTCAACGCCCTCTACGGCCTGCGCCAGGACGGGGTCGACCCCGCCGAACAGGACCGGCTGGCCCTGGAGAACACCGTCGCCGCGGCCGAGGCGGTCGCCCGGGTCGGCGGCATCGTCCTCATCGAGCCGCTCAGCGGCGCCGAGGGCTACCCGCTCAGGACCGCGCGCGACGGACTCGACTTCGTCGCGAAGGTCCGGGAGGCCGGGGCCGACAACGTCGCCCTCCTCGCCGACCTGTACCACCTGGCCGTCAACGGCGACGACGTCGCCGCCGTGGTCCGCGACCACGCCGCGGAGTTCGGGCACGTCCAGATCGCCGACGTCCCCGGCCGGGGAGAGCCCGGCACCGGCGCGCTCCCCATCGACGACCTGCTCACCGCCGCCCAGGCCGGCGGCTACCAGGGCCTCGTCGGACTGGAGTACAAGCCCACCGTCCCCACCGAACAGAGCCTCGGTCGACTGCGCTGAGCCCGCATCGATCCCGCGCGTCCCACAGCCACGAAGAAAGGAGGGCACCCCCGTGTCCATCCGCAAGGTCGCCTTCATCGGACTCGGCATCATGGGCCTGCCCATGGCCGTCAACCTCGCCCGCGCCGGATACACCGTCACCGGCCACAACCTCTCCCCCGAGCGCGTGGACGCCCTCGTCGCCGAGGGCGGTCTGCGCGGCGGCTCCGTCGCCGGGGCGGTCGCCGACGCCGACGCCGTCATCACGATGGTCCCCGACTCCCCGGACGTCGAGGCCCTCCTGCTCGGCGCGGACGGGGTCTTCGAGCACGCCCGGCCCGGCACGCTCGTCATCGACATGAGCACCATCCGCCCCGACGTCTCCCGGGCCGTGGCCGCCGCCGGTACCGAACGCGGCTTCCGGGTCCTGGACGCCCCGGTCAGCGGCGGCGAGGCCGGGGCCGTCGAGGCCGCACTGTCCATCATGGTCGGCGGCTCCCGCGAGGACTTCGACGCGGCCCGCCCGCTCTTCGACGTCCTGGGCACCACCCCGGTCCTGGTCGGCCCCCACGGGTCCGGGCAGACCGTCAAGGCCGCCAACCAGCTCATCGTCGCCGGCAACATCCAGCTCCTCGCCGAGGCCCTGGTCTTCCTGGAGGCCCACGGTGTGGACACCGAGGCCGGCCTGGAGGTCCTCGGCGGAGGCCTGGCCGGCAGCACGGTGCTCCAGCGCAAGGGCGCCGCCATGCGCGAGCGCGACTTCGCCCCCGGCTTCCGCATCGCCCTGCACGACAAGGACATGCGCATCGTCACCGACTCCGCGCGCGCCGCCGGGGTGGCGATCCCGCTGGGTGCCCAGGTCGCGCAGTACGTCGCCGCCCTCGCGCGGCAGGGACACGGCGGCCTCGACCACTCCGCGCTCCTGAAGATCGTCGAGGGGCTCTCCGGCCGCGCGTAGCCGCCGACCACGCGGCGGAACCGAGCACTCCGCCGCCCGAGCCGCACCGGCACCCGCGCGTGTCGGCCGCACCGCGGGATCCGCCGGGCCCGGCTCCCACCGATCCTCCCCCCTAGCACCGAAGGAAAAGCCATGGCACGGATGCCCGTGATGAACGCGGTCGTCGAGGTTCTGAAGGACGAAGGCGTCGACACCGCCTTCGGCTGCCCCGGCGCCGCCATTCTGCCGCTTTACAAGGCGATGGAGGACGTCGGAGGGATCGAGCACCTCATCGTCCGCCACGAGGAGGGCGCCACCCACATGGCCGACGGCTGGTCGCGCACCACCGGCGGTGTCGGTGTGGCCATCGGTACCTCCGGCCCGGCCGGCACCAACATGATCACCGGCCTGTACACCGCGATCGCCGACTCCATCCCGATCGTGTGCATCACCGGCCAGCAGCGCACCGACCTGCTGGACAAGGAGGGCTTCCAGGCGGTCGACATCGTCGAGATCGCCAAGCCCGTCACCAAGTGGGCGGTGCAGATCAAGGAGGCGGCGACCGCTCCGTGGATCTTCCGCGAGGCGTTCCGGATCGCCCGCGAGGGCCGGCCCGGCCCCGTCCTCATCGACATCCCCGTGGACGTCGCCCAGCAGGTCATCGAGTACGACCCCGAACTGGACGCCCCGCTCACGGTCGACACCGTCGCACCCCACCCGCCCAGGGTCGAGCGGGCCCTGGACCTGCTGCTCGCCGCCGAGCGCCCGCTGATCCTGGCCGGCGGCGGCGTCATCCTCGCCGAGGCCTCCGACGAACTGCGCGAACTCGCCGAGTACCTGAGGGTCCCCGTCCAGGTCACGCTCATGGGCAAGGGCTCCTTCGACGAGGACTCGCCCCTGTACGCGGGCATGACCGGCGTGCAGACCTCCCAGCGCTACGGCAACGCCTCGTTCCTGGAGTCGGACCTGGTCCTGGCCGTGGGCGCGCGCTTCGCCGACCGGCACACCGGCCGGATCGACGTCTACCGGGGCGAGCGGACGTTCATCCACGTCGACGTCAAGGCCACCCAGATCGGCCGGGTCTTCGAACCCGACCTGGGCGTGGTCTCCGACGCCCGCCTCTTCCTGCGCGCACTGCTGGCCGCCGCGCGACGGCGCGACGCCCGAGCCCGGGTCGAGGGCTGGCTCGACCGGGTCGGCGAGCTCAAGTCCACCCTCACCCGACGCGAGGACTTCGACACCGTCCCCATCAAGGCGCCGCGCGTCTACAAGGAGATCAACGAGGTCTTCGACGAGGACACCTACTTCGTCACCGCCATCGGCCTGTACCAGATCTGGGGCGGCCAGCACCAGAAGGCGTACAAGCCGCGCCGCTACCAGATCTGCGGCCAGGCCGGTCCGCTGGGCTGGGAGATCCCGGCGGCCATCGGCGTCAAGAAGGCCCTGAAGAACACCGAGCCGGACGCCGAGGTCGTCGGCATCGTCGGCGACTACGGGTTCCAGTACATGGTCGAGGAGCTGGCGGTCGCCGCCCAGTACAACGTCCCGTACGTGCTCGTCATGCTCAACAACGAGTACCTGGGCCTGATCCGCCAGGCGTCCATCCCCTTCGAGATGAACTTCCAGGTGGACGTCCACTACGACGAGTACGGCACCGACAACGTCAAGATCATGGAGGCCTACGGCTGCTCCGGCCGCCGGGTCCGGGAGCCCGGGGACGTCCGCGACGCCCTGGAATGGGCCCGCAAGGAGGCCAAGGCCACCTCGCGGCCGGTGCTCGTGGAGATCATGATCGAGCGCGAGGCCAACACCCCGCACGGTCCGTCGATCGACGCGGTCAAGGAGTTCGAGCCGCTCCCCGGCGCCTGACCTCCCGCTTCGGCCCGTGCGATGGCGCTCGGGGAACGGGAACCCCCGCACGGGTCCTCCGCGACCCCGTGGGCGCCACCGCCCCCGGGCCGCCGCAGACGGAGGCCTCCCGCGCTCCGGTCCGCGGCGAACGACGGCCCCTCTCCCCGATCCTGTCGGGGAGAGGGGCCGTCCGGGCGCGGGGTCAGCCGCAGTAGGCGTCCTCCTCGCCGATGATCCGGTACGGGCAGTCGGCGTAGTCGAGCAGCCGCAGCACGGCCTCCTTGTTACGGGCCGTCTCCCGTTCGATCACCGACGACGGCGGGTAGAAACCGCCGCCCCAGGCGCTGCGAGGGTACATCTCGTACGTGAAGTTGATGATGCGCTGGTCGCCCCACAGCCAGTCGTTGATCGACCCGTCGGTGATGTACAGGTCGCTCGCCTGCTGCGGCGTGTACCCGTTGGCGTCGGCCATGTGGGTGCCCAGCGCGACGTGGGTGTCGTACTCCTCGCGGGTCATCCCGCCGGTGACCTCGTTGTAGGTGTAACCGAACGGCCACAGGATGAGCTCGCTGTAGGTGTGGAAGTCGATGGCGGCGGTGATCTGCTGCTCGCCGCCCACGACCCGGCTCCGCACGAAGTCGGCGATCACCCTGACCTCGGGGGCCGATTCGGGGGCCCTGCCCCGGTAGGTGATGCTGCTCGGGTTGCCGGAGGAACCGCCGCAGCAGCCCCACCTGTAGTCCCAGTTGCGGTTGAGGTCGGTGCCGATGGCGGAGGTGCCCGCGTTGGGCTGGCGGTTCTTGCGCCAGTTCCGCCAGTTGGTGCCCGCCATGTCGTACTCGGAGCCGTCCGGGTTGACGTTGGGGACGATCCAGATCTCCCGTTCGTCGACCAGCCCGGTGATGCGCTGATCGGTGCCGTACCCGTCGGTGAGCAGGTCGAGCAGGTACACGGCCATTTCGACGGTGAGGTGCTCGCGCGCGTGCTGGGCGTGCGTGAACAGCACCTCCGGTTCGTCCTCGTCGACGCCGACGTTGTCGCTGATCTTGATCGCGACGATGTCGCGGCCCTGATGGGAGGTGCCGATGACCGTGCTCGCGGCGATGTCGGGGTGATCGGCGGTGACCTCGTCGACGATGTCGAGGAGTTCGGGGTAGGTCGTGTACCCGGGGTCGGGGTTGGCGAACGGCTGGGGGATCTCCAACAACTCCACCCCGAACCCGAGGTCGGCGATCTCCTCGGCGTCGTCGGGGGTGGCGGTGACCAGCACCGCGTCGGCGGCGACCTGGTCGATGGCGGCACCGGTCGAGGCGATGGCGGTGCGTTCCCGCGCGGTCTCGACACCGTCCACCCGGTACAGGTCGTACTCGGGTTCGGCGGTCGCGCTCCCGGGGGCCAGGGCGCCGAGCAGGAGGGCGGCGGCGGTCAGGGGGACGAGGGTGCGACGGACGCCCTTGGGGATGCGGGCGCGTCGGGGGGACGGGAAACGGGTGGTCTCCACGGGATGCCTCCGTGAGCGGGGGGTGAGGCGATCGGACACGGTGGCGACATTGCAAAGGAGATCGACACGTTCTGTCAATATTCATGATCTCTGAGTCATGAACGTATGTTTGCCGTCGCAAGCGGCGAATCCCCACTTCGCGCCCGCCGGATCCGGTCCTCCCACCGCGGGTACCCCGTCCCCACCCGGCCACATCCGGCCGGCCGCCTACCGGGGCTGAGGTTCCCGGGCGGGAGCCAGGGCCAGGGCGATCGCCGCCTCCAGCGACAGGGCGCGCCCCTCGGCCTCGGCCCGCTCCGTCGCCTCCCCGCCCAGCAGGGCGCGCGCGGCGTTCAGGATCCGGTCCACGTCGAAGCGTTCGGCCTCGGGCATCGGCACCCCCGCCTCCTCCCTGGCCCGCTCCGCGGCACCCACCAAACGCGCCGCGGACCGCCCGTCGCCCGCCAGGGCCGCGGCGCCCGCCAGACCTTCCAGGGCCAGCGCCACCGCACGCGGATCCCCGGTCTGTCGTGCGTCCCCCAGTCCCTGAAGGTGCAGGTCACGGGCTTCACCGGCGTCCCCGCGCAACTCGGCGGCGAACCCCAGTTCGGCCAACGCGAACGCGGTCCCCGGCCGGTATCCGTCCATGCGATGGGTGGCCAGCACCTCGTTCATGTACTCCTCCGCGAGGTCGAGGTCGCCCCGGCGGCGGGCGGTCATCCCCAGACCGCCGACGCTGAACCGCCGTCCCGCGTGGAACGCCTGCTCGGCCGCGATCCTCAGGGCCCGCAGGTTGTACTCGTTGGAGGTGCGCAGATCCCCGGTCAGCATGTGCACCCGGGCCAGCCGGCCCAGCTCGTCCACGACCGTCGGCCACAGTCCCAGGCGTTCGGCGTGCTCCAGGGCGAGTCCGTGGCGGTGCGCGGCCTCCGCGTAGGCGCCCTCGATGCCCGCGACCACCCCCAACAGGCTGTTCGCCCGGGCCGCCCCCCACGGTTCACCGGTCCGCGAGAACAGGGCCAGGCTCCGGGCGGCGTCGTGGCGGGCGGCGCGCAGGTCGCTGCGACGCAGCGCCCGCCATCCGCGCAGGTGAAGCGAGAACGCGGTCCACCACGGTTCGTCGGTCGTCTCGAACACCCGAAGCGCCACGGCCAGCCGGTCGTCGACCGAGGAGCCCTCTCCTCGATCCGGGTCGGCGAAGGGGGCCATGAACACCAGCAGGGCCTCCGCGCGCGCCGCCGCGCGGGGGTCGGTCAGCCGTTCGGTGAGCCGGACCGTCGCGAGCGCGGACTCGGGCGCGCCCTGTTCCGCGCACTCGGTGACGCCCAGCGCGGCGTGCCACAACAGGGCCTCGGCCCGATCGGCGGGCGCGGCCGTCCCCTCGGCCGCCAACGCCCGCGACAGCAGCCGGTACCCCTCCCGGTACCGTCCGCTCAGGTACCAGAACCAGCCGTGGTAGGCCGCGATGCGCAGCGCGATGTCCGCGTGCCCGTGGTCCGCGGCCCACTCGATCGCCGTGCGCACGTCGACCGCCCGCAGGTCGGACTCGGTCGGGTGCGGGTCCAGGGTGAAGTCCCGCGCCTCACCGCGTCCCGAACCCCCGGCGATGTGCCGTGCGTACCGGTACCGCGTCCGGTCCTCCTCCCCGGCGGCCACCGACCGTTCCCCGGCGTAGGCGCGGATCGTCTCCAACAGGCGGTACCGGGTACCGCCCCGCTCCACCGCGATCAGCGACCGGTCCACCAGCCCGGCGAGGATCCCGGCGACGTCGGCCGCCGTCACCGCGGGCTCCCCGTCCGGGTCGGCGGCGACCACCTCCGCCGTCTCCAGGGTGAACAGGCACGTCGGAACCGAGAGCCGGCGCAGCACGGCGCGCTCGGCCCCGGTCAACAACCGCCAGCTCCAGTCGACCGTCTCCCACAGGGTGCGCCTGCGGTCGTAACCGCCGGTGCCCAACACCCGGAACCTGTCGTGCAGGCGGTCGGCCAATCGGTGCACCCCCAGGGACCGCACCCGGGCGGCGGCCAGTTCCAAGGCCAGCGGAAGCCCGTCGAGGTGCCTACAGATCGCGGCCACCGCTTCGGCGTTGGACCCGTCCACCGCGAAACCGGGCACCGAGGCCGCCGCCCGACGCACGAACAGGGTCGCGGCGTCGGACGCGGCCACCTCCTCGGGAGAGGATCCGGTGGGCAGCCCCAAGGGCTCCACCCGGTGCAGACGCTCACCCGGGATCCCCAGCGGTTCGCGGCTGGTGGTCAGCACGCGCAGCCCCGGCGCGGCCCCCAGCAGCCGGGTCACCAGGTCCGCCACCGGCGCGATCAGGTGCTCGCAGTTGTCCAGGACCAGCAGGGCCGGCTCCTGCCCGAGGGACTCGGCGATGCGGGCGGTCATCGGCCGGGCCGACCCCATGCGGGGGGTCTCGTCGTGGATGCCCAGTACGGCGGCGACGTCGTCGGCCACCCCGTCACCGGCGTCGCCGTCGCGCCCCGAGAGCTCCACGAACCACACGGGGCCGAACCGGCCGTCCTCGACGCCGACCGAGGCCAGGGCCATGGTGGTCTTGCCGACCCCGCCGGGGCCGAGCAGTGTGGTCAGCCGTGACTCGGTGAGGTTCCGGCGTACCTCGGCGACACAGGCGTCCCGTCCCACCACATCGGTGACGGGAGCGGGGACCGAACCCCGGGACCGCCCGGAGGGCGTCGTCGTCCCGGTCGCCACGACGTGGGGGTGGTGCTCCGTCGCCGCCCGAGGCGGAGCGGCCGGGGTCAGGGCGGGGGACTGGGCGAGGATGTCCTCGTACAGCCGGGTGATCTCCGGCCCCGGGTCCACGCCGAGCTCCTCGGCCAGCGACTCCCGCAGCCTCCGGTGGCTCTCCAACGCCTCGCCCTGGCGGCCCGCGCGGTACAGGGCGAGCATGTGCGCCGCCCGCAGCCGCTCCCGGACGGGGTGCTCGCGCACCAGCTCACCGAGTTCGGCGACCAGTTCGGGGCCCTCGCCCAGGTCCAACCTGGCCCGGACGCGGTCCTCCAGGGCGGCCAGCCGCATCTCCTCCCACCGGGCCAGGGGCGCCGCGGCGAAGGGGGCGTCGGCGTGATCGGCCAGGGCCGGGCCCCGCCACAGCGCCAACGCCTCGTTCAGGATCCGCACCCGTTCCCTGGGGGCCTCGGCGGCGCGGGCCGCGGCGATCAGGACCTCGAACCGGCCCGCGTCCACGTCGTCGGCGTCCACCCGCAGCCGGTAGCCGGACGGGCCCGACGCCACCCGGACGCGGTAGCCGGGCTCGGCCCGGTCCAGGGCGCCGCGCAGGCGGGACACCGCGGTCTGCACCGCGCCCGCCGGATCCGGGGGAGGGGCGTCCCACAGCTCGTCGACCAGCCGGTCGACCGATACGGCCTCGTCACGGTGGGCGAGCAGCAGGGCCGCCAGGGCGCGCACCTTGGCACCCGGCACGCGCACGGTCGTGCCCTCGTCGGTCCACACGGCCAACGGCCCCAGCACCCCGAATCGCATGCCGGAAAGCCTATACGCGGCCCCTCGGACCCGGTCTTCGGGTGAGAGCCGGGTCACGACAGCGGGCGGACAGCGCGCGGCAAGGGGACGGACGGCGCTCCGTCCTAGGTTCCGAGTGTTCCCGAGGGCACGGCCCTCACCACAGAGAACCCCGGAGGACCACCGTGAACGAGTCCCTGTTCCAGCCGACGAAGATCGGTCGGTACGAGGCGGCCAACCGTCTGTTCATGGCCCCGATGACCCGTTCGCGCGCCTACGGCGGACGCCCGGACGCGCTCGTCGCCGAGTACTACGCCCAGCGGGCGACCGCCGGACTGATCATCACCGAGGGCGTCCAGCCGAACGTGCGCGGCCAGGGCTACATCGACACCCCCGGTCTGCACGGGCCCGAGCAGGTGGAGGCGTGGAAGGCCGTCACCGGCGCCGTCCACGAGCGGGGCGGGCTCGTCTTCGCGCAGATCATGCACGCCGGCCGCATCGGCCACCCGTCCCTGTACCCGGACGGTGGCCTGCCGGTGGGCCCGTCCCCGGTCGCCTCGGGCGAGTCGCTGTTCGACGGCTCGGGCATGGTCCCGCACCCGGTGCCCCGGGAGCTGACCGTCGCGGAGATCCAGGAGGTCGTGGACGACTTCGCCGTGGCCGCCGGCAACGCGATCGCCGCCGGTTTCGACGGGGTGGAGCTGCACGGGGCCAACGGCTACCTGATCAACCAGTTCCTCGCGGACGGGTCGAACCTCCGGGACGACGAGTACGGGGGCGACGCCGAGCGCCGTTCCCGGTTCGCGATCGAGGTGGTGGACGCGGTGGCCGACACCATCGGAGCCGACCGCACCGCCCTGCGCATCTCGCCGTCGAACGGCTACAACGGCATCGTCCAGAGTGACCCGGTCGAGCAGTACACGGCCCTGCTGGAAGGGTTGCGCCACCGTTCCGACCTGGCCTTCCTGCACACCGCGCAGATCGGTGGCGCCGAGCACACGCCGCTGGTCCGCGAGCTGTGGGAGGGGACCCTGGTCGTCAACCCGGCGACGGGGCTGGACCTGTCGGGCGCGGACACGGCCCTGGGGCGGGGCGCCGACGCGGTGGCCCTGGGCGCGGCCTGGCTGGCCAACCCCGACCTGGACGTCCGCCTGCGCGCGGGCGCCCCGCTCAACGAGCCGGACGCCGCGACCTTCTACGGCGGCGACCACTCCGGGTACACCGACTACCCGCACCTCCAGAGCGCCTGACGCCGAACGGTCCGCCGCCCGCGTCCTCGTCGGCCGGGACGCGGGCGGTGGACCGTTCCCGGAGAGCGGTGCCGACCGCGACCTTCTCGGCCTCGGCCGGAGCCTCCTCATCGACGTCGGTCGGTGTCCCGGGCCGGGTCGCCTCCCGAGTGAACGGACCCGGGGTCGAGTGAGCGCCGAGGTGGACGTCGACGGGCGGGAAAGGAGAAATCCCGCCGGGGGACAGGCGCTGCCGTCGTCCGCGGCTTACGTGTACACGGCGCGGCGCGACGGCGGCCTCGGGTGTTGGCCGCACCCTGGGTCCCCCGGCGGGATTCGAACGACCCCCCTAGCACTGAAGGGTTCGGGTCAATGGTACAGACCTCTCCTTTGTATCTCGAAGTCGAGGTATCGGTTTTCTCGAAAACGAGATATCGATGGCGAGGGGCGGATGAATCCCGGACATCCCCGTGTTCAAGGAAGCGCAGGTCACGTGAGACGCATCCCATCATGTGGACGGGGAGTACCAGCATTTCCGGGCCGTCTGCTAGCGTGGCCCCCATCATGCTGTGCGAGCTGCTCCTTCTTAGCGGCCGCGGCGGGGGTCGTTAGTACGGGTCGGCTCCCTCGCCGCGGGGCTTCGGCTTGTCCACGGTCGGCCATTGACCACGCACCGCGATTCCTAGGAGCCACCAGATGGTGCCCCAGCAGCAGACCTCCCCCATGCCGTTCCAGCGCTACGCGCCCTTCGAGTCGATCGATCTGCCCGATCGCACCTGGCCGTCCAAGACCATCACCGAGGCGCCCCGCTGGCTGTCCACGGACCTGCGCGACGGCAATCAGGCCCTGATCGAGCCCATGGACCCCGCCCGCAAGCGCGAGATGTTCCAGCTGCTGGTGAAGATGGGCTACAAGGAGATCGAGGTCGGCTTCCCCGCCGCCAGCCAGACCGACTTCGACTTCGTCCGGTCCCTGATCGAGGACGGCCTGATCCCCGACGACGTCCAGATCTCGGTCCTGACCCAGGCCCGCGAGGACCTGATCGAGCGCACCGTACAGAGCCTGATCGGCGCCCGGCGCTCCACCGTGCACCTGTACAACGCCACCGCGCCCACCTTCCGCCGCGTCGTGTTCAAGGTGGACCGTGAGGCCTGCAAGGCCATCGCCGTCGAGGGCACCCGCCACGTCATGCGCTTCGCCGAGCGGTACCTGGGCGACACCGAGTACTTCGGCTACGAGTACTCCCCCGAGATCTTCATCGACACCGAGCCGGACTTCGCCCTGGAGGTCTGCGAGGCCGTCATGGACGTGTGGAACCCCGGTCCGGGTCGGGAGATCATCCTGAACCTGCCGGCCACCGTCGAACGCTCCACCCCCAACGTCTACGCCGACCAGATCGAGTGGATGAGCCGCAACCTGTCGCGTCGCGAGCACGTGGTGGTGTCGGTGCACCCCCACAACGACCGCGGTACCGGTGTCGCCTCGGCGGAACTGGCCGTCATGGCCGGCGCCGACCGAGTCGAGGGCTGCCTGTTCGGTCACGGCGAGCGCACCGGCAACGTCTGCCTGGTGACCCTGGGCCTGAACCTGTTCAGCCAGGGCGTCGACCCCAAGATCGACTTCTCGGACATCGACGAGATCCGCCGGACCGTCGAGCACTGCACCCAGCTGCCCGTCGCCCCCCGCCACCCCTACGGCGGCGACCTGGTCTACACCGCCTTCTCCGGCTCCCACCAGGACGCCATCAAGAAGGGCTTCGCCGCACTGGAGGCCGACGCCGAGGCCGCCGGGGTCCCCGTGGACGCGTACGGCTGGGACGTGCCCTACCTGCCCATCGACCCCAAGGACGTCGGCCGCAACTACGAGGCCGTCATCCGGGTCAACAGCCAGTCCGGCAAGGGCGGCGTCTCCTACATCATGCAGCGCGACCACTCCCTGGACCTGCCCCGCCGCCTGCAGATCGAGTTCTCCCAGGCCATCCAGAAGTACACCGACGCCGAGGGCGGCGAGTTCTCCGGCGACCGCATCTGGGAGATCTTCTCCGACACCTACCTGACCGACCGGGGCCCGGTCGCGGTCCTGGCGCACCGGTCCTCCACCGACGCCGACGGCACCTACCGGATCGAGGCCGACGCCCGCGTCAACGGCGAGATCCGCGAACTGGTCGGCACCGGCAACGGCCCCATCTCCGCGTTCTGCGACGCCCTGACCGACGTCGACGTCAAGGTCCGGGTCATGGACTACGTGGAGCACTCCATGGGTGCCGACGGCGACGCCCGCGCCGCCGCCTACGTCGAGGCCGAGATCGAGGGCCGGGTGGTGTGGGGCGTGGGCATCCACAGCAGCATCACCACCGCGTCGCTGCGCGCCCTGTGCAGCGCCATCGGTCGCGCCTGACACGATCCGACGTGGGGCCCGCGGCGACGCCGCGGGCCCCACGCCTGTCACAGGGTCCCGAACGGGCCGGGGTCGGCCCCGTCCATCCCGGTGCGGAACTCCCGGTGCAGCGCCACCAGCTCGCCGAACGGCACCGGCCGCCGGGAGACCGCCGCCGGGTTCCGCGCGGCCTCCTTCGTCCACAGGGGCGGGGACGCCGCCAACCCCTGGTCCGGCGTCAACCCCGCCACCGACTCCCGCCACCCGGGCCAGCGCAGATCGGCGTAGAAGTTCTCCAGGTTGTGCTCCTCCAGCATCCACGGCAGCCACGAGGAGTAGGCGGCCTCCAGCGGTTCCCACGCCAGGGAGTCGGGGGCGAAGTACACCATCTCCCCGGGGCGCCCCGGATACCGGTCGTCCTCGCAACCGGGGCCGTTGAGCGCGAAGATCCCGCCCAGCACGTCGTGCCCCACGATCAGGCGCACCGGGGGCCCGTGCACCACCGCGGCGCTCAGGTCGTTCACCTCGCCCAGACCGGGCAGCTCCGGGCCGCCGCCCCCGTACACCCGCAACCATCCGTCGTCCACGAGCAGGCCGCCGCTCTCCAGCGCCATCGCGCCGAGGAACGAACGCGCCGTGATCTGCAACCGGTGCAGGCAGGTCCGCCCCCTGTCCGGGTCGCCGGGCAGCGCGCGCACCGGCAACCGCGCGCGTTCCAGGTGTTCGATCACCACCGGCCAACCGGGCCGTTCCACCTCGACCAGCTCACTGAGTTCGCGCACCCGTACCCTCCCACCCATCTGTTCGCCGCGGTGCCGCTCACCCTAGTACCGCCCCCGGACACCTCGCCCGGGGGCGGGAAAATCCCTGGCGGGCGGGATTCCCGCGATGGGACCATTCCGGGCATGGTGCACACCGAGATCATCCAGCGGACCCTGCGGGTCCCCCTCCCGGCGGCCGGGCCCGGCGACGGCACGGCCGCGGTGCGGCGGCTGGACGCCGCGCTGCTGTCCCTCGGGTTCGCGCTCACCGCGGACCTGCGCACCCACCTGGAGGGACTGGCCCCCGACGCGGTGCTGCGCACCGCGGCCCCCCTGCTCGCCGCCGTCCGCGAACTCGTCGGCGCCGCGGCCGAGCACAACGTGTACTTCACCGACTTCCCCGAGAACGTCCCCGGCACCGTGGACTTCTGGCTGGAGTGCCTGGTCTCCGCGGTCACCGACCCGGCCCACCGGGACGCGGTGGTTTCGGACCCCGACGGCCTGGACCTGCTCTCCCTGCCCGCCTACGGACGCCTCCGGCACACCTACGCCGAGCTCGCGGCCGTCCGCGACGCCTTCGTCGCCGGGGCCGAGGACCGGTGGACCCTGTTGCACCTGGGCGGAACGTTGGAGGAGGAGACCCGCCGGCTCTACACCGACCTGGCCGGATCCACCGTGCCGCTCGCCGACGCCGACCGCGACCTGCTGGGCCGCCTGGCCGCCGCGTGCCCCGACCACGAGCCGCCCGCGATCCCCGTCCGGGAGAACCGCGCCGTGGTCAACGCCGCCCGCGTCCGAGCCGGGCTGCCGCCCGTACTCGACACCGTCACGGACGTCCTGCGCCTGGCCCAGGCCCTGTCCGGCGGCGACCCCACCCTGGTGGAGCCCGAGCGCCTGCGCTCCTTCACCCGGCGCGAACGCCGCCTGCTGCTCACCGCGCTGGACGGCGTCGTCGCCGCCGACCCCGGCAAGCTGGCCGATGTGGGCCGCCGGGTCCAGGGCTGGAAGCGCCTGGGCGAGGGGCTGCACCCGCACGAGTACCCGGCGCTGGGCCACGCCCGCGACGTGTTCGCCGTGGCCCGGGGCGACAAGCGCGTGCACACCCTCGCCGCCCGGGTGGAGGCCGCGTTCGGCGCCGGTGACGTCCCGGCCGCCGTCCACCTGCTGGCCGGGGCGCCCGGAACCCTGGTCCGGTCCCTGGACCGGATCATGGTCGCGGGCGGCCCCGCCGTCACCGGCCTGCTGGTCGAACACCTGAACGCGGTCGGCCACCGGGTGGCCGGCCGGGTGCTGGCCTCGGCCCGCGAACAGCTCGCCAACCGGAGCCTGCCCGGCTCGGTGCGGCTGTTCGCCAACGAGACCGCCCGCGGCTGGACGGTCGCGGACACCCGGCCGCCGCTGCCCGAGGCCGACACGGCCGCGGTGACCGCCGCCCTGGACGCGCTGATCGCCCGCCGCCTGCCCGACGTGGACCTGCTGCTGGTCGACCCGGCGGTGCGGGGCGTGGCGGTCCCGCGTTCGGGCCGTGGAACCTCGAAGGGGCTGGGGGTGCTGCCGCGCGGCAGCGTCACGGCGGTGGAGGGAGAGCGGCTGCGCTTCTTCGTGCACTGGGCCGACGGCCCGGACACCACTACCGACCTGGACCTGTCGGTGATGCTGCTCGGTGCGGACTTCGCCCCCGTCGGACAGGTCTCCTGGACCAACCTCCAGAGCACCGGGGTCGTGCACTCCGGCGACCTGGTGGAGGCCCCGGCGCCCGGCGGCGCCACCGAGATGATCGATCTGGAGCTCGCCGCGCTGGACCCGAAGGTGCGGTACGTGGTGCCCCAGGTGCTGGTGTACAGCGGCGACCGGTTCACCTTCCTGCCCGAGGCGTTCTTCGGCTACCTGTCGCTGGACACCGTGCAGCAGGGGATGCCGTTCGAGCCGCGCACCGTCCGGGTCCGCTCCGACCTGGAGGGGGAGTCGCGGGTACTGGTGCCGCTGGCCTTCGCCAAGGGGGAGGACGGGACCTGGTCGGCCCGCTGGATGCACCTGTTCCTGGCGGCGGACGAGCAGTTCAACCGGGTCGAGGAGACCGGGGTCCCGGGGAGCCTGCTGGCCCGGGGGGTGCTGTCGCGGCGGTACCTGACCGTCGGCGACCTGGTCGACCTGATGGCCGAACGCGGTGTCCGGGTGCGCGAGGCGGGTCCGCTCACGCAGGAGGAGGCGGAGGGGCTGCGGGTGGGTTACGTCGGCACGGAGCTCCCGGAGGGGCTGCCGGAGGGCGTGGAGGCGATCACCCTGCCGGCGCTGGCCTCGCTGCTCCCCGACACCGGTCCCGAACCCGAGCCGGTGTCCTGAAAACCCGGTGACATCCGGCCGCCCTGCTCGCTAACGTTGCGGACAGGGCGGCTCCGAACCGGCTTCCTTCTCTTTTTTCTCTCTTAAGGAAAGTCGCAGCCGGTCCACTCTCCGCCCCACCGGTCGGGCTCCTTGCGGGCTCGGCCGGGCGGCACCGCGACGACTTCCTTCTCGTAACTCTCACGGACCCAGTCGTCGCACTCTCCGCCCACGCGGTACCCGAGGCACCGGGGGTGCTTCCTTCTAACCCTCTTCGGAGGGCTCCGCTGCTAACGGTTCAGCGCTCCCACCCTCCTCATCGATACGCCGAAGGGCCGCACCCCGCGGGGTGCGGCCCTTCGCCGTATGCGTGTGGACTCACTCCCAGCCGAACTTCTGGGTCCAGGCGTTGCCGGACTCGCCGACACCGATCGCCTTCAGCCCGCAGTTGAGGATGTTGGCGCGGTGGCCCTCGCTGTTCATCCAGGCGTCCATCACCTGCGCGGCGCTGGTCTGCCCCTTGGCGACGTTCTCGGCCCCCCACGCGTTGTAGCCGTGGCGGGCGGCCCGCTCACCGGGGCCCTCGCCATCGGGGCTCTGGTGGCTCATGTAGTTCCGCCGGTCCATGTCCTCGCTGTGCTCCTGCGCGGCGCCGGTGAGTCGCGAGTCCACGCGCAGAGCGCCGCATCCGGCGCCGGCGCGTTCGGCGTTGACCAGGCGCACGACCTCGTCGGTGACACCGGCGGCGGCACCCGTGCCACCGCCGCCGCCCCCGCCGGAGCCGCCCGATCCCCCGGAGCCACCGGAACCGCTGCCGCCGGATCCGCCCGAGCCGCCGCCGGCGCTCTCACCGCGGTTTCCGTCCGCCCCCTCGCCCTCGGAGTCCTCGGGTGATGACGACGCGGTGACGTCGGCGCTCTGCGGTTCGTTGTCCCCGGCCGGTGAGGGCACCGGGATCGGTGCGTCATCGCCGGGCGTCACGAAGAAGTCGTCCTCTTCGGAGGCGTCCGGGACGGGCGGGTCCGCGGAGACGGACGAGGTCGACCCGTCGGGCACCGCGGACCCGTCCGCGGTGTTGCGGAACGGGTTCAGTTCCTCTCCGGCCCCCGTGACCAGCAGCGTTCCGGCCAGGGTCAACCCGACCGGGACCGCCGCCAACGTGACGAAGAAGGGCACCGATCGCCTGCGCCGGGGGCGCCGGGTGCTCGTTCGTCGTGTGCCGCGACGACCACGCGCCATGATCGATCTCCTCTGGAAATGGACTGGAACGGGCGTTCTCGACCGCCCGAGTCGGGGTTCGTACCCTCGGGCGGCTCTGCGCTCGCCCATGGCAACGTGACTTCTCGTCGGCCGGGTGCCGGAAGGCCGCACGCCGGCGTGGCGACGCCGGTGATGCCGCGGGGGAAAGGCGGCGGACCCGACGAGTGACGTCTAGCGCGTGAGAGTAGACCAAATATCTCGAAAAGGGAATCCAAAACGTAATCAACCTGGTCAAGAGGGTGCGCGTCCGGCGTATGCGGTCAGGTCGGGCGCGAGGACGGTCACCGGCATCCGCGACAATGGGGGAGTGAGCCTCTACCGTGACGAGGGCGTCGTCCTGCGCAACCAGAAGCTGGGCGAGGCCGATCGCATCATCACCCTCCTGACCCGACGCCACGGCCTCGTCAGGGCCGTGGGCAAGGGCGTGCGGCGCACCCGGTCGCGGTTCGGCGCCCGGCTGGAACCCTGCACCCACGTCGACCTCCAGCTCCACTCCGGGCGCACCTTGGACGTCGTCACCCAGGCCGAGACCGTGCGCGCCTACGGTGAGGCGATCGTCACCGACTACGCCCGCTACACGGCCGCCACGGCCATGCTGGAGACGGCCGAGAAGGTCGTCGCCGTCGAGAAGGACCCGGCCCTGCGCCAGTTCCTCCTGCTCCTCGGCGCGCTGCGTACCCTGGGGGAGGGCACCCACGACGCCCGGCTGGTCCTGGACGCCTACCTGCTGCGCTCCCTGGCGGTGGCCGGGTACGCCCCGGCCCTGTCCGAGTGCGCCCGGTGCGGCGGCCGGGGGGAGCACCGCTCCTTCGCGATCCACGCCGGTGGAACGGTGTGCTCGGTGTGCCGCCCCCACGGCAGCGTGCACCCCTCACCCGACACGATCCGCCTCATGTCGTCACTGCTCGGCGGGGATTGGACGGCCGCGGACACCAGCGACCCGCAGCACCGGTCCGAGTGCAGCGGCCTGGTCGCGGCCTACCTACAGTGGCACCTGGAAAACGGAATCCGATCACTGCGCCATGTGGAGCGTTCTTGAGTCTGTTCAGCTTCGACACCGGTAACCGCCGGGAGTACACAGCGCCCGTCCCGCACCCGAGCGGGGTGCGTCCGCCCGCACTCCCCGCCGACCTGGTGCCCCGACACGTGGCCGTGGTCATGGACGGCAACGGCCGTTGGGCCAAACAGCGCGGCCTGCCGCGCACCGACGGCCACAAGGCCGGCGAGGCGTCCCTCTTCGACGTCATCGAGGGTGCCCTGGAGATGGGCATCCCGAACCTGTCGGCGTACGCCTTCTCCACGGAGAACTGGAAGCGCTCCCCCGAGGAGGTGCGCTTCCTCATGGGCTTCAACCGCGATGTCATCCGCCGCCGCCGCGACGAGCTGCACGCGCGCGGGGTGCGGGTGACCTGGGCCGGTCGCTCCGGCATGCTCTGGAAGAGCGTCATCAAGGAGCTGCGCGACGCGGAGGAGATGACCCGCGACAACACCGCGCTCACCCTTCAGTTCTGCGTCAACTACGGCGGTCAGGCCGAGATCGTCGACGCCGTTCGCGCCGTGGCCCGCAAGGCCGCCGCGGGTGAGATCTCCCCGGAGAAGATCACCGAGGAGACCCTCACGCAGCACCTGTACTCGCCGGAGATCCCCCCGGTGGACCTGTTCCTCCGTTCCTCGGGTGAGCAACGGCTGTCCAACTTCCTCCTGTGGCAGTCCGCCTACGCGGAATTCGTCTTCCTGGACACGCTCTGGCCCGATTTCGACCGCCGTGACCTCTGGCGGGCCTGTGAGATCTACGCGCGTCGGGACCGCCGCTACGGCGGGGCCGAGCCCAACCCGGTGCCCAAGGAGGATGAGGAGTGATGGCGGTTTCCACGGAGGGATCCCCGCTCCGGCCCGGCATGTCCCTGGTCTCGATCGGTGACAGCTTCACCGAGGGGGTCGGCGACCCCTACCCGGACGGTTCGGGCTTCCGCGGCTGGGCGGACCGGGTGGCCGAGCACCTGGCCGACCACCTGGGAGAGGTCCGGTACGCCAACCTGGCCGTGCGCGGCAAGCTGATGCGCCAGATCGTCACCGACCAGCTCCCGCCGGTCCTGGAGATGGGACCCGACCTGGTCACGCTCTGCGCCGGCGGCAACGACCTGTTGCGCCCGGCCGGTGACCCGGAGCGGATGGCGAAGATCCTGGAGCACACGGTCGCCCGGCTGCGCGAGCGCGGCTCGCGGGTGGTGCTCTTCACCGGTGTGAACGTCGCCAACGGGTACATGCGCGGCACGATCGGCCTGTTCGCCCGTTACTACATGAACGTGCGCGCCATCGCCGACGCCCACGACTGCCTTCTGGTCGACCAGTGGTCGATGAAGGTGCTGACCGACTCCCGCGCCTGGGACGCCGACCGGTTGCACATGTCCCCGGAGGGACACCGCCGACTGGCGCTGCGGGTCGCGGAGGTGATCGGCGTTCCGGTCGACGAACGCTGGGACGAGCCCTGGCCGGAGTCGGAGCCGATGGCCCGGGCCCAGCTCCTGAGGGAGGACCTGACCTGGGTCAAGGAGTCTCTGGGACCGTGGATCGGACGTCGTCTGACCGGGCGTTCCTCGGGTGACGCCATCACCGCCAAGCGTCCCGAGCTGACCACGCTGACCAAGGACCGGTGAGCCTGTCCGAAGCCGCTCATGGTGTGACGTCCAACCCAAAAGTGGACGAATCAGCAACCTACTGTCGCGTAACCATGGCGCGGAGTTGCATGATCACTGACCATGAGCGGCTTTGGGACGAATGACCTCACCGACAGGGACATCCTGTCCTACGTGGCCCTCGGTGACAGTTTCACCGAGGGCATGAGCGACCCCTACCCCGACAGCGACAGCGTGCCCAACGGTCGCTATCGCGGGTGGGCCGATCGCGTGGCCGAACACCTCACCGACCACGTCGGCGAGGTGCGCTACGCCAATCTCGCCGTGCGCGGCAGGCTCATCGGACAGATCCTCGAAGAGCAACTGCCCCGCGCCGTCGAGCTCTCCCCCGACCTCATCACCATCTGCGCCGGCGGCAACGACATCATCCGTCCCGGTTCGGACCCCGACGCGGTGGCCGCCCTCTTCGAGGAGGCGATCGCGGGGCTCGCGGGCACCGGCGCGCGCGTCGTCGTCTTCACCGGGTTCGACACCAACTGGCAGCCGGTCATGCGCCACCTGCGCGGCAAGATCGCCACCTACAACATGCACATGCGCGCCATCGCCGACCGGTACGGCTGCGACGTGGTGGACGTGTGGAGCATGCGGATCCTCGACGATCCCCGCGCCTGGAACTGGGACCGGCTCCACCTGTCCCCCGAAGGCCACCGCCGGTTGGCGCTGCGCGTGTGCGAGGTGCTCGGCGTCCCCCTCGAAGGCGACTGGAACGAGCCCTGGCCGCCCGCCGAGCCCCGGGACTGGCGCGCCGCCCGCCAGGAGGACCTGTACTGGGCCCGGGAGTTCCTGATGCCGTGGATCCACCGCCGGCTGACCGGACGCTCCTCCGGAGACGACGTCAGCCCCAAGCGCCCGGCCCTGGAGCCGCTGCGCCCCGACCACTGAGGGGCCCGACTCCCAACGGATGATCGAGATGATCCGGCGGCGGGACCGCCGCCGGATCCCCGGTGGGGCGGCCCCGCCCGGCGGCCTCACCGGGATCGATCATCCTCCCGGCACACCCGCACCGGGCCCTCTCAGGAGAGCCGGGAGCAGGAGGCGCAGGTACCGAAGATCTCCACGCTGTGGGTGACGTCGGTGAACCCGTGCGCCTCACCCATCTCCGCGGCCCAGCGTTCCACGGTCGGCCCCTCCACCTCGACGGCGGTAGAGCACACCCGGCACACCAGGTGGTGATGGTGACTCCCGCTGTCGCAGGCGCGGTAGACGGCCTCGCCGTCGTCGGTGCGCAGCACGTCGATCTCACCGGAATCGCTCAACGCCTGTAGGGCTCGGTAGACGGTGGTCAGCCCGATCTTGGAACCGTCGGCGCGCAGGTCCGCGTACAGGTCCTGGGCACTGCGGAAACCGGCGGACGCGTTCAGCGCCTGACGGACCGCCTCACGTCGTGTCGTACTCATCGGCTCACCCTCCCTCGATCGCTCTCGGGCATCGTACCGACCGCGCCGGCCATCACGGTGGGTCGGGAGACCGCGGCCCTGCGGCCGGAGGCACGGCGCAGCACGCCGCCCACCCCCACGGCCACCACGAAGACGGCCAGTGCCAGCAGCACGATCGTGGCGCCCGGGGCCAGATCGACCTGGGCCGCGACACTCAGGCCGCCCAACGAGGACAGCAGTCCGATCACCACGGCCAGCGCCATCGTCACCCGGAAGCTGCGGGTGAGCTGCTGGGCGGCGACCACCGGCACGATCATGAGGGCGCTCACCATGAGCAACCCCACCACGCGCATCGCGATCACCACGGTCAACGCCGCGGTGACGGCGAGCAGGACGCTCAGGAAACGCACCGGCAACCCGTGCGCCCTGGCCACCTCCTCGTCCTGGCACAGGACGAACAGTTCACGGCCGAACACGGCCACGACGGCGGCCACACCCAGCGCGAGCACCGCCACCACCCACAGGTCCTCCTCGCTCACGGTGCTCACCGAACCGAACAGGAACGCGGTCAGGGTGGAGTTGTTCGCGCCGGGGGTCAACCCGATGAGGAGCACACCGCCCGCGATGCCCCCGTAGAACAGCAGGGCCAGGGCCGCGTCACCCGTGGTGCGGGTGCGCACCCGCATCACCTCGATGAGCACGGCGCCGACCATCGACACCAGTGCGGCGGTGAGCACCGGAGAGGTGCCGGTGAGCAGGCCCAGCGCCACCCCGGTCAGGGCGACGTGCCCGATCCCGTCGCCCAGCAGCGCCAACCGTCGTTGGACGAGGTACGTGCCGATGACCGGGGCGATCAGGCCGACCAGTACCGCGGCCAGCAGGGCCCGCCGCATGAATTCGTACTGGAGAAGGTCAATCACGGCCGGGTACCTCAAGTCTCATCAGGTCCGCGGGGGAGGGGCGCTCGGCGGCCCGCGGGTCGGGGTCGTTGGGGTCGGGGTGGGGGTGCTGGTGCTCGTGGCCGGGGCGGGCGCACTCGCCGGTCGGCAGGAGCGGGGCGCCATCGTGCACGATCCGGCCCGACTCCAGGGCCACGGTGCGTTCGATGAACTCCTCCAACGGCCCCAGTTCGTGCAGGACCAGGATGACGGTGGCGTCCCGCTCGCGCAGGCGGGCGATGATACGGGCGAGCGCGCGCTGGTTCTCGGCGTCGACCCCGGCCATGGGCTCGTCCATGACGAAGGTGTCGGGACGCCCGGCCAGGGCGCGGGCGATGAGCACGCGCTGCTGCTGGCCGCCCGAGAGCTCCCGTACCGAGGCCTTGGCCAGATCGGTCAGATCGACGGCGGCCAGCGCCTCGTCGACGGCGGCCCGGTCGGCTCGGGTGGGCAGGGAGAACCGTCGGCGCGCGGCGACCTGCCCGGAGGAGACGATCTCGCGCACCGTGGCGGGCACGGCCCCGCCCGCGGTGAGGCGCTGGGGGACGTAACCGATCCGACGCCAGTCGCGGAACCGCGACAGCGGCGTGCCGTGGACGCGGATCCCGCCTGAGGTGAGGGGCACGATGCCGAGCATCGCGCGCACGAGCGTGGACTTGCCCGATCCGTTCGGCCCCAGGACGGCGACGGTCCGACCCCGGGGTATCCCGACGTTCACCCCGTCCAGGACGGGGACACCGTCGTAGGCGACGCGGGCGTCGGTGACCTCGAAGGCTGGTGGGACGTCGGCGTCCTTGATCTGGGCGTGCACGACCCCATTATCACGAAAACGAAAATGATTGTCAAAACCCTCGGGTTTCGTGTGCGACCGGCTCAAAAACCCAGGAAACGTGCCACGGCGAGCACCGTGATCACGACCACCACCAACACCCGGGGGACCCGTCGGCGCGGGTCCATGCCGGGCCACGCCAGATACGCCAGCCAGGCCAGGAAGAGCGCCACCGGCGCCAGGCACAACGCGCCCGCCACCCCGGGCGCCAGCAGGCCGGTGATGAACAACACCCCCAGCATCAGGGGGGAGAACCAGCGCGGCGCCCGGTGCAGCCACACCAGGGGCACCGCGCTGCGCCGCTCCACGGCGCGCCGCAGCGGGCCCGCGCCGGGGGTGTACAGGGATTCACCAGGGGGGAGGGGGCGTCCCCCGTCCTCGCTCGACTGTTCGCCACCGTGCAGGGGAGGGGTCATGGGCGTCCGTTCCGCTCCTGGGGGTCGTCACCGTACCGACGGCCGGGGCGGGTGAGCCGTTCGCCGTCGTCACACGACCGATACCCGCACGGAGCGACCGCACCCCGAGCCTGTGATACTTGTGGATCGAAACCCTAACGCAGGGCCCGGGCGCGCCGCCGACGTCGACTCAGACCGGCCCCGCGCCCTCCCCATCCCCCGGAGTGGGCCTCTCCACAGAGAGATCGCTCACCAAGGGTGAGAATATGAATACGAAAAGTCTTCACCGCCGTGTCGTCCACGCGTGAACCGCGCCTGTCGGGTCCCGCACGTCGTCCGCGGCCGCGAACCCTCCGGAGGGTGTCAACTTCCGTGCCCGAACCGACAGTCGTCGTGACGTTCGACGTCACCGAACCCCATCTGCAGCACTGCCTCGACTCCTTGGCCCGTCAGGACGGAACGCCGGGGAACCGGGCTTCCGCGTCCGACGAGGGCGGCGGGATCGAGGTCGTCCTCGTTCCCATCCGCACCGCCCCCGAGACCATGGTCGAACGGCCGGAGGACGGCGACGCCGACCTCGGTGCCGAGGGCGCCCTCGACGAGGAGGAGGCCGAGGCCGAAGCGGGCTCCACCACCCCGCCGGGAGAAGAGAACGACCAGGGGGACGAGGCCGTCGCCGAGTCGGAGGACGCCCTCGCCGTCGCCGCAGCCTTCGCCGCCGCGCCCCCCGCCGGGCTCACCGTCACCCTCCTGTCCGGAGACCCCGCCCCGGACGCCCCCGCCGCCCGGGCCCGCGGCGCCGCCGCGGCCCACGGCACCCATCTGCTCTTCCTCGAAGGCTCGGACGCCCTCACCGGCTACGCGCTGTCCTACCTCATGCGCCACGCCCTCGACAGCCGCTCCGACCTCGTCGTCGGCAACGTGTACATGTTCGACGAACTCGGTGCCGCCCCCTCCAAACGACACCGTGGATACTGCGGTCACCCACGCCTGGCCGAGGACCCCCGGAACATCCCCGGCCTGCTCTCGGACGGGACCCTGGGCAACAGGCTCTGGAGCCGCGAACTCTGGGACTCGCTCACCGACCACGGCCTGCACCCCGACGACGCCGACCTCGGGCTGCGCCGTGCCGTGCTGTCCGCCCGCACCGTGGACGTCCTGCCCGGACCGGTCCTGCTCATGCGCCGCCGCGAACGGACCGCGCTGCCCCTGGACGAGGAGACGCTCACCCGCCGTCTGGCCGCCATGACCCGCCTCTCCGAGGACCTGGCCGTCCACGACCGCCGGTTGTGGGACACCACCCTCCTCCAGGGTGAGCTGCGCCGGCTCCTGATGCGGCTCGACGAGGCCGACGAGGCGATCCGCGTCACCGCGATCGGTCTCCTCGACACCTACCTCGACCACGTCCCGGCGGCCCTGATCCACGACCTGGGCGTGCTGGACCGCCTCCTGTACCACCTGGTCCGCGAACACCGCGTCGAGGACGTGCTGGAGGTGACCACCTTCGCCAAGAGCGTCGAGCTGAAGAAGGCCACCCTGGTCCGACGCGGGTTCGGCTACTACATCCGCTACCCCTTCTTCGAATCCGACGACCCGGCCAAGGCCGTCCCCCGCGAGATCTACCGCATCGACGAGGACGTCAAGGTCCGCCAGAAGACCGAGGAGATCTCCTGGGAGGACGGCCGCCTGCACATCCGCGGTCGCCTGGGCATCCGCCACCTGCGCGCCCACCGTCGCTGGCACCAGCACGTCACCGCCTTCGCCGTACGCTCCGACGGCCGCCGCCGGGTCCGTCTGCCCGTGCGGATCCGGCTCGCCGCCGAGTACCGGCTGCCCGACGTCCTCGACGCCGCCCGTCACGACTACGGCGGCTTCACCGTCATCGTCGACCCCCGTCGGCTGCGCGACTCCGGCCGCTGGGACGCATCGGACTGGAGGATCGAGCTGTCCGTCCTCAACCGGGGCATCAACCGGCGGCGGATCGTCTCCAACCCGGTCCCCGGCCCGGCCAGGCGACCCGGCTACCGACAGGTCGACGAGGACGTGTGGATCCGTCCGTACTGGAACCGGGACCACCAGCTGGTCATCGGCATCGAGCCCTGCCGGGCCCGGATCACCGCACACCGCTTCGACGACCGCGGCGGCGTACTGGAGATCCGCGGTGAGGCGCTCTCCGCCCCCGCCACCGAGGCCGCCGAACTGCGGCTGACCCGCCGACCGGGCACCGCCGTGCTCTCCCTGCCGCTCACCGTCGAGGGCGGCCGTTTCGAGGGCCGGATCGCGGCCTCGGAGCTGTTCGCGCACAGTGTCACCGAATGCGGCGGCGTCATCCGCCAGGAGGAGTGGGACGTCCACCTGGTCGGCCCGGACGGGGCGCCCCTCGCCCCGGTCCTGCCCGACGACGTCGCCCCCGCCGCCTACGCCGACGAGAGCGGCCATCGAGAGCTGGCCGTGCTCCGCTCGGCCACCGGACACCTGAGCCTGCGCGCCGGTCACGCCCGCCCCTCCGTCGAGGAGGCCCGCTGGGAGGGACGCCACCTGGTGCTGTCCGGTGCCTTCCGGGCCGCCGCCGACCTCGCCCTGGTCGCCAAGGCGCGCGGCCGTGACGAGGAGCACGCGCTGACCGTGGAGCGATCGGGAGACCGTTTCACCGCCCGGTTCGCCCCCGCCGACATCCGGACCCTGTCCGGTGACCTGTCCCTGGCCGCCGGCGCCTACCAGCTGTGGGCGCGCGTGGGATCCGAGGACTCCGCGGAGGCGGTCGACGTCGGCGTGGAGTTCGCCGAGGCCCTCCTCGCCGCGCTGCCCCTGGTGATGCAGACCTCCGAGCGCTCCTACACCCTCTCCTACCAGGGAAGGGGCATCCCGGTCCTCCAGGTGGGCAGCGATCTGCGCCCCGCGGAACAGGGCACGTTCGCCCAGCGCGAGCTGCGCGAGCGCTTCTACCCCGCCCAGCGCCTCGAACCGATCGTCGACGGCGTCCTCTTCGACACCTACACCGGCCGCCAGTACTCCGACAGCCCGCAGAGCATCTACGCCGAGCTGCGTCGCCGGGCGAGTTGGGCCGACCGCCCCATGTCGTGGCTGGTCGCCGACGGTCAGGTGAGCCTGCCCGACGACCTCACCCGCGTCCGGCACCGGGGCCGGGAGTACTACGAGGGCCTGGCCCGCACCCGGTACCTGGTCACCAACTCCCGCCAGCCGGCGTGGTTCCACCGCCACCCCGACCAGACCGTCGTCCAGACCTGGCACGGATCGATGCTCAAGCGCATCGGATTCGACGTGGAGAACATCCGCGGCAAGTCCCGGGACTACTTCGACAAACTGGCCTGGGAGACCCGGCAGTGGGACTACCTGGTGTCCCCGAGCCCGTGGGCGACCCCCATCCTGCGCAGCGCCTTCCGGTTCGAGGGCGAGGTCCTGGAGACCGGTTACCCGCGCAACGACGTGTTCTTCGCGCCGGAACGGGACGCCATCGCCGAACGCACCCGCGCCCGGCTCGGCCTGCCCGCCGACAAGAAGGTGGTGCTGTACGCGCCGACCTGGCGCGACGACAAGTACTACACGCGCGGCAAGCACAAGCTGGACCTGCACCTGGACCTACAGCGCCTGTACGACGAACTCGGCAAGGACCACGTGCTGCTGGTGCGCCGCCACCCGCGCGTGGTGGACAGCGTGCCCATCGTCGGCCGGGACTTCGTGTACGACGTGTCGCTGTACCCGGAGATCATGGAGCTGTTCCTGATCACCGACGTCCTCATCACCGACTACTCGTCGATGATGTTCGACTTCGCCAACACCGGCCGGCCCATGCTCTTCTTCACCTACGACCTGGAGGGGTACCGGGACAACCTGCGCGGGTTCTACTTCGACTTCGAGGAGACCGCGCCAGGGCCGCTGCTGATGGAGTCCGACCAGGTCATCGAGGCCCTGCGCGGGATCGACGACGTCGCCCGCGACAGTGCGGGCGCCTACCGGGCGTTCGTGGAGCGGTTCTGCCCGCTGGACGACGGCGGCGCCGCCCGCCGGGTCGTCGACCGGGTCTTCGGCACGGACTGACGGACTGACGGGCCGACCGGGGCGGCGGGCGCGGGCCCGCCGCCCCGGTCTGCTTCGTCCCGGTCAGGTGTCGTCGGTCGGGTCGTCCAGGACCGAGCGCCGCCAGGCGAGGAACTCGCCCTGACGGCGGACGGCGTTCCTCTCCTCCTCGGTGAGATCGTCCGGGACGGGGTCGTCGGCCGGGTCGTGGTCGGGCTCGTCCACGTCCCGCTCCGCGATGTCGGTCGCCTCGGCGGTGTGGCGGCGGGCCAACAGGTCCCGCAGGGCGGCGTGGTCGGGTGCGGCCAGGCGCTCGTGCGGGTTCGGTCCGGTCCAGCCGAGGGGCCGGTAGGCGACCACCTCGGTGCCGCCGTCGGGAGTGGGTTCCAGGGTGAGGACCCAGCGGCCGTGGATGAGGTCGTCCAGCATCCGCATCCTCGGGTCCGGGGTCGTGGGTTCGGTGGTCACAGAACCTCCAGGGGGCTGCGCCAGACCAGCGGGAGGGGGTGGGGGTCGCGTCCGGAGGTGACCGCGACCCGGGTGGTGCACCCGTGCGTGGCCGCGTACACCGCGCGGCCCTCCAGCGTCGGCCCGAGGTAGCGCAGCGGAACGTCGTGGTCGTGCGCCCAGAACCCGAGGGTCCGGATCGAGGGGAACTCGCGGATGTCGCAGACCCGGCGCATCAGGCCGCCCTCCCCAGGTCCCACTTCAGGATGCGGGCGGCGGCCATGGCGTCCTTCCACAACCCGTCCCGGTCGGCGATCAGGTGGTCGGTGTTCCGGAACGCTGCCGTGCGCGCCCGCAACCGCGCCGCCGCCCTGCTCGCGGCCGTGGGGGACCCCGGCCGGGTACGGGAGCGGGTGCCCTCGCGCAGGGCCTGGATACGCGGCCGGGACGCCAGGGCGGCGGAGAACTCCGGGCCGGTACGGGGCTCTGGAGCCCGGGGTCGGGTGGAACCCGTGCCGCCGACCCTGCGCGGAACCGGGAGCGAGGGCGAGATCGGGGTCGGAGTCTCGGGCGGGGTGTTCTGGGAGATCCACTGACGCACCACCAGCGTCAGCGGAGCCATGTCCCGCGCCGGGCGGGTGACGTACGTACGGGCCCGGGCCGCGCTGCGGGGCCGTCGCCATCGCAGGGCCTCGGAGGCCGGCCGGCGGGCGGCCACGGGTTCGGAGCGGTTCAGGTAGCGGTATCGCGCCATACGCGCACACCTCCGGTCAGGGGTCGCCGCCGGATGAGGGCGGCAGTGGATGAGTACGGGATCCATACTGGATTTAAAAGTTTCGAATCGCAAGTCCCTTTTTAAGATACGGTGTTTCGTATCATCGTGATAGGGAGTTGCGAAATGTCCGGTTCAAGTCGAGCGGCGATACCATCAGCGGCAGGTCACAAGGAGGTCGATGTGAGCAGCGCACCCGTAGCGAGGCGCCAGCTATCAGCGCAAATCCGCGCAAAGCGGCTCGCCGCGGACATGACCATCGAACAGGTCGCCGACGAACTCGAATGGTCGAGTACGAAAATCTCGAACATCGAGACCGGCCGCTCGAAGCGTCCGGCGGTCAGTGACATCCGTTTGCTGCTCGACGTCTACAAGGTCGGCGACACCCGAGAGCGGGAGACGATCCTGGAACTGACCCGCCAGTCCCGCAAACGCGGCTGGTGGAGCCAGTACGACGACGTGCTCACCAGCGACTACACCAGCCTGGAGGCCGGAGTGGTGGGACTGCGGGTGTTCGAGCTCCAGTATGTGCCGGGACTGCTCCAGACCCCGGAGTACGCCGCGGCGATCACTCATGCCACCCTCATCCGGGAACCGGCCGAGGTCGAGCGGGTCGTCGAGGCTCGTATGCGCCGCCAGCAGGTGTTGTTCGATCGCCCGACCCCGGTGGATATGTGGGCGATCATCGACCAGCACGCCTTGGACCTGTTGAAGGCCTCCGACCCGGAGTTGTGCCGGGCCCAGCTGGAGCACCTGGCCGACCTGGCCGAAGCCCCGAACTCGATCACGATCCAGGTTCTTGGCAGATCCGGTCTCCATCCGGGGATGGGAGGCCCGTTCACCATTCTCAAGTACGAGAACCCAGAGCAGGACGCCGTGTTCCTTGAAGCGGACGAAGATGGCTTGTACCTGGATAAGCGGCCCCAGGTGGACCGCTACCGCAGAATCTTCGACCTGCTCGTGTCGAAGTCCATGGACCCGGACGGCGTTGCCGCTCACCTACGGTCCCTGATCAGCTAGGAACACCCGATGTACTCATCCACCGACCAGCTCGTTTTCCGCAAGTCGAGCTACAGCAACCCGAACAACTGCGTCGAGGTCGCCGACGTGCCCGGTGGTGACGCCGCGGTTCGCGACTCCCAGAACCCCGATGACGGATACTTCCTGCTGACCGGCCGGGAGTGGGGAGCGCTCCTGGGCGCCGTTCGCCGCGGGTAGGAGCGGACATCGGAGAGACCCCGGGGTATCCCTCCCCGGGGCCTCTTCGCCTACCTGAGTACTCGGCCGCGCTCGCTGTACCCCGGAGGTGGCAGCCGCACCTCGCCTTCACTGCGCCCGTCGAGTGCATCGCTCTGCTCAAGGCCACCATTCGCGGGTGATCTCGTACAAGACGAAGATGCGGGACGGTAAAGATGAGGTCTCCGCCCCGCTTTCGGCGGTGGGCGGTCAGCGATCTCGCTGAAGGAGGACGCGGCGGTGATTTCCCCGGCAGAACACACGAAGAGGTGAGCGGTACTGTTCGAGCGAGCTTTCTGGCACCCAGGCGGAACCGGAGATAACGACGTGGCGACATCACCAGACGGTGCCCACGGGCACGAGACCGTATTTGCGAGCCTGGACGGTGTGAAACTGCACGGAACCTTCACCGCTCCCCGCAACACGCCCCCTGCCCGTGTGGCTGTCCTGGTCCACGGCGGCGGTGTCACCCGGGAGGAGGGCGGGTTCTTCGCCCGGATGGCCGACGGGCTCGCGGCCACAGGCACGGCTTCGCTTCGATTCGATCTGCGTGGTCACGGCGCCAGCCAGGGAGACCAACGAGACCTCACCCTCTCCGGAGTCGTCAATGACATCCGTGCCGCGGTCGATCACGCCTGGGAGCTGGCGTCGTCTGCCGGTGGGCGCGTCGTTGTGCTCGGTGCGAGCTTCAGCGGCGGGTTGTGCGCCTACTACGCCGCCCACCACTCCGAAGCGGTCGACTCGCTCGTCCTGGTGAACCCGTTGATCGAGTACAAGAAGCGGTTCATCGACGACAAGCCGTACTGGGAGAACGACCGCATCGCACCGCAGGAGGGCGCGGCCCTGCTGCGCGACGGTTTCCTCGCCCACTCGGCGACGTTCAAGCTCGGCCGCGCCCTGCTCAACGAGGTGTTCTACGTACGCCCTGACCATGTGTTGGGTGATGTGCGGTGCCCGACGCTGATCGTGCACGGCACCGCCGACACCTTCATCCCCGTGGACAGCTCCCGGCGTGCGGCGGCACAAGTCTCCGGCCCGGTCCGCTTGTGGGAGATCGACGGCGCCCAGCACGGCATCGCGGTGCACGACGACCCCACCTATGCCGACCCCCGGACACAGCGGTGGCAGGCCGAGGTGATCGAAGGGGTCCGCACGTGGATCACCGGGCAGCGAGGGTGAGTTCTTGGACGGTGTCCCGCACCACCGAGCGGTTGCGCCACGGCCTCAGCCGCTCGGACAGCCGGGCCAGCTCGGCCACCGTGCGCCCGGAACCGACCTCCTGCGCCACGGGGAGGGTCTTCAGCGCCACCTCGCACGCCTTCTCCGGATATCCCGCGTCGGCTAGGGCCAAGGCATGCAGGGAGCTGAGATAGGCGTGGTCACGGTGGGAGAAGGCCTGCGGGTTCAGGTGCTCCGCGTACAGGTCGACTGCGTGTGCCGCCCGGCCGGCCTCGGCGTGGCACAGCGCCGTCTGGAGGGCGAACAGAGATCGCCCGTAGTGTTGTGACAGTGACCCGGATCCATCGCTGGAGGCCAGCAGGCCCGCCGCCCGGTCCAGGGTTCGGGAGATCCTGCTGACCGGTTGGCCCACCAGGGCTTGGCCCCGTGCTTGCTGTTGCAGGGCTTCGGCCCGCACGTGTGCAGGCAGACCCCAACGGCGGTCCAGGACCGTGGTGGACAAGGTGATCATGGTGGCCCCGTCGCGGGTGTCCCAGGCCGCTTGGGCGCGTCGCAGGAGAACGTAGGCCTCCAACGTCGGCTCCTCCGACTGCCGGGCCCAGGCGATGGCCTGGGCGCGCCACTGTTCGGCTGCTCCGGGGTGGCCGAGGTCCCGGTAGAACCACGCCGCCAGCTCGGCCCCCCGAACGCCCACACGCAACAGGGGTATGCGGTGTGCGGGGCGCGCCTGGCGACCGGTGTCGGTGATCACGGCCAGGACGCCCAACACCCCGGGCAGTGCCGATCCGGGACCGTAGAGCCCGTCATCGGCCGCGGCCGCATCCAGGGCGCGGTCGCAGTACTCCAGGGTGCTTTCTCCCACGCGATGGCGCGCGTCCTGGATCACGTCCAGGATCCTGCGCAGGTCGTGGGATCCGATCACCGGGAGCGCCAGAGCGGTCGCGGCCAGGGCCCCGCCACCTGCCAGAACGGTGCGACGGTTCGGGGTGCGCAACCGCTGGTGGAGCAGCGCTTCCAGCTGTGGGGTCGGCTCCTGACCGAGTCCAAACACCACATCGAAGCCGTCTACGACCTGCTCGGCGTCAAGCTCACCCCCGACGACTACCACGGAGAGAGCACCTACCAGCCGGTGCTCGCAGACATCGCCGACGAACTCACCCGCTGCGGGCTGGCCAGGATCAGCGACGGTGCCCTGTGCGTGTTCCTGGACGGTTTCACCGGCCGTGATGACAAGCCGGTGCCGCTCATCGTCCGCAAGAGCGACGGCGCCTATGGCTACGACGCCACCGACCTGGCCACCATCCGTTACCGCGCCCAGAAACTCAAGGGCGACCGACTCATCTACGTGGTCGGCGCACCCCAGTCCCAGCACTTCCAGCTCATCTTCGCCGCCGCCCGGACCGCCGACTGGGTCGGCCCCGCCACCGAGACCGACCACGTCGCCTTCGGCAGCGTCCTGGGAGAGGACGGCAAGATCCTGCGCACTCGCGCCGGCGCCTCCCTCAAACTCACCGACCTACTCCACGAGGGGGTTCAGCGCGCGGCCGCGATCGTGGCCGACCGCGAAGACCTCACCGACGCCGAACGGCAGGAGATCGCCCGCGCGGTCGGGATCGGCGCCGTCAAGTACGCGGACCTGTCCACCGACCGCATCAAGGACTACGTCTTCGACTGGGACCGAATGCTGGCCATGGACGGCAACACCGCCGTCTACCTCCAGTACGCCCTGGCTCGCATCCGCTCCATCCTGCGCCGCGCCGACACGGTCCCGCAGTCCGGTTCTGCGGTCATGCTGACCGAGCCGGCCGAGAGGGACCTGGCGCTGGTGCTGGCCCGGTTCGGCGACACCGTCCACACCGCCCTGGACACCCTTCAACCACACCGCATCGCCACGTACCTGTTCGAGCTGGCCACCGCCTTCAGCGCCTTCTACGAACAGTGCCCCGTTCTCAAGTCCGACGGTGACGTGCGCGCCTCACGGCTGGTGTTGGCCGCCCACACCGCCACCGTCCTGGAACGCGGCTTGGACCTGCTCGGCATCGAGGCACCCCAGCGGCTGTGACCGGTTGCGGGGCGGGTGCTCGGACGCCCGTCCCGCACACCGCACCGTTCACCCGGCGTGCGGCTCGTGTAAAGGACCAGATCCGCAACATCCGCGGGATCCATCCACCCGAGCGTGAAGCTCTGGCGGGTCGCCGGCGGCGGCCGATCCCGCTCGGCGGGTGCGCCACAATGGGCACGTGATCGTCATCACCCGCTACTCCGTGCCCGAGGCCGACACCGAGGCCTTCCGATCCGACGCCGCCGCTGCGGTGGAGGTGCTCTCCCGCCGTCCCGGTTACCGGGGGCACCGGCTCGGCCGCGCCGCCGACGAGCCCACCCTGTGGACCGTGGTCACCGAGTGGGACGGCGCCGGTTTCTACCGTCGCGCCCTGTCGGACTTCGACGTCAAGGTCAACGCGGTGCCGCTGCTCTCGCGTGCCCTGGACGAACCGACCGCGTTCGAGATCATCACGACCGACGCCGATCCGGAAGGCCCGCCTCCTCCCGCTTTCTGACCCATTCCGGCGCGGAAGTGCCGTGCGCACGGGGCCGCCGGGTGCTCTAGCCTGGGTGGATACGGGCGCTCACCGTGGCCACTCCCGGTACCGATGGGCGGCTCCCGTTTTCCCTGTACACCGAACGATGTATCGCGCACCGCGATCCACCGACCGCCAGCCGGATGGAGAGTCACCCCATGGCCGCAAAGTCAGAGGCAATGGACGCCCTGGTCAACCTCGCCAAGCGACGGGGTCTGGTCTACCCCTCCAGCGAGATCTACGGTGGGCTGCGCGCCGCCTGGGACTACGGCCCGCTGGGTGTCGAGCTGAAGAACAACGTCAAGCGCCAGTGGTGGCGTTCGATGGTGCAGGAGCGCGACGACATCGTCGGCCTCGACTCCAGCGTCATCCTGGCCCGCGAGGTCTGGGAGGCCTCCGGCCACGTGAGGGAGTTCGTCGACCCGCTCACCGAGTGCCAGTCCTGCCACAAGCGCTTCCGCGCCGACCACCTCGTCGAGGCCTACGAGGAGAAGCACGGCCACGAGCCCGCCGAGGGTCTGGTCGCGATCGCCTGCCCCAACTGCGGTGCGAAGAACTCCTTCACCGAGCCGCGCATGTTCAACGGCCTGCTCCGCACCTACCTGGGCCCGGTCCAGGACGAGAAGGGCCTGGCCTACCTGCGCCCGGAGACCGCCCAGGGCATCTTCATCAACTACAAGAACGTCGAGCAGAGCGCCCGCCGCAAGATCCCCTTCGGCATCGGCCAGATCGGCAAGTCGTTCCGCAACGAGATCACCCCGGGCAACTTCATCTTCCGGACCCGCGAGTTCGAGCAGATGGAGATGGAGTTCTTCTGCAAGCCGGGTTCCGACGAGGAATGGCACCAGTACTGGATCGACACCCGCATGCGGTGGTACCTCGACCTGGGCATCGCCAAGGACGACCTGCGCGTGTACGAGCACCCGCAGGACAAGCTGTCCCACTACTCCAAGCGGACCGTGGACATCGAGTACCGGTTCAACTTCGTCGGCAGTGAGTGGGGCGAGCTGGAGGGCATCGCCAACCGCACCGACTACGACCTCAAGACGCACTCCGAGGCCTCCGGTGTGGACCTGTCCTACTTCGACCAGGAGAACAACGAGCGTTACACCCCGTTCGTCATCGAGCCCGCGGCCGGTGTCGACCGGGCGGTGCTGACGTTCATGCTCGACGCCTACAACGTCGACGAGGCGCCCAACGCCAAGGGCAAGCTGGAGAAGCGCGCCGTGATGCGTCTGGACCCGCGCCTGGCGCCGGTCAAGGCCGCGGTGCTGCCGCTGTCGCGCAACGCCGACCTGTCGCCCAAGGCCCGCGACCTGGCCGCGCGACTGCGCCGCCGCTGGAACGTGGAGTTCGACGACGCGGGCGCCATCGGCCGCCGCTACCGCCGCCAGGACGAGATCGGTACCCCGTTCTGCGTCACGGTCGACTTCGACACCCTTGAGGACGACGCGGTGACCGTGCGCGAGCGCGACACCATGTCCCAGGAGCGGGTGTCGCTGGACCGGGTCGAGACCTACCTGTTCGAGCGCCTGCCCGGCTGCTGACCGATCGCCGCCGCCGACCGCCCGTCCCCGACCGAGGGGGCGGGCGGTCGTGTGTCCGGGGGACGCGGGCCGCCCCGGACCCGGGGTCGGGACGCCCGGCCGACGGCCGTGGGGCGGCGGGCGGGCGTCCGTCCCCGAAGGGTCGTCCTCCGGGCCGCCGGCTCCACGCGGTACCGGCCCCGGCGCGACGGTTCCGCCCGAGGGGCCTCCCGAGAGATGAGGAGCGAGACGGCCGGACCCGGGGGGATTGGTCTCCGGCCGCCTCTTCGGTTCCCCCGGTCGCACACGACCGGCGGAGCCTGTCCTCAACCTAGCGGTCGGGTAGGTGTGTTAAGCGGTTGTTTGTTATGGCTTGTCCTACCGCGTAAGCGAATCGTGACGCCGGGATCCGTGATCGTCGGCGAAGCGTGACCGGTACCGGTTCTCGTGTTCCGTGCCGCCGTGCGGCCGGGTCCCGGTGGAGGCCCGTCCTCATGCCTCGTACTTCCATACCTAGATCTGCTAGGGTTCCTATCCCTAGCAGACCTAGGTATGAGGAATGCGCATGCACATCGACAAGGACCTCGTCGCGGCCTCGGCCACGCCGCTCGTCCTGGGCATCCTGGCCGAGGGCGAGTCCTACGGCTACGCCATCGTCAAACGCGTCAACGAGCTGTCCGGCGGACGGATGCAGTGGACCGACGGGATGCTCTACCCCCTGCTCCACCGTCTGGAGCGCAACGGCCACGTCCGGGCCTCCTGGGGCACCTCCGAGGCGGGCCGGCGCCGCAAGCACTACGCCATCACGGAGGCCGGGCTGGAGGCGCTGGCCGAGCGGCGCGCGCAGTGGAGCGTGGTCGCCGACACGCTCAAGCAGGTGTGGGAGGCCGCCGCGCACCCCCCGCCGTTCCCGGGCGGCGCCGCACCGGCGGGAGGTGTCGCATGACGGGTGGCGTGGAGGAGCAGATCGATCAGTGGCGCGGCTTCGTGCGCCGCCGCCAGGTGATCGCCGCCTCGGACGTGGAGGAGATGGAGGACCACCTGCGCGAGCAGATCGCCGACCTGGAGGCGGGCGGCCTGGACGGAGAGGAGGCCTTCCTCGTCGCGGTCAAGCGCATGGGCAACCTGGACGCGGTCTCGCGGGAGTTCGCGCGCGAGCACTCCCACCGGCTCTGGAAGCAGCTGGTCCTGGTCCCCGAGGCCGATGCGGGCGGTGCGGGGCGCTGGCGCGAGCTCGGGGTGATGATCGGGTTCGCGCTCGCCGCCGGCGTGGCGGTCAAGCTGCTGTTCTCCCTGGTCGACGACGAGACCGCGCTGATCCGCAACCTCGCCTTCGTGGTCCTGCCGTTCCTGGCCGGGTGGTTCGCCTGGAAGCGGCGCGTCTCCTGGCGCGTGTGCGCGGTGACGGCGGCCGTCGCGGCGGTGCCGCTGCTGGCGGTCGACCTGTACCCGTTCGCGACCACCGGGGGCGCGTACCCCTCGCCCGGCATGACCGACGTGCTCGCGTTCACGCACGCGCCGATCCTGCTGTGGCTGCTCGTGGGCGTCCTGCACGCGGGCGGGCACTGGCGCTCCCACGAGCGGCGCATGGACTACGTGCGGTTCACCGGCGAGTTCGTCATGTACCTGGTGCTGATCCAGCTGGGGTCCATGGTGCTGCTGGGCCTGACCGCCGCCGTGCTCTCCCTGGTGGGCGTCGACTTCGAGCCGTTCCTGGAGGACTGGCTGCTGCCGTTCGGCCTGCCCGGGGTGCTGCTGGTGGCCGCGTGGCTGGTGGAGGCCAAGAAGAGCGTGGTGGAGAACATCGCGCCGGTGCTGACCCGGGTCTTCACCCCGCTGGCGCTCGTGATGCTGGTGGCCGACCTGGTGGTGCTGCTGGTCAACGGCCCGCTGACCACCGTGGACCGCGAGCTGCTCATCCTGATGGACGCGGTCCTGGTGCTGGTCCTGTTCCTGCTGCTGTACTCGATCTCGGCCCGCGACCCGCTGGCCCCGCCCGGGGTCTTCGACTGGCTCCAACTGGCGCTGGTCGGTGCGGCGCTCGCGGTGAACGCGGTCGCGCTGACGGCGATGCTGACCAGGATCGCCGAGTTCGGTTCCACCGCCAACAAGACGGCGGCGCTGGGCCTGAACCTGGTGCTGCTGGTGCACCTGGTGTGGTCGGCGTGGCTGCTCGCGGGCTTCGTGCGCGGGCGGCGCCCGTTCGCGCAGGTCGAGCGGTGGCAGACGGCCTACCTGCCGGTCTACGCGGCGTGGACCGCGGTGGTCGTGCTGCTGTTCCCGCCGGTGTTCGGCTTCGCCTGACCGGGGTGGCGGCGGGGCCGCACGGCCCCGCCGCCGCTCAGGCCGCGGTGTAGCTCACGAACGAGACCGCGATGTAGTGGCAGACGAACGCGGCGATGGTCAGCGAGTGGAAGATCTCGTGGAAGCCGAACCACTTCGGCGCCGGGTCGGGCCACTTCAGGCCGTAGACCACCGCGCCGACGCTGTAGAGCACACCGCCGACCAGGATGAGGATCCACGCCGCCGGGTGCGTGCCCTCGACGAGCTGGGGGATGAACAGCACCGCCACCCAGCCGATCGCCAGGTACAGCGCCGTGGACAACCAGCGCGGCGCGTTCAGCCACAGCAGTTTGAAGGCGACGCCGGCGATCGCGCCGCCCCAGACGAGGGCGAGCATCGCGGTGCGCAGGGTCCCCTCCAGCACCAGCACGATGAACGGCGTGTAGGTGCCGGCGATGATGAGGTAGATGTTCGAGTGGTCCATGCGGCGCAGTACCTTCTGCGCCCTCGGCGACCAACGCCCCACGTGGTAGATCGCCGACGTGCTGAACAACAGGACCGAGCTGAGCGCGTAGACCGCTCCGGCGATCATGGCGGGCACGGTGGGGGAGAGGGCCACCAGGACGATCCCCGCCGCCAGCGCCAGCGGCGCGGTGCCCAGGTGCAGCCAACCGCGCAGGCGGGGTTTGACCGCCTGGACGAACTCCTCCGCCGCGGACGCCGCCCGTTCGGGGACCGATCGGGCGTCCTCGCCCTCGCCCTCGTCCACCTGTGCGCCTCCGGTTCCCCGCGCCCTGTCCCTGTCGCCCACCCGTCGCCCTCCGCCACCCTCAACCGAGCCTTCGGCGCTGTTCTCGCCCCGTGGGCCCGGCACGGTGTCGGGCCCTGCCCGCAGCCTAACCTACGGGACCGTAGGTTACTTGTTGGTAGTGGTGTGTCGAGTGGCACAATACCTGTTCCGTTGGGGATGTGGGGCGCGATTGGTCGATTTCCTGTCCTCTCCGGTGTTCTGATCGATCAGAACCCGCTAGGGTGCCTTCCGGGCACCGTGACCAGCGGCGTCCCCCACCCTTGCCCTTCCCTGCGCATCGTTCGAGGTCAAGGGGTACGTGTACCCTTCCTGGACCATTGGTCTAGACCTTTTTAAAGCCCATGAGCTGCGAAAATGTCCTAAAAAGGTGGTTCATGGAAGGGTGAGCGTGCAGGAAGTAGGTAGAGTCGCGCCCATCCGGGCACCAGCGTCGACCCCACAGGGGAGTCGTCGAGCGAACGAGGGAGAACCCCCGTGGCCAAGTACGTCTACAAGTTCACCGAGGGCAACAAGGGCCTGAAGGATCTCCTCGGCGGTAAGGGGGCCAACCTCGCCGAGATGACCAACCTCGGTCTCCCCGTTCCCCCGGGCTTCACCATCACCACCGAGGCCTGCCGGCACTACCTCTCCAACGGCGGCTTCCCCTCGGGCCTGGAGGCCGAGGTCGAGGAGAACCTCAAGGAACTCGAAAAGGCCATGGGGCGCCGACTCGGCCAGCCCGACGACCCGCTCCTGGTGAGCGTGCGCTCGGGCGCCAGATTCTCCATGCCCGGCATGATGGAGACCGTCCTCAACATCGGCCTCAACGACGAGTCCGTCGTCGGTCTGGCCCGTCAGGGCGGCGACGAGCGCTTCGCCTGGGACTCCTACCGCCGCCTCATCCAGATGTTCGGCAGGACCGTCCAGGACATCGACGGCGAACTGTTCGAGGACGCCCTCGACGAGGCCAAGGCGGCCAAGGGCGTCACCGACGACCTCGACCTGGACGCCGACGACTTCCGCGCCCTCGTCGACCGCTTCAAGGCCATCGTCCACGAGCGGACCGGCCGCCCCTTCCCCACCGACCCCCGCGAGCAGATGATCCTGGCGGTCAAGGCGGTCTTCGACTCCTGGAACGCCCCCCGCGCCGTCCTGTACCGCCGCCAGGAGCGCATCCCCGCCGACCTCGGTACCGCCGTCAACGTCTGCTCCATGGTCTTCGGCAACCTCGGCATGGACTCCGGCACCGGCGTGGCCTTCACCCGCGACCCGGCCTCGGGCCAACAGGGCGTCTACGGGGACTACCTCCAGAACGCCCAGGGTGAGGACGTCGTCGCCGGCATCCGCAACACCGTGCCCCTCGCCGACCTGGAGACCATCGACCCCCACAGCTACGAACGGCTCATGGGGATCATGGAGACCCTGGAGAACCACTACCGCGACCTGTGCGACATCGAGTTCACGATCGAGCGCGGCAAGCTGTGGATGCTCCAGACCCGCGTGGGCAAGCGCACCGCCGCCGCCGCGTTCCGCATCGCAGACCAGCTGATCGACCAGGGCATGATCACCCTGGACGAGGCGGTCCAGCGGGTCACCGGAGACCAGCTCGCCCAGCTGATGTTCCCCCGCTTCGACGAGACGGCCGTCGCCGCCGGCGGGGTCCACCTCCTGGGCCGGGGCATGAACGCCTCTCCGGGCGCCGCCGTCGGCAAGGCCGTGTTCGACTCCTACACCGCCGTCAAGTGGTCCCGCAGCGGCGAGCGGGTCATCCTGTGCCGCAGGGAGACCAACCCCGACGACCTTGAGGGCATGATCGCCGCCGAGGGCATCCTCACCAGCCGCGGAGGCAAGACCTCGCACGCCGCCGTGGTCGCCCGCGGCATGGGCAAGACCTGTGTGTGCGGCGCCGAGGAACTCGACGTCGACACCAAGAACCGGCGGCTGACCGCGCCCGGCGGCGAGGTCATCGAAGAGGGCGACGTCATCTCCATCGACGGCACCAGCGGCAAGGTCTTCCTCGGCGAGGTGCCCGTCGTCGACTCCCCGGTGGTCCGCTACTTCGAGGGCGAGATCGACCCGGCCTCCGACCAGGCGGACGACCTGGTGCGCGCCGTCGACCGGCTCATGCACTACGTGGACGCCGCCCGCCGCATGCGGGTGCGGGCCAACGCCGACACCCCCGAGGACGCCGCCCGCGCCCGCCGCATGGGCGCCCAGGGCATCGGCCTGTGCCGCACCGAGCACATGTTCCTCGGCGACCGCCGCCAGTTGGTCGAACGCCTCATCCTGGCCGACACCGAGGACGAGCAGACCGAGGCCCTGGACGCCCTGCTGCCGCTCCAGCGCGCCGACTTCAACGGCATCCTGGAGGCCATGGACGGTCTGCCCGTCACGGTGCGCCTGCTCGACCCGCCGCTGCACGAGTTCCTGCCCGACATCACCGAACTGTCGGTGCGCGTGGCCGTGGCCGAGGCCCGGGGCGAGAGCCACGAGAACGACCTGCGGGTCCTCCAGGCCGTCCACAAGCTGCACGAGCAGAACCCGATGCTGGGTCTGCGCGGCGTGCGCCTGGGACTGGTCGTCCCCGGCCTGTTCACCATGCAGGTCCGGGCCATCGCCCAAGCGGCCGTCGACCGGATCCGTGCCGGCGGTCGGCCCCGCCCGGAGATCATGATCCCGCTGGTGGGCACCGTCCAGGAGTTGGAGATCATCCGCGACGACGCGCTGCGGGTGCTGCGGGAGGTCGGCGAGGAGTACGGCCTGGAGCTGGACTTCCCGGTCGGCACCATGATCGAGCTGCCCCGGGCGGCGCTGACCGCCGGCCAGATCGCCGAGCACGCCGAGTTCTTCTCCTTCGGGACCAACGACCTCACCCAGACGGTGTGGGGGTTCTCCCGGGACGACGTGGAGGCCTCCTTCTTCTCCGCCTACCTGGAGAAGGGCGTGTTCGGGGTGTCGCCGTTCGAATCCCTGGACGTTGACGGCGTGGGCCGGTTGATCCGGATCGCCGTCGAGGAGGGGCGGGCCGCCCGCCCCGGCATCAAGCTGGGTGTGTGCGGCGAGCACGGCGGCGACCCGTCCTCGGTCCACTTCTTCCACAAGGTCGGCCTGGACTACGTGTCCTGCTCACCGTTCCGGGTTCCGGTCGCCCGGCTGGAGGCCGGACGCGCCGCCGGCGACCAGACGGGCTGAGCCCGGCCGGTGCCGCCGCCCGCCCCTCGAAGGGCGGGCGGCGGCACGCCTGCGCGCCTCTACACTCTTTCCCTGGGACGGGCACCCTCACGAAAAACTTCTGTGACCTTTTCGTGATATATTCTTGATTGCCGGTATGATCCCCGTACTTCCTCTCCACGCACGCCTCGCCTGCGGTTCCAGGACGCCGTCATCGAGAACCGGCGGTGCCCGAGGGCCGTCCCAAGAAGGGTGATCCATCCCGGTCCGAAGAGAGCTAGTGCGGAGGTGCGTCGGTGCGAACGGCGAACGACGGGCGTGGCGACGAGACGTGGGAGGACCCCGCGCCCGACGCCGCGTCCTCGATTCCGGCCTCGTCCGATGACGACGCCACCCGTGTCATGTCCCGGGACGACCTCCCGACCGTGACGCGGCGCGGCGACACCGACGAGACCACCGTCCTGTCGCGCGGACCCCTTCCCGACGGGACCGTCCCCACCGACGACGACCCCGCCGGCACCCGGGCGTTCGACCGGAACGATCCGGCCTTCGACGGCCTGTTCACGGACCCCGCCACCAGCGGGTCCGCCACCCCCGACGCTCCCGGGGCCCCGGACGTCCCGGGCCGCACCCGCCGCTTCGTCCACGACCGGCCCCGCGCCGAGGCCGTCCGTCCGACCGGCCGGCCCTCCACCGACGACCCCGGCCCTCCGCGCCGTTCACGTCCTGCGCGCGGACGGCGCCCCGCGCCCCGGCCCCGCGGGCGCCGCCGTATCCGCCTGCGCTGGATCATCACCCTGATCCTGGTCACCGCCCTGGCCCTGCCCCCCGCCACCTGGGGATGGGTCTGGTACACCGCCCGACAGGACGACCGCGTCGCCACCGACGCCATCGTCGTGCTGGGCGCCAGCCAGTACAACGGCGTCCCCTCACCCGTCTTCGAGGCCCGTCTGCGCCACGCCCAGGTCCTCTACCTCGACGGGGTGGCCCCCATGATCGTCACCGTCGGCGGCAAACAGCCCGGCGACAACTTCACCGAGGCCGCCGCCGGCCGTAACTGGCTCGTCGAGGTGGGGATCCCCGCCGACCGGATCATCGCGGTGGAGGAGGGCAGCGACACCCTCCAGAGCATCCGGGCCGTCTCCCTCGTCTTCGACGACAACGGCTGGGACGACGCCACCCTCGTCTCCGACCCCTGGCACAGCCTGCGGTCCAAGGTCATGGCCTCCGACCACGGCATCGACTCGGGCACCTCGCCGTCGCGCTCGGGGCCCGCCGTCATCGAACGCCGCACCCAGCTCTGGTACATCACCAGGGAGACCGCCTCGCTCTGGTACTACTGGATTTTCAACGACAGCAGCGACATCCGCGTCAATGCGGCCTGAACAGGGCCGATGACGCGTTCCGTCCCTGTCGGGAAGTAGGCTCGCAGACCTATGGACAGCACCGCGGGCGCCGAGAGCGCCGTCTCCGGCTACACCCCGCACGACACCGAACGATGGGCGCGGGAGAAACGCAAGAACCGGGCCCGCGGCCCCTTCGAACGCGACCGCGCCCGGGTCCTGCACAGCTCGGCCCTGCGCCGCCTCGCCGCCAAGACCCAGGTGGTCCGGCCCGGCGTCAGCGACTTCCCCCGCACCCGCCTCACCCACTCCCTGGAGTGCGCCCAGATCGGCCGCGAACTGGGCAACTCCCTGGGCTGCGACCCCGACCTCGTCGAGGCCGCCTGCCTCTCCCACGATCTGGGCCACCCGCCCTTCGGCCACAACGGGGAACGGGCCCTGGACGAGTCCGCCGCCGACTGCGGCGGCTTCGAGGGCAACGCCCAGAGCCTGCGCCTGCTCGTCCGCCTGGAGGGCAAGGTCATCGACCCCGCCGGGCGCAGCGCCGGACTCAACCTCACCCGCGCCACCCTCGACGCCACCGTCAAGTACCCCTGGCGCCGGGGCGAGGGCGGCGACACCCACAAGTTCAACTGCTACCCCGACGACGTCGAGGTCTTCGAGTGGCTGCGCCGAGGAGCCCCCGTCGGCCACACCTGCTTCGAGGCCCAGGTGATGGACTGGGCCGACGACGTCGCCTACTCCGTCCACGACGTCGAGGACGCACTGCACGCCGGCCTCGTCGGCATGTCCGCGCTGCGCAGCCCCGTCGAACGCGACGAGGTCGTGCGCATCGCCTCCGCCCGCTACTGCGACGCCGACCTCGCCGAACTCGAACAGGTCTACACCGACCTGCTCGCCGCACCCGTCTGGCCCGCCGAGTTCACGGGCGACCTCGCCTCCCTGGCCGCCCTCAAGAACCTCACCAGCCAACTCATCGGCCGGTTCTGCCGGGCCGCCGAACACGCCACCCGCGCCGCCCACGGCCCCGGCCGCCTCACCCGTTACGGCGCCTCCCTCATCGTGCCCCGCCGCACCCTGCTCGAATGCGCCCTGCTCAAGTCCGTCGCCGCGCACTTCGTCATGGGCCGGGAGGAGGCCCTGGCCTACCAGGCCCGCGAACGCCTGCTCATCACCGAACTCGTCGGCGCCCTGTGGAAGAACGCGCCCGAGGCCCTGGACCCCCAGTTCCGCGACGCCTTCACCACCGCCTCCGACGACGCGACCGCCCTGCGCGCCGTCATCGACCAGGTGGCCTCGCTGACCGACACCTCCGCCATCGCCCTGCACGACCGCCTGACCACTTGAACCGGACCCGGCAAGGGTCCTTGACGCGGCCACCGGACACTGCGCACACTGCTCTGCACGGCCGATCGCGGGCGCCCGTCTCCGGGTCGCCCCGACGCGACGGTGACCGGAGGAGAGTGCGCAGCCCCTTGCCCGTACGCAGCGGTACCCCCGGCATGGTCGACGTCGCGCGCCTGGCCGGGGTCTCCCACCAGACGGTCTCCCGTGTGGTCAACGGTCATCCCGGGGTCCGACCCGAGACCGCCGCCCGGGTCCGCGCCGCCATCACCAGCCTCGGCTACCGGCGCAACGCCACCGCCCGCGCCCTGGTCACCCACCGCAGCGGTCTCATCGGCGCCTTCACGACCCCCGACATCGACACCGATCGCCTCCTGTCCGGGGTCGAGGCGGCCGTGCGCGCCGCCGGCCGCACCCTCCTGATCACCGTGGTCGACCCCGACGATCCCACCGGGGTCGACCGGCTCCTGGACCGGGTCGTCGACGGCCACCTGGCCGTCGCCCCGACGACCTCCCTGCTCGCCACCCTGGGCGCCCTGCCCGCACGGCCGCCGACGGTCATCGTCGAAGGCCCCTCACACCCCCTGGGCCCCTCGGTGGGCGCCGACCACCGCGGCGCCGCCCGCGCGCTCACCCACCATCTGCTCGACCGTGGCCACCGCACCGTGCACCACGTCACCGGACCGCCCGGATCGCACATCGCCGCCGAACGCGCCGCCGGCTGGCGCGCCGCCCTGGCCGAGGCCGGGATCGACGCCCCCGAACCCGTACCGGGCGGCACCGGCCCCGACACCGGCCACGCCGCCGGCCGCGCCCTGGCCGATCGGCACAGGGCCGGGGAACCGATCACCGCCGTCCTGGCCGCCGACGACACCCTCGCCGCCGGACTGTTCCACGCCCTCGCCGACGCGGGCCTGCACGTCCCCGACCGGATCGCGGTCGCCGGGATCGGCGATCGCCCCGAATCGACGCACCTCGCCCCCGCCCTCACCACCGTCGACACCGGCCCCCGTGCCGTGGGGGAGCGGGCCGCCCGCATCCTCCTGGACATGGTGGAGGGCCGTGAGGGAACGGACACCACCGTTCCCGCCACGGCCCCGCGGACACGCGCCAGCACCGGTCACTGGTAACCGCGGATCTCCCGGAACACCTCCTCCAGGCTCTGCTCACGGGCGTCGAACACCCGCCCGCCGGTCAGTTCCGACAACCGCGCCATCTCGCCCTCGTCGGACTCCCCGAAGAGCACCGTGAACACCGGAACCCGCGCCGCCTCCGGTGACAGCGTCCCCAGGTTCTCCGTGAACGGGGTCGGTCCCATGCCGCTGGTCACCACACCGTCGGTCATCAGCACGATCGACGTCAGATGGTCGTCCTTCGGGGCCTCTTCGACCAGTTCGTAGGCCGCCCACACCGCGTCGTAGGCCGCCGTGTCCCCCTGCGCCTCCAGCGCGTTCACGGACTCCGACAGCTCCCGCAGCGAGTCGTCGATCGAACCCGGCTCCACCACGAACGTCTCCGGTTCGCCCGGTTCGGTGGAGAACGGCAACAGCGTGATCTCCTCGCGCTCCTGGAAGGCCTGCATCCGCCGCTCCAACGACCCCCCGTCGACCCCGGTCAGCGCGCTCAGCGCGAGCCGCAACTCCGACAGCCGATCGCCCTTCATCGACCCCGACACGTCCAGCACGTACACCGTGCGCGCCGGCCGGCGCAGCTCGCTGAAGTAGTCGGAGACCAGGCCGTCCACCACGTCGCGGTGCGCGGGGAAGGGCAGCTCCACCAACGACGGCGACTCCGCGACGGCCGCCTCGGCCACGACCGGACGGCGCAGCGTCCGCTCCGCGATGTCGCGTTGGACGTCCTCCGTCAACAGGTCGGCCGTCAACAGGTCGTATCCCCGCGCCGCCTCCTCCGAGGGATCGGTCAGCAGGGTCAACGGGTAATCGGCGGTGATCACACCGTCCGCCGGATGGATCAGCCGTAGCCCCGCGTCGTCCCGGTTCAACGACAGCAGCACCGACTCGTAGTTGATGAGCGCGTCCACCGGCCGTTCGTCGGCGGCGCGCGCGGTGAAGGCGTCCGCCAACCACCCCGACGACCCCGCCGTCAGCTCCTGGCCCTTGAAGAACTCCGCCAACTCCGGACCGACCCGCTCCACGTCCTCGTCGGTCAGGGCGCTCCCGCTGTCGGCCAACGCCGACGCCACCCCGATCAACGCGGAGAAGCCCGAATTCGAGGCGCCGGGGTTGGTCATCCCGTAGGTGAACTCCGCGTCCCGCACCGCGTCGGCCACGTCCGACCACGTCACCTCGGTGCCCTCGGCCCACCCCAGGTCGTCGGCGCGCGACCCGCGCACCCCGAGCACCACGGGGGAGAGCATGATCGAGGTCTCCGTGCGCACCCGCTCACGACCGTCGTCGTGCAGGTGGAGGTACCGGTTGGAGGCGAACCAGACCGCGTCGAAATCCCCGCCGTCGCCCGACGCGATCCGCGCCAGACCGTCCAGGGTGCCGGTGTACTCCATCTCCACCGTCACCCCGGTCCGTTCCGCCACCTCCGTCAGCAACGGCTCCATGTCGACCAGCTCGCTGCCCGCCAGCACCCGCAGGGTCGTCCGCTCCTCGGTCCCGGCGCAACCGGACACCGTCAGGGCCACCGCCAACGCGGTGGCGCACACCGCCCGCCTCACTCCGACCCACCCCCGTTCATGTCGCGCGCCGGTCGGCGCTCCTCGGCCGCCGGCGGGCGCATGCCGTTGTCGGTGTAGGCGTCCTCGATACCGCTCAGCAGAGCCTCCAAGGCCTCATGGGTGGGGGTGTTCACCACGTCGTCGACCCGGATGCGCACCGGCAGGTCGTGCTCGGCGACCAGTTCCTCGAAGGCGCTCCCGCCCTCGGCGCGGAATCCGTGCCGGGTCGCCGACGACCGCAACCCGGGATCGTCCGCCAACAGGGCGCCGATCGCGTCGCCCCTCTCGTTCAGGGGGACCAGGGTGTGCGCCGAGTACACGGTCGGTTCGGGGTAGAGCAGGACCACGTCGTCGGGTGGCACCGGGCCGTTCACCACGGCGTGCACGTACTGCGCCTCGTAGGCCCACAGCAGGGGCGTGTGCCCGGGTCCCAGGTCCCGGAACTGCTCGAAGGGCTGCTGGGAGGACTCGGGCGGTTGCCCCTGGGCCAGGAACAGCCCGGCCAGCCGGTCGACGATCTCCTGGTCCGGCCCGCCCGGCGGGACCACCTCCTCGTCGTTGAGCAGGTAGGACAGCACGGCCGCGTACATCCCGGCCGAGTTGGACGTACGCGGGTCGGTGGTGCGCACCAGCACCTCGTTGCGGTTTCCCGAGCCCACCGAGTCCCCGGGCAGGTCCCGCCAGCGGGTGCGCTCCTCGGTCAGCTCCAGGTACGCGGCCAGGTCGAACGACCAGGTGCCGTCCTCGGCCCGGCGGGCGACCCCGGCCTCGCGCAGCGCCTCCGCCAGGGGTTCGTAGGAGAGCACCACCATCGGTGTGCTGAACATCCGGTACTCGGTGGAGACCCCGTGGACCTCCTGGATGTGGTCGGCGACGATGTCCGAACCGGGGGAGACGAAATCGGCCTCGTCCACGTCCTGGGCCATCAACCGCGACCCGCGCGGTCGCACGTTCACCTCGTAGCCGAGTTCGGCGAAACGGGCCACGACCCGCTCGTCCCGGAAGAAGTCGACCTTCTCGGAACCGACGACACCGTCGACCACCACGAGGCCGCCGCCCCATCGGTCGACCAGCGCGGCTCCGATGGCGATGATCAGGGCCACCACGACCGCGCAGGCGGCGCCGAGCAACAGCCGCTGTCGTGGTCCGGGAGGGAGGGGGATGGGGCTCACCGTGAGACTCCTCCTCGGTGCGCGAAAAAGGGGGGATCTCCCACGCTTCCCCCCGGGGGCGACCCCCGCCCCAAGGGAAGGTGGACCCCCGGTGGACGTCACGGGAAACCCCGCCCCGTGGACGACGACCGGACCGTCCCCCCGGGAGAACTACCCTGAGAACCGTGGCAGGCCGGATCAAAGACGAAGACATCGCCCTGGTGCGAGAGCGCACCCCCATCGCGGACGTGATCGGCGAGTACCTCCAGCTCCGCAACGCCGGAGGCGGCTCGCTGAAGGGTCTGTGCCCCTTCCACGACGAGAAGTCCCCCTCCTTCAACGTCACCCCCGCCAAGAACCTCTACTATTGTTTCGGTTGTGGTGAGGGCGGGGACGCCATCTCCTTCGTGCAGAAGATCGAGGGGTTGGCGTTCGCCGAGGCGGTCGAGTCCCTGGCCCGTCAGCTCGGCGTGACGCTGCGCTACGAGGAGAGCGGCGGCCGTTCCACCCGACGCGACGAGGGAAAACGGCAGCGCATGCTGGACGCGCACCGGGCCGCCGCCGAGTTCTACGCCGAGCAGTTGCTCTCCCCGGGGGCGGTGGAGGCCCGCCGCTTCCTGACCGAGCGCGGCTTCACCCGGGCGCACGCCGAGCACTTCGGCCTGGGCTACGCCCCCGCCGGGTGGGAGAACCTCACCTCCCACCTGCGCCGCAAGGGCTTCACCGACGCCGAGCTCATCGCCGGGGGGCTGGCCAGCCAGGGGCGGCGCGGAGCCTACGACCGGTTCCGCAACCGGTTGCTGTGGCCGGTGCGCGAGGTCACCGGGGAGGTGGTCGGGTTCGGCGCCCGCAAGCTGGATCCGAGCGAGGACGGCCCCAAGTACCTCAACTCCCCCGAGAGTCCCATCTTCCACAAGAGCCGTCTGTTGTACGGCTTGGACCTGGCCAAACGGGATATCTCCCAGAAGGGTCAGGCGGTCATCGTCGAGGGCTACACCGACGTCATGGCCTGCCACCTGGCCGGGGTGACCACCGCCGTGGCCACCTGCGGCACCTCGTTCGGCGAGGACCACCTCAAGATCCTGCGCCGCCTGCTGCTCGGCCGTACCAACCAGGACGGACGGGTGATCTTCACCTTCGACGGCGACGCCGCCGGGCAGAAGGCCGCGGTGCGCGCCTTCGCCGAGGAGCACGGGTTCGCCTCCGAGACGTTCGTCGCGGTACAGCCCGACGGCCTGGACCCGTGCGACCTGCGCCTCCAACGGGGCGACCAGGCCGTGGTCGACCTGGTCGACCACCCGGTGCCGCTGTACGAGTTCATGGTCCGCAAGGTCATCGAGGGCTACGACCTGTCCGCCCCCGAGGGGCGCATCGCCGCCCTGGACGCCGCCGCTCCGGTGGTGGCGAGTATCCGCAACCACGGGGTGCGCAAGCTCTACGGCACCAACCTGGACCGCTGGCTGGGCATCCTCGACGAGTCGTTCGTGCTCGACCGGGTCAACCGGCACATACGACGGGGAAGCGGTCAGGGCGGCCAGAACGGCCGTCCGGCCCCGGTCGGGCCGGGGCCCGCCCCCACCCCCGATGCCCGGGAGGCCCCCTACGACCTGCGCGACCCCTCGGTGCAGCGGGAGCGACAGGCCCTGAAGATCGCCGTCCAGTTCCCCGCGCTGGCCGTCGGCTTCGACGCGTTCACCGCCGACGACTTCACCGTTCCCCAGCACAGGGCGATGCTCACGCTCATCGCCGGGCTGGGCGGGGTCTCCGCCGTCCGGGACCCCGCGTCCTGGGCCGGGCACCTGCGCGACGCCGCGCCCACCGAGGCGCAGCGCGATTTCCTGACCCGTTTGGCGGTGGAACAACTGGAGTTCTATGGAGAACTCGACGCGCATTCCGCCCGACAAATACTGGGCACAGTCAGAACTCATTCCATCAACCGGCGCGAGTCAAACCTGAGATCGGAGTTGTCCCGTCTGGGCGGCACCGATCAGGTCGAGGAGCAACAGCGGCTGCTGACCGAGCTCATGGCCCTCCAACAGCAGAAACGTGCCCTTCAGGAGGAGTTCGCCGGAGGCATGTAGCACGAAGGTGACAATAATGCTCCTCCCTATGGCGGCGTGCGGAAGTGCACAATGGTGGGGTGGCTCCCACGGTTGTGACCAACGAAATTCCGCCCATTCGTCAGGTGGTGCGGCTGCTCCCCGACGCCGGTCGGGGCACGGTCAGTCGCGGCGAGGTGGCCTCGGCGCTGGAGCGCCTGGACGCGCCCCCCGACCTCCTGGACGAGGCGGTCGCCCTCCTGGCCCGCGTCGGTGTGGAGGTGTCCGACCCCGAAGACACCCCCCTGGTCCCCGACGGGGGACGGCGTTCGGGCTCGGACCTGGTCCGGCTCTACCTGCGCGAGATCGGCCGGGTCCCCCTGCTCACCGCCGAGGAGGAGGTGGAACTGGCCAAGGCGATCGAGGCGGGCCTGTACGCGCGCAGATGCGAACCGGTCGAAGGGGTGCGTTCGAGGCAGGAACTCGACACGCTCATGGACCAGGGAGAAAAGGCCAAGCGGGCACTCATAGAGGCGAACCTCCGGTTGGTGGTGTCGATCGCCAAACGCTATATGGGGCGCGGTCTGCTTTTCCTCGACCTCATCCAGGAGGGCAACCTCGGACTCATTCGCGCGGTGGAGAAGTTCGATTACGCCAAGGGGTTCAAATTCTCCACCTATGCCACGTGGTGGATTCGTCAGGCGATCACCCGGGCGATCGCCGACCAGGCCCGCACGATCCGCATTCCGGTGCACATGGTCGAGACCATCAACAAACTCGTCCGGGTCCAACACCAACTGCATCAGCAACTGGGCCGCGAACCCAACATCGAGGAGATCTCCTCGGCCGCCGGTTTCGGCGGAGAACGCGTCCTGGAGATCCAACGGATGGCCCGCGAACCCGTCTCGTTGCAGGCGCCCATCGGCGAGGAGGAGTCCGACTTCGGGGACTTCATCGAGGACTCCGACGCGGTCGTTCCCGTGGAGGCGGCGGCCTTCACCCTCCTCCAGGAGCACCTGCGTCACATCCTGGGCGACCTGTCCGAGCGCGAACAGCGCATCCTGCGACTGCGCTTCGGCATGGCCGACGGGTACCCCCGCACCCTGGAGGAGGTCGGCCGCGAATTCGGGGTGACGCGCGAGCGCATCCGCCAGATCGAGGCCAAGACCCTCGCCAAACTCCGCCACCCCTCGCGCGCCGGCACCCTGCGGGACTTCCTCTGAGCGGTGTCCCGACCCGCGCCCCGATCCGGCCCCCTCGCGGCCCTCGACGGGCCGCCCGCGGCCTCGGACGTCGTTTCCGGAGGACGCCCCTCCGTCGGCCTCCGGTGACCCCGGGGGTGCCGACCATCGCTCCAACGGATGGGGCGGTACGGGGGTTCCCCGCGTCGATCGAACGGCCTGATGTGGCCGCGATGACGCGACCGGGCGGGTTTCGTGACCCGGAGGCCCTACGGTCGAAGGGTGAACGCCACACCACCGACGAGCACCGGTGCCACCTTCCCCGGCCGACGTCCGTTGCTCGCCCTGGGCGCGGTCCTCATGGCGGGAGTACTGATCACGGGGGTCTTCGTGGCAGCGTCCGGGAACCGACCCCAGCGGATCGGCTACTTCGCCGACTGGAACGTGGCCAACCGCGACTTCACCATCAAGAACCTGGCGGACAGCGGTGTCCCCGCCCATCTGGACCGGCTCATGTGGGCCTTCGGCGACGTCTCCTCCGAGGGTCGATGCCACGTCCCCGGCGGCCACGACCAGGCCTGGGAGCTGTACCAGCGCCGCTACGAGGCGGACGAGAGCGTCAGCGGTGAGGCGGACGACTACAGGCAGGAGCTCGCCGGCAGCCTCCACCAGCTGCGGCTGCTCCAACAGGAGCACCCGGACCTGAGGGCCAGCCTGTCCCTGGGCGGATGGAACTGGTCGCGCCACTTCTCCACGGCGGCCCGCACCGAGGAGTCCCGCCGGGAGTTCGTGTCCTCCTGCGTCGACCTGTGGCTGCGCGGCGACCTGCCGGTGCGCGAGGACGAACCCCAGGGCGGGGAGGGCGCCGCCGCCGGCGTCTTCGACGGCATCGACCTGGACTGGGAGTGGCCCGGCGGCGGTGGTCGCCCCGACAACGTCGAACACCCCGACGACGCGGCCAACTTCACCCTGCTGGTCGTGGAGTTCCGCCGCCAACTGGACACCCTGGCGGACGAGACCGGCAGGGAGTACACGCTCTCGGCGTCGCTGTCGGGCTCCCCGGACCAGGCCGCCGCCTACGAGGTGGAGATCTTCGAGCACCTCGACTTCGCCACCGTGCAGGGCTACGACTTCTCCGGACCCTGGAACACCGAGACCGCCTACCACTCCAACCTCTACCCGCCCGCACAGGACCCCGACGCCAACAGCGCCGACGCGGCCGTGTCCCGGTTCGTCGACCTGGGCGCCCCGTCCGAGAAGCTCGTCCTGGGCATCCCGGCCTTCGGGCGCGGCTGGCAGGGCGTGGACGACGTCGACCACGGCCTGGGCCGCCCCGCCCTGCCCGCGGACGACGCCTACGACGGCCCCACCATGGCCTTCTCCGACCTGGAGGCCCTGGACGGCGAACGCTTCCTGGACGAGGAGGCGGGCGCGTTCTCGCTGCGGGTCGGCGACCAGTGGTGGACCTACGACGACCCCGACGTCATCGCGATCAAGGGCGACTACGTGCTGGGCCGGGGGCTGGGCGGCCTCATGGTGTGGAACCTCGACATGGATCCCACCGGCGACCTGGTGCGCGCCATGGACGACTCCCTCGACTGAGCGGGCACGCGGCGCGGCGTGGTTGCGCCCTCGTGCCGGCGGGTCCACCCTGGGCGCCATGGCCGACCCGCATCGCACTCCGCCCGCAACCGCCGACCCGCACCGCGCCCCCGACATCGACGCCCTGCGCCGTGACCTCACGGAGGCGGTCCACGGCACCGTCGCCTTCGATCCCGGCACCCGGGCCCTGTACACCTCCGACGCCTCCAACTACCGTGTGGTCCCGCTCGCGGTGGTCCTGCCCGCCACGATCGAGGACTGCGCGGCGGCCGTCCGCGTCTGCGCCGACCACGGCGTCCCCGTCACCCCCCGCGGCGGCGGCACCTCCATCGCGGGCAACGCCATCGGCCCCGGCGTGGTCATCGACACCTCCCGCCACCTGTGCGCCATCGAGCACATCGACCCCGTCGCCCGCACCGCCACCGTCCAACCCGGCGTCGTCCTGGACGACCTGCGGGCGGCCACCGCCGACCACGGTCTGACCTTCGCCCCCGACCCCTCCACCCACAGCCGGTGCACGATCGGCGGCATGGTCGGCAACAACGCCTGCGGGTCCCACTCGGTGGCCTGGGGCACCACCGCCGACAACATCGTCTCCCTGGAGGTGCTGCTCGCCGACGGCACCCGGATGACCGTCGGTTCCGCCCACACCGCCGAGGAGTTCGAGGCCCTGGGCGGCCGGCCCGGACGGGAGGGGGAGGTCCACCGCGCGTTGGCCCGCCTCGTCGACGCGCACCGCGCCGAACTGCGCACCGCCATGCCGGAGTTCCGCCGCCGGGTCTCCGGCTACTCCCTGGACCGACTGCTGCCGGAGAAGGGCCGCAACGTCGCCGCCGCCCTCGTCGGTACCGAGGGCACGTGCGCGTTCGTCCTGCGCGCCACGGTCCGCCTGGTGGAGACGCCACCGGCGCGGGCACTGGCCGTCCTGGGCTACCCCGACGCCCCGGCCGCCGCCGACGCCGTCCCCGATCTGCTCGGACACGCCCCGCTCACCGTCGAGGGCATCAACGACCGCATGGTCGCCGCCCTGGACGGTCGGCCGGGCGGGACCCGGGTGGCCCTGCCAGCGGGCGGTGCGTGGCTGCTGGTGGAGATGGCCGGGACCGACCCCGGCGAGGCGGTGCTCGCCGCCCGGCGGATGCTCGACGCCCTGCCCCCCGACTCGCGGCCCGCCGACTCCCTCGTGGTGTCCGACCCCGCCCACCGGCGTGCCCTGTGGCGCATCCGCGAGGAGGGGGCCGGACTCACCCAGCGCACCCCCGCCGGCGAGGACGCCTGGTCGGGATGGGAGGACGCCGCCGTGCCCCCCGAGAACCTCGGCGCCTACCTGCGCGACTTCGACGACCTCATGGAACGGCACGGCCGCTTCGGTGTGGTCTACGGCCACTTCGGTGACGGCTGCCTGCACGTGCGCATCGACTTCGAGCTCACCACCGAGGTCGGCCGCGCCGCCTACCGCGGGTTCCTGGAGGAGGCCGCCGACCTGGTCGTGCGGCACGGTGGCTCCCTGTCGGGGGAGCACGGAGACGGCCGGGCCCGTTCGGCGCTGCTCTCCCGCATGTACCCGCCCGGGCTGGTGCGGGCCTTCGGGGAGTTCAAGCGGATCTTCGACCCCGAGGGGCTCATGAACCCCGGGGTCATCGTCGACCCCCGTCCCGTTGACGCCGACGTCCGGTTGGCGGCCCGCCCCCTGCCCCTGCTGGACGAGGCGACCCTGGCCTACCGGGAGGACCGGGGAGACCCGGCCCGAGCGCTGCGCCGCTGCTCGGGGGTGGGCAAATGCCGTCGCCACGACGGGCCGGGCGTCATGTGCCCCAGCTACCAGGTCACCCGTGAGGAGCGGCACTCCACCCGGGGGCGGGCCCACCTGCTGTTCGAGATGGCCGCGGGCGAGGTCATCACGGACGGCTGGGAGTCGGAGGAGGTGCGCGAGAGTCTGGACCTGTGCCTGTCGTGCAAGGGGTGTCTGAGCGACTGCCCGGTCAACGTGGACATGGCCGCCTACAAGGCGGAGTTCCTGCACCGCCACTACCGGGGCCGGGCGCGGCCCGCGGCGCACTACTCGATGGGCTGGCTGCCGGTGTGGGCCCGCCTGGCCGCGCTGGCGCCGGCCGAGGTCGACCGGACACTGCGTCTGCCGGGCGTCTCCCGCCTGGCCAAACGGGTCGCGGGGGTGGCCGCCCGCCGCGACCTGCCCGGGTTCGCCCGCACCACGTTCACCCGTGCCTTCCGGCGGCGCGTCGCCCGGGGCCGGGCCCGGGCGGACGGGCCGCGCGTGGTGCTGTGGCCCGACACCTTCGGCGAGCACATGGACCCGCGGATCCCGGCGGCGGCGGTGCGGGTGCTGGAGGACGCCGGGTTCACGGTGGTCCTGCCCCGGGGGCCGGTGTGCTGCGGGTTGACCTGGGTCTCCACCGGCCAGCTCGGGGTGGCCCGCACCGTGATGCGCCGCGCCCTGCGGTCCCTGCTCCCGCTGGTGGACGCGGGGCTGCCGGTGGTGGGGCTCGAACCGAGCTGTACCGCGGCGCTCCGCCACGACCTGGTGGAACTGGTGCCGGGACCGGAGAGCGAACGGGTCGCCGCCTCGGTGCGCACCCTGGCGGGGTTCCTGCTGGAGCGCGCCCCGAACTGGCGACCGCCCCGGGTGCCGGCCGCGGCCCTGGCCCAGGTGCACTGCCATCAGCACGCGGTACTGGGTTTCGACGCCGACCGCGAACTCATCGCCCGGGCGGGGGTGGAGGGCGAGGTCCTGGACTCGGGGTGCTGCGGGCTGGCCGGTGACTTCGGGTTCACCGAAGGGCACTACGAGATCTCCACGGCCATCGGCGAACGCGACCTGTTGCCCCGGGTGCGCGCCGCCGACGCCGACACCCTGGTGCTCGCCGACGGCTACAGCTGCCGTACGCAGGTCCTCCAGGGCACCGGGCGTCGCCCGCTGCACCTGGCCGAACTCCTCGCCCGGGGGCTGGACGCCCGGCAGAGGTGAGTCAGACGCCCATCTGGTCGTGGAGCAGCTCCAGGGCCCGGGACACCGCGTCGGACAGGCGAGGGTCCTGTTCGTCGACGCCTTCGCCCAGGTGGATCCGCCAGGAGATCTCGGTCCCCCCGGGATCGCGGCGGGCCACCAGGCGAAAGCCCGTGGTGGAGTCCGGTCGGGGGAAGGGCACGAACCGATTGACCAGAATGGTGGCGGTGACCCGTTCGGAGACGGCCTCGGCCAACCGGCGGTAGTCGACCGCCGCCGGTCCCGAACGCAACGCCACCGTCCGCTCCCCGGCGCCCTCCTCGATGAAGGTCAGCGCCTCGGTCGACCACCGGGCCCGGTCGATGTCCCGCCACCGCACGGCACGGCCGTCGGGCAGGTACAGAGCGTCGGTGGTGGCCACCAGCGCCGCCTCGTCCCCGGCCGGGGCGGCGACGGGCGCGTGCGCCAGCACGCGCTCGCCCCTCCCCAGCCGGGAACGCACGGAGGCCGGCGCACGCCGGCCCAGTGGGCTCACCGGCCACCTGTGGTGCCGTTGTGCCCGCCCGTCCCGTTGCGCCGCGCGTCGGCACCGTCGCCGTTGACGGTCTCCCACTCGACGAGGTCGATCTCCTCGTCGGTGGGCCGGGCGAGGAAGTCGCGCACGGAGCTGATGGGCATCTTGGAGACGGTCTTGTCGTACACGGTCCGGCCCGCGTTGCTCACCTGGGCTCCCACCAGGCCGGCGACCTCCTGGACGACGGGACTGTCGGCGACCTTGCGGGCGGAGCGGGTGATCTGTTCGTAGCGGGCCCTGCCCGCCTTGGCGCCCAGGACGTAGCCGATGGCCAGTCCCGCGGCGAACGTGATCCGGTAGCGCATGGGTACCTCTTCAGGCCTCGGAGACGGGTCGTGTTCCGTGTCTCGCACGTTACCCTGTCGTGGTGGTGCGCACACGGGCGACACCGGTCACGAGCACTCCGGAAGAGCGCTAGTCTATTGGTGTCGCCACAGCCCACCGGGCCCGGCGCGAACATGATCCCGCGTAGCTCAATTGGCAGAGCAGCCGGCTGTTAACCGGCAGGTTATTGGTTCGAGTCCAATCGCGGGAGCCAGGGAAAAACCGGTCGCGGTCCTCCGGGCCCGGACGCTAGGATGTTCCCGAAGCCGAGGCCCACCGGGCCCGGCGCGAACGCGATCCCGCGTAGCTCAATTGGCAGAGCAGCCGGCTGTTAACCGGCAGGTTATTGGTTCGAGTCCAATCGCGGGAGCAGATCAGGACGAGGGTTCCTCCCCATCGGGGAGGGGCCCTTTCGTCGTGTGGGGGGTGGGGGCGCTCGGGGGCCCGCGGCCGGGCCGGGGCCCGGGCGCGCGGAGGGCCGGGTCAGACCCGGGCGAGGGCGCCCACCAGCAGGCGGCGGTTGCGCTGGGGCATCTGGTAGCTGCCCGGCACCGGCGGGGCGACCGGCAGGGTCCGCCAGCGCTGCACCTCGATGAGTCCGGGACTGAGGATCTCCCAGTCGGCCAGGAGGGCGAGGATCTCCTCGCGCGAGCGCCAGTAGCCCGAGTTCAGGCGGGTGCGGAACACCCGCTGCAACTGCTCGGCGCGGTTGGCGTCCTTGGGGTAGACCGCCGACTCGGGGCGGTGGTAGTGGCTGACCACGGCGTGGCTGCCCGCGGGCAGCAGGCCTCGCAGGGTGGCCAGGTGCTCTGTCGGGTTGTCGACGGTGCCCACGTGCGAGAGGGTGCCGGCCAGGAGCAGGCCCACGGGTCGGTCCGGGTCGAGGAAGCCGCCGATGGCGGGGTCGGTGCTCAGGGCGTGGGGCCGGGTGAGGTGTCCCTCCACGGCGATGGTCCGGTCGTCGCGCACCAGGGCCCGGTGATGGGCCAGCACCATGAGGTCGTCGGTGACGTAGACGACCTTCGCCTCCGGCGCGATCTCGTGGGGGTCGCCGGGGGCGGGCAGGCCCGCGCCGAGCTGGACGAACTGGTCGATTCCGAGGTCCTCGGAGAGGTGGCGCACCGCACGCTGGAGGAACGCCCGCTCGCCCATGACCAGGTCCTGGAAACCGGGGGCGACCTGTTCGGCTTCGAGGGCGAGGTCGCGGTCCACCTCGAAATGGTCCTTGCCCTTGAGGTGGAAGGAGTGCAGCCGGGCCAGACTCGGCCGGGCCAGATCGACGACGGGTGGGGGGTTGGCGTGCTCCCGCCGTGTCCCCGCCTGCCTCAGGAAATCGGGTGAGGTGAATCGCGACATCGCCGTCCTCTTGTCTGAGGTGGGGAAGTATGGCCGACATCAGGATTCTATTCATCGTTGGCCGGGTTGTTAACCGAGTACGGGACACAGGTCGTGAAAATCGGTGACCTCGGTGCCCTTCACGTGGTGCGCGGGGTGGGTTAGGGCCACCTTGGGGTAGCTAGGAGTTATATGTGCAATGTCCAATTATGAGAGGAATCTGATGCGCCTTCGCGAGTGCGAGAACCCCTACTGTGACGCGTCTTTCGGCCATCGGTGTCGCTCCGTGGGGCTCATGTGACGCACGGGGTACGCCGTCGCCTCGCCCGTGTCCCCGCACTCATGGGATGTCCTCGAACACGGGAATTGGTCCGTCCCCCTATCCCTGTCGAAGTGGAGATAAATGCGAGAGCGCGTCCGCTGCCTGCGACAATCCCGTTCCCGTCATCGATAATGGCACCCGTCGGGCAAAGGCGACGACGCCGGGAAATGCCGGAGCGACCTCGCGCCGTCCCCCACGCGATCGCCGCTAGCCTGGGTGCATGGACCGTCCCTACACCATCCTCAGCTGCGCCATGTCGGTCGACGGGCGCATCGACGACACCGGTCCCGATCGGCTGCGCCTGTCCAACGAGGCCGACTTCGCCGAGGTCGACGAACTGCGCGCGCGGTGCGACGCCATCCTCGTCGGCGCGGGCACCCTGCGCACCGACGACCCCCGTCTGCTCGTGCGCTCCGAACGGCTCCGCGCCCGCCGACGCGAGGAGGGGCGGACCGAGAACCTGCTCAAGGCCGTGATCACCCGGGGCGGGGACATCGACCTCGGAGCGCGGTTCTTCACCACCGGGGACGCCGGGGCGGTCGTCTACACCGGAGGACCGGGAGTGGACGTGGTCCGCGACCGGATGGCGGGCCGCCCCACCGGGCCGCCGCCGGTGGACGTCGTCGACGCCGGCGACCCGCCCACCGTGAAGGCGATCCAGACCGACCTGGTCGCCCGGGGCGTGCGGCGCCTGCTGGTGGAGGGCGGCGGACACGTCCACACCATGTTCCTCACCGCGGGACGGGTCGACGAGATCCGGCTCGCCATCGCCCCGTTCTTCGTGGGCGAGGCCGACGCCCCCTCCTTCGTCCACCCGGGGGTCTTCCCCCGTACCCCGGCCTCGCCCATGCGCCTGGTGGAGACCCGGACGATCGGCGACATGGCGATCCTGCGCTACCGCCTGGACGCGGACGACCCGGCATGACCACCGGTCCCGCTCCCGCCCCGGGGGACGCCGACGCCCATTGGCTGCGGCGCGCCATCGACCTGTCCCACCGGTGCCCGCCCTCCACCACCGCCTTCTCGGTCGGCGCTGTCGTGGTGGCCGCCGACGGCACGGTGCTCGGTGAGGGCCACTCACGTCGCGACGACCCCCACGATCACGCCGAGGAGGTCGCCCTGCGCGAGGTGGACCCCGACGACCTCCGGCTCGTCGGCGCCACCCTGTACTCGTCGCTGGAACCGTGCAGTTCCCGCGCCTCGCGTCCGCGCTCCTGCTCGGCGCTCATCCTCACCACCCCGATCCCGCGGGTGGTGCTCGCCTGGCGCGAACCCGCCGTGTTCGTGGACTGCGACGGGGCCGAACGGCTGCGCTCCGTCGGTCGCACCGTGGTGGAGCGCCCCGACCTCGCGGACGGGGTCCGCGAGGTCAACGCCCACCTGCTCGGCTGAGCCGACCCCTCGGGGCCGGCCCCCACCGGGGTCGGCCCGTCAGAGTCGGTCCACGTCCACGACGCGCACCACGGCGCGGCCTTCGGCGTCGGAGGCCGCCAGGTCCACCTCGGCGGAGATGCCCCAGTCGTGATCGCCGGCCGGGTCGGCGAGGATCTGCCGCACCCGCCACAGCCCGTCCTCCTCCTCGATGAGGAGCATCTTCGGGCCGCGCGCGTCAGGGCCGATGCCCATCGTGTCGTGCTCGGCGAAGTACTCCTCCACGGCGTCCTCCCAGGCCTCGGAGTCCCACTCGCCCGCGTCCTCCAGCGCGCCCAGATCGCGGTAGCGGCGGCGGGCCGCCAGCTCCACCCGACGGAACAGCTCGTTGCGCACCAGCACCCGGAAGGCACGGGCGTTGGCGGTGACCGGGCGGATCCGCTCCTCGGTCTCCTTCTCGTCCGGCGTGTCCTCCTGCGGATTGGTGAGCCGTTCCCACTCGTCGAGAAGACTGGAGTCGACCTGACGGACCAGCTCGCCCATCCACGCGATGATGTCGCGCAGCTCCTCGGTCTTGGAGTCGTCGGGCACCGTCTGGTCCAGGGCCTTGTAGGCGCCCGCCAGGTAGCGCAGCACCAGCCCCTCCGAGCGCGCCAGCTCGTAGAAGCCGACGTATTCGACGAAGTTCATCGCCCGCTCGTACATGTCGCGGGCCACGCTCTTGGGCCGCAACGGGTGGTCGCCCACCCAGGGGTGGCCGCGCCGGTAGGTGTCGTAGGCGTGGGAGAGCAGTTCCTCCAGCGGTCTGGGGTAATCGACGTCCTCCAGGAGCTCCATGCGCTCCTCGTACTCGATGCCCTCCGACTTCATCCGCTGGACGGCCTCCCCGCGCGCCTTGTTGAGCTGCGCGCCGAGGATCTGGCGGGGATCGTCCAGGGTGGACTCCACGATGCTGAGCACGTCCAGGGCGTAGGACGGCGACTCGCGGTCCAGCAGCTCCAGCGAGGCCAGCGCGAAGGTCGACAACGGCTGATTGAGCGCGAAGTCGGATTGCAGGTCCACGGTGAGCCGGGCGGTGCGGCCCTGCTCGTCGGGGTCGGGCAGGGCCTCCACGATGCCGCCGTCCAACAGGGAGCGGTAGATGGCGATCGCCTCGTGGATGTGCCTGCGCTGGGTCCTGCGGTCGTCGTGGTTCTCGGTCAGCAGGTGCTTCATCGCGGTGAAGCAGTTGCCGGGGCGGGCGATGACGCTCAGGAGCATCGCGTTGCTCACCCGGAACCGGGAGGTCAGCGGCTCGGGGTCGGCCTCGATGAGCTTCTCGAACGTGGCCTTGTCCCACGACACGAAGCCCTCGGGCGCCTTCTTGCGCACGACCTTGCGCCGCTTCTTGGGGTCCTCGCCCGCCTTGGTCAGTGCCTTCTCGTTCTCGATCACGTGCTCGGGGGCCAACGCCACCACGTTGCCGACGGTGTCGAACCCGGCGCGCCCCGCCCGCCCGGCGATCTGGTGGAACTCGCGGGCCCGCAACCGGCGCACCCGCACCCCGTCGTACTTGCTCAGCGCGGTGAACATCACGGTGCGGATGGGCACGTTGACGCCCACCCCCAGGGTGTCGGTGCCGCAGATGACCTTGAGCAGGCCGCGCTGGGCCAGCCGCTCGACCAGCCGGCGGTACTTGGGCAGCATCCCGGCGTGGTGCACGCCGATACCGTGGCGCACGTACCGGGACAGGTTGCGGCCGAACTTCGTGGTGAACCGGAAGTCGCCGATCTCCCCGGCGATCGCCGCCTTCTCCTCCTTGGTGCACATGTTGATACTGGTCAGCGATTGAGCGCGCTCGATCGCCTGCGCCTGGGTGAAGTGGACGATGTACACGGGCGCGTCGCCGCCCTGGAGCAGTTCCTCCAGGGTCTCGTGCAGCGGGGTGACCCGGTAGTCGTAGTAGAGGGGGACGGGGCGCTCGGCCGAGAAGACCACGGCGGTGGACCGTCCGGTGCGCTTCTCCAGGTCCTCCTCGAACCGGCTGACGTCGCCCAGGGTCGCCGACATGAGCAGGAACTGCGCCTGGGGCATCTCCAGGAGCGGCACCTGCCAGGCCCAGCCGCGGTCCGGTTCGGCGTAGAAGTGGAACTCGTCCATGACGACCGTGTTGATGTCGGCCTTCGCGCCCTCGGCCAGGGCGATCTGGGCGAGCACCTCGGCGGTGCAGCACACGATGGGCGCGTCCGCGTTGACACTGGCGTCACCGGTCATCATGCCGACGTTCTCGGTGCCGAAGATCTTGCACAGGTCGAAGAACTTCTCCGAGACCAGGGCCTTGATGGGCGCGGTGTAGAACGCGCACTCGTCGCGGGCCAGCGCGGCGAAGAGCGCGCCGGTGGCGACCATGCTCTTCCCGGAGCCGGTCGGGGTGTTGAGGATGACGTTCGACCCGGAGACGACCTCGATGAGGGCCTCCTCCTGGTGCGGGTAGAGGGTGAGACCCCGCTCCTCGGCCCAGGCGGCGAACGCCTCGAAGAGGGAATCGGGTTCGGGTTCGGCCGGAAGCACATCGATGAGACTCACGGTCTCTATACTGCCCGTTCCCGCCGCCCGCCCGGAACCGCGACGGCGGACGCGCCGAGGGCGCGCCCGCCGTGGGTGGACCCGGGGCCTAGATCAGCCCGAGCTGCTTGACGGTGTCGCGCTCCTCGACCAGCTCCTGGACGGAGGCGTCGATGCGCCCGCGGGAGAACTCGTCGATCTCCAGACCCTGGACGATCTCCCACCTGCCGTCGCGGGACACGACGGGGAAGGAGGAGATGAGGCCCTCGGGCACGCCGTAGGAGCCGTCGGACGGGATGGCGGCGGAGGTCCAGTCGCCCTCGGGGGTGCCGTTGACCCAGTCGTGGACGTGGTCGATGGCGGCGTTGGCGGCGGAAGCGGCCGAGGAGGCGCCCCGGGCCTCGATGATCGCGGCGCCGCGCTTGGCGACGGTCGGGATGAAGTCGTTCGCCAGCCACTCCTGGTCGTTCACGGCCTTGGCCGCGCTGACGCCGTCGACCTCGGCGTTGAACAGGTCGGGGTACTGGGTGGCGGAGTGGTTGCCCCAGATCGTGAGCTTCTTGATGTCGGTGATCGACACGTCGAGCTTCTTGGCGAGCTGGGTGAGCGCGCGGTTGTGGTCGAGCCGGGTCATGGCGGTGAAGCGCTCGGCCGGGACGTCCGGGGCGTGGCTCTGGGCGATGAGTGCGTTGGTGTTGGCGGGGTTGCCCACCACCAGTACGCGGATGTCGTCGGCGGCGCCGGCGTTGATGGCCTCGCCCTGGGGCTTGAAGATGCCGCCGTTGGCCTGGAGGAGGTCACCGCGCTCCATGCCCTTGCCGCGGGGGCGGGCACCGACGAGCAGGGCCACGTTGGCGCCCTCGAAGGCCTGACGCGGGTCGTCGAAGATGTCGATGCCCCGAAGCAGCGGGAAGGCGCAGTCGTCGAGCTCCATCGCGGTGCCCTCGGCGGCCTTGACGGCCTGCGGGATCTCCAGCAGACGCAGCTTCACCGGGGTGTCGGCGCCCAGCAGCTGACCGGAGGCGATCCGGAACAGCAGGGCGTAGCCGATCTGGCCGGCGGCGCCGGTGACGGTGACGTTGACGGGTGCTTTGGACATGGCGTGAACTCTCCTGACGACGATGTGCGACCCGCGATGTTACCAACGGGTAGGAAACGGCGCCGGTGCCGGGCGCCGGGGTCGCTCCGGTCGCGCGCCGCGCCACACCACCCTAGTCCGCCCCGTGCCACGCACCGTGACCCAGGTGCGGTCAAGACCGCCCGCGCCGTCACGGCGCCCGGCATCCCTTGCGCGGTAACGGATTCGCGACTCGGAAACGTCGGACACACCCTGTTAGGATGACGTTCGCCGATGACGGCGGGCCGGTAGCTCAGCTGGTTAGAGCAGGGGACTCATAATCCCTGGGTCGCGGGTTCGAGTCCTGCCCGGCCTACCCCGCCTCACCTGGGTGAACGTCGATTTCCGGTGGCCCCGCCCCGGGATTTCGGCACCCGGCGCGACGACTTATGCGCCGGTTCACCGTGAAAGGCGCGGAAACCCTGAGACCGTTTCCGTGTCTTTTGTCCTTTTCCTCGTGCGGCGTCACGCTCCCGTTCGCCGCGTCGCGACGCGGTCCGTCGGCGGCGCTCCGGGGGCTCGGGGATCGCGTGAAGTGACCCTGCCCGGGGACGCCGCTCGTCTAGACTCGGCCTCCGGTCCGGCTCCGGCCCCGGTCTCCTCCAGCCGTGGTGTCCCACCTCTCAGAACCACCCTGCAACCGGCATCGTCGGACGGATCGTTAGTACGGGTGTATCCGACGGACCGGAGAGGCGTGTGATGGGGGAGCGAGAGCGCGGGTCCCACCGCGCCCCGCGACGGCGCGGTCGGACCACCTGGGCGGGGGCGCTGACGCGCACCGCGGCCGCGATCCTGGTGGGGGTGGTGCTCGTGACCGTTCTGCACGCCGTGATCTCCCGGGACGTGGGCGCCCGCCCCGCCGACCCGGATCCGCAGGCGCCCGCCGCTCCACCCGGACGCCCCTTCACGAGCCTCGTCGACCGGATCGGCGTCTCCCGGGACACCGCGCAGGCCGACGTCGACCTGGACGGCGCGGGCCACAGCCTCTCCGCCCAGGCCCTGGCCACCGCGGGGTGGACCCCCGGCCGGGAGATCACCCTCCTGGGCACCACCCTGGAACTCCCCGACTACGCCCCCGGCCGTCCCGACCACCTCGTCGCCGACGGCCAGGAGGTGCGGCTCGACGGCCGGTACCGGTCGCTGACGTTCCTGCTCACCGCCACCGGCGCGGGGGGCGCCCCGGTCACCGGGACCGGGCGGGTCGTCTACACCGACGGGACCGGGACGGCGCTCCCGCTCACCGCTCCCGACTGGGTGGCCGGTCCGGCCGGCGGGGCCGCCCTCGTCCTGCCCTACGCCAACGCGCGGGAGGAGGGCGGTCCCAGCGGCACGCTGGGCTCGGTGCGCCTGTACGCGCGCTCGGTGCCCGTCGACCCCACCCGGGAGATCTCCCACGTCGTGCTGCCCCGCGTGGAGGCCGGGAACCTGCACGTCTTCTCCATGGGCGGGCGAGCCGCCGACGAGGGATGGACCGGTACCTGGACCCGGGCCACCTCCGGTTACCTGGAGGTCGGCCCCTGGCAGGACCAGACGCTCCGGCTGCCGGTGCGCACCACCACCGGCGGCCACCGTGTCCGCATCCGTCTGGACAACACCTTCGCCGCCGGGCCGGTCACCATCGGCTCCGCCTCCCTCGCCCTGCGCGACGGCGGCGGGGCGGGGACCCTCGGCTCGGCCGTCCCGCTCACCTTCGACGGCCGGCCCGACGTGTCCATCCCGGCCGGGGGACAGGTCTTCAGCGATCCCGTCGACATGCTCCTGCCCCCGCAGACCGACGCCCTGGTCGGCCTGTACCTGCCCGACCCGGTGGTCGCCGCGCCTGTGCACTACGCGGCCGGGGACACCGGTTACCTCAGCGAACCGGGCGGCGGGGACCAGACCCTCGACACCACCGGGTTCCCGTTCACCGGCCGTCTCTACCAGTGGCCCTTCCTCACCGGTGTCGAGGTCCTCGACGGCCCCGGAGCGATCGTCACCCTCGGGGACTCCATCACCGACGGGGCCCGTTCCACCCGGGACGGCCACGCCCGCTGGCCCGACGTGCTCGCCGCGCGTCTGCACGCGCGGACCGACCTGCCCCACCTCGGGGTGCTCAACGCCGGCATCGCCGGCAATCACGTGGTCCGCGACGCCTACCCGGGGGAGGGGGTCTCGATCAACGCCTCCGGGGTCTCCCTGCTGCACCGTGCCCCGCGGGACGTGTTCGGGCAGAGCGGCGTGACGACGGTCGTCATCTTCGCCGGTATCAACGACCTGCGCTGGGGCACCCCGCCGGAACAGGTCATCGCGGGGTTGGAGGAACTCGCCGTCCAGAGCCGGGACCGGGGGCTGAGGGTGTTCGTGGCGACGCTCGGCCCGTGCGCCGGCGAGGCGCGTTGCACCCCCCGGGTGGACGCCGCCCGCCGAACCGTCAACGACCACCTGCGCTCCCGCGGCTCGGAGGCCTCCTCGCCGTTCGACGGGGTGTGGGACTTCGACGCGGTCCTGCGCGACCCGGAGGACCCCGCCCGGCTCCTGCCCGCCTACGACTCCGGCGACCACATCCACCCCGGGGACGCGGGCCTGCGCGCCCTGGCCGAGTCGGTGGACCTGGACCTGTTGACCGGTCGGCCCCCCGTCAGCGGGGACACCCCAGATGATGGTGGATGACCAGGTCCACGTAGACGGCGCCCAGGTCGTCCAGGCTCAGCCCGCCCTCGGGCCGGTACCAGTGCAGCAGTGAGTCGAAGGTGTCGAGCACCTCGTCGGTGGCCCTGCCCGGGTCGGTCACGTGGAACACGCCTTCGAGCACGCCGTCGGCGACGATCCCCCGGATGTGCTCGCGATAGGCGCGGTTGAGCGTCCCGATCTCCCGGTGTCGTGTCGGATGGACGGCGCGCAGCACCGGAAGGATCTCGTGTGCCAGCGCCGTGGCGGTGCGGTGCCGCCATCCCGTCTCCACGTGCCGTACGACCAGCGCCGACATGCGTTCGACCGCGCGGGACTCGGGATCGTCGGCGGCCAGTTGGCCCTCGACGCACTCCCGGGTCGACCGCAGGACCACGGCGTGGATCAGATCGAAACGGGTCGGGAAGGCCCGTCTGAGGGCGGCGGTGTCGGCCCCGGTCCGTGCCGCGATCCGTCGGGTCAGATCGGACATGGGCAGCCCTCGGGACCCGTGCTCGGCGAACAACCGCGCGGCACAGTCCAGGACGGGGGCCGTGGCGCGGAGTGCGTGAGGGGAGGTGTCGGCCGTCAAGTGCAGTGTCTCGTCGTTCGGGCGCGCGTCGCCGAGGGGACGCCGACGCGCTTCGGGATTCCTTGTGTGAATCGCTTTCGAGGATATCCGTGATCGCGCGAAGAAAGGGGTGGAACGGCGGAACTCGATGGTGAATGGCGAGGTTCCGTTTCGCATGTGGACCATGCGCATAATGTCGCCTCGACGCGCCGTCCGTGACGCCGTCGCCGTGGGTGACGTGCGGCACGGACGGTGCGTCGAGGCGGTTCAGACCTGCCCGTTCGGCTGGACTCCCCCCTGGATCCGTCCGGTCGTGAGCGGGACCAGATCGTCCACCCGTTCGGTGGCGATCGCGTCCACGCCCATTCCCATCAGCCGCGCCATCTCCGAGAAATCGTTCACCGTCCACGCGGCGACCGAATATCCGAAACGGTGCATTTCCCCGATCGAATCACGGGTGAGAAGGGTGTGGTGCGTCCCCAGGAACGCCGGCCGCAGACCGCGCAGTGTCGACTCCGCGGGCGGGGTCGGCTGGTCCCAGGCGAGCATGATGCGGGCGTCGGGGTTCTGGGCGCGCAGGGCGGCCAGGGTCTCGGTGGAACCGGTGTGGAGCACGCGCGCGGTCCCCCGGTCGCGCAACAGCGCGTCGGCGGCCAGGGCGGCCTCCGGGGAACAGGCGTCGAGCAGGAGGGGAGGCCCCTCGTCGTCGCGGAACTCCGCGACGACCTCCATCAGGGTCGGGATGCGCCGTTCCACGTCGTCGCGGGCTCCGGCGAGTTCGGCGAGGGTCAGATCGGCCACCGGCCGCGGCGGGGACCCCGGGGGCGCCACGGTGCGTTCGTCGACCAGGACGGGGTACCCGTCCGAGGTCAGGTGGACGTCGATCTTGACCAGGTCGGCCCCGGCGCGCCAGGCTGAGCGCAGGGCCGGGAGCGTGTTCCCGGGGAAACGTGCGGTGTCTCCGCGCAGTGCGATGGACAACGTCATGGTGTCAAGGGTGGCAAAGACCACCGGCGTACGTGGGGTAAACAGGAAAAACGTCGAAACCGGCCGGGCGGGACGCCCCCGAGGAGCGGGGCGCGCCGGTGTGTCCTGCGTGTTCCCCCGCGATTGCGAGCGGACTCACGTCGCCGGACAGCAGTCCGGGGTGCCGTGAACTGGGAAACTTTGTTACATGACGTCGTGACCGCACGGCGTCCCGGCCAGGCCCCCGACTGTGAGGCGAACGATGATTCCGGACCAGCGACGAGAGCACATCCTCAAGCTCCTTCAAGAGCGTCACGTGCTGAGTATCAACGAGCTCACCTCGATGCTGTCCGTGTCCCACATGACCGTCCGGCGCGATATCCAGGCGCTGGAGAACGACGGCAAGGTCCTGTCGGTGACCGGAGGCGTCCGGCTCGCGGCGCGGCTCAAGAGCGAGCCCTCCTACCTGGCCAAGGCCCAGCTGGAGGTGCCCGCCAAGCGGTCCATCGCGCGGGCCGCGGCCGAGCTGGTGCGTGAGAACTTCACCATCTACCTCGACGCGGGCACGACCACCCTCCAGATGGTGCCGCTGCTCACCGACAAGGTCGGGCTCACCGTCATCACCAGTGACTTCAACGTCGTCGGCCACCTGATGGAGTACCCGGGGATCGAGCTCATCCACACCGGCGGAGTGGTCTCGCACTCCGACCACTCCTCGGTGGGCCGGTTCACCGCCGAGTTCCTCAAGCAGGTCAACGTGGACCTGGCGTTCATCGCCAGCAGTTCCTGGGACGTCGACCGCGGTTCGACCACCCCGTCGGAGGCCAAGGTGATCGCCAAGCAGGAACTGCTGCGCATCGCCTCCAAGAGCGTGCTCACGGTGGACAGCACCAAGTACGGGAAGTTCGGCACGTTCCGGGTGGCCAGCCTGGAGGAGTTCGACCTCATCGTCACCGACGACCGGTTGCCGCGTTCCGCCGTGGACGAGCTGGCCGAGCGCGACGTGCGCCTGAAGCTGGTGGAGTGCGAGGGCTGACGCCCGCCACGGCCCCGCCCGACGGGCGGGGCCGCCTCGGGCCCGATTCCTCAGGTCTCCTCGTCGTCCGGTTCGGCGTGGGAGAACAGGGCCAGTTCGGTGCCGTCGGGGTCGTAGAAGAGCAGGGTGGACCCGTCCTCTCCGTGCACGATCGGCATGTGGTCCACGTCCTTCTCGGCGAACCGCTCCTCCCAGGCCTCCAGTTCGCCCAGGTTGGCGACGGCGAGGGTGAGCCGGTCCAGGCCGCAGTGCCTGCGGTCGAACCGGTTCTTGAAGTGGTCCTTGTGCTGGATCAGGGCCAGCAGCAGTCCCGACGCGGGGTGCAGGCACTCGGTCCGCAGGGTCCCGTCGTGGTCCCGACGGTGGCGGACCTTGAAACCGAGCAGGTCACGGTAGAAGGCCACGCTCTCGTCGCGGTCGCGCACCGACAGGGTGATGCGGGCGAGGCCGGTCAACTGGGGCACGTCGTCCTCTTTCGAACGGCGGGTATGGAGGGCGGTCATGAGTCCGAGCACGATGTACGAGCCTAAGGTCGGGAAGAAGCGCGTGACCGCCTCTTAACGCGTGTTTAACGCCGGATGTTCCCGGTATCACTCCAGGTCTCCCCTGTGTTCGGTGCCCTCTCGCCGACCCGCTCCTCCTCATACCCCGGACGTCGGTCGTACCAGCGGGTCCGCATGACCAGCACCGACACCGCCAGGGAGACCAGTCCGCCCACCGTGGCCAGGGCGAACGCGCCCTGATGGCCGTGCGCGTCGGCGAGGGAGCCCGCGACCGCCGAACCCAGGGCCTGACCCAGGATGAGGCTGCTCAGCACGACGGCCATCGACTGTGACAGCCGACTGGCCGGGGCCGCCCGCTCCACCAGCGCGAACAGGCTGACCAGGTGCGGTCCGACCGCCGCGCCCAACACGAACACCGTCACGGCCAGGACGAGGGCGTCGTGCGCCAGGTACAACGGCAGGGAGAACGCGAACAGCGCCCCCGCCGCGATCCGGGTGCGGGTGGTGAGCGCGACGCCCACCGGCAGGGACGCCATCAACAGCCCGGCGACGGCGCTGCTGGCGCCCATCACCGCGTACATCAGTCCCGACAGGTCCCCGTGTCCCGAGGCGGTGGCGAACGCCGTCACCCCGGTCGACATGCCGCCGAAGAACAACCCTTGGCAGAACATGGGCACCGCCAGCACCACGAGGGCGGGCACGGCGATCCGCTCGCCTCGGCCGCGCGCCGGCGCGGCCCCGGGCGGCGCGGTGGGGTGCAGGGCGAACACGGTCCCGAACACGCCGATGAGGACGGAGGCGCTCAGCACGCTCGCGGTGGGGGAGACCAGCACGGTGAGGATCCCCACCAGGGCCGGGCCCAGGACGAAGGCGGCCTCGTCGAGGACGCCCTCCACCGACATGGCGGCGGCCAGCGAACGCTCCCGCTCCGCGCCCCGGTCGCCCCGGTCGCGGATGAGCACCACCCAGCGGGTCCGTGCCATGGGCGCGATCTGGGGCAGGCACATGCCCGCCAGGGCGGCCAGCGCGGCCAGTGCCGGAAGGTCGTACCCGGCGAGGACGGCGGCCACGAGCAGGGCGATGAGGACGGCGTCGGCCAGTGACATCACCAGGACGGGGAGGCGTTGCCCGTGCCGGTCGGCGAAGCGGGCGATGACGGGGCCGCCGACGGCCCCGCCCAGCGCGAAGGCGCCGCTCACCGCGCCTGCCGCGGCCACGCTGCCGGTCGTCCCGGTGACGAGGGTGAGCAGGCCGATGAGGGACATCGAGAGCGGCAACCGGGCCAGGAACGTGGCCGAGAGCAGTGGCCATCCGGCCAGGTCGTGCATCCGGCGCAGTGTCTCCAGTGGCGACATGCGTCCGCCCCTTTCGTGGTACCCGTCCCGCGCGCTCGTCGTCGGCGCTTTCCGGGTTCCGGCACGACGCGACGAGGGGGACCACGGAAGGGGACCGCAATTCATCCCATGATAGGCCCCTCGCGGGGGTGGGTTCCGGGGGTCGGGAGGCCGGGGCCTGGACACGGGCCGGGACGGGGTCCGTCGAGAGGCGGAGCACCCCCTGACTTTCGTCGGTGTCGGGACCCCGGTCGGGGTCGATAGCTTTCGGTTCCATGGAACCCATCCGAACCCGGGCCGTCCGCGCGCGTCGCGCCCTGGGGCGCGCGCTGCGACCGTTGCCCGGACCGCCCACCCGGGGCGCCGTCCTGGGCGACGCGGCCCTGGGCCTGTCCATGGCGCTGCTGTGCGTCGGGGAGATGGTCCTGCGCGCCCTGACCGGGGGGCTCGCCCCGGGCGAGGCCCTCGGATGGGGCGTCGGTTCCGTCGTGATGGTCGTCGTGGTGGTCGGGCTCGCCCGCCCCTACCCCCTGGTCGCCCTGGTCGTGGTCGTGATCGCCTCGTTCCAGGTCTACGGCGCGGGACCGCTGCTCCTGTGCGTCGCCTACCTCACGGGTCGGCGCATGCCCACCGTGCGTCCCGCCCTCGTCCTGGCCGGGGTGGCCCTGGTGGTGGGGGCGGTGCCCCTGATCGGGGGCGCCGTCGACCCCGGCCTGTGGTCCATGGCGCTCGCCGGTCTGGTCCTCACGGTGGCCCTGCCCTGGCTGATCGGCGTGTACCGACGCCAGCACGTGGAGCTGTCCACCGCCGGGTGGGAGCACGCCCGGCAACTGCGCCGCGAGCACCGGCTCGTCGCCGACCAGACCCGGATCCGGGAGCGCTCGCGGATCGCCCAGGACATGCACGACTCCCTCGGCCACGAACTCAGCCTCATCGCGCTGCGGGCCGGTGCCCTGGAGGTCGATCCCGAACTGGGGGAGCGGCACCGGGAGGCGGTCGCCGAACTGCGCGCCACGGCGGTCACCGCCACCACGCACCTGCGAGAGATCATCGGCGTGCTGCGCACCGACGCCGAACCCGATCCCATCGCCCCCAACGGGGAGGACGTCATCGACCTGGTCGAGCGCGCCCGCGACTCCGGGATGCGGATCACCCTGGTCCGTGACGGCGACACGGCCCACCTGCCGCCCATGGTGGGCCGGGCGGTCCACCGGGTCCTCCAGGAGTCGCTCACCAACGCCACCCGCCACGCCCCGGGCGCGGAGGTGGCCGTCTCCATCGCCACCGACGGGGAACACCTGGAGGTGCGCGCCGTCAACCCCGTCCCCGGGACGGAGGGGGTGGACCCGGGTGCCGGGATCGGCGGCCGACGCGGCCTCATCGGGTTGCGCGAGCGGGTCCGCCTGGTCGGCGGGGTCTTCGCCGCGGGGCCCACCGGCGACGGCGCCTGGGAGGTGTGCGCCGTCCTGCCGGTGCGCGGCGGCGAGGCGCTCCCGGACGAGGAGGAGGACGAGGAGGAGACCGCCATCGACCGGCTCCAGCGGGAGGCCCGACGCCGCTTCCGCGGCGGCTGGTCGGCGTTGATCGCGGCCCCCGCCGTGATGGTCGCGGTGCTGGTGTTCTTCGTCTCCTGGACGATCATCACCGAGATGGAGGAGAGCACCCTCACCCCCGAGGAGTTCGACCGGTTGCGTCCCGGCACCCCGCAGAGCCGGGTCGAGAAGGCGCTGCCCCCGCTCTCGGTGCCGTTCGACGCCCGGGACCTGGCCGAGGACGCGGTCCCCGAGGGGGCCGTGTGCAACTACTACCGCAGCGGTTCCGGGCTCTTCGACGAGGAGACGGTCTTCTATCAGCTGTGCTTCACCGAGGGACGGTTGTCCAGCAAGGGAGAGGCCCCGATACGGTGAGCCCGCCCGTTTCCCACCATCCGCGACGACCACCGACACCGAGGAGGCCACGGCCGTGATCAGGGTGCTGATCGCCGACGACGAGGCGATGATCCGCGCCGGGGTGCGGGCCATCGTGCAGAGCGATCCGGGGATCGAGGTGGTCGCCGAGGCCTCCGACGGCCGGGAGGCGGTGGACCTGGCGGTCTCCCACCGACCGGACGTGGCCCTGGTCGACATCCGCATGCCCCGGATGGACGGGTTGGCCGCCGTGGCGGAGATGCGACGCTCGGCCCCGGCCACGGCGGTGGTCGTCCTCACCACCTTCGGCGAGGACGGCTACATCTCCCGGGCACTGGCCGAGGGGGCCTCCGGGTTCCTGCTCAAGGCGGGCGATCCGCGCGAGCTGATCACGGGTGTGCGGGCGGTCGCCGACGGCGGGGCCTACCTGTCACCCCGGGTCGCCCGCCAGGTGATCGATCGGTTCGGGGGAGGTCGCCCGGCCCGTGAGGCCGCCGCGGCGGTCCGGGTCGAACAGCTCACCCAGCGGGAACGGGACGTGCTGGCCCTGGTCGGCGCGGGGCTGTCCAACGCCGACATCGCCGACCGCCTCTTCCTGGTCGAGGGCACGGTCAAGAGCTACGTCAGCGCGATCCTCAACCGTCTGGGGCTGCGCAACCGGGTCCAGGCGGCCATCCTCGCCTACGAGGCGGGCCTGACCGCCGACGGGAGCTGACCCGGGCCGCCGACACCTCCGCGGGAGTCGAACCGCGCGGCACGGGTAGGCAGGACCGGGAGGGGCCGCGCGCGTGCACCGACCTCGTCCCCGGCGACCTCGACCGGGTACGGACGGGCCGCGCGCGTGCGAGGGGACACGGACGAAGGGGAACGGATGCCCGACGAGGAAGAGGAGGCCCTGCTCCGTGCCTCCTGGGAGCACCTGGCGGGGACCTCTCCCGAGGCCAGGGCCGTGGGCGCCGAACTCCTCCTGCGGTGGGGCGAACCCCATCGGCGCTATCACACCCTCGCCCACCTGTGGTCGACGCTGCGCGCGGTCGAGGTCCTGACCGACGAGGCGGACTCGGCCGACACGGTCCGCTACGCCGTCTGGTTCCACGACGCGGTCTACGAGACCGAACCCGGGCGGGACGAGGACGAGAGCGCCGAGCTGGCCCGCGGCCTGCTCCTCATGATGGGCCTGCCGAAGGAACGCGTCGAGGAGGTGGCCCGGCTGGTGCTGCTGACCAAGACCCACGATCCCGACGACGGCGACGCCGACGGGCAGGTGCTCTCCGACGCCGATCTGTCGATCCTGGCGGCCCCGCCGGACGAGTACCTGGCCTACGCCACCGCGGTCCGCGCGGAGTACCGCCGCTACCCCGACGAGGAGTTCCGGGTCGGTCGCGTCCGGGTGCTGCGCGCCATGCTGAACGCCCCGCACACGTTCCACACCGAGTTCGGACGGATCCACTGGGAGGCACGGGCACGGGTCAACATGCTCGCCGAGCTGGACCGTCTGACCCGGGGCGAGCGGGTCGCCCCGCCACCGTTCTGACCCGGCCCGCTACACCCCTCGGACCGCTCCGTCGCCGCCGCGCTCGGCCGTCCCGCGGTCGCGGCGGCGTGGCCGCCGCAGGCCCGAGGCCCTCAACCGGGCCACCAGCTCGCGTCCGCTCACGTGCTCCGCGCCCAGTTCCAGGGCCCGGGCGTGCAGGTGCTCGGGCACGTCGTAGTGATCGCGGTCGAAGGCCCGTTCGGGCACCCCGAGCACCCGGGCGAAGTCGTGCAGTTCCGCGTAGGAGCTGTCGCTGACCAGGTGCGCGAACGACCATCCGCGCGGGCCGGGCCAGATCGGGCTGTCGATGAGCACGCTCATGGGGTCTCCGGGGCGTCGACCGGGCGCCAGGGCACCGGGCTGGACAGGATCATCGTGCTGGAGGGGCGACCGTGGGCGGCCAGGGTGTCGATGACCTCCTCGAAGTGCTCCATGGAGCGCACCGCGATGAGCAGGACGCAACAGTCGTCCCCGGTCACCCGGTGGACCTGGAGGATCTCGGGGAGACGCAGCGACCCCGGTTCGCGCAGCAGGCAGTGCGCCCCGAAACACTGCATGCGCACCAGCGCGGTCACGGGCAGCCCGGCGGCGGCCGGGTCCACGTGCGCGTGGTAGCCGGTGATCACACCGCGGTCGGTGAGTCGGCGCACCCGGTCGGCCACGGCGGGCGCCGACAGGTTGACGCGACGGGACAGCTCGTTGAAGGACAGGCGGCCGTCCCGCTGGAGCTCGGAGAGAATCCGCTGGTCGACGCCGTCCAAGGCCGTCGGCGGTCGTGAAGCCATACTTTGCGATCCCAAGGTCTGAAGGCCTGACATGTTATGAATACCAGGTCTTCGACCCCTGTGGGAGGCCACCGTCCATTCCCTTTCCGGGTGTTCTGTTCGATCATGTGTGCTCACGTACACGGTGTTGTGACGGGGGACCTCGCGAACGGCCTCGTGTGCGTGCACGACACGTTCCGCGCGGTACCACGAGGGGTTGTTCCCATGCTCACCACGACGTCCGCCCAGCAGTGCCCGTACATCGCCGCCGATGTCGAGGGCACCGACGCCGAGGCGCGTGCCCGGCGGGCGCAGGGCAACGGAGGCGAGCCCACCCTGGCCTTCGACCGCAACACCCCCTACGTCGACTACGCGGGGATCGACACCCTGCTGCGCTTGCAGAACCCGCGCACGGACGAACCCGCCGAGACGACGTTCATCATCGCCACCCAGGTCATGGAGCTGCTGTTCGTCCTGGTCCAAGAGCGCTGGGAGGCCGCCCGCGACGCCCTGGAGGCCGACGACGTGCCCGGCGCGCTGGCCTGGCTGCGTCGGTCCGCCGCCGCCCAGGACGTCCTCAACGACTCCTGGCGGCTGCTCGGGGACATGACCCCCACCCAGTTCAACCGTTTCCGCGACTCCTTCGGCGAGGCGTCGGGGTTCCAGTCCTACGGGTACCGCAAGCTCGAATTCGTGCTGGGGAACAAGTCCGCCGCCATGATCCGTCCGCACAAGGGCATGAGCGGTGTCGCGGACGAGCTCAGGGAACTCCTGGAGCGGCCGAGCCTGTACGACGCGGCGCTGCGCCTGCTGCACCGGCGCGGCCTGCCCGTTCCCGGCGAGGCCGTCGAGCGCGACTGGACCCTGGAGTACGAGCCCGACGGGCGCGTCGAGTCGGTCTGGGCGGCGGTCTACGCCGACGATCGTCCCGGCAACGACCTGTTCCTGCTGGCCGAGGCGCTGGTGGACGTCGCCGAGCGCGTGACGCGCTGGCGTCACCTGCACCTCATGGCGGTCAAGCGCACCATGGGCGGCAAGCCCGGCAGCGGTGGTTCCAACGGCCTCACCTGGCTGGCCCGCAACGTGGAGAAGGACGTCTTCCCCGAACTGTGGTCGCTGCGCGGCATCCTCTAGACGGCCCCGGGCGGCCGTGGGCCGCCGGGCGCGACCGACATCGAATCACCGTGAGCAGGAAGCAGGACACCGATGACACCCACCACCCGTGAGGAGTGCGTCGCCCTCGACGCCGCCGACCCCCTCGCACCGCTGCGCGACGAGTTCGTCCTCCCCGAGGGTGTGATCTACCTGGACGGGAACTCCCTCGGCGCGCTGCCGCGCGCCACCCCGGGCCGGGTGGCCGACATGATCGAACGCGAATGGGGACAGGACCTCATCCGCAGCTGGAACGACGCCGGGTGGTGGGACAAGCCCCGCACCCTGGGCGCCAAGGTCGCACCCCTGGTCGGAGCCGACGCGGACGAGGTGATCGTCGGCGACGGGACCTCCGCGAACCTGTTCAAGTGCCTCATCGCGGCGCTGGGTCTGTCCGACCGCTCCGTCGTGCTCGGCGAGACGGGCAACTTCCCCACGGACCTGTACATCGCCGAGGGCGCGGTCGCCCTCGCCGGCGCCGTCCAGCGCCGGGTGGATCCCGACGGCCCGGAGCTGGAGCGGGCCCTGTCCGCCGGAGACGTGGCCGTGGTGCTGCTCAGCCACGTGGACTACCGCACCGGGACGCTGCGCGACATGCCCGCCCTCACCCGGCTGGCCCACGAGCACGGTGCCCTGGTGATCTGGGACCTGTGCCACAGCGTCGGCGCGGTACCGGTCGAGCTGTCCGACAGCGGGGCCGACTTCGCGGTCGGCTGCACCTACAAGTACCTCAACGCCGGGCCCGGCGCCCCCGCGTTCCTGTACGCGGCCCGCCGGCACCACGCCACGGCGAGCCAGCCGCTCAGCGGCTGGCACGGGCACGCCCGACCGTTCGACTTCACCGGCGACTACGAGCCCGCCCCGGGGGTGTCGCGCTTTCTCAGCGGGTCGCAGCCGCTGGTCGCCGACGCCGCGCTGGAGGCGAGCCTGGACGTGTGGGCCAAGGCCGACCTGTCGCTCGTGCGCGCCAAGAGCCTCACCATGACCGATCTGTTCCTGGCCCGCGCCGCCGAGGTGGGGATCTCCTCGGTCACCCCGAACGAGCACGCCCGCCGCGGCAGCCAGGTGGCCCTGGTCGAACCGGAGGAGGGCGCCGGATACCCGATCGTGCGCGCGCTCATCGAGCGGGGCGTCATCGGCGACTTCCGGGCCCCGAACGTCATGCGGTTCGGATTCACCCCGTTGTACCTGCGCCACGTGGACGTCTGGGACGCCACGGAGGCGCTGCACGAGGTGGTCCGGTCGGGGGAGTGGCGTGACGATCGCTTCGCCCGACGCGGTGGGGTGACCTGACCCCCGATCCCCGATCCCCGACCCCCGGGAGGCCGAGCCTCCCGGGGGTCCTCCGCGTCCGGGCCCCGGAACACCCGGCACGCGGCAGACCGCTCCGAAGGCCCTGGATTGCGTGGCCTTGACCACGATGATCCGTTCCGTGTCCGTGTCGGTGCAGGGCGCCCCATCGTGACCTACCGGCGCGTATCCGGTCCCCTGACACCGTTCTCCCGCTTTTCGAGTGTCGTGAAAAGCCCGTGACGCGAACCACGGAAAGGGCCCGACCACCGTCCTCGGTCGGTCCCGGAACCCCTGCCGTGCAGGGGTTCTCGTGTTATCAGGGGCGATCGGACATTGATTCACATCGTACCCGGCCGGACACGCAACGTTATTTTACCTGGAATCCTTGCGTACTTTGCCCAAGCGTGGGTTAGTGTCCTTCGTGATCGCTTCGTTATGGCTTTCCATGCGAAACGATGCCGAGCCCTTGACCGGCCTGTGAGCCGCGAGGGAATCGAGACCCTTTCCGGGAATCAAGGCCGCCCGCATCCATGAGCCGGCCCCACGGACCGCCGAAGTCCATCGGCGCTTTCCGATTCCCGCCCACCGATTCCGACGGTGGGAAACCCCTGTCATGACGCCCTGTTCCAGACGTGCATCAGCACGCCTGTGAGCTGCTGCGACGTGCCCTGGTCTTCTCGGCCCCGTCGTCTACCTGGCTAATACCTCATGAGCAACGACACTCCCATTCAGTACGGCAAAGTCACCGCGACCTACTTCTGGGACGATGGTTCCGGTATCAACGGTGACACGGGCGCTCCCGCAAGCGGAGAGCCCATGCAGAAGGGCCTTTTCTCCAGCCCGAGTTGGCCTTTGGGCACCGAAGGTTACGTCGTTTACGAGGGGCAGAAAGCCGAGTTCTTCATCGGTGACCGCGGCCCCGGCGTCCCCTCCCACGACTGTGACGTCCTCCTGGACATGGACGGCAAGACCTTCGCCGAACTGACCGGCGAAAGCTGGAACGACCAGAGCTACACCGTGAGCGGTGGCAACGGTCACCTCTACGACGTCGAATACTTCATCACGGAGTGGGGCGAGGGCCACGGGACCGAGGGCGCCCCGCACCCCTTCCAGCAGCCCGGGAACACGTGCGACGACGCCGTCTCGCCGATCCCCGAGGAGGTCCTCCAGAAGAAGGAGGACGAGGAGAAGGCCGAGAAGGAGAAGAAGGAGCAGGAGAAGGCCGAGCAGAAGGCCGAAGAGGAGAAGAAGGAGCAGGAGAAGAAGGAGCAGGAGGAGCAGGAGGCGAAGGAGGCCGAGGAGCAGGCCGCCGCCGAGCAGGGCGACGACGACTCCGGCGTGACCGCCGAGACGGCCGCCAACGACCTCTCCGGCGTCCAGCTCACCGGTGCCGGCGACGGCGTCCTGGGCGGGACCGGCCTGCTGGCCCTGGCCATCATCCCGGCCATTCTCATCGCCCTGTTCTTCGCCTGGACCCGTCGTCCCTCCGGCGCCCACGCCGGCTCCTCCGGTGAGAGCCGCGGCCTGGCCGCCGAGAGCAACGGCCGTCACAGCCTGGGCTCCCTGTTCGACCGCCTGCGTGGCCGTCAGGGCTAGACGAGCCCGGCCCATCGGGTCCCCGTGAGTACGGGGAGCCCGAGAAGCCAGGTGTCACCGCGAGGGGACATGGCTCCCCGGGGCACGTGAACCCGATAGGCCGAGAAGGGCCGTGGTCGTGAGACCACGGCCCTTCGTCGCGCCCGGAGACGGGCGGGGTGCGCCGATCGCCGTTGACCGACGCGCCCCGCCCGTCCCGCGGAGACGGTCGTACCGTCCCCGAACCGATGCCGCGCCCGTGGGCCGGAACCCGAATCCGCGTGATCCGGCGGCGCCGTCGCCGCCCGCGGGGATCGGGGCCGGTCCCGGGCCCGACACGGTGGTCCCATGCCCCCGGCGTCGGGGCCGTTCAGGGTGCCGGCACCCACCGCCGGGGCGCCGACGACGCCTCTTCGCCCGCCAGACGGTCCCGGAGCAGGGTGGCGACCCGTTCGGCCCGCACCTCGAAATCGGCCAACGCCCGCTCGGTCTCCCCGGGATCGCCCAGCAGTCCCTCCCGGCGCACCAGCGCCTCCGAACGCAGCAGGGGATCGTGCTCGGGTCGGCGTCCCTCCCCGCTCGGGTGGCACAGCGGGGCGGCGGTGTCGGTGATCACCTCCACCAGTGCGGGTCCGCCCCCGGAACGGGCCTCGGCCAGGGCCCGGGAGACCACGGAGTACACCGCGGCCGCGTCGCCCCCGTCCACCCGGTGGCCCTTCAGGTCGTGGCCGACGGATCCCATCGGGCCGGCCATCGGGTCCACGGCCCACCGTGCCTGACGCACCAGGAACACCACGGGCGCGTTCCACACGGCGGCGAACCCGTAGGCGTCGCGGGCGTCTCCCGTGCCGGTGATCCCGTCGCCGACCAGGGCCAACGCCGCCATGTTCCGTCCCTGACGGCGCGCGGAGTAGGTCACCTCGACCGCTTTGGAGGCGTTGGTGGCCGGAGGCGTGCACTGCGGCGCGCACCGGTACCGGTGGGGGTCGTAACCACCGCGCCGGTCGGTGCGGAAGGGGGTCAGGGCCTTGAGCGGATCGACCCCGTGCGAGGCCACCGCCACGGCGTCCCGGTAGGTGGGGAAGAGCCAGTCCCCTTCGGACAGGGCCAGTACGCCACCGACCTGGGCGGCCTCCTGCCCGGCCGAGGGCGGGTAGGAGGACAGCAGGCCGTGGCCCGCGAGTTCGTCGGCCGCCCGGTCGAAGCGACGGGCGATGACCATCGCGCGGTGGAGGCGGATCAGGGTGGAGGAGTCGGGGAGGGCGAACGAGGGATGCTCGACACGCCGCCCGTACCGGTCCACCAGACGTACGGGCTCCACCGACGACGGGCCCGGAGCCGGACGATTTCGCTCATCGGTGTACTCCATGTCTTGAATATGAGGCGAATCACCCCATATTGTCGATGGCCTCACGCCGATACTGGACGAACTGCTCGGTAAAGCCAGGGAGCGACCCCCAAGGTCTCATCCGACCGTGACCTGAGCCGTATGAGGTAAGACACATGGCCGTGCCGTTGGACGACACCGACCGCCGCATCATCTCCCTGCTCCGCGACGACGGGCGCATGTCCATCCGGGCGGTCGCCGAACAGGCGCACATCTCCCGGGCCAACGCCTACTCCCGCCTGGAACGGCTCAGGGACGAGGGCGTCATCCGCGGCTTCACCGCCGTCATCGACCCGGAGAAGTACGGGATCGGCCTGTCGGCCTACGTGTCGGTGCGCATCGAGCAGCACTCCTGGGAGAGGTTCCGGGAATACCTGCGCGACATCCCCGAGGTCGACCACGCCGCACTCGTCTCCGGGGACGTCGACCTGCTGCTCCTGGTCCGGGTCGCCGACGCCGCCGCCCTGCGCACCTTCGTCCTGGAACGCCTCCAGCGCATCCCCGAGGTCAAGAGCACCCAGACCATGTTCATCCTCGACGAGCCGCCCCTGTGAGGGGCCACTCGTCCGGCGATTGGACCTTCCCTCGCGCATCCCGCACCACCAGGATGAACGCATGCCCGAGTACCGCGTGATCGACGCCTTCACCGACCGGCCGCTGGCCGGCAACCCCGCCGCCGTCCTGGTTCTCCCGGACGCCTACCCCGACGCCTGGGCGCAGGGTGTCGCCGCCGAGTTCAACCTCTCCGAAACGGCCTTCGCCCGCCCCGTCGAGGACCCCGACGCCGACTACGAACTGCGCTGGTTCACCCCCACCGTCGAGATCGACCTGTGCGGGCACGCCACCCTGGCCACCGCCCACGCCCTGGCCGAGCTCGGTGTCGCGGGCCCCTACAGGTTCGCCACCCGCAGCGGCGTGCTCACCGTGGCCGAACGCGACGGGCTGCTGTGGATGGACTTCCCCGCCAAACCCCCGGTCCCGGTCGAGGCGCCCGAGGGCCTGGCCGAGGCGCTCGGGGCCGAACCCCTGTGGGTGGGTCTGGGCGGTGCGAACGACCTGCTCGTGGAGGTCGCCGACGAGGCCACCGTGCGCGCGCTGACGCCCGACATCGCGGCCCTCGCCCGGATGCCGTACCACCTGGTCATCCCCACCGCCCCGGCCGACGCGAGGGTCGACTTCGTCTCCCGCGTGTTCGCCCCGAACGTGGGCATCGCCGAGGACCCGGTCACCGGCAGCGCCCACACCGTGCTCGCGCCGTTCTGGGCCGAGCGCCTGGGCCGCGCCGAGCTGACCGCGCACCAGGCCTCCGAGCGCGGCGGTGACCTGCTGCTGGAGCACCGCGGCGACCGGGTGCTCATCGGCGGTCACGCGGTATCGGTGGCCCGGGGGGAGCTGAACCTCTAACGTGGACGAAAGCGGGAGGGGTGCGCGGTGGGCGCGCACCCCTCCCGCCCCCGTGTCCGGACCCCCGGGGTCCGAGGAACCGACAGGAAAGGAGGGCCCATGGAGCAGTGGGTCACCAAGGAGGACGTCTTCGCCGCCAGGGAACGCCTGGAAGCCGACCACGAGGGCTGGGAACGGCCGGTCGCCTTCGCGGTCGGGCGACTGCGCGGCGGAGACCTCCACTTCCCCTGGGTCAACCGCCCCGGCGCCCTGCACGCCCTGCCCGCGATCGTCCTCGCCCGCGCCCTGGGGCACGTTCGCGGCACGGCCACCCACGACCTGCCCGTCGACCGCCTCCGCGAGGCCGTGGAGGCGCTGTCCCCCGCCGAGGCGTGCACCGAATTCGATCATCCGAACCTGTTCGCCTGGCGGGACCTGCTGGTCGATCTGGAGGACACCGACCGGTTCGTCGCCGTGTTCGTGGCCGACCCGGCGGACCCGGCGGTGGACGACCACGACGTCGCCTTCCGCCGTGCGATCGGAGGGTGATCCACGGCACCCACCCGGGGGAGACCGGAACGGCCGCCGATCGGGCCGCCGCCGTCGAACGGGAACCGGAGTCGGACGGAATCGAGGTTTCCCCCGCGCGCGACCTCGACTTCCGGTAGAAAGAACCCGTGGCACCTCCCCACCCCTCCCGGAGAGGTGGCCGCACGGCCCTGGTGCGCCCCTTGGCGCCGAGGGCCGCGTCCCACCCCGAAGGGCCGGTCCCGGAGTCGCCCGGGCCCGGTCCTTCACCCCTCTCCCGGCCCGGCGGCGTCCAGGGTGGATTCACGTGGCCCCCCGCGTCGTCCACAGGGCTTCGGCGGGTTCCGCCGCCACGCCCTAACCTGGCCTGGAACGCGGAACCGTGAACCGGGGGGAACGATGGCGGGACGGTACGGGGGCGGACACGGCGGCCGGGGCGGCGGCGGACGCCCCGGAGGGCGCAGGCCCGAGCCCATCAAGGGGGTCCGCGACGACGCGCGCCTGTCGCAGGAGCTACTGCGCATGGACGGCGATTCCTACGGCCGCTACAAGTCCCTCAAGGGCGACTGGGACTTCGGCGACTTCACCCTGACCGTGCAGCGCGTCCAGGCCGATCCGTTCGCGCCCCCGTCGCGCATCCTGGTGACCATCCCGGACCCGGGCGTGCCCGAGAGCGCCTGGGGCGACCCGGTGCGCCGCCGCGCCACCGCCGACTTCCTGGGCCGTCGGGCCGGACGGCTGCTGCGCCGGTCGCTGCTGCGCGTCGACACCGGCGGACAGGAGGTCATCGAACGCTCCTCCTGCCGGATCACCGACGGCGGCGGCGTCGAACTGCGCATCGGCATCGACCTGCCCGGCCGGGGCCGCCGTATCGACGGCAGGGCCGCGGAGCGGGAACTGTGCGCCACCCTGCCCGGGTTGGTCGACGATCTCGACTGGGACGAGATCGACCGGGACGCGGCGGCGGCCTTCGCCGACTCCGTCGTCGACACCGTCGCCCTGCGCTCCCGCCTGGCCGACCTGGGCCTGGTCGCGTTCGTCGCCGACGGGGCGATCCTGCCCCGTCGCAGCGGGGTCGCCGACGAGCCCCTGACCGAGGGGGCGGTGCCCTTCGCGTCCCCCGCGGACCTGCGGGTGACGGTGGACCTCCCGCATCGGGGCACCGTCACCGGTATGGGCGTCCCCGAGGGGATCACGCTCATCGTCGGCGGCGGCTTTCACGGCAAGTCCACGCTGCTGCACGCCCTGGAACGCGGCGTCCACGACCACGTTCCGGGCGACGGTCGCGAACTCGTGGTCGCCCGCGCCGACGCCGTCAAGATCCGCGCCGAGGAGGGACGCCGGGTCGAACGGGTCGACGTGGGCTCCTTCGTGCGCGACCTGCCCACCGGGGCCGACACCGCCGACTTCCGCACCGACAACGCCTCCGGTTCCACCTCCCAGGCCGCCAACATCTGCGAGGCGCTGGAGGCCGGGTCGCGCACCCTGCTGGTGGACGAGGACTCCACCGCCACCAACCTCATGATCCGCGACGAGCGCATGCAGGCCCTGGTGCACGGTGATCGCGAACCCCTGACCCCGTTCGTCGACCTGATCCGGCCGTTGTACCGGGACCACGGCGTCTCCACGGTCCTGGTCATGGGCGGCAGCGGCGACTACTTCGACGTCGCCGACCACGTGATCATGATGGACGCCTACCACCCGCACGACGTCACCGAACGCGCCCGGAAACTGTCCCGGGACCGGATCGACGCGGTCTTCACCGCACCGCGCGACCGGGTGATCGACCCCGCCTCGGTCGACGGCACCGACGCGCGCGGTCGCGGCCGGATCAAACGCCGTGACATGGACGTGCTGGTGTTCGGCGACGACGACATCGACGTGCGCTCCATCGAACAGTTCGTCGACCCCGGACAGATCGTCGGGGCGGGCCTGGCCCTGCGCGCCCTGGTCCGCGACGGCCACCTCGACGGCCGGCGCACCCTGGCAGAGGCCCTCGACTCCCTGGAATCGGCCCTGGCCGAACACGGGATCATCCATGTGGGCGCGGACTTCGGCGGCGACCACGCCCTGCCCCGCCGCCAGGAGGTCGCCGCGGTCCTCAACCGCTTGCGCTCCCTGAAGGTGACCGAACAGCGACCACGGCGGGGGTGATCACCCCGGGCCGGCCCCGGGGGTGCGCGTCGGGCGCCGGCCCCGGGGGACCGTGGCGACGGGCCCCCGGGGCCGGGTGTGATCAGTCCCACGTACAGCGGATCGGTAGGGTGGGAAACCGGGGCGAACACCTCGGACACGCCCGCTCCGGGCTCCGTCCGCCAGGTGTGCCCGCAGGCCCGGCGCGTCTTTTCGCGCCGGTGCGGAACACGGTGGGCCCGGACGGTGTTGGACTGCCACGCGGCCCCCTGCCACCCCGAGCCTTTGGAGACGAGAACCCGGTGCGCAACCCAGCAGATCTGTACGAACTCCATCCCGGTTTCGACGATGTCGCCGGTCCGGCGATGCTGGTCTGCCTCGACGGTTTCATGGACGCCGGGAACACCGGCAGGCAGGTGGCCGAGGAGCTGTTCGAACGCTTCGAGGCGGAGGAGATCGCCACCTTCGACGCCGACCGGCTCGTGGACTACCGGGCCCGTCGCCCGACGATGACCTTCGTCGAGAACACCTGGACCGACTACCGGGCGCCCAAGCTCGCCCTCTACCGGATGCGCGACGCCGAGGGCAGCCCCTTCCTGGTGCTGTACGGCCCCGAACCGGACCGTGAGTGGGAGGCCTTCACCGCCGCCGTCGTCGGGCTGGTGGAGCGCTTCTCCGTGTCGCTGTCCCTGAGCGTCAACGGCATCCCCATGGCGGTCCCGCACACCCGGCCGGTCACCGTGACCCCGCACGCCACCCGCCCCGAACTGGTCGAGGGGCACACCCCCTGGATCGGGCGGATCGAGGTCCCCGGCAGTGCCGTCTCCCTCTTGGAGTACCGCCTGGGCGAGGCCGAACACGACTTCCTCGGTTACGCCGTCCACGTGCCCAGCTACCTGGCCCAGTCCACCTACCCGCGCGCGGCCGTCGCCGCCCTGCGGTACGTGGCCGACGCCACGGGGCTGTCCCTGCCCACCACCGGACTGGAGGAGGTCGCCGTCGCCACCGACGTGGAGATCGCCGAACAGGTGACCGCTTCGGAGGAGATCCAGCGCGTCGTCCTCAACCTGGAGCGCCAGTACGACGACATCATGTCCGCGCGGACCGACCCTGAGGACCGCACGGTGCTCCCGCTGGCCGACGACGAGTCCGCGCTGCCCACCGCCGACGAGCTCGGCGCGGAACTCGAACGTTTTCTCGCCGAGCGCGAGAGCGATGGAAACGGTTGACCTCCCCTCTTCCGCAGCGGGGGAGGGGCGGAACCGGTTGCCCGGTCCTCCCCCGCCGGATGGGCGGCGCCGACGCCCCGCCGTGGGACACCCGCCGCCGTTCGGCGGTCCGGGCCTCGGAGCGTGCGGCCGAGGCCCGGCCGTAGCCGGGGCGCACGCACCCGAACGTGCGCGACAGGGCCGCGGCCCGCGCGTCCGTTGGATGGAAGCGGTCTTCGCACACCCGCTTCACGGTCCTCCTCGCCATGATCCGTGCCGTGGCGGGACCGCTACGGCAGGATGAGGAGGACCGGGAAAGTCATCGAAAACACGAACGAGAGGAGGAGGGGTGTCTCCTCCCCGCCCCGAACGGCGGGGACTCCGCACCCTCCAACCAGATGACCGTGTTCTACCAGATCCTCTTCAGCTCGGTCCTGCGCCACCTGGACGCCGAGACGATCCACAAGGTGAGCTTCGGAGCGCTGCGCTGTGCCGCCGCGGTCCCGGGGGTCGCGGCGACGGCCGGCCGGCTGCTGGGCCCGCGCGAGCCCGAGCTGACCGTGCACGCCCTGGGCCGTGAGTTCCCCGGCCCGCTGGGGCTGGCGGCCGGGTTCGACAAGAACGCGGAGGGACCCGAGGCGCTGGCCGCGCTCGGCTTCGGGTTCGTCGAGATCGGCACGGTCACCGCCCAGCCGCAGCCGGGCAACCCGCGTCCGCGCCTGATCCGCCTGGTGAAGGACCGGGCGATCGTCAACCGGATGGGCTTCAACAACGAGGGTTCGGCCCTGGTCGCCGAGCGCCTGCACCACCGTCAGGGCCGGCCCGGACCGATCCTGGGCGTCAACATCGGCAAGACCAAGGTCACCCCGGAGGACGAGGCGGAGGGCGACTACGCGACCAGCGCCCGCCGGTTGGCCCCGTACGCCGACTACATGGTGGTCAACGTCAGCTCGCCCAACACGCCGGGACTGCGCGACCTCCAGAGCGTGGAACGGCTGCGCCCGATCCTGTCGGCGGTGCGCGACGCCCTGACCGAGGCGGGCCGTCCGGAGCTGCCGCTGCTGGTCAAGATCGCCCCGGACCTGGCCGACGAGGACGTCGACGCGGTCGCCGACCTGGCCCTGGACCTGGGGCTGGACGGGATCATCGCCACGAACACCACCATCTCCCGTGAGGGGCTGACCTCCTCGGCGGAGGAGATCGAGGCCGCCGGCGGCGGCGGCCTGTCCGGCGCCCCGCTCAAGGAGCGCTCCCTGGAGGTGCTGCGTCGTCTGCGCGTCCGCGTCGGCGACCGGGTCACCCTGATCGCCGTGGGCGGCATCGACACGCCCGAGGACGCCTGGGCCCGTATCCGCGCCGGGGCCACCCTCGTCCAGGGCTACACCGGCCTGGTCTACGGCGGACCGCTGTGGCCCCGTCGGATCCACCGCGGCCTGGCCCGCCTGGTCCGCGCCGCCGGCCACGCCTCGGTGGCCGACGCGGTCGGCACCGACGTCACGGTCGCCGCCCCGACGTCCGCCTCCGCCGACACCGCCCCGGTCACCACCGCCTGACCCGGCCCCGGAGCCGTCGAGCGGCCCGGCCCCGGACGGATCCCATCGATCCGTCCGGGGCCGTTCCCGTTCCCGGGGCCGCGACACCCGCATCGTGTTCCGTCCTCCCCGGCCCCGAGGGGACCGGTGGCGCGGCCGGACGCACGTCATCGTGCGGGCCGACGGTCGCGCCCCTACCAGCTGCCGTCCCAGTCCGGCGGGTAGGTCTTGCCCGTCTCTGGGGCGAGGGCCTGGGTGGTGGTGACGAACACGTACCCCTGTTCGCGCAGTTGCTCGATGATCCCCGGGACGGCCGCGATCGTCGGCGGCTGCGGGTCGTGCAGGAGCACCACCCCGTTGGGCTCGACCTCGCTCACGACCTTCTCCACGATCTCGTCGCGGTCGGAGCCGGTCCAGTCCTCGCTGTCCACCGTCCACATGATCTCGGCCATGTCCTGGGCGGAGATCTCCGCCTTGACGTCGGCGTTGGTCGCCCCGAACGGCGGCCGGAACAGGTCGACCGTGTGCCCGGTCTGTCGGCGGATCCCCGCGCTCACCATCGCCACCTGGGCGGGCAGTTCCTCGGGTTCGAAGTGCCGCGACATGCTCTCGTGCAGGTCGTTGTGGTTGGCCAGCTCGTGTCCCTCGGCGTACATCCGCCGCACCGACCACGGCCGGGTCAGGAGCGGTCCGCCGTTGAGGAAGAACGACGCCGTGACCTCCTCCTCGGCGAGGATGTCCAACAGGTGCGCGGTCTGCTCGACCGGACCGTCGTCGAAGGTCAGCGCCACGCACTTGACCCCGGGGTCGGCGCAGTCCACGTCGGGCCCGGGGTCGGTGACCACGCCGGGGGCCACGGGGACCGCGTCCGAGGGGGCGTCGGGCTCGGACACCGACAGCACCGGCTCCTCGGTCAGGGAGGCCTCCCTGGCGCGTTCCCCCAACTCCGACAACAGCGGTGTCGCCAGGTCGGAGGGGACGATCGCGGTGATCCGACCCTTCGACGCGTCCGGCGGGTGCCCCTCCACGACCGGTGACAGGTGGCCGTCGTCGAACTCCACCACCAGGTCCCCGTCCTCGTTGAACCCCATCGAGTCGTAGGTGCGCATCACCGGCAGCAGCCCCTGGTGGTCCACGTCCGGATGGTCCTTCAGGACCTCTCCGGCGAGACCGTTGAGTTCGGCCAGCGCCGCGTCGTCGGCCAGCAGTTCCGTGGCGTACCCGGTGTGCCCGGTCGACACGTCGTACCAGTAGGTCGCGTACCCCTGGCGCACCCCGTGCAGGTCCTCCTCGGTGCGCACCAGGCGCACTCCCAGGACGTCGTCCGAGGCGGCGACGACCTCCCAGGTGATCTCCAGCGACACCGGATCCCGGCTCACCCCCCGGAAGTCCATGACCTCCTGGTCCACGTGCCGGGCCAGGGCCTCGGAGAACGCGTCGGCGCCCTCGAACACCGGATGGGCGACGGAGATCTCCACGTCCTCGGGGACGTGGGGGTGGTCGGGGAAGTCGTCCCCGTCACCGGTCCACTCCCCGACCTCCTCGCCGGCCTCGTGCACCAGCACCCCGATGAACTCGGGGGTGGCCGTCCCCGAGGTGGCCGTCTGCGGGTTCTGGCAGGCCGCCAAGGGCAGGAACAGCGTCATCACGGCACCCGCCGCCCACCGGGGGAGCCGCCGTGCGCGCCTCCCCCCTCGTGGGCGGTTCTGCTGCGGGCTCGTGCGGGTCGACGACAACACCGGACTCCCTCATCCCAGGCGGGCGCGTTGTGGCTGTTGGGTGCAACATAAGGGACTCCGGTGACGGCCCTGTGGCGCTGACCACATGTGGTCAGCGCCACAGGGCGGTGCCGCTCCCGGCGGCCGTCGACCCTCCGCCCGTTCCCTGCCCTCCGCCCCTACTCCCGCTCCTCGGAACGGTGGGTCCGCTCCTCCGTGGAGTCGGGGTCCGCGACGTCCGAGGGTCCCTCCGAGGGCGGGGCGTCGGGCGCGCCGGCGACGTAACTCTCACCGGGTTCGACCTCGCCCAACAGCTGCGACACCGTCACCATCGTGTACCCGCGCGCGTCCAGCTCCCGGATGATCTCCCGCGAGGCGTCGATGGTGGTGTCGTGGATGTCGTGCATGAGGATGATCGCCCCGTCGGAGGCCCCCGAGATCGCCCGGCCGGCGACCACCGAGGCGTCGCGGTCCTTCCAGTCGTTGGTGTCGATGCTCCACATGATCTGGGCCAGGCCCATGTCCCCCGTCACCGAGGCGACGTTGCCGTTGGTGGAGCCGTACGGGGGACGCATGAGGTCCATGGTGTAGCCGGTCTCCCGGTACACCAGGGCCTGCACGGTGTTCAGGTTCGACCGCACCCCGTCGGCGCCCAACCCCGCCAGGTCCGGGTGGCTGAGGGTGTGGTTGGCGATCTCGTGCCCCTCGGCGTAGGCGCGCCGCACCGTGCGCGGGTTCTCCATCACCGGGAGGCCGGTGACGAAGAAGGTCGCCTTGGCGTCGTGCTCGGCGAGCATGTCCAACAATTCGGGAGTGCGCCCGCCGGGGCCGTCGTCGTAGGTCAGGGCGACGCACTTCACCTCGGTGGAAGCGCAGTCCACGGAGGCGTCCACGGGGGAGATGATCCCGGGGACCACCTCCTCGCCGGCCTCGGGGATCTCCTCCGGGGCGGCGGTGATGGCGAACCCCTCGACACCGGTGGTGGCCGCGCGCAGGGCCCGCAGCCCGAACTCCGACAGCAGCGGCTCGGCGTCCGCGCGCTCCACCACGGCGGTCACGGGCCCGGCGTCGACGGCCGCGACCTGACCGGCGTCGAACTCCACGACGAGGTCACCGTCGGGGTTGAACCCCACGGAGTCGTACAGGGAGGCCACCGGCAGGACGGCACCCGTCTCCGCGGCGTCGCCCACCCGGTCGCGGACCAGGGTGTTGAGGGCGGCCAGTTCCTTCTGGCCGGCCAGCAGCGACTGCGATCCCCGGGTCCGGCCGCCGACGATGTCGTACCAGTAGGTGGCGTGGCACTCCTTGGCGCCCTCGGAGTCGGTCTCCACACTCGTCATGCGCACACCGACCAGTCCGTCGGCCGCCGCCGTGACGTTCCACTCCGCCTCGTACGACTCCGCCCCGGGGTTGGCCGCGTCGAAGGCCGCCACCTCGGCGCCCAGCCGTTCCCGCAGGAAGTCGGAGAGCGGCTCGGCGTTGGGCAGGACCGGGTAGGTCACCGAGGCGCTCACCCCCTCGTACTCCAACTCCGCCTCGTCGAGGCCCTTCAGTTCGGCGGCGTCCACCACGGTCAGTCCGTCGGGCTCGCCGGCGGCCGGGATCCGCTGTTCCACGGCATCGGCGATGCCGTGCGCGACGCCGCCCGCCGGTCCCGCCCCCAGGGCTCCCGGTGGTCGCACCGACAACAACACCATGCCCGCCAGCACCACCAGGGCGACGACCACGGTGATCAAGGGGTGATCGGGGGTCATGGTGGGTCGGGACAACTCGTTCACCAGGGGTTCTCCGCGTTCATCTCGCAGACGAACGTGCGCGGGGTGGGCGGGGCACCCTCACGCGACGTCTTCATCGGGTGTGACGCCGGCCACGGGCGGGGGGTTCGCTCTCCGGGGGCGGCGGGGGCACAAGGGGGCACGCCGGGGGTCAGGGGCGAGGGGGTCTCCCTATACTTGCAGGCGTGGAAGGTACGCGCGTCATCTCCGCGTCCGGGGCGATCCGGGGCGGGCGGCGCGCGTCGAAAGAGGGAACCCGGTGCGAATCCGGGACTGCCCCGCAGCGGTGTACGGGAACGACCCCCGCCATGAAGCACTGGTGATCCGACCGGAGGAGTCGGAGACCGGGAAGCGGCGGACATTAGGAGATCGGTGTCACCACCGGTCGCGCCCGTGAGTCCGAAGACCTGCCTCCGCCCGACGGCGCATCGCGCCGTCGGTGGTCCCGCGCCCCGAGGGAGGGCCGAGGGCGGCACCCGGGGGCGTCCGTCGTACGCCCCCGACCGGGGTGCCTCCTCGTCGACCCTCGCGGCCGGTACCCGGCTTTCGACGAGGGAGAGAAGCTTCATGACCACCAACCCCGGGCCCGCCGTGCGATCCACGGTGCACGGCTACCCGCGCATCGGACCCGACCGCGAGCTCAAGCGCGCCGAGGAGTCCTACTGGAAGGGCGCCACCACCGCGGCCGAGCTGGAGAAGGTCGCCTCCGACCTGCGCCTCGACGTCTACGCCCGGCTGCGTGCCGCCGGGATCGACGACATCCCCTCCAACACGTTCTCCTACTACGACCAGGTGCTGGACACCGCCGTCCTCTTCGGTCTCCTCCCCGCCCGGTTCGAGGACCCCACCGAGGCCGGGGACGCGGACGGGCGGCTCCGCCGCTACTTCGCGGCGGCCCGCGGCGTCCAGGGCGCCCCGCCCCTGGAGATGACCAAGTGGTTCGACACCAACTACCACTACCTGGTGCCCGAGCTGTCCCCCGACGTCCGGCCCCGTCCGGTCGGTGACAAGCCCGTCGTCGAGTTCCGCGAGGCGCTCGACGCCGGTCACCGCACCCGCCCGGTGCTGGTCGGCCCGCTCACCTTCCTGCTGCTGTCCAAGGCCGCCGACGACGCGCCGGAGGGCTGGTCGCCCATCGCGCTGCTCGACGACCTCGTGGACGCCTACGCCTCCGTGCTGGCCGACCTGCGGGCCGCCGGCGCCGAGGAGGTACAGCTCGACGAGCCGATCCTGGCCACCGACGAGGGCCGCGCGGCGCTGGGCGAACTGGAGCGCGCCTACACGCGTCTGGGCGGGCTGGACGACCGTCCGCGGATCCTGGTCTCCACCTACTTCGGTTCCATCGGCGCCGACGCCCTGCGCGTCCTGAAGGAGTCCCCGGTGGAGGCCGTCGGCCTGGACTTCGTCACCGACGACGAGGGCATCGCCGATCTGACCGCCGTCTCCGGGCTGGGCTCCACCCGTCTGGTCGCCGGGGTGATCGAGGGCCGCAACGTGTGGCGCGCCGACATCCCGTCCGCCGTCGCCACCCTGGGCACCCTGCTCGCCCTCACCGACGAGCTCACCGTGAGCACCTCCTGCTCGCTGCTGCACGTGCCCATCGACCTGGAGGCCGAGACCTCCCAGGCCCCCGAGCTGCGCGCGGCGCTGGCCTTCGCCGAGCAGAAGACCCGTGAGGTCGCCCTGCTGGGCCGGGTGCTGTCGGAGGGCGGTGAGGGCGAGTACGACATCGACGCCACCGCCCCCGGCGCGGCCTTCGTGGACGCGCGGGTGCGCGCCCGTCTGGAGGCCCTGGGCCCGGACGCCTACGAGCGTCCGGAGGACCGCGGCGCCCCCACCGACCTGCCCCTGACCACGACCACCATCGGCTCGTTCCCGCAGACCGGCGAGCTGCGCCGGGCCCGTGCCGCGCACCGTCGGGGCGAGCTGGCGGAGGAGGAGTACAAGGCGATCCTGCGTTCGGAGATCGACCGGGTCATCGCGCTCCAGGAGGACATCGGCCTGGACGTGCTGGTCCACGGCGAGCCCGAGCGCAACGATATGGTCCAGTACTTCGCCGAGCGGCTCGAAGGGTACGCCACCACCGACCACGGGTGGGTCCAGTCCTACGGTTCCCGCTGCGTGCGACCGCCGATCCTGTTCGGTGACGTCTCGCGTCCCGCGCCGATGACGGTCGAGTGGATCACCTACGCCCAGTCGCGCACCGCCAAGCCGGTCAAGGGCATGCTGACCGGTCCGGTCACCATGCTCGCCTGGTCGTTCGTGCGCACCGACCAGCCGCTGGGGGAGACCGCCCGCCAGGTGGCGCTGGCCCTGCGCGACGAGGTCGCCGACCTGGAGCGTGCGGGCATCCGCCACATCCAGGTCGACGAGGCGGCGCTGCGCGAGTCGCTGCCCCTGCGCGAGGAACGGCGGCGGGAGTACCTGGACTGGGCCGTCGGCTCGTTCCGGCTGGCCACCTCGGGCGTCTCGCCGTCGACGACCGTCCACACCCACATGTGCTACTCGGAGTTCGGTCTCATCGTCGGCGGCATCGAGGCGCTGGACGCCGATGTCACCAGTGTCGAGGCGGCCCGTTCGCGCATGGAACTGGTCGAGGACCTGGGGCGGCGCGGCTTCAAGCGGGGCATCGGCCCGGGCGTCTACGACATCCACTCCCCGCGGGTGCCGTCGGTGGAGGAGATCGAGGCGTCCCTGCGCCTGGCCGTGTCGCACATCGACGCCGGCGGGCTGTGGGTCAACCCGGACTGCGGTCTGAAGACCCGCGGTTACGAGGAGGCCGAGCAGGCCCTGCGCAACATGGTCGAGGCGGCCCGCCGGGTCCGCGCCGACCTGGGCTGACCTTCGGCCCGGGCCGACCCCTCGGACGGCTCGGGCCGATCCCGCCTCGGGAACACGGAAGGGGCCGCGGCGGACGCCGCGGCCCCTCTCGCGTGTGCTCGATCAGGCGGAGCCGAGCAGGCCCAGCGCCTCGGTGGCGGCGTTGGTCATGCTCGCCTCGATGTCGTCGGGCAGCGCGAACTTCTCGACGTCCGCCTCGCTGGCGTCGAAGGACGGGTTCACCGTGTAGCTGATCTCGATGTTCACGTTCCCGTGGCGGACCATGAGGATGGCCCTGGGGACCATGTCGCCGAGGAAGTCGTACTTGGTGACGATGTACACGGCCTCGTCACCCAGGTCGACGTCCTTCTTCTCCTCCAGGTCGTCGGCGTTGTACTGGGTCGAGTACTGGTTCTCACCGGAGTACAGGGTGACGTCGTCCTGGAATTCGGACTTGGCGCCCTCGATGGAGTCGGAGCCGCCGTAGGGGACGGAGAAGGTGATGTCGAAGGCGCCGTACGCGGTGCCCGGGTTGCCCTCCGGGGCGTCGCCGCTGATGTCCATGCACGTCGACCTGTTGTCGCTGTTGCTCTTGGACCCGTCCGGCTCCAGCCCGAAGTCGGCCGCCACCTGGTCGGTGATGGCCTGGCAGGGCTCGGTGGGCAGGGCGTACGGGGGCTCACCCGTGGGGCCGCCCGTGCCGCCGGCGGGCTCCTCCTCGGGCTCCTCCTCGGCACCGCCGGCGCCGGTGCCCTCACTCACCTCGGCGGTGGGGTCCTCGGTGGCGATGGTCCCGCCCTGGCCGTTGCCGTTGGTGACGAGCATGACGATCACGGCGATGGCCAGGACGACGATGACCGCGCCACCGCCGATGACCACCCACAGGGCGGCCTTGCCGCTCTTGGGCGGCTGCGGCGGCGGGTAGGCGCCGGGCGGACCGTACGGGGGCTGAGGAGGCTGGCCGCCGCCGTACATCGGCTGCTGGCCGTAACCGGGCTGTCCGCCGGTGTTGGGATCGCCGTAGGGGCCGCCCGGCGGCGGGCCGTAGGGAGGCTGACCCCCCGTGCCGTCACCGCCGTAGGGGTTCTGCGGTGGCTGGTTGTAAGGTCCGTTTTCGCTCATGGCTCCCCTCGCCCGGATGATGTGTTGACGTGTTGTCTGGGACGCGCGTATGCGCCTGTGAGTTCGTGTGACTTCCGAAGCCGACCCGGAGCGGGGCGGTATGAGCGTTCACACGGACGGGGCGCGCCTCCCGTGACCACCGGACCGCGGGCGAGAACGGAGGAGTGGGGGAGGGGGCGGTCCCGGTGTCTCCAGGTGCCCCGTGGCGGGGTGCCCCGGGGCGCCGGAGGGGGACGTTCGCCACCACCGGCCGGGACGTGAGCATCCTAGTCGGGCGACCCCGCGGGCCGGCAGGGTGGGCGGGGGGTGATGACACGAATCGTCACTGTTTCGTGTCGATCGCGTACACCGATCGTTTCCCCACGTCCGCACCCCGAGACCGAACGGGGTGCCGATGGTGGTGGAGGGACTTTCTCAGGGAGTGCGAATGCTCACGGCCCTTGGGGTCGCGGGCCCTCGGCGGTTCCCCCTCGCAGCACTCCTCCACGGAAGACCGGGCCGTCCTCGTCCATGTCCGGCGGGTCAGGTCTCCGTGACGGCCCTGGCGGTGGCAGGTGGGGCGCCGACGGCCTCAACGGGGATGTCGAGCGCGGGTTCGGTGGTGAGGTGCGCGGCGGTCACGCGGTCCAGGCGCAGCCAGCGGATCGCCTCGCGGGTGCGGCAGTGCCCGACGAGATACCAGTGCCCTTGGGTTCGGGCGAGGAGGACGGGGTCGACGCGGCGGGTGGTCCGCCTGTCCTGCCGGTCGCGGTAGTGCACGACGAGCACGCGCCGTTCGTGGAATGCCTGCTCGATGGTGTGGCGGGTGCGGGCGTCGCCGGGAGGCTCGGTGTGGTTGATCCATACGCGGTCGTTGAGCGCGGCGGCGCGCTCTCGGGCGTTGGCGTCCATGACGCTGAGTGCTTTGGCCAACGCGGCGCGGGCGTGGCTGTCGAAGGGCTGTCCGCGGTGGGCGGCCACGGCGGCGGCGAGCCCGGAGACCTCGGCGTCGGTGAAGTTCACCGGCGGCAGGGTGGCGGCGGCGTCGACCACGTAGCCGCCGCCCGGTCCGGGGCGTGCCCGGACGGGGAAGCCGCCGTGTTGCAGGGCCGAGATGTCCCGTTTGATCGTGCGGACGCTGACCTCGAAGATCTCGGCGAGGCGTTCGGCGGTGCGCCCGGCCGGTCCGGCGCGCCGTAGCTCCTCACGTAGGGCGTAAAGGCGGTCGGTGCGATTCACATATGAATAGTGACATACAGGTGACATATTCGGCTGTGAGGGTGGTGTTATGAGTGATTCACGTGAGCCGGTCTTGTTCCTCAGCGGCGCGGGGCTTCCCGCCTGGATCTGGGATGAGGTCCGACGCGACCTGGGCGACGGACGAGAGACAAGGGTCGCCTCGCGGCCTGAGAGCACCAAGGCGCGGCTGGACGACCACGTCCAGGCCGCGCTCGCCTCGGTGCCGGAAGGCGGGTTCGCCATCGTCGCGCATTCGGGTGGCGGCGTGATCGGTGCGCAGATCGCTCGGTGTGTGCCTGAGCGCGTCACCGCGCTCCTGGGAGTGAGCGCGGTGATCCCACCGACGGGTGGATCGTTCATCTCGGCGATGCCGGTGCCGAACCGGTGGGTGCTCGGTGCCGTGATGCGGTTCGCCGGGACCCGGCCACCGGACTCCGTGATCCGGCGGGGTCTGGCCCACGGCCTCGACGACCAGGTCATCGACCGCATCATCGCCGACTTCACCCCCGAGTCGCCCGGCTACTACCGCGACCGGGTCGGTCGCGGGGCGTGGGACGGCCGGCGGGGCTATGTGCGCACCACCGGTGACCGCGAGCTGTCGCCGGCGCTGCAACGACGGTGCGCGCAGCGCCTCGGCGCCGACTGGCATCACGACCTGGACACCGGACACCTTCCGATGATCGAGGAGCCCCGGGCCGTGGCGGGGTCGATCACTCGGTTCCTCGACGCGCGGTCGTGACACCCAAGCCGGAAACGCCTGCGCCCTCCTCTTCTCCCCCGTCAGCGAGGACCGGTGCGCGGCACCCTCGATGGCCACCCGTTTCAACCCGGAGCACCCCTGTGCATCTGATGCGTGAACCATGCATCAGGTGCACAGGGGCGTGGCGGAATCGCCGAAATCGCAGGTGGGGAGAGTGGAAGCGGGTGCCCGCGTGTCTCCGGTCAGCGATCTCCCCCCAGGTGTTCCACCTGTGGGAACGACTTCGGGCATGTGACCAGCGCACCCGAGGCAAGACGCACGCTCATCACCACATCGAGATGTGCACGTGGTCGAAGTGGTTCTCGGTGATGTTGCCGCGGTCGCCCATCGCGCGCCAGTCGGTGTCCCCGCGTCGCACGTCCCAGATCTGCTGCCGGTAGATGACGTACATGATCCCCAGCCGGTCGGCGTTCTCACGGGACCACTCGGCGATCGCCCAGCCGCGGTCGATCTGGTCCTGGGGGGGCATCTGCCCGTTCTTGGACAGCATGAAGTCGCAGGCCCGGCCCAGGGGGTGCTCGCCGCGCACCCAGCCGCCGACCGCCCGGTAGCAGCCGACGCCGCCCTGCTCCTTGCCCTCACCGAACTCGTCGATGACCAGCTGGCGCATCTGCGCCGTGCGCGGGGTGATGTTGAGCGGCCCCTCCATCGGCTGGCTCGGGTGGGCGGCGATCAGCTCCTGGACCTCCGAGCGCCTCTCCTCCAGCACGTTCAGGTCGGCCTCGGCCTCCTCCAGCGACTCCTCCGCGGCCTTCTGCGCCTTCTGGTCGCGTTCCAGCGCCTGGGCGAGCTGGTCGATCTTGTCCTGGTTGCTCGTGGCCAGGTAGTCGATCACCACGGCCCGGTCGATGATCTCGTCCGGTGAGGCCTCGACGAACAGGGACATGGACGGGTCGATGCCGCTGTTGGTGTAGGAGGCGTACGCCAGGGCGCGCACCTGTTCCTTGGAGGCGTCGACCTCGTCCGCGGTGCTCTCGGCCCGTTCCGCGGCGCGTTCGGCCTCCTGGATCACGCCCTCCATGTCGCGCAGCTCACCGTTGTACTCCTCGCTGAGTTCGGTGGAGCGCTGACGGAGGGAGTCCATGCTCTCCGGTTCCATGGGCAGGGCCAGGACCGGGGTCTGGGGGACGGCGACGAGCGCCGCGCCCAGGGCGACGGCGACGGCGATGACGCGTCCCTTGGAAACGGCTCCGCCGGCACGGCGGCGGGGGAGCGCGGACGCGATCTCGGACAGTGTCCCGCCCCAGGTCGCGGTCGACCGGTCGGGCGCCCAGAAATCGGCGAACTCGTCCACTCGGCTCTGGTCATCGGACTGCACGGTGTGGTCGCTCCTCGGACCCGCGCGCACCCCCTGCGGGCACGGGGCGGGCGGGCACTGCTTCTCGTCTTTCCCGGACGGGACCGGCCTCCGCACGCGAGAGGGAGGGGGTCGACGTCGTGTCGACGGACCGGGAGGCCCGCGCCATCGCACACCCGTGAACGGCGGTGACGGTGGTAACGGGACGGTCATGAGTGTAGGCACTCCCGAGCCCATTCGGGAGTCATCGGATGATTTCTGATGCGACAAAAAGTGCAATGTGGCACAGATAACCCAATTGGTGAGTGTGATTTCGGTGAACCGACTCACCCGCCCGTGGTTGAGTGGGGACCGTGAAGGCCTTGGTGAGACGCTCGGCGAAACCCACCACCACCTGCGCGGACACCCCCAGGTGGTGTGATGGGCGCTGTTGTCGCGCGCCCGCCTGAACGCCGTCTCCTCGTCAGCGAGGGCCGACCGGAACCGGCCGCCCTGTAATTTTCGAGGACCTTCCGCACCCCGACCGCCGCACCGCCCATCCCGGCGCGTCGCCTCCACCCGGTCCGGGGCCGCTCCGTACGCTCTGACGTGGGCGTCGATCCCACGTCGAGATTCCTCGCGCCCGTCCGCCGCCGGGCGCCGTGACCAACGTCGATGGGAAGACCGTGATTGACGCAGTGGACCTGCACAAGGTCTACAGGTTGAAGAGACACCGGGTGACCGCTTTGGACGGGGTCGACCTGCACGTGGAGTCCGGCGAGATCTTCGGTGTCGTGGGACAGAGCGGCGCGGGCAAGAGCACCCTGCTGAGGTCGGTCAACCTGCTGGAACGCCCCGACTCCGGGACCGTCACCGTCGCCGGGGAGGAGCTCACCTCCCTGCGCGGTGCCCGCCTGCGCGCCGCCCGGCGCGGAATCGGCATGGTCCATCAGCACTTCGCGCTGCTCTCCTCGCGCACCGTCGCCGGCAACGTCGGCTTCCCCCTGGAGATCGCCGGGGTCGACCGGGCCGCCCGGCGCGCGCGCGTGGGCGAACTCCTGGAGCTGGTGGGTCTGGGCGACAAGGCCCGGGCCTACCCCTCCCAGCTCTCCGGTGGTCAGAAGCAGCGCGTGGGCATCGCCCGCGCGCTGGCCTCCGCCCCGCGGGTACTGCTGAGCGACGAGGCCACCTCGGCGCTGGACCCCGCCACCACCGACTCGATCCTGGCCCTGCTGCGCCGGTTGCGCGATGAGCTGGGACTGACGATCCTGCTGATCACCCACGAGATGGACGTGATCAAGAAGATCTGCGACTCCGCCGCGATCATGGAGAACGGCGTGTTCCGCGAGTCGGGCCGGGTGCTCGACCTCATCGGCACCCCCGGCTCGCTGCTGGCACGCTCCCTCTTCCCGCTGCCGGACATCGGCGGGGAGGACGCGGTCGTCGTGACCTACCCCCGCTCGTTCGACGAGCCCCTCATGTCGGAGCTCACCCGCCGGTTCGACGTCGACGTCAACATCCTCGGCGGTGGCGTGGAGAAGGTGGCCGGGCAGTCCGTGGGCCGTTTGGGCGTGCAGGTCCGCGGCTCCCGCCGGAACGAGGCCCTGACCTACCTGTCCGAGCACGGCCTGCTGGTCGAGGAGGCCGGAAAGTGATCGCGAACCCCACCGACATCCTCTTCCTGGCCTCCGCCGCCGACGCGGGCGGCCCCTGGGACGCGCTCGTCGCCTTCGTGCGGGACTGGCCGAACATGTGGCCCAGCCTGTGGCTGGCCACCCAGGACACCGTCTACATGGTGCTCTGGGCGACGATCTTCAGCGTCCTGTTCGGTCTGCCGCTGGGCGTGCTGCTCGTGACCACCGACCGCGGCGGTCTCACCCCCGCTCCGGTGGTGCGCGCCGTGCTGAGCGCCGTCGTCAACGTCGGTCGCTCCCTGCCGTTCATCGTCCTCATGGTGGCGGTGCTGTCGCTGACCCGGTTCCTCGTCGGCACCACCCTGGGTCCGACGGCGGCGATCGTTCCCCTGAGCATCGGCGCGATCCCCTTCTTCGCCCGGTTGGTGGAGACCTCCCTGCGGGAGGTGGACCGCGAGGTCGTCGAGGCCGCGCACGCGATGGGCACCCGTAAGTCCACGATCGTCGGCAAGGTGATGCTTCCCGAGGCCCTGCCCGGTCTCATCGCCGGTCTGGTGATGACCGTGGTCGCCCTCATCTCCTACTCGGCGATGGCGGGCGCCATCGGCGGGGGCGGTCTGGGCGACCTGGCCATCCGCGAGGGCTACCAGCGGTTCAACGACCACTACCTGTGGGCCACCGTCATCCTCCTCATCGTCATCGTGCAGGCGGCCCAGAGCCTGGGCGACCTGGTGGTGCGCCGACTGGCCCGACGCTGATCGCGCCCGCCCGCCCGGGCGGGCGCACCCCCTCCCTCCCCCGCACCCGAGATGTTGTTCGAACCGTTGGGAATGGAGACACGATGACCGGGAACCACAGGGCGGGGACGCCCAGGGGGCGGGTGCCGCGCGGTGTCGGTGCGGTGGCGATGGTCGTGGCTTTGACGGCGGCCTGCGGCAGTCCCAGCGAACGGGCGGGGGAGGGGACCGACGAGGAGGGGCTCACCCCGCTGCGCGTCGGCGCCACCCCCACCCCGCACGCCGAGATCCTGGAGTTCGTCGAGGAGAACCTGGCCGCCGACGCCGGACTGCGCCTGGAGATCGTCGAGTACACCGACTACAACCAGCCCAACGCCGCCCTGGCCGAGGGCGAACTGGACGCCAACTACTACCAGACGGTGCCGTTCCTGGAGGAGTACCTGGCGGGGAACGACGACGTCGACCTGAGCTACGTCTCGGACGTCCACCTGGAGGCGTTCGGCATCTACTCCGAGGACGTCTCCGATCTGGCCGATCTGCCCGAGGGCGCCGAGATCGGGGTGCCCAACGACGCCTCGAACATGGGGCGGGCCCTGCACCTGCTGGCCTCCGCCGACGTGATCACGCTGGCCGAGGACACGGAGGGCGTGCCCACGATCGACGACATCGAGGACGGTCCGCTGGACGTCACCGTCACCCCGGTGGAGGCGGCCCAGCTGCCGCGTTCGCTCCAGGACCTGGACGCGGCCGTGGTCAACGGCAACTACGCCCTGGACGCCGATCTGCCGAACACGGCCAACACGCTGGCCTGGGAGAGCACCGAGAACAACCCGTACGCCAACGGGTTGGTGGTGCGGTCGGAGGACGTGGGGGCCGAGGACATCGTGCGCCTGGACGAACTCCTGCACGGCCCGGAGGTGCACGACTTCATGGAGGAGCGCTGGCAGGGGATCGTCCTCCCGGTCCGCGGGGACAGGGTGGTGGAGGAGCCCGGCACCTCCGATTCCCCCGACTAGGGGGATCGTCGACGCACGGGGCGCGGGTCCGATCCGCGCCCCGCGCGCGTAACGGTTGGGTTTCGGGGCGGCTTTCGTCGATTGACACAAGGTGCTCCGTCTGCTTGTTTTATGGGAGCGCTCCCATACGCGATGTCCCCTCGTCATGGAAGGTGCGTACCGAACAAGTGAGCCATCAAAACGATTTCCCCGAGGGCTTCCTCTGGGGGGCGGCCACCGCCTCGTTCCAGATCGAAGGCGCCACCACCGCCGACGGCCGCGGCCGGAGCATCTGGGACACCTTCGCCGAGACCCCCGGCAAGGTCCTGGGCGGCGACACCGGCGACCCCGCCGACGACCACTACCACCGCTACGCCGAGGACGTCGCGCTCATGCGCCGGCTCAACCTGGGCGCCTACCGGTTCTCCATCGCCTGGCCGCGCATCCTCCCCGAGGGGAGCGGCACGGTCAACCAGGCGGGCCTGGACTTCTACAACCGGCTGGTCGACACCCTGCTGGAGGCCGGGATCCAGCCTTGGGCCACCCTCTACCATTGGGACCTGCCCCAGCCCCTGGAGGACGCCGGCGGCTGGCCCGCCCGCGACACCGCCTACCGGTTCCGTGACTACGCCCAGGTCGTCGCCGAGTCCCTCGGCGACCGGGTCGTGAACTGGATGACCATCAACGAGCCCTGGTGCTCGGCCTTCCTCGGCTACCACAACGGTCACCACGCGCCCGGTCACCACGATGACGCGGCGGCCCTGGCCGCCGCCCACCACCTGCTGCTCGGGCACGGTCTGGCCGCGGACGCGATCCGCTCCACCGGACACCCCTCCCGGGTGGGGCTCGCGCACAACCAGGCCGTCATCCGCCCCCACGGGCCGAGCGCGGCCGACGCCCGCTCCGCCCGACGCGCCGACGGCGTGCGCAACCGGATCTTCACCGACCCCCTGCTCAAGGGGGTCTACCCGGCCGACGTGCTGGAGGACCTCGCCTCCACCAGCGACTTCTCCTTCATCGCCGACAAGGACCTGTCGATCACCTCGGCGCCCCTGGACTTCCTCGGGGTGAACTACTACTCGCCCGAGTTCGTCGCGGCCTCCGCCAAGGGCCTGGACCCGGCGCTGGTCAGTGGTGAGGGCGGGGCCTGGCTCGGCGCCGACCCCGAGGAGGTGCACGTCTCCCAGGGACTCCCCGTCACCCACATGGGCTGGGAGATCGACCCCACCGGCATGTACGACGTCCTGCTCCGCCTGGCGGGGGAGAGCGGCGGCATCGACCTGTACGTCACCGAGAACGGCTGTGCCTTCGAGGACACCGTGACCGAGGAGGGCCGGGTCCACGACACCGACCGGCTCGACTACTACGAGGGCCATCTGCGGGCCGCCAAGGAGGCGATCCACGCCGGGGTGCCCCTGCGCGGTTACTTCGCCTGGTCCCTTCTGGATAATTTCGAGTGGGCCTGGGGATACTCCCGCCGCTTCGGGATCGTGCACGTCGACTACGACACGCAGGTGCGCACGGTCAAGGACAGCGGTGACTGGTACTCCCGTCTGGCGGCCACGGGACGGTTCCCGGAGCGCTAGAACAGGTAGGTCGTCCCCGTGAGGGGGCGACGTATCCGGAGCCGCCGCGGCCCGTGCAGTCCGGCCGCGGCGGCACACGATTCTTCCCAGAGGGAGCATGCGAAGTGGCCAAGAGCGGTGACGGCGGTCGGCGACGTCCGACCCTGGAGATGGTGGCGGAACGGGCCGGTGTCGGCCGCGGGACCGTCTCCCGGGTGATCAACGGATCGGCCCAGGTGAGCCCGCGCACCCGGGAGGCGGTGCACAACGCGATCGCCGAACTGGGCTACAGCCCCAACCAGGCCGCCCGCACGCTGGTCACCCGGCGCACCGACACCATCGCCCTGGTGGTGTCCGAACCTCGGGACCGACTCTTCTCCGACCCGTTCTTCGCCGACATCATCCGCGGGGTCAGTTCCGTCCTGCACGAGCGCGACCTCCAGCTGATGCTCACCACCGCGCGCAGCGAGATCGAGCACAAGCGGGTCGGTGACTACCTCAGCGGCTTCCACGTGGACGGCGCGCTCCTGGTCTCCCTGCACCGCGACGACCCGCTGTCCGAGCGCCTGGCGTCGGCGGGCGTGCCGGTCGTGCACGGCGGGCGCCCCCACTCCCCGGAGCAGCCCGCGCCCTTCTGCGTCGACATCGACAACGTCGGCGGCGCCGAGCAGGCCGTGCGCTACCTCCTGGAGCAGGGACACCGCAGGATCGCCACGATCAGCGGCCCCCTGGACATGAACGCCGGTGTGGAGCGTCTGCGCGGCTACCAGCGGGTGATGGCCGAGGCCGGACTCGACATCGACGACCGGTTCGTCGTCCAGGGCGACTTCAGCGTCGAGGGCGGCGCACGGGCCATGGAGCGTCTGCTCGACGGCGGGGCCGAACCCGACGCGATCTTCGTCGCCTCCGACATGATGGCGATCGGCGGCCTGCGGGTCCTGCGCTCGCGCGGGCTGCGGGTGCCCGACGACATCGCCCTGATCGGTCACGACGACACCCTCATGGCCCAGCACAGCGACCCGGCGCTCACCACCGTCCACCAGCCCACGGTCCAGATGGGCCGGGAGATGGCGCGCCTGCTCGTCGACGTCGCCATCCCGCGCGTCTCCGGATCCGAGACCATCATCCTCGCCACCCACCTGGTGACGCGCGAGTCCGCCTGACCGGCCCCCGGCCCGTGGAAGGCCGGTACCGGTCGCGTCCGCCCCCGGATCGCCCCGGTGGGTGGACGTGTGCAGATGCATGTGCAAGGCTGGTCGCGACTTCGCGGGAGACGGTGGGGGCGCATGAATCCGATGCGGGAACCGACGCACACCCGGTGTGCGATCTCTTCGTGCGGATGGTGCGACCGGGACGGCCTCGACTGCCGGTTCTGCTCGGGGACCGGTTGGTGGTGCCCGGAGCGACCGCACCGGGACGCCAATGGGATCATCGTATGGCTCCGGATCGACGAGCCGTGCCGAGGGTGCGCGGGCACGGGCAAGGAGCACAGCCCGACCGTGGCGCTCTGAGGTCGGCGGTGGACGCGCGCGTACGGACGCGCGCGAGGGATCGAGGAGGGTGCGGTGCGCTGGGTGACCTACCTGTCGCCGAGCGGTGGCGGTGAGCGTGTCGGCGCGCTGGAGGACGGCGACGTACTGGGCGTTCCCGACCCCCGAGGGATGGCCCAGCTGCTGGCCGCGGGGATCCCGGAACTGGTGGAGGTGCTGCGCAGCACCCGCCGCGCGCCGATCGAGATCATCGTCGAGTGGGAGGCGCGCATGTGCGCCCCGCTCGTCCCGACCACCCCGATCACGGTCCTTTCCGGCGATGACCTCCGGGCGATCCCCCCGGAACTGGTCGGAGCCGTCGACGACACGGTCCCCGCCGCCGCTCACAGCGCCCGTGTGGGCCTGGCCGCCATCGCCGGCGGTCCGGGACGGGTCGACGCCCGTACGCCCGCCTGCCTGTGGTCGGACGCCGCGGGAGAACCCGTCCTGTTGGCCCTGGGCCCCGTCCTGACCACGGCGGACGAGCGGATCACCGCGCTGGAGGCCTCCGTGGAGGTCGACGGCCGCGAACGCGGGCGCGCCACGATGGACCTCGACGACCCGTGGTGGGCCGTGGAGCCCGGTCGGGTCCGCGCTCGACTGCCGGTGGCGACGGGACCGCTGACCGAAGGGGACGAGGTCTTCATCGACCTCGGAGAGCTGGGCTCCTACGAGGTCAGGGTCGGCTCCCAGGTCTGAGGCGCGCTCTTCCCGAATCCCCGCACCGCCTCGGTCCGGTCCGCCCTCACGGCGTGAACTCCCAGTGCCAGGGCTCGAAGCCGCCGCGCGCCCAGGGCGGGTTGTCCCAACCGTGGGCCGGCGCGTGGGCGAGCATCCACTCGTGCTCGGCGCCGCCCAGGACGTTCACGCCCCCGCACAGGTCGACGGCCAGCCCCTTCCCGTGCGTGCTGGTTCCGGGCCGGGCCGCCATGCCGGGCGACATCTGCTGGAACAGGGCCACCTGCTCGTGATAGGGCCGGTAGGAGTCGGCCACGCACATCGCACGGCCGAACCGTTCCCGGTAGGCGGCGTCGAGTTCGACGAAGGCCGCGGCGGCGTCGGCGCGCAGCCGCTCCCCGGGCTGGGGGAGCGGACACAGCAGGGACTCGGGGATACGGCCGTTCCCGTGAGCGCCGACGTCTCCCCCGGCGCAGACCGCCCGGTCCCCGGCCCCGGCCTCCGTGTCCTCCGGGCGCCCCCCGGCCTCGGTGCCGGGGGTCCACGGGGTGGTCCGGTTCCGGCGGGGACTCCCGGCCTCCCCGTTCTCGGCGTTCCCGGAGGAGCGGGCCTCCAGGCGGGTCTGTTCGGCGAGCAGGTCCCGCAGGGCCTCCTCCTGGGCCAGGATCGCGGCCTCGGCCTCCTCGCGCGCGGTCCGGGCCCTTCCGAGCGCCCTCTCCTGATCGCGCTCGGCCGCGCGGGCGGTCTCGGAGAGGGTCTCGGCGGCGACCCCGGCCGCCTCGGCCCGGGCCAGTTCGGTGGCGCGGTGATCGCCGAGCAGGGTCAGGTCGGCGGCGAGGTCGAGCATTCCGGCCGGGCCGTCCACGCCGAACAGGGCTCGGACGGGGGACAGGTCGGCGCCCTTGTACACGGCCGCCGCCTGCCGTGCGACGGCCGACCGCGACGACTCCCCGTGCTCCAGCGCCTCCTCGGCGCGCTCCTCGGCCGCGGCACGGCTCTCGGCGCGTTCCTCCAGACGCTCGCTCTCCTCCACGTAGCGTTCGATCTTCTCGCCGGCCTCCTCCCGCATCACCTCCAGGTCGGCGCGCAGGGCGGCGAGTTCGACGCGGGGGTCGGCGGGCCCGGGGTCCGCGGTGGCGAGGGTGGGGCAGGAGAGGATCACGAGGGTGACAATCCCCAAGGGCAGGGCGTTTTTGACCGAAAAGGTGAACCCTGGGATAGACCCCCGGAATGACCTGGCAGAACGTTCCGCTTTTCGGTCATTACTCAGAGTGTTCATTTCTGGGCGCAATGCGGCGCACATCCCCGCTTCCTCCCCCGGACCTGCGTATACGTAGTGTCACGATGTCATGTCGAGGTGACCTTGACGGGGAAGCTGATGGTGTGTCCAAAAAGTTACCCGAACGCCCGATCGGGTTTCGGTCCCCGTGTCTGACCTGGAAAATTGGTCATAATGCCGACATAGGAGGCATTATGATGACGGGTGGCCAGGGATGATCGGGCTCCGCGGGCCTCGAACGGCCGCATCGATCCCTTCGCCCCCATTGATACGCTATCCACCGCACGCGCACCCGCTGGAACTCTTTGGTCGGGTGGGCGACTCTCTCCTCCCAGGCGAGTCCGGCGGACAGTCTTCACATCTCCCCACATTCCCCACCGCTTACCGGTTCGGTGGCCACCAGTGGTCCATGCCGATGCGCCCGAGAGCCTCTCGGGCCGGAGCGGTCGGCCCTGGGTACCGACAGCCGTTCACAACGGTGACACGAAAGGTTGCGAGGGTCCGTGTCGACACGAGCGACGAAAAACGGGGCCGGTGCGCGAAGCGAGGCAGCGCAGGCCGAACACGCCGATGCCGCGCCCCAGCGCAGCCCCGATTGGTGGCGGCCACGTAACTGGCGGGTACGTTCCCGCCTGGTGGCCCTCATCGTCATTCCCACCGCCGTGGCGCTCGCCCTCGGTGGTCTGCGGGTCTACGAGGCCGCGGTCTCCACGGTCACCCACGCGCACATCGAGGACCGCGCCGAGGTCGGCGTCCTGATCGTGCAGCTGGCCAACCAGCTCGGCCGCGAGCGCAGCGCCAGCGCGGTCTACATCTCCGACAACCCCGACCCCGCACGTCGTTCCGACGACATGCGCCAGGAGTTGGAGGAGGAGCGCGCCGCCACCCGCGACCTCCAGCAGCGGCTCACCGCGAGCCTGGAGGACATGGGCGAGGTCGACGGCACGCTCGCCAACACCCGCCTCAACGGCATGCGGACCCAGCTCTCCACCCTGGACCCGCTGCGCGAGGAGGTCGACGACACCCGCATCACGGTGCTGCCGGTCGTCACCAAGTACCGCACGATCACCCGGTCGCTCACCGAGTTCAACCAGACGATCGCCGACGAGACCGGTGACACCGAACTGCGCGAGAGCGTGCGCACGCTCACCGCGCTGTCCAACGCCCGGGACCAGCTGTCCTACGAGACCGCGCTGATGGGCCACTCGCTCGTCCGCGACTCGATGACCGGTGGCATCTCCGAGGCCATCGACTCCAGCCGCGCGCGCTACGACAACGAGATCTCCAACTTCATCCAGGCCGCCTCCTCGGAGCAGCGCGAGATCTTCGACGACAACTTCACCGGTCTGGAGGTCAGCCAGGTCTCCACGATGCGCATGCGCGTCATGTACCGCGCCGCCCGCGACGCGGCACTGAGCGGTGTGACCTCCAACGACGGCCCCGAGGACTACCGGAACATCGCCGGCATCGCCCTCGGGAAGTTGCAGACCGTCGAGGAACAGATCGCCGAGGGCATCCGCGAGGACGCCTCCGACCTGCGCGGCGAGGCTCTGGCCCGCGCCCTGATCGACCTCGTCGTCGTCGCGGGCGTGCTCCTGGCCGTCTTCGTCCTCACCTCCCTGGTGGTCCGCTCCCTGGTGCGCCCCCTGCGCACCCTGGAGGACGGTGCCCGCCGCGTCGCCGAGCGCGACCTGCCGGACGCCATCAACCGGATGCAGGAGGCCGGCACCGTTCCGGAGACCGTCAAGGTCACCCCGATCGAGGTCGACACGCACGACGAGATCGGCGAGGTGGCCCGGGCCTTCGACGACGTCCACCGCGTCGCCCTGACCCTTGCCTCCGACGAGGCCGCCCTGCGCAGCAACGTCAACGCGATGTTCGTCAACCTGTCCCGCCGAAGCCAGACCCTGGTGGAACGGCAGCTGCGCCTCATCGACGGTCTGGAGCAGTCCGAGCAGGACTCCGACCGCCTCTCCGACCTGTTCCAGCTCGACCACCTCGCGACGCGCATGCGTCGTAACAACGAGAACCTCCTCGTCCTCTCCGGCCAGGACAACACCCGCAAGTGGGCCCAGCCGGTCCCGCTGGTCGACGTGCTGCGCGGCGCGGTCTCCGAGGTCGAGCAGTACGAGCGCGTCAACGTGCGCGCCCCCTCGCACATCTCCGTGCTCGGCCGCCCGGTCAACGACGTGATCCACCTCGTCGCCGAGCTGGTGGAGAACGCCACCTCGTTCTCCCCGCACGACACCGAGGTCCTGGTCAGCGCCAAGACCCTCGACAACGGCGGCGTCCAGGTGGACGTCACCGACAGCGGTATCGGCATGGCCGCCGAGGACCTGGCGGCGATCAACGCCCGCCTGGCCTCCCCGCCGGTCATCGACGTCGCGGTCTCGCGCCGCATGGGTCTGTTCGTGGTCTCGCGCCTGGCCCACCGCCACGGCATCAGGATGCACCTGAAGGAGGCCCACGGCGGCGGCACCACCGCGATCGTCGTCATCCCGCCGGACCTGCTCATCACCCCGGTCGAGGGCCAGCACTCCCTCGGCGGTGCGGACAGCCGCCTGGAGCTGGCCTCCGGCGCGCCGAACACCTACGCCGACGCCGAGGCGGCCTTCGCCTCCGGCCCCGCCGCTCCCGAGCCGACCGACGCCTGGCAGGGCCAGGCCACCGGCGCCGACCTCGGTGCCGGCCTGCCCAAGCGGCAGCCCGGCGGTACCGCCCGCGAGGAGCACCCGCCCAGCGGCCAGGACCTCTGGAACACCGCGAAGAACGGCGAGAGCTTCGACGTCTGGGGCAACGGCAACGGCACGGGTTCGGACACCTGGGCCACCGGTGGCGGTTCCGACGCCCTGTCCGGTGAGACCGGCACCCACCGCCGGGTCGTGGACCCCTACGACACCCCGGAGGAGGAGGCCCCCGCGCCCGAGGGCACCGGTCGCAGCCTCTTCGACCCGGCGCCGCGCGAGGAGGCCACGGGGTCCCTCTTCGAGCGTCCCGTCGACCGCTCCACCGATACCGGCTCCTTCAGCCGGCCCGTGGACACCGGCGCCTTCGAGCGTCCGGCCGACACCGGGGCGTTCCGCCGGCCCACCACCGACACCGGGGCGTTCCGCCGGCCCGAGCCCGACGCCTACGACGCCTTCAGCGGCGGACGCACCGAGCGTCCCGCGGCCCCGGCGGACCCCTACGCCGGCACCGGTTCCCGGTCCGACGCGGGCGACCACCGCCGTGACGTCCCTCGCGAGGAGCCGCGCAACGAGCCCGACACCGAGACGTTCCCGGCGATCTCCTCGCCGTCCGCCCAGGCCCCGTCCACCACGGACTGGACCACCGGCGCGCAGCAGCAGGAGACCCCGGCCGCGAACGACACCGGTTCCTGGCGCTCGGGCAACGGCGCGGGCGAGAGCCGTGAGGGCTACGGCTCCACGGCCTACCTCTCCCGTCGCTACGGCGCGGCCCAGGGCTCGGCCGGCAACACGGTGGTGCCGCCGACCCCGGCGGGCGAGGAGAGCGACTCGCTCCCGATCTTCGACGCCATCGAGTCCAACTGGTTCCGTCGCCGTACGGGCGGACCCACCGTGGACACCACCGAGACCGGTCCGATCCGTCAGGTCCCGCCCGCGGCGCCCACGCCCGCCACCCCGGCGCCGACGCCCGCGCCCGCGGCCCCGGTGGCCCCGCCCGCCGCGCCCGCGGCCCCGGCCGCCCCCGTGGCCTCCCAGCCTCGGGAGGCCGCCCCCGAGACCCGTTCGGAGCAGGAGTGGAACTCCGCCGCCGACCGCGGATGGAAGGCGGCCCGTTCCGCCGCAGAGCCCATCGCCGGTGGATTGACCACCTCGGGCTTGCCAAAACGGGTTCCCAAGGCAAACCTTGTTCCGGGGACCGCGCCCAAGCCGGAGAACTTCAAGCAGATGCCGGCCCGCAGCGCGGATCGCGTCCGCAACCGGTTCTCGGGCTTCCAGAAGGGCGTCCGCGAGGGTCGCAGCCGCCTCGGCGACGGACCGATGGAGGGGTGATCGCGGTGGACAACGGCGGGACGGGGTGCCTCTTATTCCAGGAGGCGGGATGCAATAGCATCTACCGAGCTTCTCGGACGCGTCACACCCGTCGCTCGAAGAGAATCGAACACCAGGCTCCCGGCCACCCCCACGGGAGGGTCCGGGCAGTTGCAGAGGCAGTGCTGTCACATGCCGTGCCGGCGGTAGCAGTGCCGAAGAGACCAGCCGGCGAACTTGGACAGGAGATCAGATGAGTCGACAGGTGAATGAACTCAACTGGTTGATCACTGACTTTGCCGACCGTGTACCCGATGTCGCCCACGCGATCGTCGTCTCGTCCGACGGTCTTCCGTTGGCGGCGTCCGCGGGCTTCCCGGCCGACCGGGCCGACCAGCTGGCGGCGATCGCCTCCGGTCTGTCCAGCCTGACCCAGGGCGCGGCCCGGGTGTTCGAGGGTGGAGCGGTCGCCCAGACCGTCGTGGAGATGGAGCGGGGGCTGATGCTCATCATGGCCATCAGCGACGGCTCCTGTCTGGCGGTCCTGGCCTCCGCGGAGAGCGACCTCGGTCTGGTCGCGTACGAGATGACCCTGCTCGTCGAGCGGGCGGGGCGGGCGCTGACACCAGCGGCGCGCACCTCGGGAATCCACTGATCCACCACCGACAGGAGGAAGTGGTGGCACCTCACAGTAGAGATGCCGGGAGCGCCTCGTGGTTCGGACAACAGCCGGGCGGTCCCCCCACCGGGGGGATTCCGGCGGTTCCGGGCGGCGGAGATGTTCCCCGACCTATCCAACAACCGTACGATCAACGATCCGCGGCGGGCAGCGCACCCAGTTCACTGGTCCGCCCCTACGCGGTGACCAAGGGCCGTACCAAGCCGAAGTCACAGCTTCCCCTCGAAGCTCTGATCTCGACGACGACGACGGCCCTCAACGAGTCGGGGACGCTGACGCCCGAATGGCAGGCGATCAGCGACCTGTGCCGGGAATGGCGTTCCGTGGCGGAGATCTCCGCGCTGTTGCGGATGCCGCTCGGCGTGGCGCGGGTGCTTGTGGCGGACATGTCCGAGCAGGGACTGGTCCAGATCAGGTCTTCGCTCAACAACGACGCCCGCCCGAACACCAACCTGCTTGAAAGGGTGCTCAGTGGACTTCGCAAGCTCTAGCCCGGCCGAGGAAGGCGGTGCTGGGGGGAACGCGATGACGTCGGTCAAGATCGTCGTCGCCGGGGGCTTCGGTGTCGGGAAGACGACATTCGTGGGCTCCGTCTCCGAAATCGTGCCGTTGACCACCGAAGCGGTCATGACCAGCGCCAGCGTCGGGGTCGACGACCTCGCCAAGACGCCGGACAAGCAGACCACGACCGTCGCCATGGACTTCGGTCGTGTCTCGCTCGACTCCGACCTGATCCTGTACCTGTTCGGCACCCCCGGACAGCACCGGTTCTGGTTCATGTGGGACGACCTGGTCAAGGGTGCCATCGGCGCCGTGGTCCTGGTGGACACCCGCCGCCTGGCGGACTGTTTCCCCGCGATCGACTACTTCGAAGAGGCGCGTCTGCCCTTCATCGTGGCGGTCAACGGGTTCGACGGGTACTACCCCCACGCCGCGGACGAGGTCCGGGACGCGCTCACGCTCAGCCCGGAGATTCCGATCGTCCAGGTGGACGCCCGTGACAGGGCCTCCACCAAGTCGACGCTCATCACCCTCGTCGAGCACGCCATCACGGTGGGGGACCCCGAGGGCGCCGCAGGACAGCCCACCTCCACCGGCGGCCAGAACTCCTGGCGCTAGCGGAGGACCGCAAGGGCCGGGGTCCCGCACAGTGCACGGCCCGGTTCCCGTGGTACGGGAACCGGGCTTCCGTGCTGCCTGGCATCATGGCCGGATGAGCTCTTCCTCCCAGCCGGACCCCGGGGCGATGACCCGCCGTTTCCGCGAGGTCGCCGAGCGCGTGCTCGACGCCCTTCTCGACGAGAGCCCGGAGTGGGCCCTGGAGCTGGGGGACCCGCGCGGCGCGGACCGCCTGTCCGACCACTCCGAGGAGGCCGACGCGCGACGCGTGCGGCTCTTCATCGATGCCCTGGGCTCGCTCGACGACATCGACGACGACGTGCTGTCCCCGGGGGACCGGGTCGACCTGGAGGTGCTGCGCTCCCGGGTGAGCGCGGACCTGTGGCGCACCACCGAGCCGCGCCCCCTGTCCCACGACCCCCTGGCGTACTCGCCGGGCGAGGCCCTCCTCCCGCTCCTCGAACGCGACCTGCTCCCGCTCGCCGACCGGCTGCGGGCGCTGGCCGCCCGCTGCTCCGCACTGCCCGAGTACCTGGCCGTCGCCCGTCAACGCCTGGAATCGGGGCCGGGCATGTCCCGGGTGCACGTGGAGACCGCGCTCGCCCGGCTGGAGGGCGCCCGTACGCTGCTCGACGACGCCGTGCCGGCCCTGGCGGCCCGGGAACCCGACATCGCTCCCGCGGACCTGGAGAACGCCCTGGAGGCGGCCCTGGTGGCCGTGGAGGAACACGGCGAGTGGCTGAGCGGGCGGCTGGAGCACGCCACCGCCGACCCCCGCCTGGGGGAGCGGGTCTTCGCCGCGCGGCTCTGGTACACCCTCGACTCCGAACTGTCCCCCGAGGCGCTGCTGGTCCGCGCCGAGAGCGACCTGATCGCCACCGAGGAGGCCATCGCCGACATCGCCTCCGCGTACCTGCGTCGGCCGCCCGGTCCCGGCCTGGCGGCCGAGGCCCTGGCCAGGGTGGCCTCCGAGAACGCCACCGACGACGCCACGGTCCGACCGCTCTGCGAGGAGGCGCTCGCCTTCCTGGACCGCCGGGTGCGCGAACTGGACCTGGTCACGGTGTACGACGACCCCGTCGAGCTCGCCCCCATGTCCCGGGCACGGCGCGGGACCACCGTCGCCCGCTGCGAACCGCCCGGCCCGCTCGACCCCCGGGGCGGGCGCAGGCCGACCCGCGTCGCGGTGTCCCCGCCCCCGGAGGAGTGGTCCGCCCGCCGCCGGGCGTCGTTCTTCCGCGAGTACAACGCGGGCCTGCTGCGCGACCTCATGATCCACGAGGCCATGCCCGGCCACGCCCTCCAGCTCGCCCACGCCGCCCGGCACGAGGGCGCCACCCGGGTCGGGCGGGCGCTGCGGAGCGGCCCTTTCGTGGAGGGTTGGGCGGTCTACGCCGAGGAACTGCTGGCCCGCCACGGATGGTCCGGCGACCCGGCCGCCGACACGGTCCTGCGCCTGGCGCGGCTCAAGACGCGGCTGCGGATGATCCTCAACGCCATCCTGGACGTGCGCCTGCACACCGGCGACCTCACCGAGGCCGAGGCGATGACACTGCTCATGGACCGCGGCCACCAGGAGGAGGGCCGGGCGGCCGGCACGTGGCGCCGGGCCCAGGTGACCAGCGCCCGACCGTCCGCCCACTACGTCGGCCACGCGGAGGTCGCCGACATCGCCCGCGATCTGGCCGTCGCCCGTCCGGGCGCGTCCGAGCGGGCGCTCCACGACGCGATGCTCGCCCACGGTTCCCCGCCGCCGCGCCATCTGCGCACCCTGCTCGACCTGTGACGGCCCCGGCCGCGCCCGGCCGCCCCCGGGCGCTTCTATGCTGGAGCGGCGGACAGGGCACGTGGACGAGGGGGAGAGACGGGCGATGGCGGACGGTTCCGACAGCGGTCGACAGGACCGGGGCGAGGCCCCCGGCGCGGGCACCGGGAACCCCGACGGGTGGGACCGGCTGTGGACCCCGCACCGCATGGCCTACATCAAGGGCGAAGGCAAACCCACCGGATCGCGCCCCGAGGACGGCTGCCCCTTCTGCCGCGCCCCCGGACTGGGCGACCCCGAGGGCCTGGTGGTGCGCCGCGGCAAGAGCGCCTACGTCGTCCTCAACCTGTACCCCTACAACAGCGGGCACCTGTTGGTGTGCCCCTACCGGCACGTGTCGGAGTACACCTCCCTCGACGAGGAGGAGACCGCCGAGGTCGCGACCCTCACCCAGGAGGGCATCAGGGCGCTCACCGCCGCCTACCGGCCCCACGCCTTCAACGTGGGCATGAACCTGGGCGCGGCGGCCGGCGCCGGCATCGCCGCCCACCTGCACCAGCACATCGTCCCCCGCTGGGGTGGCGACACCAACTTCATGCCGGTCATCGGGCACACCAAGGTGCTGCCCGAACTCCTGGAGCAGACCCGGGCCAGGGTCGCCGGGCACTGGCCCGGCGAGTGATGGCCGCCGGCCCCGTGGGACCCCGCGTCCCCCCGGTCCGTCCGACGGGCGCGGGGGCGCGCCGTTCGCGACGAATCGCCGTTCCCCGACCGACTGTTAGGATCGTCGCCGTGCGCGACAACGAGCACGCGCACGAGCGGTACCTCCCAGAACTCCAGACATCCGGGCCGGTGCCGACCCGGACGACGTCGATCGCGCACGGATCGCGGACCCTTCTGTCCGCGAAACGCCGCGTACGTCAGGAATCCCCCGGCGTTCGCCGAGGGAGGGTGCACTAGACGACATGCTGAGAATCCTTCGTCCCATGGTCTCCAGGGTCACCGCTCCGCTCGGTCGGAGCCTGGCCCGCATCGGCCTGACCCCCAACATCGTCACCATCCTCGGCGCCACCGGCGTCGTGGCGGGTGCCCTCTACTTCTATCCGCGCGGGGAGTTCTACGCCGGTTCGGTGGTCATCACCGTCTTCGTGCTCTTCGACATGCTCGACGGCGCGGTCGCCCGCGCCAAGGACGCCGAGAGCGCGTTCGGCGCCTTCCTGGACTCCAGTCTCGACCGCATCGCGGACGCGGCCATCCTGGCCGGACTGCTGTGGTGGTTCATCGCCGACGGCGACGACCCGCTGCTCGCTGGCCTCACCCTGTTCTGCCTCATCAGCGGCTTCATGGTGTCCTACATCAAGGCCCGCGCCGAGGGCCTGGGCGTCAACTGCGACGTCGGCGTCGCCGAACGCACCGAACGCCTCATCGTCATCCTGGTCTCGGTGGCACTCAGCGGGTTCGGCGTCCCCTACGTCCTGGCCGGTGGCCTGTGGGTGCTGGCGGGTATGAGCCTCCTCACCATCCTCCAACGCCTCCTGGAGACGCGGGCCCGCCTCAACGAGGCCGACCGGATCCGGAAGGAAGAAGAGGAGACCGCGGAGGCCGACACCGCCTTCGCCGAGGACGCCCGCGACATCGGGCACGGGGACACCGACGAGGGCGCCGCCGAGCCGACGTCCGGGAACCAGCGCTAGAAGAGAGCGAGGGGACGACGTGGACGAACGGGTGGCCGAGCTGGCCTACGCCGCCGGATGGTCGGCCGTCCGTCATGCCCCCGAGAGCGTGGGGCGGGCGGTGTTCCGCGGCATCGCCGACCGCTCCTGGCGCGCCCACGACGAGGGCACCCGCGGTCTGGAGCGCAACCTGCGCCGACTGCTCGGGCCCACGGCCACCGAGGCCCGACTGCGCGCCCTGTCCCGCGCCGGCATGCGCTCCTACATGCGCTACTACTACGAGATGTTCCGCCTGTCGGCCATGTCGGACGAACACATCCTCGGCAACACCCGCGCCACCGGGATCGAGGTCCTGGAGAAGACCGTCGCCGAGGGGCGCGGTGTCGTCGCCGCCCTGCCCCACATGGGCAACTGGGACCACGCCGGGGCGTGGATCACCCTGCGCGGCACCCCGCTGACCACCGTCGCCCAACGCCTGCGCCCCGAGGGTCTGTACCGGCGCTTCACCGCGCACCGGGAATCCCTGGGCATGGAGGTGCTGCCGCTCACCGGCGGCGCCGACACCGTGGCCACCCTGGCCCGCCGCCTGCGCGCGGGCGGACTGGTGTGCCTGCTCGCCGACCGTGACATCAACGGCACCGGCGTCGAGGTCGACCTGTTCGGGGAGCGCGCCCGCGTTCCCACCGGCCCGGCCGCACTGGCGATGAACACCGGCGCCGCCCTCATGCCGGTCTCCCTGTGGTACGACGGACCGTACTGGAACATCCGCGTCCACGACGAGATCCCGATCGCCGACGGCTCGCACCGCTCGGAACGCGTCCATCGCACCACCCGGGAACTGGTCCGGGTCTTCGAGGGCGCCATCGCCGAGCATCCCGAGGACTGGCACATGCTCCAACCGATCTTCAGCCGCGACCAGGACGACGACCGGATCCGCCGCCACCGGCGGGAGACGGAGGCCGCCTTGCGGTCCCTGGAACACCGGGGCGGACGGGGCCGGTAGGTCATGGGCATGCGGATCGGTCTGGTCTGCCCCTACTCCTGGGACGTCCCCGGAGGGGTCCAGCAGCACGTCGGCGACCTCGCCGACGCCCTCATCGCGCGAGGGCACGAGGTGTCGATCCTGGCCCCGGTCGGCGACCGGCCCGTCGAACTCCCCGACCACCTGGTCCCGGCCGGTCGGCCGGTCCCCGTGCCCTACAACGGGTCGGTGGCCCGGCTCAGCTTCGGACCGCGCACCGCCGCCCGGGTCCGCAAGTGGATCACCCGAGGCGACTTCGACGTCGTGCACATCCACGAACCCGCCGCGCCGAGCGTCTCCCTGCTGGCCTGCTGGGTCGCGGAGGGGCCCCTCGTGGGCACCTTCCACACCGCCAACCCGCGCTCGCGTGCGATGGCGGCCGGCTCCCACGCGCTGCGTTCGGCCCTGGAGAAGATCCACGCCCGCATCGCGGTCTCCGAGGCGGCCCGCCGCACCCTGGTCGAACACATGGGCGGTGACGCCGTGCTCATCCCCAACGGGGTGGCCGTCCGCCGCTTCGCGGACGCCCCGCCCCTGCCCGGGTTCCCCGGCGAGGGCGGTTCCATCGGTTTCCTGGGGCGTTTGGACGAACCCCGCAAGGGGTTGGCCGTACTGCTCAAGGCGTTCGCCCTGCTGGCCCCCCGCCGTCCCGGGCTGCGCCTGCTGGTGGCCGGTCCCGGGGACCCCGGACCCGCCCTGGCCGCCGTCCCCGACCGGCTGCGCGACCGTGTCGTCCTGACCGGCCGACTCGACGACGCGGACAAGATCCGCGCCTACCACTCCACCGACCTGTTCTGCGCGCCCAACCTCGGCGGGGAGAGCTTCGGCATCGTCCTGACCGAGGCCATGGCCGCCGGGGCCGCGATCCTGGCCAGCGACATCCCCGCGTTCGAGGCCGTCCTGGACGGGGGCGCCGCCGGTGAGACGTTCGCCGTGGGCGACGCGGACGACCTGGCCCGCCGCGCCGACGCCCTGCTCGACGACCCCGCGCGCCGGGACGCGCTGTCCCGGGCCGCCCGGCTGGCCGTGCGCGCCTACGACTGGGACACCGTCGCGGCCGACATCGTGCACGTCTACGAGACCGTGCTGCCGGGGGACGCCACCGCCCTCCTGCCCGGACCGGGATCGCGCGGGAACACGTGACCGCGCACCATCGCGCGTCCCCGACCCGGGGCCGGGCTCCGGTGGCGTGTCCGCGCGTCGTCGCCCTCACCGGGTCCGTACCCTGGGGTGAAAGGGAGGAAGGGCCATGATCGAGGACGTCCTCGCGGTGTCCGTCGTCATCGGCGCGGTCCTGACGATGATCGCCTGCGGGTTCTACGCGTCGTGGCGGGCCACCCGGCTGCACCGGCTGCACCGGCGTGTCGACCTGTCCCGCGCCGGGCTGCGGGCCGCGCTCGAACGGCGCAGGGCGATCACCGCGGACCTCGCGCGGGAACTCGGCCCGACCGCCGGGGCGGAGCTGGGGGCCGCGGTCACCGCGGCCGACGGGGAGGAGCCCACCGAGAGCGAGCTGTCCCGGGAATTGCGCCGCACCCTGGCCACCGCCGCCCTCCGGACCGGGGACATCACCGCACTCCTGCCCGACGTCGCCTCCGCCGCCAAGGGCGTCCACCTGGCGCGGGTCTTCCACAACGCCGCCGTGGCCGACACCCGCAGGGCGCGCCGCTCCCGGGTCGTACGCCTGCTGCGTCTGGCCGGTGGGGCACCGTTGCCCGATTTCTACGAGATCGACGACAGACCCCCCGACATCCCGGTCCCCGTGCCCTCACCCGACACCATGTAAGACCCCGGCCCGCGAAAACGCCGATCTGGCCAAAGCCCACCGAACCGGGGGGAACTACCATGGTGGTCCGGGAGACCCAGGGTGCGCGGCGCCGAGGCGTCGGCGCATCCTCATGCGTGCGGCGGCCTGCCGCCGCCCGGGCGTACCCAACCCCTGGAAACACTGATGGGACGGGAGTCCACCACCGTGGCTGACAACGCATCGCCCACCTCCGACAACGCCGTCGGTACCCAGCGCGTCAAGCGAGGCATGGCCGAGCAGCTCAAGAACGGCGTCATCATGGACGTCGTCACGCCCGAGCAGGCCAAGATCGCCGAGGACGCCGGTGCCGTCGCGGTCATGGCCCTGGAGCGCGTCCCCGCCGACATCCGCAAGGACGGCGGCGTGGCCCGCATGTCCGACCCGGACATGATCGACGGCATCATCGAGGCCGTCTCCATTCCGGTCATGGCCAAGGTCCGCATCGGCCACTTCGTCGAGGCGCAGGTCCTCCAGTCCCTGGGCGTGGACTTCATCGACGAGTCCGAGGTCCTCACCCCGGCCGACGAGGCCCACCACATCGACAAGTGGGCCTTCACGGTGCCGTTCGTGTGCGGCGCCACCGAACTGGGCGAGGCCCTGCGCCGTATCGCCGAGGGCGCGGCCATGATCCGCTCCAAGGGCGAGGCCGGCACCGGCAACGTCGTCGAGGCGACCCGCCACATGCGGTCCATCCGTTCGGCGATCAAGCGCCTGGGCACCCTGGACGAGGCCGAGCTGTTCGGCGCCGCCAAGGAACTGCGCGCGCCCTACGACATCGTCAAGGAGGTGGCCGAGCTGGGCAAGCTGCCGGTTCCGCTGTTCTCCGCCGGCGGTGTGGCCACCCCCGCGGACGCCGCCCTCATGCGCCAGCTCGGCGCGGAGAGCGTGTTCGTCGGCTCGGGCATCTTCAAGTCCGGCGACCCGGCCAAGCGCGCCGACGCCATCGTGCAGGCCACCCTGCACTACGAGGACCCCGCCGTGATCGCGCGTGTCTCGCGCGGCCTGGGCGAGGCCATGGTCGGCATCAACCTGGACGAGCTGGCGGACTCCCAGCGTTACGCCGGTCGCGGCTGGTAGCGGATCCTCGCCCCGGGCGGCCCCCGGGCCGCCCGGGCCCCGTACGCCATGACCCCGCGCCCCCCTTCGCCCTCTCCCACCGCATCAGAGTGAGGCCGTACGTGACCCACAGACCGACCATCGGTGTCCTGGCCCTGCAAGGGGACGTCGCCGAGCACCAGCGCGTCCTGGACTCCCTGGACGTGCACACCGTCAAGGTGCTCACGCCGGAACGACTCGACGCGATCGACGGTCTGGTCCTCCCCGGCGGAGAGTCCACCACCATGTCCAAACTGGCCGTCCGGTACGGGCTGCTGGAGCCCCTGCGCAAACGGATCCGCGCCGGGATGCCCGCCTACGGGACGTGCGCCGGGATGATCATGCTGGCCGACCGCATCCTGGGGGGCACCGACGACCAGCGGACCGTCGGCGGTATCGACATGACGGTGCGGCGCAACGCCTTCGGCCGACAGACCGAGTCCTTCGAGACGGCCGTGGACATCGACGGCCTGGACGGGGGGCCGTTCGACGCGGTGTTCATCCGGGCCCCGTGGGTGGAATCGGTCGGCCCCGACGTCACCGTCCTCGGAGAAGTCCCCGGCGCCGACGAGGCCGGTAGGATCGTCGCCGTACGACAGGGCGGCCTGATGGCCACGTCCTTCCATCCCGAACTGACCGGAGACGCGCGCATCCACCGCCTCTTCGTCGACATCGTGAAAGGACTCGCATGAGCGGCCACTCCAAGTGGGCCACCACCAAGCACAAGAAAGCCGTCATCGATGCCAAGCGCGGCAAGCTCTTCGCCAAGCTGATCAAGAACATCGAGGTGGCCGCGCGGACCGGTGGCGGTGACCCCGACGGGAACCCCACGCTCTACGACGCCATCCAGAAGGCCCGCAAGAGCTCGGTGCCGCTCGACAACATCGAGCGCGCCCGCAAGCGCGGATCCGGCGAGGAGGCCGGTGGCGCCGAGTGGCAGACCATCATGTACGAGGGCTACGCCCCCGGCGGTGTCGCCCTGCTCGTGGAGTGCCTCACCGACAACCGCAACCGCGCCGCCTCCGAGGTGCGCGTGGCGGTCACCCGCAACGGCGGCAACATGGCGGACGCCGGTTCGGTGTCCTACCTGTTCAACCGCAAGGGCGTCGTCATCGTGCCCAAGGAGGGCACCACCGAGGACGAGGTCACCATGGCGGTCCTGGAGGCCGGCGCCGAGGAGATCGAGGACATCGGCGAAGCCTTCGAGATCGTCTGCGAGGCCACCGACCTGGTACCGGTGCGCAGCGCCCTCCAGGAGGCCGGCATCGACTACGAGTCGGCCGACTCCAGCTTCCTGCCGACCATGGAGGTCCCGGTGGACACCGAGACCGCCAGGAAGGTCCTGCGCGTGGTGGACGCCCTGGAGGACTCCGACGACGTCCAGAACGTCTTCACCAACGCCGACATCCCCGACGAGGTCATGGCCGAGATCGGCTGATCGCCTCGCCGTCGACACGCCGGTGGCCGCACCCCGAGGGGTGCGGCCACCGGCGTTCGGGCCGTCGGCGCGGATCGCTAGGCTGCCCCCCATGGCGATCACACGACCCACCTTCCGCGAGTCCGACGGCGAGCGGGTCCCCGGAGGCCTCCGCCACGCGTTCATCCGCAACGGGGACACCTACTTCCTGACGTCGCTGGTCGTGTACGCCGACGGACTGGTCGACTGCTGGGGTCTGGTGACCCTGGAGGAGTTCGCCGACAAGCTGGCCTCGGGGTGGGTGGCCACGGAGTTCGAGGAGGGGGCCGGGGCCTCCGCGCACGGGCTGGCCGAGTGGCGGTTCGCCGACCCGTACTCGTACACCGACGCCGACTGCCTGCTGGCCGAGGTCCGCGACACCGTGGAGGAGCTCAACGGTCGACCCACCTCCTCCGACCGCTGCGTGGAGGCGCTGGACGCCTTCCTCGCCGAACCCGACGAGACGCGCCGGACGGCCCTGCGCACGGCCTACCTGGAGATCCCCGAGACGCAGCGGAGGTACGTCCTGGGCGACATGGACGCCAAGGACGGGCCCCTGGTCGCCGTGGCCTTCGGACCGGGCGGGACCCCTCCCGGCCGGGGCGCGGGCGCCCGCGTCACCGAGAAGGAGCACGGGCACGCCCTGGACTACTTCGCCGAGCGCGCCTCGTGGGCCGCCCGCGCGCCCGCCGACGACGGGATCGACGGCCCGGGGGAGCCGAGGGCGAGCGCGCTCGTCCTGGAGCAGCGCTTCTTCGACGCCACGAGTCCACGGGACCACGGGCTCCTGGCGCTGCGCAACGACTTCCCCGTCCCGGTCACCGTCGACGGGACGGAGTACCCCACGGTCGCGCACGCCTACTGGGCCCTGTCCACCGACGACCCGGAGCGACGGGAGATCGTCCGCGTGGCCGGGAACCCCCACCAGGCCGCCCGGCTGGGCCGGGAGTCGCCGCGCAGGCGGGGCTGGGCCGGGGCGCGGACCGCCGTCATGCTCCGCCTGCTGCGCGCCAAGTTCGAACAGCACCCCGACCTCGCCGAACTCCTGCTGTCGACCGGGGACCGGACGATCCTGTACGACGACATCGGCTCCCCCTCCTACTGGGGACGGCTCGGGGCCGGCGGGCGCAACTGGGTGGGTCGTCTCCTGGAGGTGGTGCGGGCCGAACGCTGCGCGGCCCGCGCCGGTATCTGAGGTCGGCCGACCGTGTCGAGGACCGTGATGACCCCGGACGGCCGGACCGGCGCGACCGGTCCACCCGGCACACCGTCGCGCCGACCGGACCCCTCGGCCCCCTGTGCCGGGCGGCGATCGAGGTCGCCGTGCGCACCGGCCCGCCGCGGGCGTGCGGGCGAACACGCCCCTGGGCGCCGGCGGTCGGGAGGCCGCGGAGGCGGGGCCTCCCAGGGGACGGCGACGATCAGGTGACGTTCAGGCCGGGGAGACGACCCGGGCGTCGGAGCGCGTCGGGCCGGAGAACACCGCCTCCAGCGGGACTCCCAGGGCCTCGGCGACCGCCTCGGGCGGGGTGGTCCCTCCGGCCAGTACGGGACGGGCCCTCGCGAGGGCGTTCGCCAGCGACCCCTGGCGGCGCAGGTGGGCCTCGGCGCGGGCGTCGAGGCGGCCGGGTGACGGGTGCAGCGGGTGACTCGGCGCCGGGGCGTCGCCCGGGGTGGGTTCCAGGGGCCGCCCCGCCGGGTCCGTGTAACCCGTGCAGCGGCGCAGCCGGTCGCCGGCCGCGGCGGCGCTGTCGGCGTGCGTCACCACCAGGGAGTCCACCCCGCCGGTGGCGGCCAAGGCGTACCGGTGGGCGGCCAGGTCCAGGTGGCCCACCCGGAACGCCCCCTGCCAGGGGTGCGTCCCGTTGTGCGGCTCGGGCAGCGGACCGGCCAGTGCCGGGTCCTCGGTGGGGAACGGCCCCGCCCCGTGCCGGGTGGTGTAGGCGCGTACCACCCCGATCCGGCGGGCGTCGCCGGGGCGGCCCGCCTCGGCCAGCAGCGCCAGCGGGTTCGCGGTGGTGGTCGTGGACCAGGTGGTGTGCGGGTGGAAGCCGTGCCACTCGTCCAGCAGCACCCCCTGGGCGCCCTCGAACACGACCGGGACACGGGCCAGCAGATCGGGCAGGTACGTCTCGTCCACGATGCGCACCCCCCGCGCGAACCCCCCGTAGGCCGTGACGCAGTCCTCGACGTCCGGGTGTTCGTGGGTGTCGTCGCCGAGCTCGCGGCGGAGCGCGTCCAGGTGGTCGACCAGCCGGTGCAGTTTGCGGCGCAGCACCGCGGGTGTGCGGCAGTCGCCGACCGTGGGCGCGTCCCCGGTACGGGCCAGGGCGTAGGCCATCGTCTCGCCCACACCCATCCCGCACGATCCGTGGCGGTCGCCGCCCCGGGCCCGCTCGCGGACCCGGTTGGCCTCCTGGTGCCAGGGGGTGGCGATCAGTGCCCGCTCGTCCACCGTGACCAGGGCGAACGGGTCCGCGACGCCGAGGGACGCCAGGTGGGCGCCCTCGGCGGCCAGCGCGAAGGGGTCCACCACCATCAGCCGGGACAGGTGCGTGGGCACCGGCCCGCCCGGGGCCAGGGTCCCGGCCCCGAACTGGGAGAACGTGTGGTGGCGGCCGTCGGGCGTCACCACGTTGTGGGCGGCCTGGGCGCCCCCGTTGGCGCGCACGACGGCGCCGTGGCGCCGCCGTGCGCACAGCAGGTCGACCGTCACACCCTTGCCGGCGTCGCCGAACCCGAGGTCGACGACGACGGCGTTGGTGTCGGCCCACGGGCCGGTGCTCACAACCGGTCCGTCCCGGGGGCCGTGACACGGGTGCCGGGCAAGCCGGTCGAGCGCACGATCGAGCCGCGCGGACCGGCCAGCGGCGCCAGCGCCCTGCCCACGACGTCACCGGCGTCCGACCCGGCGTCGGCGAGGTCGGACAGCCCCTCCTCCAGGTCGATGGCCTCCTCGGACAGGCCGATCGTCACCGCGATGGTCTCCGACACCGCGCCCAGGTCGTCCAGGTGGATGACGTTCTGGCCCAGCCGTTCGTCCCAGAAGGACCGCACCGCGTCGTTGGTGAAGTGGCTGCTGCCGCTCGGCATGATGAAGTACACCTCGAACCTGTGCCGCAGCTCGGCGAGGATCCGCGGGAACGGGATGTCCTCGGACAGGTCGTCGCCGATGACCTCGCGCACCTCGCGGGCCTTGACCTTGCCGTAGGCCTTCTCGTCGCCGATGAGGAACAGGTAGCCCTTGCGGCCGCGCTTGTCCAGGCAGTCCATGGCGGTGTGCCGGGCCATGAAGTACATGGCCAGCTCGTAGGACTCGGTGACCTGGCCGCCGCCACCGCCCTCCAGCAGGATGTTGCCGAGGTCCTCCTCCAGCTCGTTGCCGGACTCGAACTGGCCGACCTGGAGAGGCGCCCGGTCGCAGGTGGCGTCGCCGATCCCGCCGAACAGGATCTGCGGGTGCTCCACGTAGCCCTTGCGCAGCAGCAGGCCGAACAGCGAGGGCAGCTTGGCCTGGAGCACACGGGGGACGCGCCCCATCGATCCGGTGACGTCGAACAGCACCGAGATGGCCAGGGACTCGGGGTGGGCGTCGGAGTCGCGGCTCTCACGGAGGGTGACGCCCTTGGGGTCGAGCGTCTCGTGGACCCTCCACTCGGCGCGGGGGACGGATGACAGCACGTCGTCGGTGTAGCCGAAGTCGCTGCGTCCGGCGGCCATGTTGTAGGCCTTGCGGGCGTGGTAGGCGTCGGTGGACCAGTGGCTGCTTCCCATGACGGGTTCTCCTCTTTCAGTGGGGGTCGGGCATGGTGAAGGTGCGGAACCGGCGCGGCCCGTAGAGCCGCTCCAGGACGTCGTCGAGTTCGATCAGCAGGGTGAACCCGTCGGAGGGGCGCTGTTCGGGCGCCGGCAGGGAGCAGCCGCGGGCGAACGAGCGCAGCTCTCGGGGCAGGCGTCCGGCGGTGACGTACTCGACGCACCGGGTCGCCATGTAGATGTCGGTCCGCACCGACGCGGGGCGGCGTTGGGCCACCTCGGGCGGGTAGAAGTCCTTGCGGTGGGGGACCATCGCGGGGATGTGCGGGGCGCCGCTCGCCGCGTGCGCGGTGACCGAGTAGCACCAGTCGACCAGGATCACGCCGTGCTCCTCGGGGTGGATCAGCACGTGTTCGGGCACCACCGCCCCGTGCACCACCCCGGCCCGGGAGGCCGCGTCGAGCGCGACCAGCAGGCGGCGCCACATCCACGCGGCGTCGCGCGGGTCGACGCCGTCGGGGTACGCGCGACGCACGTCGGCCAGGCTGTGGAAGCCGTCCCACCGGGCCAGCACGTTGGTCCTGCGCTCGACCCCGGTCGCGGCGTCGCGGTGGCGGATCGACTCCACCAGCCGGGGGAAGAACGCCCGCGCCTCGCGCGGCCCGTGCTCGCGGATCCGCTCCAGGGCGGTGGCCTCGGCCTTCATCAGGTCGTTGTCGCGCGGGGACCGGGGCACCTTGAGCACCGCGTCGCGCCAGTGGTCGTCCCGGTAGCGGACGGGGTACAGGTCGGCGATGTCGCCCGAGGCGAGGGGGGAGGGCCCCACGTGGTAGCCGTGGGCGGCGGTGACCACCACGTGGTCGTCGAACCCGATCCGGCCCTGGACCGCCTTCCGGTAGCGCGTCCACATCTCGGTGAGCCGGGTGAACAGAGCGGCGTCACCGGTGGGGGTGTCGGGGTGCAGCGACCGGGCGAGCCGCCGGTGCGCCGCGACCGCCGCAGGGGGCACGGCCGTGGTGTCGGTGGGGAGAGGGCCGAACAGGTCGGCGGGGTCACGGGCGGTGAGGACGGCCCGGGTCGCCTCATCGACGGTCATCGGAACCTCCACGGGTGTCATGGGCGCTCCTGAGCAGGGGCGGGTGCAGGGCGGTGGTGCCGCCCGCCCGGTACAGGCGGGGGCGGCGACCGCCTCCGGGGCCGCCGCGCTCGGCGAGGTCCCCGGTGTCCTCGACGAACCCGGGGGCGGCGAGGATCTTGCGGTGGAAGTTGGCGGCGTGCAGGGGCCGGTCCCACACGGCCTCGTACACCTCGCGCAGGTCGGTGATGGTGAACAGGGGCGGGAGGAACGCGGTGGCCAGGGAGGTGTACTCCAGCTTGGCGCGGGCCCGTTCGACGGCGTCGGCGATGACGCGCGCGTGGTCGAAGGCGGGTTCGTACTCGGCGGGGCCGCCGTGCCCGAGGACGTGCCAGGGGACCCAGGCGGCCTCCGCGATGTCACGGCCCTGCTCGGGGTCGGGCAGGTCGGGGGCCAGGAGCATGTACGCCACCGAGAAGACCCGCATGCGGGGGTCGCGGTCGCGGGTGCCGTAGGTGCCCAGCTGTTCGAGGTGGAGCGTGGTGGGCAGGGCGGTCTTCTCCGCCAGGACCCGCAGCGCGGCGTCGGGCAGGTCGGGGTCGGCCGGTCCGGCCGGGCCGTCCTCGGCCCGCACGAACCCGCCGGGCAGCGCCCAGCGGCCCTTCTGGGGGCGCGCACCCCGGCGGACCAGCAGCAGCAGGGGTTCACCGGCGCGGATCGTCATCGCCACCACGTCGACGGTGACCGCCACGGGCGCGAAGGCGTGCGGATCGTAGGCGGCGAGGAAATCGCTCTCGTCCTCGTCGCGCCGCGTTCCGTCGTCCACCATGGTCCCACCAGTTCTTCTCATCGTGAGTTTTTCTCGATTCGAGAATAACTTAGCAGGCCGCCACGACGGAGTCCACCCCTTTTCCCGTTCCCGGGGTCCGGTACGGTCGGTCCGGCGAAAGGGGAGAGAACGTGGAGAGCCTGAGCGACCTGGTCCGACCCGGTGCGACCATCGCCCTGGGCGACGGATTCGGCGCCCCCCGGGGCGTCACGGCCGAACTGTGCGCCGCCGCGGCGAAGGCCGGCGGGGTGCGCCTCGTCCTGGGCTGGGTCCCCGAACCCGACCCCGCGCTCGACCCCACCGCGTTCGCGGACGCGCGCACCGTCATGCCCGGCTGGGGACTGCGCGACCTCGTCGACCGGGGCCTCGTCGCCCACCCGCCCGTGCGCATGTCCGGCGTCCCCGCCCTGCTGCACGGTCCCTGGCGCCCCGACCTGCTCGTCGCCTCCCTGGTCCCCGTGCCCGGCGGGTACGCCTTCGGCAGCGAGGTCTCCTGGCAGCGCACCGCCATCGACGCCGGCGCCACCGTCGCCGGCGTGGTCTCCCGCGCCCTGCCCCGCGCCGACGCGGGTGCCCCGCTCCCCGCCGACCGCGTCGTCGTCATCGGCGGGAGCGATCGCCCCGCCGGCACCCTGCGCCCCTCGCCCACCGGCCCCGACCAGGTCGCCATCGCCCGGCACCTGGCGCCCCTGATCCCCGAGGGGGTCCGCCTCCAGCTCGGTTTCGGGGCGGTGCCCGCCGCACTGGCCGCCGAACTGCGGGTCCCGGTGCGCATCGACTCGGGCCTGCTCCCCGAGGCCGTCGTCGACCTGGACGAGCGCGGCCTCCTGCTGGGCGACCCCGTCGCCATGTACCTCGTGGGCGGCCCCCGCCTGCACGCCTGGGCCGACGGCCGCCCCCTGCTGCACCCCGTCGAACGGGTCTTGGACCCCGGCCGGCTCTCGGCCGACCCCTTCATCGCGATCAACACCGCCGTGGAGATCGACCACGACGGCCAGGTCAACGTCGAGGGCACCGCCCGAGGGGTGCTGGGCGGCATCGGCGGCCACGCCGACTACGCCGCGGCGGCCACCCGTTCCATCGGCGGGCTCAGCGTCATCGCCATCCCCACGCGCCACCGCGGCCGACCCACCCTGGTCGAACGCCTCTCCCGTCCGGTGACCACCCCCTCCCAGGACGTGGAGGTCGTGGTCACCGAACGCGGCGTCGCCGACCTGCGCGGTCTGTCCCGGGCCGAACGTCGCGCCGCCCTGGCCGACCTGTGGGGCGCGAACCGCCTCTGAACGTCCCCCGCCACCGATACGCTCGACCACCGCGGCCGTGTCGGCCGCGCACCGGGGCGGCGACACACCGGGCCGGTCACGGGACGTCCGTCCGTCCACGGCACTAGCATGGTGCGAACGAACGTTCGAGAAAGGTGTGGGGCGCGTGCGCGTGTTGGGGATCGACCCGGGGCTCACCCGGTGCGGCGTCGGAGCCGTCGAGGGCGCCATCGGCCGCCCCCTGAGCCTGATCGCCGCCGACGCCATCCGGACCGGCCCCGACACCGACCTGCCCCAGCGGCTCCTGGGCATCGAGCGCGGCATCGAGCAGTGGCTCGACGAGATCCGCCCCGACGCCGTCGCCGTCGAACGGGTCTTCGCCCAGCACAACCTCAGCACCGTCATGGGCACCGCCCAGGCCAGCGGCATCGCCCTCGTCTGCGCCGCCCGACGCGGCCTGCCCGTCGCGCTGCACACGCCCAGCGAGGCCAAGGCCGCCATCACCGGCAGCGGTCGCGCCGACAAGGCGCAGGTCGGCATCATGGTCGCGCGTATCCTCGGACTCGACGGTCCGCCCCGACCCGCCGACGCCGCCGACGCCGTCGCCCTGGCCATCTGCCACATCTGGCGCGGCGGCGCCCAGGCCCGGGTCGCCCAGGCCCAACAGGACTTCGCGCGCAAGGTGGAACTGGCCCGCCGCGCCCGCGGCGCCCGCCCCTAAGGAAGGAGAAGGGCACCCGGTGCCCGCTATGACATGATCGCGTTCCTCACCGGCCGGGTGGCCGCACGCGGCGCGGGCAGCGCCGTCATCGACGTCGGCGGGGTCGGCATGTCCGTGCAGTGCACCCCCAGCGCCCTGACCCGCCTGCACGTCGGCGAGGCCGGCACCGTCGCCACCAGCCTCGTCGTGCGCGAGGACTCCCTCACCCTGTTCGGGTTCGCCGACGACGACGAGAAGCACCTCTTCGAACGGCTCCAGACCGCCTCCGGTGTCGGCCCCCGGCTGGCCCTGGCCATGCTGTCGGTGCTCGACCCCGACACCCTGCGCCACGCCGTCGCCACCGAGGACACGGCCGCCCTCACCCGGGTCCCCGGCATCGGCAAGAAGGGCGCCCAGCGCATCGTCCTGGAACTGCGCGGCAAACTCGACACACCCGTCCTCACCGACGGCACCCTGCCGTCCGCCCCCGTGTCCGGGGCCGGACCCAACGGCGCCTGGCGCACCCAGGTCGTCTCCGGCCTGGTCAACCTCGGCTGGTCCGGCAAGGACGCGGAGGCCGCGGCGGCCGCCGTCGCCCCCCAGGCCGAGGAGACCACCGACGTCGCCGTCCTGCTGCGCAGCGCCCTGCGCACGCTCAGCCGCGCCTAGGAGCACCCCGTGTACGACCACGACGACCGACCGACGGGCCCCGCCGACCCCTACGGGCGCGGAGCCGTCTCACCCGAGGCCGGTGCCGACGAACGCCAGGTGGAGGGCGCCCTGCGCCCCCGCTCGCTCGACGACTTCGTCGGCCAGGAGCGGGTGCGCGACCAGCTCTCCCTGGTCCTGGACAGCGCCCGCAAGCGCAACCGCGCCCCCGACCACATCCTCATGTCGGGCGGACCCGGCCTGGGCAAGACCACCCTGGCCATGATCATCGCCGCCGAACTCGGCGCGCCCCTGCGCATCACCTCCGGACCCGCCATCGAACGCTCCGGCGACCTGGCCGCGGTGCTCTCCACCCTCCAGGAGGGCGAGGTCCTCTTCCTGGACGAGATCCACCGCATGGCCCGCCCCGCCGAGGAGATGCTCTACGTCGCCATGGAGGACTTCCGGGTCGACGTCGTGGTCGGCAAGGGTCCCGGCGCCACCGCCATCCCCCTGGACATCGCGCCCTTCACCCTGGTCGGCGCCACCACGCGGGCCGGCATGCTGCCCGCCCCGCTGCGCGACCGCTTCGGGTTCACCGCCCACATGGACTTCTACACGGCCGAGGAACTGGAGCGCATCCTCCACCGTTCGGCCGGTCTGCTCGGCGTGCCGCTCGCCGAGGACGCGGCCCGCGAGATCGCCGGGCGTTCGCGCGGCACCCCCCGTATCGCCAACCGCCTGCTGCGCCGGGTCCGCGACTACGCGGAGGTGCGCGGCGACGGGATCATGTCCCTGGACACCGCCCGCGCCACCCTGGAGCTCTACGAGGTGGACGAGCTGGGCCTGGACCGCCTGGACCGCGCCATCCTCGACGTGCTGCTCAACCGCTTCCGCGGCGGCCCCGTGGGCCTGTCCACCCTGGCGGTGTCGGTGGGGGAGGAGGCCGAGACCGTCGAGGTGGTCGCCGAGCCCTTCCTGGTCCGCTCCGGTTTCCTGGCCCGCACCCCGCGGGGTCGGGTCGCCACCCCGCTGGCCTGGGCGCATCTGGGGATCACGCCCCCGCCCGACGCCGCGTTCGGCGCCGCCGCGGCCGTCGGCACCACGGGCCCCGGCACCACCACCGGCAACGGCGCGGGCGCGACCTCCGGCACCCCCTGACCGCCCCGGCGCAGGTCACGGAAAGGCCTCGACGCGAAACCCAACCGTTAACACTCCGATCTCCGTCGGTGGGGGAACGGTGACCGGCGCCACGTAAGCTGTGACGAACCGACCGAGAACGGGGTGACGCCCCGACCCGGGAGTGTCGTCCGACACCGAAGGAACGCTTCGGCCGTCCGGAGCGTTGTCATCACCGGGTGTCGAGCGGACCACAGTGTCCGGACCGGCACGAACAAGGTGGTCGTCGCGGTGACCGTGCCGTCGGCCACACGACGAAGACTTCAGGAAGGACGCCCCGTGCAGGGCCTTTACCAACTCGCCGAAGGTGCCCAGGGAACCTCCGCGGGCGGAGGAATCCTCTCCTCGCTCCCCATGATCGCCCTCATCCTCCTGGTGTTCTGGCTGCTCATCTGGCGGCCCAACCAGAAGCGGCGTCAGCAGGAGATGAAGATGCAGAGCGACCTGGTCCCCGGAGTCGAGGTCATGACCAAGGCGGGCATCTACGGGACCGTCGTCGAGGTCCACGACAACGACGTGATCCTGGAGATCTCCCCGGGCACCCGTATCCGCATGCTCAAGCCGGGCATCGGCGAGATCATCACGCCGCAGGCCGACGACACGCCGGTCGAGGACCGCCCCGACTTCGGCGACGACGACCCCAAGCCCAACAACTGACGGTCGACGCGGCCGTCGCCGGAACGCCCTCGCGGCGCTCCCGACGCGCCGTGCCCGGCCGACGCGCCGACCTCCGGTACCGGCCCCCACCGGGGCCGGTACCGTCGTGTTCCCGCCCGGTGCGCCGCGCCCCGGGCGGCGCGACCCCGAACCACAGCAGAAGGTCCACACCGCACCATGGCCCACGACAACACCCCCGCGGACACCGCAGTCGACCTGGACGCGATCCTGGCGCGCATCCGCGACATCCCCGACTTCCCCAAGCCCGGGATCCTGTTCAAGGACATCACCCCGCTCCTCGCCGACCACGCGGCGCTCGCCGGGACCGTGACCGGGCTCGCCGCCCCCTTCCGGGACGCGGGTGTGGACCGGGTGGTGGGGCTGGAGGCCCGCGGATTCATCTTCGGCGCGCCGGTCGCCCTGACGCTCGGGGCCGGGTTCGTCCCGGCGCGCAAGGCCGGGAAACTCCCCGCGGCCGTCATCGAGCAGCCCTATGATCTGGAGTACGGGACCGCGACCGTGGAGGTCCACGCGGACGCGATCACCGCCGGATCCCGCGTGCTCATCGTCGACGACGTACTGGCCACCGGGGGGACCGGGCGGGCCGCGGTGGACCTGGTCCGCAAGGCGGGTGGTACGGTCGTGGGATTCTCCGTCCTGATGGAGCTCACCGCGCTCCGGGGACGCGAGAGACTGTCCGACGTGGAGCCGCACGCACTCCTTTCGGTCTGAGCCCGGACCCCGCGCGGTCCGAGCACGGCCCACCGCCCGTGACGCGGGCGAGCCCTCCGGGAACACCCGGACCGGATCCGCCGTTGACACCGTTCCCGACACCTCGGACACGAGGGGTGACGGACCGAGTGACACGGGTCATGGGGTACCGCGTTCGCGCCGGTGGGGGCCCACTAGACTGGCGGGTGGGACACCGCGGCGGCCGTGATCGGCGACCGGCCCTGATGATACGCACGTGCACCGGTGGAGCCGGGCGATGCCGACCGCCCGAACGATCCGGGCGGAACCGCGGGAGGTAGGCATGCCAGGCGAAGTGGTCTCGACCGGGACGGTGTCCGAGCACGGAACGCACGGCGAGGAGCCCGGCACCCCCCGGGCGCCCCGAGAAGACCGCCCGGAGGGCGCCGCCGGCACAGCGGCGCCCTCCGCCGTATCCACGCCCTCCACCGTGCGAGTACGCAGAAGGCTCGCCCGACTCGGCGCCCAGCGGGGAGTGACGATGAACCCGGTGCTGGAACCACTGATCAAGACCGTGCGCGCCACCCACCCCAAGGTGGACGTGCGGCTCATCGAGCGCGCCTACGAGGTGGCCGCGCACTATCACCGGGATCAGAAACGCAAGAGCGGCGACCCCTACATCACCCACCCGCTCGCCGTCGCCACCATCCTCGCCGAACTCGGCATGCAGGAGGCCACCCTGGCCGCCGCGCTGCTGCACGACACCGTCGAGGACACCGAGTACTCCCTGACGGAGCTGCGCGCCGACTTCGGTGACGAGATCGCCGAACTCGTCGACGGCGTCACCAAACTCGACAAGGTCAAGTACGGCGAGGCCACCCAGGCCGAGACCGTCCGCAAGATGGTCGTGGCCATGGCCCGCGACATCCGTGTCCTGGTCATCAAACTCTGCGACCGGCTCCACAACATGCGCACCCTGCGCTATCTGCCGTCGGTCGCCAAACGGGAGAAGAAGGCCCGCGAGACGCTGGAGATCTTCGCCCCCCTCGCCCACCGACTGGGCATGAACACCATCAAGTGGGAGCTGGAGGACCTGGCCTTCGCCACCCTCTACCCCAAGCGGTTCGACGAGATCGCCCGCCTGGTGTCCGAACGCGCCCCCCGCCGCGACGTCTACCTTCAAGAGGTCATCGAGGCGGTCTCCGGCGACCTGCGCGAATCCAAGATCAAGGCCACCGTCAAGGGCCGGCCCAAGCACTACTACTCGATCTACCAGAAGATGATCGCCCGCAACGTCGGCTTCGACGAGATCTACGACCTCATCGCCGTGCGGGTCCTGGTGGACAGCGTCCGCGACTGCTACGCGGCCCTGGGGACCATCCACGCGCGGTGGAACCCGGTGCCGGGGCGGTTCAAGGACTACATCGCCATGCCCAAGTTCAACATGTACCAGTCGTTGCACACGACGGTCATCGGACCCTCGGGCAACCCCGTCGAACTCCAGATCCGCACCCGCGCCATGCACCGGCGCGCCGAGTACGGCATCGCCGCCCACTGGAAGTACAAGGAGGACCGCAACAGCGGTGGGGCCCCCGTGCCCAAGGGCGGCTCCGACATGGCCTGGCTGCGCCAGCTCATCGACTGGCAGCAGGAGACCAAGGACCCCGGCGAGTTCCTCGAATCGCTGCGCTTCGACCTGTCGGTGCAGGAGGTGTTCGTCTTCACCCCCCAGGGCGACGTCATCTCGCTTCCGCAGGGCGCCACCGCCGTCGACTTCGCCTACGCCGTGCACACCGAGGTCGGTCACCGCACCGTCGGTACCCGGGTCAACGGGCGTCTGGTGTCGCTGGAGAACGAACTCCACAACGGCGAGACCATCGAGATCATCACCTCCAAGGACCCCGACGCGGGTCCCAACCGGGACTGGCTCGACTTCGTCAAGAGCGCCCGCGCCCGCAACAAGATCCGGCACTGGTTCACCAAGGAACGCCGCGAGGCCGCCATCGAACAGGGCAAGGAGGAGATCGCGAAGGTCATGCGCAAGCAGGAGCTGCCGGTCAAGCGCCTGTTCAGCGGAGAGGCCCTCATCGCCCTGGCCAAGGAACTCCGCTACCCGGACGTGGACGCCCTGTACGCGGCGGTGGGGGAGCGGCAGGTCAGCGCCCAGAACGTGGTCACCAAACTCGTCGACTCCATGGGCGCGCCGGACGGCCACACCGAGGACATCGTCGAGCCGGAGCCGCCCACCAAGGCGCCCCGCCAGCGCCAGCCCGGCAACCCGGGCGTGGTCGTGGAGGGCGACGCCGACGTGTGGGCCCGGCTGTCCAAGTGCTGTACGCCGGTGCCGGGCGACGACATCGTCGGGTTCGTCACCCGCGGCAACGGCGTGTCGGTGCACCGCGCCGACTGCGTCAACGCCGCCACCCTCGACGCCGAGCGCAAGGTGCGGGTGGACTGGTCGCCCACCGAGGACTCGCTGTTCCTGGTCGCCCTCCAGGTGGAGGCCCTGGACCGGGCCCGGCTGCTGTCGGACATCACGCGGGTGCTGTCGGACCAGCACGTCAACATCCTGTCGGCGACCGTGCAGACCAGCCGCGACCGGGTCGCCCAGAGCCGGTTCACGTTCGAGATGGCCGACCCGGCCCACCTGGGGAGCGTGCTGCGCGCGGTCCGCAGTGTGGACGGGGTCTACGACGTGTACCGCGTCCGCAACTGACCGTCCCGCACGACCGGACGCGCCGCTCCCCGGGTGGGCCGGCGCCGTCCGTCCGTTCCCTCCCCGGGTGAGCGGGACGGGTACGGGAACGGCCCCGGTCCGAGGACCGGGGCCGCCGCGTTCAGATCCGGACCGTCGTGGACCGCACGATCTCGAACACCGGATGCCGGTCCGCCTCGGCGGCGAACGCCTCGCCCGGCGCGTCCGGCGGTGCGTCGAAGTACGGCGCCACCACCAGGGCACGCGGGTGGTCCACGTAGTCCCGCAGGACCGGGCCCGCCTCCTCGGCCTCCAGTTCGCGCACGCTGACCAGTTCGATCCATCCGCCCTGACGCAGGGTCGCGAACCCGTCCCGGCGGATGTTGTGCACCCAGTCGACCTCCCCGTAGGGGGCGACCAGGAACCGGCCGTCGTCGTTGTCCACGAGGTTGATCGGGACGGTGCGCAGGAACCCCGTCCTACGTCCCCGCGTCGTGAGCAGGTACGTATCGGGCGGGCACATCCCGTATTTGACGAAGCCGCTCAGCGCGGCGTTCAGGACCCGCCGCGCCCGCGTCATCTCGAACCGCTTCGCCGGTTCGTCCACCATCTGGCAACTCCCTCGATCGCTTGCCCCCATTGTGGGGGGTGTCCGCGACGAACGGCGGACCGCGGTCACCGGAACGCGGAGATCCCCGTCACCGCCTGGCCGATGCTCAGCGCGTGGATCTCCTCGGTGCCCTCATAGGTGGCCACCGTCTCCAGGTTCACCATGTGCCGCATCACCGGGTACTCCAGGGTGATCCCGTTGGCGCCGTGCACGGAACGGGCCGCGCTCGCCACGCGCTGGGCGGCGGCCACGTTCGCGAACTTGCCGAAGCTGACGTGGTTGTGGTGGGCCAGCCCCTGATCCTTGAGCCGGCCGATCCGCAGGGCGGTCATGGTGGCGTGGTTGACGTCCACGACCATGTCGGCGAGCTTGCGCTGGGTCAGCTGGAACCCGCCGATCGGCCGGCCGAACTGTTCGCGGGTGCCCGCGTACTCCAGCGCGGCCTCGTAGCAGGCGCGGGCCGCGCCCGCGACGCCCCAGACGATCCCGTAGCGGGCCTCGTTGAGGCACGACAGCGGCGAGCCCAGACCGCGGGAGGCCGGCAGGACCGCGTCGGCGGGCAGGCGCACTCCTTCGAGGACCAGCTCCGAGGTGATGGAGGCGCGCAGCGACAGCTTCTTGTGGATGACGTTCGCGGTGAAGCCCGGGGTGTCGGTGGGCACCACGAACCCCCGGATGCCGTCGTCGGTGGCGGCCCACACCACGGCCACGTCGGCGACGGACCCGTTGGTGATCCACATCTTGGTGCCGTCGAGCACCCAGTCGGAACCGTCCTCGCGGGCGCGGGTGCGCATGGACCCCGGGTCGGACCCGGAGTCGGGCTCGGTGAGCCCGAAGCAGCCGATGGCCTCGCCCGCGGCCATGCGGGGGAGCCAGTGCTCCTTCTGCTCCTCGGAGCCGTACCGGTGGATCGCCGCCATCGCGAGCGACCCCTGCACGGACACGAAGCTGCGCAGCCCCGAGTCGACGGCCTCCAGTTCGCGGCAGGCCACCCCGTAGGCGACGGCCCCGGACCCCCCGCAGCCGTACCCCTCCAGGTGCATGCCCAGCACGCCGAGGTCGCCGAACGCCTTGGCCAACCCGCGCGGGTCGGGCAGCGTGCCCGCATCGAACCAGTCCGCCACGTGGGGCAGCAGCTCACGGGTGCCGAACGCGCGCACCGCGTCGCGCACATCGCGCTCGGTGTCGGACAGGTCGGCGTCGACGGCCAGGAAGTCGTGCGGGTCGGGGGCGGGCGCCTTGTGGTGGTTCATGTCGTTCCTTCGTGATGTCAGGAGGCGGCCTGTTCGACCGTGCCGCGTTCGACCATCGCGTCGATACGGTCGGCGGACAGACCCAGCTCGGTGAGGATCTCCCGGGAATGCTGCCCCAGGAGGGGCGGTGCGGTCAGCGGGGGAGGGGTGTTCTCCAACCGGAACCCGGCGCGGACCTGCTCCAGGAGGCCGGCGGTGGGGTGCTCGACGGTCCGCAGCACGTCGTCCCCCCGCGCCTGGGCGGTGCGCAGCGCGTCCAGCACCCCGCGCACCCGGCCCACGGGCACCCCCGCCTCGACGAGCAGCCCCATCCAGTGGTCGGCGGGGCGGGTGGTCAGCGTCGCGGTGATCTCCCCGACCAGCTCCTCCCGGTGGGTCACCCGCTCCGGGTTGGTGGCGTACCGCGGGTCCCTCGCCAGGTCGGGCCGGTCCAGCGCCTCGCACAGCCGTCGGTAGAGGGTGTCGTTGCCCGCAGCGATGACGATGTCCGCGTCGGCCGTGGGGAACGCCTGGTAGGGCACGATCGTGGTGTGGGCGTTGCCGATCCGCGCGGGTTCGGTCCCGGTGACCAGCGCCTGCTGGGTGAGGTTGACCAGGCCCGACAGGCTGGAGTTGACCAGGGACACGGTGATCTCCTCGCCCCGGCCGGTGGCCCGGGCCCGGAACAGGGCCCCCAGGATCCCCACCGCCGCGTTGAGCCCGGTGAGCACGTCGGTGATGGCCACGCCCACCTTGCTCGCCGGCCCCTCGGCCGGACCGGTGGCGCCCATCAGCCCGCTCTCGGCCTGCACCACGATGTCGAACCCGGGCCGCGTCGCCGGTTCGTGTTCGGGCCCGAACCCGCTCACCGAGCAGTACACGACCGCCGGGTTGCGGACGCTCACGGCGGCGTGGCCCAGACCGAGGCGGTCGATGACCCCGGGCCGGAAGTTCTGGACGACCACGTCGGCGCCCGCGCACAGCTCCTGTACGGCCGCCAGCCCGTCGGGGTCCTTCAGGTCGACGGCCAGGCTCCGCTTGTTGCGGTTCACCGACAGGTAGTAGGCGGCCTCACCGCCCGCCCACGGAGGCCCCCAGGCGCGGGTGTCGTCCCCGCGTCCGGGCTGCTCCACCTTGATCACCTCCGCCCCCATGTCGGCCAGGAGCATGGTGGCGTAGGGGCCCGCCAGCACCCGGGACAGGTCGGCGACGCGCACGCCGGTCAGGGGCAGGGGTTCGGTCACGGGATCACTCCTCGCCGCTCGGCAGCTGGTGATCGTCCTTGAGCTGGTAGTAGCTCTCCAGGCAGCGGCGCAGCGCGGTCGTGAGCGCGGCGCCCGATTGTCCCGCGTACCGGGTCTGCACCCGGCTCACCAGTTCGGCGATGTCCTCGGTCACCGAGGCCCCCTCGACCAGGGCACGGAAGAAGTCCTTGGCCAGGTCGGTGAGCAGCGTGGTGTCGGCGGCCACGATCCGGCCGTCGGCGGTGTCCACCGCCAGGACGACACCGAGCCGCTGGTACTGGGAATGACTCGCCACGGAATCGGGCAGACGGGCGTAACCGGAGATCAGGACGACCCTGGGATTACGGAAGACCTGCTGCATACGGTCGTGCACGTACGTCACCTCTCGTTCGCGGGCATGCGGGAACTCCAACGCACTGGAGTCTCGCGCCTGGTAGGCGTCCGGGGGGAACCGGACACCCGCGACGTGAGGGCAGGTGGGTACGAGTATGGCGGTTCCGTTCCACGCCTGTCGAGCGGGGGGCCGTGTGAGCGTGTCCCGGGCCACACGGGTCCGCGCCTGTCGCGCGCCGGGAGCGTTGTGTTAATCTGCGTCGCAGGTCACGAGTACCAGCGTCAAGCCCCGGCTCGCTGGTCGGCAACCCTCCTTCCGCGGTGGGGTGCCCCGGGTGAGGACCAGGTCCCGACACGACCGTGTCGGAGCAAGCGCGGACCCTTGTGGCGCTGCCTGATCGGCACCCCCGTGGGTCCCACGACCCACAGAAGAGGTGTGCCATGACCGTCGTCACTCCCATCGGCTCCGCCCGTTCCGTCCGCCGGCCCCGTCCCGAGCCGGTCGACCTGGACCGCTGCGCGATCGTCGCGGCCGAGGAGGGCGTGCCCCTGGTCACGGGTGAACACGTCGAGTACGCCAACCTGGACTACGCGGCCAGCGCCCCGTGCCTGACCCCGGTGGCCGACGCCCTGTCGGCGGCCCTGCCCTACTACGCCAGCGTGCACCGAGGCGCCGGCCACCACTCCCAGGTCAGCACCGACGCCTACGAACGGGCCCGCCGCTCCGTCGCCCGTTTCCTGGGGGTGCGCACGGAACCGGCCGACGCGGTGGTGTTCGTGCGCGGCACCACCGACGCCCTCAACCTGCTGGCCCGATCGGTGCCGCAGGGGTGCACGGTGGTGGTGTTCGAGTCCGAGCACCACGCGAGCCTGCTGCCGTGGGAGCACCCGGCCTCCCAGGCCGGAGCGGTCATCCGGCTGCCCCTGCCGGGGTCCCCCGAGGCGGCGGTGGACGCCGCGCGGGCCGCCCTGGCGACCGCGCCGCAGGGGCCCCGCCTGCTGTGCGTCACGGCGGCCTCCAACGTCACCGGTGAGATCTGGCCGGTCGAGGAACTGGTGGCGGCGGCGCACGCCGAGGGCGCCCGCGTGGTGGTGGACGCCGCCCAGTACGTGCCGCACCTGCCCTTCCACCTGGAGCGCACCGGGGCCGACTACGTCGCCCTGTCCGCGCACAAGCTGTACGCGCCGTTCGGTTCGGGCGTGCTGGCCGGCCGCGCCGACTGGCTGCGCGAGGCGGTCCCCTACCTGTCCGGCGGCGGCGCCACGCGGTCGGTCACCGACCACGACGTGGTGTGGAACGACCTGCCCGCCCGCCACGAGGCGGGCAGCCCCAACGTGCTGGGCGCGGTCGCCCTGGCGGCGGCCTGCGACACCCTCACCCCGAAGGTGCAGGAGTCGTTGCACATCCGCGAGTCCGCGCTGGTGGAGCGGTTGCGCGCCGGACTGGCCGAGATCGACGGCGTGCACGAGCTGTCCCTGTGGGGCGATGAGCACCCGCGGGTGGGCATCGTCTCGTTCGTCGTGGACGGGCTGCCCGCCGACCTGCTGGCGGCGGCGCTGTCGGCCGAGTACGGGATCGGGGTCCGCGACGGTCTGTTCTGCGCCCACCCGCTCACCCGGCACCTGCTGCCGGAGGGCCACGGGCAGGCGGTGCGGGCCAGTCTGGGCATCGGTACCACCTGGGAGCACGTGGACCGACTGGTCGGCGCCGTCGCCGATCTGGTCGCCCACGGTCCGTGCCGGGAGTACGCCGATGCCGACGGGCGTCTGGTGCCGATCCCGGACCCGCGCGCGATCCACTGACCCTCACCCCGCAGGGCCCCCGCGGTGGGGTGGCCCTCGCGCCGTTCCGGGAGGGCCTTTCGGGGGCGTCGTCCACGACGTCCCCGATGCGCGTTTCAGGCCCTGAGTCCCGGAAATTGTGGAGTCACAAGACACGACAAATAACTAAATAGGGCACATAACACTAGAGGGTGTGTGGGGAATCACTTTCCCAAGAGGTAGCATCAGGCCCTGAATGGCATGGCGCGAATGCCGTGGACCCGACCGGTCCGTCCGGCGACACGCCTGCCTCCCACGAGCGGACCGGCTGGGGGAGCGTGATCGTGACGGACGTCCGAGGCAGCGAGGCGGGACCGCTCACGGGTGCGCGTCGAGAGCCGATGCGCCACCTCGGGCGCCGTTCACGCGTCGTGGACCTGCGCGGCCTCCCCTCGCACCCCGCGACACCACCCGGGCCCGACGAGGCGGACCGCCGACACGGCGCCTTCCTCACCCGGATGATCGCCTACCTGTGCGCCGACGGGGGCGTCGCCCAGTTCGTCGACTGGGGCTCCCCCGTGCCCGGCACCGCCGACCTGGTCCGTGCCGCCCGCCCCGACGCGCGCGTCGTCCACGTCTCCCCGCCCGGTGTCGCCGGGATGGTCGCCTCCGACGCGGTCCTGACCGGCGACGGCTCCTGCTCCCCGTCCTCCCTGAACCGCCTCGCCACCTCCGGGCTCGTCGATCTCGACGAGCCCGTCGCCGTTCTCATGACCCGGCCCTTCGCCGCGGACGCCCCGCCCACCGGCATCGCCGACCTGCACGCCCTCATGCGCGGCGGCGGCTACCTCGCCCTCACCACCACCGGCCCCCACACCGCGCTGCGCAGCGCCCTGGCCCCCTTCCACCCCGTCGAACCCGGGGCGGCCGACATCCAGTGGTGGCCCTACCCGGACGAGGACGTGCCCGGACCGGGCACCGGCACCCTGGGCGCGCTGGGACGCGCGTCCGGCCGGACCGGGGGAGGACGCCGATGGCGACGGTGAACTGGACGGGCGAGATCCTGGCCCAGCTTCGGTTCTACTGGGACTACTCCCTGTGGCCCCGGCTGGAGGGGCTCACCGACGCCGAGTTCCACTGGGAGCCGGTCCCGAACGCCTGGGGCGTGCGTCCCGGACCGGACGGACGCTTCCACCCCGACCGGATCGTCCCCGAACCCGACCCGCCACCGGTCACCACCATCGCCTGGCGGCTGGGCCACATCGTGGTCGAGGTGCTGGAACAGCGCGACGACCGCCACTTCGGCGACGGCACCTTCGGCGACGTCGCCTGGCCGGGCACCGCCGACCAGGCGCGCCGACGCCTGCGCCGCGCCTACCTCTCCTGGTCCGACCACGTCGCCGACCTCGACGAGGAGGGACTGGCGGCCCCCGTCGGCGGCGCCGAATCCACCGAATGGGCCGACTTCCCGATGGTCGCCCTCATCCTGCACGTCCAACGCGAGGTCGTCCACCACAGCGCCGAGGTCCTCCTCCTGCGCGACCTCTACCGCGCCGGCCTCGGCCCCACCGTCTGAGCGGCCCCGCCGTGGAACGGCGCGACCGGACCCCGGCCGCCGGACCGCGCCGCCCCGCCCGTCACCGACCGGCGGTCCGACATCGCCCCGGCCTGCGCGCCTAGACGACGTGGAGCGGGTCCACCCGGATCTGGGCGAGGTGCTCCTCGCGGCGGGCGCTGCGCGCGGCCGAGGCCGCCTTCAACACCCGGGCCAGCTCTCCCACCCCCGCGCGCGGCACCCGCAGCAGGGCCCGCTCGGTGGTGTGCGTTCCGCCCGGGCCGGCGGGGCCCTCCACCCGTTCGGGGCCCACCGGGACCGGGCCGAGCAGCTCCACGCCCTCGGGCAGGTCCACCCGGTCCAACAGCTCGCGCACGTGCTCGGGGCCCCCGGTCACCGACGCCATCGACACCGCGGGGGGGAACCCCAGTTCACGTCGGTCGGCCAGCTCGCGTTCGGCGAACCCGCCCGGATCCCACCGCACCAGCGACTGCACCACCGGCGACCGGACATCGGCGCACACCACCACCGTGCCCTCCGGGCGCACCAGGGCTGCCGCGCTCAACCACCGCCGCAACGTCTCCTCGGCCGCCCGCAGGTCCATCCGGTTGAGCAGCGCCCACCCGTCCAGCAGCACCGCCGCCGCGTACCCGCCCTCGGCCACCGGTTCCGCCCCGGGCGTGGCCACCACCAGCGACGGCGCGTCCGGCACCCGCGACAGCACCTCCTCACGGCCCGAGGTGCGCACCGTCAACGACGGGAAGGCCCGGCCCAGCTCCTCCGCGGTGCGTCGGTCGCCCACCACCACGGCCCGCATCCGGGTCACACCGCACTCCGGACACGCCCACGCCCCCGCCACCCGACCGCACCAGCCGCACGAGGGCATCGCGTGCGAACCCCGCACCGCCAACGGTCCCCGGCAGCCGTCGCACCGGGCCGGTTCCCGGCAACCCGCGCAGGCCAGCGTGGTGAGGTACCCCCTCCGGGGCACCTGGAACAGCACCGGACCCGCCCGGGACGCCTCCCGTGCCACCCGCAGGGCCAGACCGGGCAGCCGCGCCGTGCGCGCCGCCCCGTCCCGGGCCAGCTCGCGGTCGTCGCCGGCGGCCCGCACCAGGGGCGCGTGCCGCCGCAGGGTGGCCCGGTCGGCGACGAGCGCCCCCGCCCACCCCGACTCCACCAGCATCTGGGCGTCGGTGGTCCGGGTGTGCCCGCCGATCAGCGCGCCCGCCTCCGCCCGATGGGCGCGCATCGACAGCACCGTGCGCGCGTGCGGGTAGGGGGCGTGCGGGTCGGCGTGCACGTCGTCACCGTCGTCCCACAGCACCACCAGACCCACGTCGCGGACGGGCGCGAACGCCGCCGCCCGGGTCCCGACCACCACCCGTACCCGGTCGCGCAGCACCGACAGCCAGCGCCGATAACGCTCGGAGGGGCCCAGACCGGCGGTGAGCGCCACATGCCGCCCCTCGCCGAGCACCGAGACCAGCGCGGCGTCGACCCGCTCGACGTCGCGCCCGTCGGGCACCACGATCACGCTGCCCCGCCCGGCCGCCAGCGCGGTGCCCGCCGCCACGGCGATCGCCTCGGCCCAGTCGGTCCCCGGCAGCGCGTTCCACACCGCCCGGGGCGCCCGCCCCCCGCGCAGTTCCCCCAGGAAGGCCGGCCCGTCCGGATACTCCGTCCACGGGCCCGCCTCCGGCGCGACGGGCACCGCCCCGGCGGGGTCTCCGGGCTCCTCCTTCTCCGCGCGGGCGTGCCGGGGCGGCACGGCCAGGCGCAGCACGTCGCTGAGGGTGCCCGCGTAACGGTCGGCGACCGCCCGGGACAACCCCAGGATCTCGGGGGTGAGCACCGGCTCGGGGGACACCACCGCGTCCAGGTACGCCAACCGCCCGCCGAACTCCGAGGAGTCCACCCGCTCGACCAGGAAGCCGGTCAGCCTGCGGTTGTTGAACCGCACCCGCACCCGGCACCCCGGCACCGCCGCCTCGTCCATGTCGGCGGGCACCCGGTAGTCGAAGTACCGGTCCAGGTGCGGCAGCGGGGTGTCCACGACCACGCGCGCGATCGGCAGCCGCTCGGCGGACCTGCGCGGGGCCGGGCGGTCGGACCGCTTCTTCTCCTGCTTCCTCTCCGCCGGCGGTTCGGCGGGAAGCTCGAAGAGGACCCCGTCGGGCCCACTGGACTGGGATGTCATCCCCTCTGGTCTACCAGAACCCGGCGACAACGCTCCTGGGACGCCCGGTACGGCTGGTACAACTGGGATCCGCGGCGGTGGGCCGTGGATCCAGGAGGGGGACCCCGCATGAAACTCGTCTTCGCCGGCACGCCCGAGGTGGCCGTTCCGTCCCTGCGAGCGCTGATCGACTCCGACCACGAGGTCGCCGCCGTCGTCACCCGCCCCGACGCCCGGTCCGGGCGCGGGCGCAAGATCACGGCCGGCCCCGTCGCCGAACTCGCGGAGAAGGCGGGCATCGAGGTCCTCAAGCCGCTCAAGGCCGGTGACCCCGACTTCCTGGCCCGCCTCGCCGAGATCGCCCCGGACTGCTGCCCGGTGGTCGCCTACGGCGCCCTGCTGCCCCAGGCCGCCCTCGACATCCCCCGCCACGGCTGGGTCAACCTGCACTTCTCCCTCCTGCCGGCCTGGCGCGGCGCCGCCCCCGTCCAGCACGCGATCCTGCACGGCGACGACGTCACCGGCGCCTCCACGTTCCGGATCGTCAAGGAACTCGACGCCGGTCCCGTCTACGGCACCCTCGCCGAGACCGTCCGCCCCACCGACACCAGCGGCGAACTCCTGGACCGTCTGGCGGTGTCGGGGGCCGGGCTCCTGGCCCGCACCATCGACGGCATCGCCTCGGGCGGGCTTTCCCCCGTCCCCCAGCCCGACGCCGACGTCTCCTACGCCTCCAAGCTGGAGACCGACGACGCCGAGGTCGACTTCACCGCCCCCGCCCTGCGCGTCGACCGACTCGTGCGCGCCTGCACACCCGCCCCGGGCGCGTGGACGACCTTCCGGGGAACCCGCCTCAAGCTCGGTCCGGTCGTGCCCCTCCCCGACGCCGACACACCCGCGCTGGACCCCGGCCGCCTGCACGTCGACAAGAAGCGGGTCATCGTCGGCACCGCCACCCACCCGGTCCGGCTCGGCGAGGTCCGGCCCGAGGGCAAGCGCGCCATGGCCGCCGTCGACTGGGCCCGTGGCGTGCGTCCCACCGAAGACGACCGTTTGGGCGACTGAGCTGCCGTAGGCTCGACCTGGTGGGGCCCGACCCCACCAGGTCACGTCCACGGTCCCAGGAGCAGCACACGTTGAGCGAGCAGTCCCGATCCCCGTACCGCCGACCGCGCCACGGCTCCAGGCCCGGACAGGGCGGGGCCCAGGGCGGCGCGGCGCAGGCCAAGCCCCGCGACCCGGCCCGCCGGGTCGCCTACGACGTCCTGCGCGCGGTCGACCAGCGCGACGCCTACGCCAACCTGCTGCTGCCCGCCCTGCTCAACGAACGCGGCATCTCCGGCCGCGACGCGGCCCTGGCCACCGAGCTGACCTACGGCACCCTGCGCCTCCAGGGCACCTACGACGCCATCATGGAGACCTGCGTGGACCGCACGCTGGCCTCCGTCGACGCCGAGGTCCTCCCGGTGCTGCGGTTGGGCGCCCACCAGCTGCTGTCCACCAAGATCCCGCCGCACGCCGCGGTCAGCGCCACCGTCGACCTGGCCCGCCGGGTGGTGGGCCACCACCGCGCCCGGTTCGCCAACGCCGTCCTGCGCAAGGTCGCCGCCCGCGACCTGGACGCCTGGACCGAGGTCATCGCCCCGGACCGCGCCGTCGACCCCAGCGGATACCTGTCGGTGGTGCACAGTCACCCGCGCTGGGTCGTCAAGGAGCTGGCCCGCGCCCTGGGCGAGCGGTCCTCGACCGGGTTGGTGGAGACCGAGCGCCTGCTGGTGGCCCACAACGAGCGCCCCAAGGTGACGCTGATGGCCAAGCCCGGCCGGGCCACCGTCGCCGACCTGGTCGCGGTGGGCGCCGAGCCCACGCCCTACTCTCCCTTCGGCGCGCAGCTGCCGGAGGGCGATCCGGGGACGATCCGCGAGATCCGACAGGGCCGCGCCGCCGTGCAGGACGAGGCCAGCCAGTTGGTGGCGCTCGCCCTGACCAGGGTCGACGTCCACGGCCGCGACGAACTGTGGCTGGACATGTGCGCGGGTCCCGGCGGCAAGGCGGGGCTGCTCGCCTCGCTGGCCGGCAAAGGGGAGGCGCGCCTGGTGGCCTCGGAGGTGCAGCCGGCCCGCGCCGGGCTGGTCGCCCGGGCGGTGCACCGCGCCCCGCGCGACGCCGGGCGCGCGATCGCCGCGGACGGCACCCGTCCAGCCTGGAGGCCGGGCGTGTTCGACCGGGTCCTGGTGGACGCCCCCTGCACGGGGCTGGGCGCCCTGCGCCGCCGCCCCGAGTCGCGGTGGCGGCGCACCGAGAACTCCGCCGCCGACCTGGCCCCGCTCCAGCACGACCTGCTCGTGAACGCCGTGGAGGCGGTCCGGCCCGGCGGCGTGGTGGCGTACGTGACGTGCTCTCCCCACCTGGACGAGACCGACGGCGTCGTGCGCCGGGTGCTGGCCGAACGCGACGACCTCACCCTGCTGCGGGCCGCCGACCTCTTGGACGGGGTGCCCGACCTGGCCGCCGGCGAGGACGGCCGGTACGTGCAGTTCTGGCCGCACCGGCACGGCACCGACGCCATGTTCCTGGCCCTGCTGCGCCGCTCCTGAGTCGCGTCCCCTGTCGCCGCCGGTCCTCCGGGACCGGCGGCCGGACCCTCGGGCCGTCCCGGTCGTGTCCCTCCGCGGGGCGCGAGGACCGGGGACGGCGATGCGTCAGCATCGTAAAAACGGACAAATCATGATCTACATTGTCAAGCTGGTGCTTTGTGATGAGATCACACCAGGTCCGGACGCCCGCGTCGACACGAGGTCCTCTCACGGACCCGTCCGACGTCTGACTACACTGCCAGGCGTGGCAATCCAGATCTCACCCAGCATCCTCAGCGCCGACTTCGCGCGCCTCGCCGACGAAGCCGCCGCCGTTCCCAACGCCGACTGGCTGCACGTCGACGTCATGGACGGACACTTCGTCCCCAACCTCACCCTCGGCCTGCCCATCGTCGAGTCCCTGCTCAAGGCGACCGACACCCCCGTGGACTGCCACCTCATGATCGAGGACCCCGACCGGTGGGCCCCCGCCTACGCCGAGGCGGGCGCGGGCAGCGTCACCGTCCACGCCAAGGCCGCCAACGCCCCCGTGCGCACCCTGCGCGAGATCCGCCGCCTGGGCGCCCGCGCCGGACTGGCCCTCAACCCCGCGGAGCCCGTCGAGCCCTACGCCGACCTCGTCGGCGAGATGGACATGCTCCTGCTCATGACCGTCGAACCCGGGTTCGGCGGACAGCGGTTCCTCGACCTGGTCCTGCCCAAGATCCGCCGCGCCCGCGCCATCCTCGACAGCCGTGAGGCCTCCGTCTGGCTCCAGGTGGACGGCGGGGTCGGCACCGAGACCATCGAACGCGCCGCCGAGGCCGGGGCCGACGTCTTCGTCGCCGGTTCGGCCGTCTACGGCGCACAGGACCCGGCCAAGGCCATCGAGGTCCTGCGTTCCCAGGCGACCGAGGCCTCCGGACGCGCATAACGATCCCGGTGTGACATCGGCGTGCGGCTGGTCACGTCGGCGCCCCACCCTCTAGGCTGGCGCACCGTAGTCGTCGATTTCGCTTGGTCGCGGCTCCGTCTTCCCCTGGCGCCCGCGCCCTCGGGGGAGCGGCGCGGCGTGAGCGCGTTGCCAAGCGCGGACACGTGGAGTGCGCGCCGTGAACGCTCGAACGGCCGGAGACCCGGCCATGGACGTGCTGTGGGAGGCCGAGACCGCCCCCATCGAATGGCTCCAGGGCCTGGGGGACCGGCTCGTGGGGCCCATGGCCGTCGTCACCGAACTCGGTTCCCAGACCTTCGTCATCGCCCTGCTCGCCCTGATCTTCTGGTCCGTGAACTCCGGGCTGGGCGCCCGCCTGTTCGTCCTGGCCGTGGGCACGGGCGTTCTCAACCACCTGCTCAAGGGCTTCGTGTACGGTGCCCGGCCCTCCTGGTACAGCGCGCAGATCGCCCAGCACGCCACCGAGTCCAGTTTCGGGATGCCCTCCGGCCACGCCCAGGGCTCCACGGTCCTGTGGGGTTACCTGGGGGTCGCCTCCGGTCGGCGCGCCCTCCTGTGGGCGGCGATCGGGCTCATCGCGCTCATCTGCCTGTCCCGCGTGTACCTGGGCGTCCACTTCATCAGCGACATCGTGGTGGGGGTCCTGCTCGGGGTCGCCACCCTCCGGGCGTTCCTGCGCTGGGAGGACCGGGTGCTGGCCTGGTGGCGGCGGCTGGACACCGTCCGCTGGGTCGCCGTCGCGGCGGCCGTGTCCCTGACCCCCTGCCTGATCGGTGCCGCGTGGCGGTACCTGGCGCGCGACGGCTGGGAGCCGCCGGCGGAGTGGATCGGCGCGACCCCGCTGGATCCGGCCGGGTACACCCTGGCCGGCCTCTTCGGCCTCTCCGGGGCGCTGCTCGGCGGGCTGGTGGGCTTCACCCTGCTGGACCGGCGCGGCTGGTACAGCGCCGAGGGTCCGCTGTCGGCGAGGGCGGCCCGGTTCGTCCTGGGCATCTCCGTGGTGGTGAGCGTGCTCGTGTTCACCGACCTGGTGTTCGTGTCGGTGACGGGGCCCACCGAGGCCCTCCTGGCATTCCTCACCTACGTGGTCGTCGCGTTCTGGGCGTCCTTCGGCGCGCCGGAGCTGTTCCTGCGCAGCGGCCTGGCGCGGCGCCCGTCCTCCCCTCGGGACCAGGGGGAACAGGCCGAGGACCGGGCCGACGGCGTGCCCGGCGCATGATCCCGGTCACACGCACTATGCGCTCGTGCTACCGCGGAGTTAAGATCGGGGTCGTCTCAGACATCAGTTGAGAATGCGTGCTCCGGGGTCGGTGAAAGTCCGAACCGGCGGTGACAGTCCGCGACCCGGCCGAGTCCATCGGCCGGTTGAACCGGTGGAATTCCGGTACCGACGGTTAAAGTCCGGATGGGAGGCAGCACGCGTCGGGACGGTCTGTTCGCCGTGGCGCGCCATGCCCACGGCCGCTCACCGATCCGCCGTGGACGCACGTTCCGCACACGCCCCGGAGCCCTGTCAGGCGAGGGAAGGCGAAGGCGTGTTCACAGGAATCGTGGAAGAGCTCGGCGAGGTCGTCTCCATCGAACCCGCGGGTCCCGAGGGCGAGGCCGCCCTGCTCACCCTGCGCGGCCCCCTGGTCTCCTCCGACGCCGGTCACGGCGACTCCATCTCGGTCAACGGCGTGTGCCTGACCGTCGTCGACCGCGGCGCGGGGACCTTCAGCGCCGACGTGATGAAGGAGTCCCTGGACCGCTCCTCCCTCGGCTCCCTGACCCCCGGCGCCCCGGTCAACCTCGAACGCGCCGCCCGTGTCGACTCCCGCCTGGGCGGACACATCGTCCAGGGCCACGTGGACGGCACCGCCCGCCTCCTGTCCCGGAATCCGGGCGACAACTGGGACGTTCTACGGTTCGACCTGCCCGACGCGCTGTCCCGCTACGTGGTCGAGAAGGGGTCGATCACCGTCGACGGCACCAGCCTGACCGTGTCCGCGGTCAGCGAGCCCGGCGCGACCGCCGGGTACTTCGAGGTCAGCCTCATCCCGGAGACCCTGCGCGCCACCACCCTGGGCGGTCTGCCCCTCGGCGCCACCGTCAACATCGAGGTCGACGTGATCGCCAAGTACGTCGAGCGCATCACCGCCGTCGCGAACGCCCGCGTCCAGCCCCGCGGGCCCCGGGGCTGACCCCGCGGGGGCCGCCACCCACCCGTACCACCCGTACCCATCGACCACTGGAGCGGTAATGACCGTCACCGACACCACCCCGGCCGCGACCCATGACGAGCGGCCGGTGTTCCTCGACCCGATCGAGGACGCCATCGCCGATTTCGCCGCCGGTCGCGCCATCGTGGTGGTGGACGACGAGGACCGTGAGAACGAGGGCGACATCATCTTCGCCGCCGAACTCGCCACCCCCGAGCTGCTGGCGTTCATGATCCGCTACACCTCCGGTGTGGTGTGCGTGCCCATGGAGGGCCCGGACCTGGACCGGCTCGACCTGCCGCTGATGACGGCCCGCAACGAGGAGAGCCTGCGCACCGCCTACACGGTGACGGTGGACGCCCGCCAGGGCGTCAGCACGGGCATCTCCGCCGCCGACCGGGCGCGCACGATCCGCCTGCTGTCCTCCGCCGAGAGCCGCCCCACCGATTTCGTGCGCCCCGGGCACATCCTGCCCCTGCGCGCCCGGCCGGGCGGCGTGCTGGCCCGTCGGGGCCACACCGAGGCCTCCGTCGACTTCGCCCGGCTGGCCGGACTGCGGCCCGCCGGGGTGCTGGCCGAGGTGGTCGAGGACGACGGCACCATGGCCCGGCTGCCCCGGCTGCGCGAGTTCGCCGACGAGCACGGTCTGAAGCTGGTGTCGGTGGAACAGCTGGCCGCCCACCGGCTGGCGCTGGGGGAGTCCCTCTCCGAGGAGGACGCCCACCCGCCGCTGGTGACCCGGCTGGTGGAGACCCGGATGCCCAACCGGTACGGGCAGTGGCGCGCGGTCGGGTTCAAGGGCACGGCCGACGGCGCCGAGCACATGGCCCTGGTCATGGGCGACCTGGGCGACGGCACGGACGTGCTGGTGCGGCTGCACTCGGAGTGCCTGACCGGCGACGCGTTCGGCTCCCACCGGTGCGACTGCGGGCCGCAGCTCGACGCGGCCATGGCCGACATCGCCCGCGAGGGGCGCGGTGTGCTCGTCTACCTGGGCGGCCACGAGGGCCGGGGCATCGGGCTGCTGCACAAGCTCCGCGCCTACGCCCTCCAGGACGAGGGGGTGGACACCGTCGACGCCAACCTGCGGCTGGGGCTGCCCGCCGACGCCCGCGAGTTCGGTGCGGGCGCCCGGATCCTCACCGACCTGGGCGTCTCCTCGGTGCGCCTGCTGTCCAACAACCCCGACAAGGCGCAGGGCCTGGAGCGGCACGGGGTCCGGGTCACGGAGCGGATCCCCACGCCGGCGTTCCTCACCGACGACAACATCGCCTACCTGCGCACCAAGCGCGACCGGATGGGTCACGACCTGTCCGGTGTCACCGACTGAACCACGAGCACGAGACGACGGGAAGTAGCGACGATGAGCGGTGAAGGACGTCCCGAGGAGCTGGGCCTGGACGCCTCCGGCATGTCGGTGGGCATCGTGGTGACCCGCTGGAACGCCCCGATCGTGGAGCCGATGCTGGCCAACGCCCTGGACGTGGTGAAGTCCTCGGGCGCCGCCGAACCGGTGGTGGTTCGGGTGGCGGGGGCCGTGGAGATCCCGGTGGTGGCGCAGGAACTCGCCCGCCGGCACGACGCGGTGATCGCGCTGGGCGCGGTCATCCGGGGCGGGACCCCGCACTTCGACTACGTGTGCCAGTCGGTGACGCAGGGCCTCACCGAGGTGGCGTTGCGCCAGTCCACCCCCGTGGGCAACGGTGTCCTGACCTGTGACACCCTGGAACAGGCGCGGGACCGCGCCGGCCTGCCGGGCAGCGTCGAGAACAAGGGCGCGGAGGCGGCCGAGGCCGCGTTGGACGCCGCGGTGGTCCTGCGCGGACTGCGGAGCTGAATTCGGGTCGCGGGGGCGACCCCGGGAGTGGAGCGAACGGGTGCGGACGAGGGAACAGACCGTGGACGATACGTCGGAACGGCCGGCACTGCCCCGGACCTGGCGTCCTCGGGTGGTGCGAGTGGTCGCCTACGGCCTGGGGCTGTTGATCGTCGCCACGATGGCGGTCCTGGCGGTGATCCTGCCGGGGGACTGGCGGTTCATGGACCGGGTCATGCTCGTGGGTCTGGGCGTGGCGATCGCCGCCGGGCTGCACCTGTTGGCCCGGCCCCGGCTGGTGGCCACCGAGGAGACCGTCACGGTCGTGAACGGCATCCGCACCCACGTGCTGTGGTGGGCGGAGATCGTGGACGTGCGGATGCCCGAGGGGGAGCCGTGGCCGTCCGTGGACCTGTCCGACGGCACCACGTTGGCGGTGATGGGCATCCAGAGCGCCGACGGCGACCGGGGCCGGGCGGCCCTGGAGGAGTTCCGTCTGCTGCTGCGCGAGCGGGGCGAGGCCGCGGAGCCGGGCCGGGACTGACACCTCCTCGTAGGAAGCTCCAACGGGAGCCCTCGTTTCTTGATGGAACGAGGGCTCCCGTCGTGCGGTGCGGGGCACATACCTTGGTAGCGATGACCACAGGTGTGTCGAGGGAGTCGGGAACGGGGTGGCAGGTGCGCGATATCCGAGCGGCCGTGTCGGAGCTGTACGCCTCCGGGGAGACGTTCGCCGTGGCGACGGTGATCGACACCTTCAAGAGCGCGCCGCGCCCCGCCGGTGCGGCGATGGCGGTGAGCGCGTCGGGCGAGGTGTTCGGGAGCCTGTCGGGCGGCTGCGTGGAGGGCGCGGTCCACGAGGAGGCGATGGAGGTGATCCGCACCGGGGTGCCGGTGCGCCGGACCTACGGGGTCGCCGATGAGGACGCCTTCGGTGTGGGCCTGACCTGCGGTGGCACCCTGCACGTGTTCGTCGAGCCGGTGGACCGCGCGCGGTATCCCCGGCTGGGCGCGGTGCTGGGGGCGATCGACGAGCACCAGCCGGTGGCGGTGGCCACGGTGGTGTCGGACCCGTCGGACGCCGACCGGGTCGGTCGGCGGCGGATCGTGTGGCCGTCCGACGCCGAGGGGGACGTGGGCGGTGCCCGGCTGACCGACGCCCTCGACGACGATGTGCGCGGGATGTCGGCGCAGGGCGGTACCGGCCTGCTGCGCTACGGGGTGGACGGGCAGCGGCGCGGTGACGAGCTGGAGGTGTTCGTGCAGTCGTTCGCGCCGCCGCCGCGGATGCTGGTGTTCGGCGCGATCGACTTCGCGGCGGCCGTCGCCGAACTCGGCGCGTACCTGGGGTACCGGGTGACGGTGTGCGACGCCCGTCCGGTGTTCGCCACGGCCAGGCGGTTCCCCGCCGCCGAGGAGGTGGTGGTCAAGTGGCCGCACGTGTACCTGGACGAGGTGGCCGACCGGATCGATGAGCGCACGGCGATCTGTGTGCTGACCCACGATCCCAAGTTCGACGTGCCGGTGTTGACGGCGGCGTTGCGGACCCGGGCCGGGTACATCGGCGCGATGGGGTCGCGGCGTACGCACGACGACCGGATGGCCCGGCTGCGCGAGGCGGGTGTGGGCGAGGAGGACCTGGCGCGGCTGCATTCGCCGATCGGTCTGGACCTGGGGGCGCGGACCCCGGAGGAGACGGCGGTGTCGATCGCGGCCGAACTGGTGCGGACCCGGTGGGGCGGGAGCGGTCGCGCGCTGCGCGAGACCACGGGTCGGATCCACCGGGACGTCCCCGTGGAACCCTTTGTTCCGGCCGGATTCGGTCACGTCAACAGGTGAACCGAAAATTCGGTTCGGGTGAAACCGCAGGTCATGGCGGTCTCATCGGTCGGGCCCGGGAATCACTTCGGACCCTGTGCCCGAGGTGGCCGGTACGGAGAGGCCGCGCATGGCATCATCGCGGCATGGGAAGCGGGGACGGGGAACACGGCCGGGTCGCGGGCCTGTTGTTGGCGGCCGGTGCCGGAAGCAGGTTGGGCCGGCCCAAGGCGCTGGTCGAGGTGGGCGGTGAACGCCTGGTCGATCGGGGGGTCCGCACCCTGCGCCTGGGGGGTTGCGAACCCGTTCTGGCGGTGTTGGGGGCGGCGGACACGACGGTCCCCGACGCCTGGACGGTGTTCAACCCCGACTGGGCCTCGGGGATGGGTTCGTCCGTACGGGTGGGCATCGACGCCCTGCCCGACGGGGTCGACGCGGTCCTGATCTCCCTGGCCGATCAGCCCCTGGTCACCCCCGAGGCGGTGGCCCGCCTGGTCGCGGCGCACGCCGAGGGCGCCCGTGCGGCGGTGGCCACCTATCGGGGCAACCAGCGCAACCCGGTGCTCATCGGGCGCGAGCACTGGTCGACGGTGCACGCCATGGCGGTGGACGATGTGGGGGCGCGCCCGTTCCTGCGCGCCTACTCGCACGTGGTCACGGCGGTGGCCTGCGACGACGTCGCCAGCCCCGAGGACATCGACACGGTGGAGGACCTGGCCCGCCTCAGCGACCTGCTGAGCCGCTGAGGCCGGGGACCGGACGGCCCCTCAGGCCGCCGGTGCGGCGGTGATGCCGAAGACGTGCCGGCTGTCGGCGCCGGGCGCCAGCACGATGAGGCCGTCCCCGCTGACGAACGCGTCGGGCGGGCAGGTCATCGGTTCGACCGCCAGGTGGGCGCGGTGGTCGGCGCCGCCGAGGGTGTCGGAGCTGAACAGCTGGAGGTACCCGAAGCTCGCGTCGCACCACACCGACACCCGGTACCGGGGGCCGTCCACGTGGGTCCACGCCCGCCCGTCGGCGTCGCGCCCGCCGATGGTGAAGGCGGTGTCGAGCACGGTGTCGCCCAGGCCCCGGCCGGGCGGACCGAAGTCCAGGTCGGTGTCGGCCACCGGGAGGGGGTCCCCGACGGGCAGCAGCCGGTCGTCGGTCGGCAGGTACCGGTCGACGGGGGCGCTCAGGGTGAGCGCGTCGCGGGCGGCCAGCCCTCCCACGGGTTCGCCCAGGGCCAGGTAGGGGTGGAAACCCAGCCCGAACGGTGCGGGGGAGTCCCCGGTGTTGCGTGCGACGGTGGTGACGGTGAGGCCGTCCTCGCCCAACCGGTAGGTCAGCTCTATGGCCAGCGTGAACGGGTACCCGGGGGTGGCGGGCAGGGCCAGGTGCAGGTCGACGGAGTCCTCGGTGACCCGGACCGGGTCCCACGGCCGGTCATGGACCAGTCCGTGGATGGCGGCCCCGGTGGCGGGGTCGTTGACGTCGAGCCGGTACTCGGCTCCGTCGAACCGGTAGCGGCCCTCGCCGATCCTGTTGGGCCAGGGGGCGAGCACCTGCCCCTGGAACGCGGTGGGCGTCCCGGTGTAGGGCCACACCAGGTCGTCGTCCCGCCAGGTGAGCGCCTGGATCGCGGCCCCCGTGGTCGCGATGCGGGCACGGAACCCCCCCGAGCGCAGTTCGATGGTCTCTCCCACGTGCGGCCTCTCCACGGTCCTCGCCCGATCCCCACCACGGTCCGGCCCGCTGCCGAACCGGGAGATCATAGCCCACCGGCCCCGTTCGGCAGGGGCGAACGGGGCCGGTGGGAGGGGGATCACGCCGGGGGACGCGCCGCCCGCCGGACCGTTCGGCGATCGCCTCGGGGTCGACCTCCCCGGGGGCGGGACCCGGCCCGGTCGGGCGGGTGGCGTCAGGCGGTGCGCAGGTGGTGGGCGGCGACGGCGGAGACCCACAGCATCGCGGTGATCGCGCCGACGGCCAGGGTCAGCGAGCCGAGGGCGCCGCCGGCCATCGCCCAGCCGTCGCCCAGGAGCAGGGCGGTGCCGGCGATCACGGAGAGCACGCTGCGGGCGCGGTCGCCGGTGCGGGCGAAGCGGCGGGCCAGGACGTAACAGACGGCGATCAGCGCGATGAAGGTGAGCGAACCCGCGGCCATGTGGGCGAAGGACGTCCATCCCAGCGCGGTGGGCGTTCCCTCGGGGGTGCCGACGGGGAACCCGTCGGCCGGTTCCATGACGAACGCGCCGGCGGCGATCATCCCGATGCCGTAGGTCGCGACGAGCCGGGGCGCCCAGACGCCGCCCGGGGCGCCGGCCAGGGCCCGGCGCAGCCCGATCGCCCCGGCGACGGCCAGGACTCCGGCGACCGCGAAGTTCGCGATCTGGAGCCAACCGAGGTCGCCGTTGCTCAGCGCGCTGAGCGGGTGGCGGGTGAGGTCGAAGCCCTCCCTGCCGACCACCTGGGCCAGGGAGACGCCGGCCCACAGCGGGCCGGCGACGACGGCGCAGGCGAGCAGCGCACGGGTGCCCGGGCGGGCGGTGGCGGTGGGGGTCGGGTCGGTGATCATGATCGGTGTCCTTCCGGGGCGGTGTCCTTCTCACCCCCACGTCGAACCGGAGACGTGACAGGGAACGCCGGCGTTCCCTGTCACGTCTCCCGAACGACGTGTAGGTGTTCGCGGCCGATGCGCGAGGCGCACGAGAAACGAGGAGCACCCCATGCGATTCCTGATGCTGAGCCGACCCGAGGAGAACGCCCGTACCGACGAGGGCCTGTACGTGGAGATGGCGGCGTTCGTGGAGGAACTCACGGCCGCCGGGGTCCTGGTGGCCACCGGTGGTCTGGAGCCCGGCGGGGTCCGGGTCGCCTCCCACGGGGACGAGATCACCGTCACCGACGGCCCCTTCACCGAGAGCAAGGAGGCCGTGGCCGGGTTCGCGCTGATCGACGTCGCCACCGAGGAGGAGGCACTGGAGCTGGCCCGCCGGTTCCGTCGGATCGTCGGTGACGGCGAGAGCGTCATCCGGCGGGTCTTCTCCTGACCACCCCGCACCACACCGCCCCGGGTTGCGTTCGCGCCCGGGGCGGTGCTGTCATCGAGGGTGTGAACGAAGTGCACGACGTCGTCGACGCCGTCTGGAAGGCCGAGTCGGCGCGGATCGTCGCCGCGCTCACCCGCGTCGTGCGCGACCTCGGCACCGCCGAGGAGTGCGCCCAGGACGCCCTGGTCGACGCGCTGCGACAGTGGCCGCACGAGGGGGTGCCCGACAACCCCGCCGCCTGGATCACCACCGCCGCCAAACGCCGCGCCCTGGACCGTATCCGCCGCGAACAGCGCCTGGAACGCGAACACGAGCGCATCGCCCACGACCTCGAACGGGCGGCCCCGGAGGAGGCGGGCGGGCCGGGCGGGGAACCCGAGGACGTGCTGCGGCTGCTCTTCCTGACCTGCCACCCGGAGCTGTCGGTCGGCGAACGCGTCGCCCTCACCCTGCGCCTGGTCACCGGTCTGACCGACAACGAGATCGGGCGTGCCCTGCTCACCCCCGAGCGCGACATCGCCCGGCGGATCGCCTCGGCCAAGCGCACGCTCGCCGAACGCGGCGCCGCCCTGGAACCTCCCGGGCCTGAGGAGGTCGCCGACCGTCTGCCCGCCGTCCTGGACGTGATCTCCCTGGTCTTCAACGAGGGCCATACGGCCACCGCCGGACCCGGACTGATGCGGCCCCGCTTGTGCGCGGAGGCGTTGCGCACCGGCCGGATGCTCGCCGCACTGGTCCCGGACCGGGCCGAGGCGCACGCCCTGGTCGCCCTGATGGAACTCCAACGGTCGCGATCGGCCGCCCGTATCGGCCCCTCGGGCGAACCACTGCGACTGCACGAACAGGACCGGAGCCGGTGGGACCGGGAGGGCGTCCGACGCGGCTTCGCCGCGATGCTGCGCGCCCGCGACGCGGGCGGCCCGCCCGGCCCCTACACGCTCCAGGCCGCCATCGCGGTCTGTCACGCGCGGGCGCCCGACGCCGAGGCCACCGACTGGGGGCGGATCGCCCTCCTGTACGACCGGTTGGCGGACCTGACCCCGACCCCCGTGGTGCTGCTCAACCGGGCGGTGGCGGTGGGCTTCGCGCACGGCCCCGAGCGGGGGCTGGAGTCGGTGGAGGCGGTGGCGGCGGAGCCCGCGCTGCGCGACTACCACCTGCTGCCGAGCGTGCGCGGGGACCTGTTGGCGCGATCGGGGCGTCCCGCCGAGGCGAGGGTCGAGTTCGAGCGTGCCGCCGCCCTCACCGACAACAGCGCCGAACACGCCTTCCTGCTGCGTCGGGCCGCAGACCTGTCGGCCGCCCCGACCGGCCCCCTCCTGGGGGAGACCGTGCGCGCCTTCCTCGCCCGCGACGACCTGGGGGAGCAGGCCGCCCGCTCCTACGGGCGGACCCTGCACCGGCTGTGCCGGTCCCTGGGGGAGGGGCTGCCCCTGACCGATCTGACCGCCGAGCGGGTGGCCGGGGTGTTCGCGGCGGCCTGGGGCGGGGCCGCCGCCCGTACCTGGAACCGGCACCGGTCGGCGGTGCGGTCGTTCGCCGCCCGGATGGACCTGGCGGGGATCGACGCGGCGTTGGAGCGGAGGGCCGAACCCGCGACCGCGCCCGCGGAGATCGACCCGGGCGCGGTGCGCGCCCTGTGCGAGGGGGAGGGCGCGTCGGTGCGCGAGCGCGTCCTGTGGTGTCTGCTCAGCGAGTCCGGTGTCCCGGCGCGCACCGCCCTGGCCCTGAACGTCGAGGAACTGGACCTCGACGACCGTTCGGCCGTGGTCGAGGGTGCCCTGGTGACCTGGCGTTCGGGCACCGCCCGGCTCCTGCCGGACCTGGTCGGAGACCGCACGCGCGGCCCGTTGTTCCTGTCCGACCGTCGCCCCGGTCCGGCCCGCACCCCCGGGGCGGAGGACCTGTGCCCGGACACGGGGCGGCGGCGGCTGTCCTACGAGCGCGCCGAGCGCCTGTTCGCGCTGGCCTCCCGCGCGGTGGACCCGCACGGGAGGGGAGGGACCCTGGGCCTTCTGTCGGGGATCAGCCGAGCAGGCCGTCGAGGGGGATGAGCACACCCGAGCCGAGCATCAACAGCCCGGTGGACGACAGGACCACCAGCATGAACACCGATCCGACCACGGCCAGGCGGGACGCGGCCAGGCGGCGTCGCGCCCGGGAGGCGGCCCTCGTGCTCGCCGCGGTGCGTCCCAGCACGATGAGCCCGATGGAGGTCAGCACCGGCAACCACCAGGCGGCGCCCGTGTCGCCGGGCAACAGGCCGGTGACCGCTCCGGTGAACTCCGACAGCGACCCCAGGATCGGGCCCCGGGAGCCCTCCACCAGGCCGGTGTAGGCGTCGGTGACGAACGCGCTCTCGGGATAGAAGCCGTCCGCCGGGCGCAATGCCCGCCCCAACCCGTCGACGAGCCCGAGCAGGGCCGCCGGGTAGGCGAAGCGGCGGCACCGGCCCGCCGTCATCGCCTTCTGTATCTGCCTCATGGTGCGCTGGACACGACGGGAGGCGCGGTCCCGCGCCCGCTGGGAACCCTCGGGCCCGGCCTGGTCGGGCCGGTTCGGGTCCGGTGCGGCGCCCCACCCTCCCCACGGGGGCCGACGGGCGGCGTGCTGCGGTGCGGTGCCGCCGATCGCCGGATCGTCGCCGGTGGCGGCCTCGGCCCGGCGGCGACGGGTGTCGGCCATCCGGGTGCGGGTCTCGTCCCAGCGTTCCCGGGCCGAACCGGTCAGGGCCGCCCACCGGTCCTGGCGGCGGGCGCGTCCGTCGGCGCGTTCGCGGTCGGCGATGGAACCGCCGATGCGGACGGCCTCGGGCAGCAGGAGCACGGCGGTGAGCAGGGCGGCGCGCGAGGCCAGCGGGTCGGTGCCGCCCTCGCGCAGGCCGGTGCGGCGCTGTTCGGTCCACCAGGGGGCGTGCGGCGCGGTGCTGCGCTGGGCGGGATGCCAGGACTGGCGGCGCACCAGGGCGCGGTGCCGGGAGGCGATCTCGGGGTCCAGGACCAGTTCCACGGCGCGCGCCCAGGTGGTGTCGATCTCGTGGGCGGCGGGGTGGTCCGGCCGGTCGCCGCCGCCCCCGGTGATCCGGTCGAGGCTCTCGGTGACCCGCCCCATGAGCAGGGGGACCTCGTGCTGGACGCGTTCCAGGAGCACACAGCGCCCCGACCCGTCGGTGCGGCAGCCCGGGTGGGGGCACCAGTGCTGGGCGGCCAGCCCCACCGCACCCGATTCCACGGCCTCGCGCACCACGGCGTGCCGGCTGGCCTCGCCGGTGGCCAGTTCCAGCAGGCCGTCGGCGCTGATCTCGTGACCGTGGAAGCGCGGCGGCATGCCCGGGACGTACCGGGCGGCCAGGGCGCTGATGGCGATGTGGGCGCGTTCGGGGTGGCCTTCGAGGCCGGTGAGGTAGGCGCGGTCGAAGGTGTGGTCCTTGACCTCGCGGTCCAGCCAGGTGCGCAGCTCCGACCAGTGGGTGCGCAGCCACAGGGCGCCGGTGTCGGACCGGTCGAGGAGGTCGAAGGCGAGACTGGGCGGGTCCTCGTGGGAGGCGCCGGCGAACACGATGGGGCGCAGGCGCCGGGCGGTGCGGATCGCGGGGCGTTCCCCGGCCAACCACTGGGAGACCTCGGCGTGCCCCCAGCGGGCGGAGGGGGAGGGGGCGAGCAGACCGCGTACCAGCAGCCGCCAGTGCTCGTCGGCGACGGCGGAGATGTCCACCTCGGTGTTGCGGGCGGTGAGCCAGTTGCCGCCGCGGTCGGGGCGGCGTCCGGTGACCAGTTCGTGGGCCATCACGCCCAGGGCCCACCAGGCGCCGGGGGCCTCGCGGCGACCCTCCACGACCTCGGGGGCGGCGTAGTCCTCGGTGATGGCCAGCCCGCCGTAGACACGGCTCATGGTGGCGCGGACGGCGCCGCCGAAGTCGGTGAGCGCGAGCACCGGCGGATCCAGGGAGCGCACCAGCAGGTTCTCGGGTTTGACGTCGGTGTGGTTGTGCTGGAGGTCGTCCTGCCAGTGGCGGAGGCACTCGGCGACGGCGGAGACGACGGCGCGGGCCCGGGCCTCGTCCACGGGGGCCCCGTCGATGACGGTGCGCAGGGTGCCGTGGGCGAAGTACTCCTGGGCCTCCCAGGCCAGGGCCTCGTCCCAGGAGCTGGTGGCGTGACCGTAGCCGTGGATCGCCGGGGTGTGCGGTGAGGCGGTGCCGCGGGCGCGCAGCCGGTCCAGGAGCTCCCGGTTGATGTCGTGGCCGGGTCGGTACACCTTCAGCGCCAGGCGGCGGCCGGGGGAGTCGGCGGGCTCGACGAGGTAGACGACGGCCTCGCCGCCCGCGCCGATGCGGTCCAGCACCTGGTAGCGGCGGCGCAGTTCGGCGGGGACGGCGTAGTCCAGGTCGCTGGCGGGGCCGACGACGACCCGGGAGACGAGTCGGGCCATCCAGTCCAGGAGCGGCCCGAACAGGGAACGCCACCAGGGGGCGTCCTCGCCGCCGCCCGGGGCCCCGGTCCCGCGGGACCGGGCGGCGGGCGACGCGGTCCGCTCGACCCTGGTGGCCCGGGGCGGCGACCCGGGGTCCGCGACCCGGGTGGGCGGTGTCCCGTCGCGGGTGGATCCGGGGCGCAGCACACGGGTGACCCACCGCGTGGCCCCTGGTGAGGGTCCCGCCTGGGCGGTGGGCGCGGTGGGTTCGATCCGTTGCGTCGGCGCGTTGTCGTCACCGGTGTGGGGCGTGACCATGGAGGTCGGTGCCGTCCTTCGGTTGCGTGGGTGTCTGGACGTCCGTGGGATCGGCGGACCGTCTGGGCCGGGTGTCCCCGCGGCGCCGTGCGGCGACCGTGCGCCCGTGGACCCCCGGGTGGCGCCTCTCCCCGTCTTCACCCTGTTGGACTCCCGAGGCCGCCGTCGGGTTCCCGCTGAAGCGGTCCCTGTCACAGCGGGGGCGGGCGGTGCCCGCGTGTCACGGTCGGCCGCGCGGCCCGGCCGGCGGGGTCAGTGCCCGCGCGGGGTGAGGCCGAGCTTCGCGCAGGCCTCCTGGTACATGCGCACGACCTCGACGCGGATCTGGGCGCGCTCGGTGAGCGGCCGTGCCCAGGGGATGCGGACGGTGTGCTCGGTGCCGTCGACGGTGACCGCGTAGTCGCCGCCCTCGCCGTCCAGTCCGGTCATGCGGGCCCCGGTGGCCTCGGGGAGGCCGCCCAGGGCGCGGCAGATGAGCAGGGTGTCCTCGGGATGGTCACCGTTCATGTGGGCGGTGACGGCGGTGACGACCTCGGGGGAGAAGGGGCTGGACGGCACGGTTCCTCCTGGAGCGCGGGGCGCGGGTGCGCACGACGAAGCGGGGGGAGGGCGTGCGCCCTCCCCCCGCCGACGATAGCCGAGCGTCACCCCGGGTGGTGACGGTGTGTCGTCAAAGTCGGTCGGCCGTTCTCCCGCGCGGGCGGACCGGCGTCCCCCACCCCGCCCCCGAGGGGCGGGGGCCGCCGTGCCCGCCGTCCGTGCTTCCGGTCCGCGCGGGGGCGCCGGGTCCCCGCCCACCGCCCCGGGGTTCCACCGGACCCCGGGGTCCCGTGGGCGCCGTCCGCGGCCCCGACCGGGTCGGGGAACCGTTCGGCGGGAGGGCGGCTCAGGCCTGGTGGGTGAACTCGGCGTCGATGTCGATGGTGATCTTGTCGCCGATGACCACACCGCCACCGTCCATCGGCATCTCGATGTCGACGCCGAAGGCCTTGCGGCTGATCTGGGTGGAGGCCGCGAAGCCGGCGCGGTCCAGCCCGTAGGGGTCGACGGTGGAGCCGTTGAACTCCAGCTTGAGCTCGACCGGGTGGGTGTTGCCCTTGATGGTCAGGTCGCCCTTGAGGACGAAGTCCTCGCCGTCGGCCGCCAGGCCGGTGGAGCGGAAGGTGAACTCCGGGTGGTCCTCGACGCCGAAGAAGTCGGCGGAGCGGATGTGGCCGTCCCGGTCGGCGTTGTCGGTGTTGATCGAAGCGGCGTCGATCGTGGCCTCGACGGACGCCCCCGTGGGGTCCTCGGGGACGGTCAGGGTGGCGTCGAACTTCTCGAACCGACCGCGGACCTTGCTCACCATCATGTGGCGGACGGAGAAGCCGACCACGCTGTGGGCCGCGTCGATCGTCCAGGTGCCGGGCTTCAGTTCCTGCGCTGCCATGTGCCTACATCTCCCTGTGAGCGGGTCGGGACCCGGGATCGGGCCCCTCTATCTGCCTAGGAACAAAGTACCTTAGAAATATCTTCCTTGGAAGAAGGTTAGGTGTTCGATCCGGGGTTCGCAAGCGGTCGGCGTTAGGATCGCCCCATGGAGAACCCGGCATGGCTCGACGCCGACGAACAACGGGTCTGGCGGGGCTTCCTGCGGGTCAACGCCTGGATCTACGACGACCTCGAACGCGATCTGCGCGAACGCGGCGGACTGAGCCTCGTCGAATACGGCATCCTCGTGCACCTGTCCGAGGCGCCCGAACGCCGCATGCGCATGCGCGCCCTCGCCGACGGCGTCATCGTCTCCAAGAGCCGGCTCTCCCACCAGATCTCCCGCCTCGAACGCGACGGGCTCGTCCGCAAACAGGAGTGCGCCGACGACCGGCGCGGCCTGTGGGCCGTCCTCACCGACGAGGGCGCCCGCCTCCTGGCCGACATCGCCCCCGGACACGCCGCCCGGGTCCGCGCCCTCGTGTTCGACCGCCTCGGCCCCCGGCGCACCGCCGACCTGGAGGCGATCCTCGCCACCCTGGAACCCTCCGGCGACGCGCCGATGGACGGCATCCGACCAGCGGACGACCGTTCCGCCACGGCCGGTCACGACTGAGCCGAACACCGACCCGCCCGGCCCCCGTCCCGGGTAGAGTCGGGGGCCGTGAGCAGACCAACGATCATCGGCGCCCAGAACTTCCGTGACGACGACGGCGGCGCCGACCCCGAGGTCGAATCCCGCCTGCGCGCCCACGCCGCCGGCGAGATCGGCGACCGCCAGGTGCTGACCGCCCTGGGCGCCTCCCGCCTCCTCATCCCCGTGGTCGCCGTGGCCACCGAGACCGAGAAGGGCGTCGGCGGGCTCACCAAGGACAAGAACAGCGAGGTCGCGGTCCCGATCATGACCGGCAAGGACGGACGCCGCGGCGTACTGGCCTTCACCTCCGTCGACGCCGTCCGCCGGTGGCGTCCCGACGCCCGGCCCGTCCCCTTCGCCACCAAGGACGCCTGCCGGGCCGCCGTCGAAGAGGGCGCCGACGCCCTGGTCGTCGACGTGTCCGGTCCGGTGCCCTACAGCGTCCAGGGACGCTTCCTCACCATGCTCGCCGAACACGGCACCGTCCCCGAACCCAAGGACGACCCCCAGGTGCTCGCCCTCGTCTACCGGGTGACCCACTCCGAGTTCGGCATCGAACGGGTGCGCATCCACCCCTCCGAACGCGCCGACATCGGCATCCGCCTCGAACTGGAGGAACGCGACGACGAGGTCCTGCGCCGCGTCGCCGAACGCCTGGCCGCCGAACTGCGCCACGTCCTGCCCGGCGGGATCGAACTCAGCGCCGTCGTGCGCGCCCACCGCGACGAGGACTGATCGCGCGGGGCTTTTCCACAGGTACGATCCGGGCCTGTCGCCACGCATCGCCGACCGGTAGCTTCGCACTATGCCCACCCCCTCCGCGTTCGTGCCGCATCCGGACCCGTGGGCGATCGCCGTCATCGCGACATCGGTCCTGTTCGGACTGGTCGCCGGTCATATCGGCGGTCGCCTGGTGCCCCTGTTCGGCCCCGCCCGCCCCCGCGAGCACGTCCCCGCCGACGTCCACGGCGGGGTCTCTCCCGGCGCGGACGACGGCACGACCGCGGGCACCGACAAGGCGGTGGCCCCGCCGCCGGCCCCCAGGGGCGACGACGAGGGGCCACCGCCGCCCCGCTGCCCCCACTGCCGCGCCGAACTGGTGTTCTGCCGCTGGTTCCCCCTCGTGGCCGACCGCTGCTTCCGCATCCGCGGCGCCTGCCCGCACTGCGAACAGACCGTCCGCTCCCACCCCGGCGTCCTCGTCCTGGCCGTGCTCGGCGCGACCCTGGTGGGTCTGACCGCCCTCCGGGACCCCGTCTGGACCCCCCTGTGGATCCCGGCCGGGCTGTGGCTCGTCGCGGTGGGCGCGGTGCTCTCCGTCGTGGACCTGCGGGTCCAACGCCTCCCCGACGTCATCGTCCGCCCCTCCTACCCGGTGGCCGCCGCGCTCATCGCGGCCGCGGTCCTCCTCCCACCCGGCGGCCCTCACCTCCACCGCGCCACCGACGCCCTCATCGGCATGGTCCTCGTCACGGTGCTGTACTGGCTGCTGTGGCGCGTCCGCCCCGGCGGGCTCGGCTTCGGCGACGTCAAACTCTCGGGCCTCAGCGGCCTCTACGCCGGATGGGCGGCCGGCCCGTTGGGCGCGCTGACCGCCGTGTTCTGGGCCTTCGCCGCCTTCTCCGCGGTGGGCCTGGTCCTGCTGGCACTGCGCCGCCTCTCCCACCGCGACCCCTTCCCCCTGGGGCCGTTCATGTGCGCCACCGCGCTGGCCACCGTCCTGGCCGCCCGACCCCTGATGCCCGCACTCTGAGACCGGATGCCACCCCTCGGACCGATCCGTGAAAAGATCGGACCCATGTTGCGTTGGCTGACCGCAGGGGAATCCCACGGGCCGGCACTCGTCGCGATTCTGGAGGGCCTCCCGGCCGGTGTGTCCGTCACCTCTGACGACATCACCGCCGCGCTGCTCCGCCGCCGCGCCGGGTACGGTCGTGGCGCCCGGATGAAGTTCGAACAGGACCAGGTCTCCCTCATCGGAGGCATTCGCCACGGCCTGACCCTCGGGGGTCCGGTCGCCATCGAGGTCGGTAACACCGAGTGGCCCAAATGGGAGAAGGTGATGTCCGCCGACCCGGTGCCCACCGAGGTACTGGACGGCATCGCCCGCAACGCGCCGCTCACCCGGCCGCGCCCCGGCCACGCCGACCTCGTCGGCATGCAGAAGTACGGGCACACCGAGGCCCGGCCGATCCTGGAGCGCGCCAGCGCCCGGGAGACCGCCGCACGCGTCGCCATCGGTGAGGTCGCCCGCCTCTTCTGCCGACAGGCGCTCGGCGTGGAGATCCTCAGCCACGTGGTGTCCATGGGCCCGGTCGCCGTCCCCGAGGACGCGCCCGAACCCCGGCCCGAGGACCTCGCCGCCGTCGACGCCGACCCGCTGCGCTGCTTCGACCCCTCGACCAGCGCCCGCATGGTCGACGAGGTCGACGACACCAAGAAGTCCGGCGACACCCTCGGCGGCGTCGTCGAGGTGCTCGCCTACGGCCTGCCCCCGGGGCTGGGCAGCCACGTCCACTGGGACCGGCGCCTGGACGCGCGGCTGGCCGGGGCCCTCATGGGCGTCCAGGCCATCAAGGGCGTCGAGGTCGGCGACGGCTTCCGCACCGCCGCCCGCCGCGGCTCCGAGGCCCACGACGAGATCGAGCCCGGACCGGACGGCGTGCGCCGCCGCACCAACCGCGCCGGCGGGGTCGAGGGCGGCATGAGCACCGGCGACCCGCTGCGGGTGCGCGCCGCCATGAAGCCGATCGCCACCGTCCCCCGGGCGCTGGACACCATCGACACCGAGACCGGCGAACCGGCCCAGGCCCACCACCAGCGCAGCGACGTCACCGCGGTCCCGGCCGCGGGTGTGGTCGCCGAGGCGATGGTCGCCCTGGTCATCGCCGAGGCCGCCATCGAGAAGTTCGGCGGTGACTCGGTCGCCGAGACCGCCCGCAACCTCCAGGGGTACCTGGACTCCCTGGAGATCCGCTGACCCGCCCGGGCCCGCCCGCCGGCGGGCCCGGGGAACGAGACGAAGGTGGGAAGAGCGTGTCACAAGCGATCGCGGTGCTCATCGGATCGCCCGGTTCGGGCAAGTCCACGGTCGGGGAGGCCCTGGCCCGACGCCTCGGCGTCGATCTGCTGTGCACCGACACCGAGATCGAGAAGCGGGCGGGCAAGCCCATCGGCGACATCTTCCTGGAGGAGGGCGAGGAGCGCTTCCGGGCGCTGGAACGCGAGATCGTCGCCGAGGGACTGCGCACCTGGGAGGGCGTCATCGCCGTCGGCGGCGGCGCGGTCCTGAACGAGGACACCCGCCGCGACCTCGCCGGCCACCACGTGGTCTACCTCCAGGTGGAGTTCGCCGAGGCCGCCAAACGCGTCGGCATGGACACCGCCCGGCCGCTGCTGGTCGGCAACCCCCGCGCGCGACTGCGCAAACTCCTCGAAGAACGCCTCCCCGTCTACGAGTCCCTCGCCACGGTCACGGTGCCCACCACCGGGTACCACCCCGAGGAGATCGTCGACGTCATCGTCCCCACCCTCGACACCGGAAAGGCCGACCGATGACCGTCACGCGCATCAGGGTCGGGGACAACGCCGGCCGTTACGACGTCGTCGTCGGCAGCGGCGTGCTCTCCGAGCTTCCCTCGCTCGTCGGGGACGCCGCCCGGGTGGCGGTCGTCCACCCCGAAGGGCTCGGCGGTATCGCCCGGCCCGTCGTCAAGGCCCTGGAGGCCGCCGGGTACGAGGCCCACCCCATGCCCGTCCCCGACGGTGAGGCCGCCAAGACCGTCGCCGTCGCCGCCGACCTGTGGTCCCGCCTGGGGCGACACGGCTTCACCCGCACCGACACCGTCGTGGGCGTGGGCGGCGGGGCCGCCACCGACCTCGCCGGATTCGTCGCCGCGACCTGGCTGCGCGGGGTGCGCTCGGTCCTGGTGCCGACCACCCTGCTGGGCATGGTCGACGCCGCCGTCGGAGGCAAGACCGGCATCAACACACCCGAGGGCAAGAACCTCGTCGGCTCCTTCCACCCCCCGGCCGGGGTGCTGTGCGACATGGCCACCCTGCCCACCCTGCCCCGCGCCGACTACATCGGCGGCCTCGCCGAGATCATCAAGGCCGGTTTCATCGCCGACCCCGTCATCTGCGACCTGGTCGAGGACGACCCCGAGGGCGCCACCCTGCCCGAGGGACGGCACACCCGCGAACTCATCGAACGCGCCATCCGGGTCAAGGCCGAGGTGGTCTCCGGCGACCTCAAGGAGAGCGGTCGCCGCGAGATCCTCAACTACGGCCACACCCTGGGACACGCCATCGAGCGCGCCGAGAACTACACCTTCCGGCACGGGTACGCGGTCTCCATCGGCATGGTCTTCGCCGCCGAACTCGCCCGTCTCGACGGTCGCGTCGACGCCGACCTGGTGGCCCGCCACCGGGCCCTGCTCACCGCCGTCGGCCTGCCCGTCTCCTACGCCGCGCCCGCCTGGCCCGAGCTGCGCGCCACCATGAGCGTGGACAAGAAGACCCGCGGCGCCACCCTGCGCTTCGTGGTCCTGGACGGCATGGCGAGGACCGCGATCCTGGCCGGACCCGCCCCCGAGCTGCTCGACGCGGCCTACGCCGCCGTCGCGGACGGCGCCCCGGTTCCGGGAAGCCACTAGACTTGCACCCAGGCGGCCTGCGCACCGGTGCGCTCGGGGCGGACCCCGAGGCGCCCGCGGCCGGCCCCACCGATCAGCGGACCGGGCCCCAGGGTCCGGCCCCCGACGTGTCAGACCCCTTGGAGAGACGACCGAAGTGGCCACGACGAACGACATCAAGAACGGCACGACCCTGCGGATCGACGGCGTTCTGTGGAACGTCCTCGAATTCCAGCACGTCAAGCCGGGCAAGGGCGGCGCGTTCGTCCGTACCAAGCTGAAGAACGTCCTCACGGGCAAGATCGTGGACCGGACCTTCAACGCCGGCGCCAAGGTCGAGTTCGCCAACGTCGATCGCCGCGACATGGAGTACCTGTACCACGACGGCGAGTCCTTCATCTTCATGGACACCCAGACCTACGACCAGCTCCCGGTCCCGGACGCCGTCGTCGGCGACGACAGCAACTTCCTCCTGGAGAACACCAAGGTCACGGTGGCCACCAACGAGGGCAACCCGCTCTACATCGAGCTGCCCGCCGCCGTCGAGCTGGAGATCACCCACACCGACCCCGGTGTGCAGGGCGACCGCTCCACCGGCGGTACCAAGCCCGCCACCGTCCAGACCGGCGCCACCATCCAGGTGCCCCTGTTCATCTCCACCGGCGAGCGCGTCAAGGTCGACACCCGCACGGGCGACTACCTCGGGCGAGTCAACTGATGAGCGGAGCACGGCGCAAGGCGCGGCGGCGCGCGGTCGAGGTCCTCTACGAGGCCGAGGTGCGCGGCATCTCGGTGGAAGAGGTCATCAAGCGCCGCCTGGCCCAGCCCGAGCCGCCGATCAACGAGTTCACCGAGCAGTTGGCCCGTTCCGTCAACGGGCACCGCGACCGCATCGACGAACTCCTGGACACCTACGCCATCGGCTGGACCCTGGAGCGGATGCCGGTCGTCGACCGCAACATCCTGCGCATGGGCGCCTATGAGCTGCTGTGGGCCGAGGACATCCCCGACGCCGTGGCGATCGCCGAGGCCGTCGGCGTCGCCAAGGAACTGTCCACCGACGAGTCTCCCAACTTCGTCAACGGGCTGCTGTCCAGGCTCATGGAGAACAAGTCGACGCTCGCGCTGTAGAGCCGGCGGGCGGCAACGGACATGGGGGACACGGGTGAGTGACAGGACCGGCACCAGCGCGGGCGGTCTGGGCGAAGGCGGGGCGACCGGCCCCGGCAGGGCGGCCAACGCGGCGCGGACCGCCGTCGTGTGGGAGGCCTTGGCCGGGCTGCTGGACCGACTCGGCGGCGGTGCCCCGTTGGACATCGTCGACGCCGGTGGCGGCACCGGCGGGGCGGCCGTCCCGCTCGCCGAACTCGGCCACCGGGTGACCGTGGTCGAACCCAGCCCCGACTCGCTGGCCGCGCTCGAACGCCGCGCCGCCGAACGCGGCGTCCGGGTGCGCGGTGTGCAGGGGGAGATCGGGGACCTGGTGTCCCTGTTCCCGGCCGGCGGCACCGACCTGGTCCTGGTCCACAACGTGCTGGAGTACGTCGACGACCCGGTCGCCGCCCTGCGCGACGTGGTCGGCGTCACCCGCCCCGGCGGTGCGGTCAGCCTGCTGGTCACCAACGCCGTCGCCGGCGCCCTGCACCGTGCCCTGGCCGGTCACCTCACCGACGCCCGCGCCCTGCTGGAGGACGTCGAGGGCCGCTGGGGCCCCGGCGACCCCATGCCCCGGCGGTTCACCCGGCGAGGCGTCCTGGAACTGGTCGGCACCGTCGGCCTGACCGACGAACGGGTGCGCGGGGTGCGGGTGTTCGCCGACCTCGTCCCGGGCCAGGCCTGGGAGGGCGACGTCCACGCCGGTCGACACCTGGTGGAACTGGAGAAGGCCGCCGCCGAGCACCCCGAGCTGCTCGGCATCGCCACCCAGCTCCACGTGACCGCCCACCGGCCCTGAGCCGGGACCGTCCCCGACCGCGCGTAGCCTGACCGCATGAGCCGACGTCAACTGGAACGCGGGGCCGCGCTGCGGGGCATGGTCTCCCCGGAGGGCATCGTGCCCCTGGACGCCGGGTTCCCGCTCGACGGGTCGGGGCCCGACTCCGACTGCAACGTCCTGCACCTGGACATGGACGCGTTCTTCGCCAGCGTGGAACGGCTGCGCGACCCCGGCATCGGGGACGCGCCGATCATCGTCGGCGGCACCGGCCCGCGCGGCGTGGTCTCCTCCGCCGACTACCGGGCCCGCGCCAGGGGGGTCCACTCGGCGATGCCCATGACCCGGGCCCTGCGCCTGTGCCCCGACGCGGTGGTCCTCCCACCCGACGGGCGCGCCTACCGCGCCGTCTCCGAGGCGGTCATGGAGGTCCTGCGCGCGGTCACCCCCCTGGTGCAGCCCCTGTCGTTGGACGAGGCGTTCCTCGACGTGTCGGGCGCGCGCCGCCGCCTGGGCGGGCCGGTGCGGATCGCCGCGATGATCCGCGAACGGATCCGACGCGAACAGGGGCTGACCTGTTCCGTGGGGGTGGCCGCCACCCGCTTCGTCGCCAAACTCGGTTCCACCCACTGCAAACCGGACGGCCTGCTCCTGGTGCCCACCGCCGGTGTCCGCGCCTTCCTGGATCCGCTGCCGGTGGGCGCCCTGCCCGGAGTGGGGGACAAGACCGAACAGACCCTGGCCCGCATGGGCGTGCGCACCGTGGGCGCGCTGGCCCGCCACGACGGCGATCTGCTGCGCATGGAGCTGGGCGACAAGGCCGGCACCCGTCTGGCCGAGCTGGCGCGCGGGGTCGACGACAGCCCCGTGGCGGCCGAATCCGTCGACAAGAGCGTCGGCGCGGAGGAGACCTTCGACACCGACGTCGCCGACCCCGGGACGGTCCGCAAGGAGTTGCTGCGGCTCTCGGAGAGGGTCGGGAGACGTCTGCGCGCCTCGGGGCTGATGGGGCGCACGGTGAGCGTCAAACTCCGACGCGGTGATTTCTCCACCATCACCCGGGCCCGGACCCTGCCCGACGCCACCGACGTCGGACGGGAGATCAACGCCGCGGCCCGCGCCCTGTACGCCGAGTCCGGACTCCAGGGGACCCCGTTGCGGCTGGTCGGCGTGCGGGTGGAGGGCGTGGTCCCGGCCGGCGGGGTCCATCGCCAACTGGCCCTGGACGAGCAGGAGACGGGCTGGCGGGACGTCGAACGTGTCATGGACCGGGTGGCGGAACGATTCGGACCCGGCGCGATACAGTCGGCTGTATTGGCCAAGCGTGACGAAAACGACGTATGATGCCGCAACTTCTGGACTGTTCCGAGCGTTATACGGTGCAGGACCGGAGTCAGGGTAGACAGAGAGGCATGGAAACCGGTGTTTCCGAGACAGCGCGGGGGTATCGTGACCTTGGTCGGTCAGGTCCGCACGCACCTTTTCCTTCCACCGTGCGCTAGCGCACCGTATTCTGGGCATACCACTGACCAAGAGACTGTTGATCAGTACCCGTCACCCCAACCGGGGACTGTCGTAGGGAGGCGCCGTGCCGCTCTCTGAACACGAGCAGCGCATGCTCGACCAGATCGAGCAGGCGCTGTATGCCGAGGACCCGAAGTTCGCGAACACCGTTCGACAGACGAACCCCGTGGTCCATCACAAGCGCCGGATCATCAAAGCCGGACTCGGGTTCGTTCTCGGCCTCGTGCTGATGCTGACGGGCCTGTTGCTCGGTAGCTCCATCGGCACCGCCGTGGGCGTCACCGTCAGCGTCTGTGGTTTCCTCGTCATGCTGACCTGCCTGCTATGGGGCCTCAACGCCTGGCGCAGAGCGGCCGGAGGCGGCCCGGAGACCGTCGTCGCCGAGCAGCCCCGACGACGCAAGGGCGATGGGCGTCCCGGCATGATGAACCGCTTCGAGGAGCGCTGGCGTCGCCGCCAGCAGGGTGACGAGTGACCCCGTCCCCCTGACCGGTATCGGCTTCGCAGACGACCGGGGTCCCGCACATCGGTGCGGGACCCCGGTCGTCGTTCGGCCGCTCTCCCCGACCGCGCCCGCCGACAGGAACGTCCGGTGACCGGGAATCCCGTGGTCGCCCACGATGGGCAGCGGCACCGCCGCCCGGGAGCCGGCGGCCGGGTCGCTCGCCGGGCGACCGGTCCGGAAATCGTTGAAGGCGACGCTCGGCCGCGGTGCCCCCGGGGCGAAGGGCATGATCGTCCCCGGGCGCGGGGTCGGACACGCAAGGCCCTCGCCCCACGGCGATCCGTGCGCTTCGAAGACGGAACCGGGCGCGCCCTCCCGGGCCCGCCCGGCACCCTCACGCCCCTCGGGGTTCGGGGGCGGGCGTCACCGCGCGCGGCCGGTCCCCCAGGGACCGGGGCAGCAGCGTCGCACGCAGTCGCACCCCCCGCGTCATCACCCCGGGCAGCCCGGCCACGATCGTGCGCAGGTCGGCGCCCACGCTGTCGTCCCAGACCGCGGCGGGGGCGTACCGGTCGCGCTCCTCCGCCAGGGCCAACCGGTGCAGGGCCGCCCGGACCCCCTCGGGGAGCGGCACCCCGTTCCGGTCGCGCAGCGCCGACAGGCGCGCCGCCGTGGCCCGGGGGCTCTCGGCCGGGTCCCAGCCCAGCCCCAGGTCCACGCACGTGTCCCGCAACTCGCGCCAGGCGGTCGCCGGGCGTCCCGACCGGGAACGCCGCACCAGGGCGCGCACGGCGGCGGGCAGGAACGGCACGAGGAGAACGCCGACGACCGCGGTGGCCACGGGCACCCACGACAGGTCCGGTCCGGTCCCGTCAGGGTCGGCGGGGGCCGCGGCGCCGCCCTCCGTCTCCTCCGCCTCGGCGGACGGGCTCGCCCCCGGGGAGGGCGCCGGCTCCTCCTCCGACGTACTGGGCTCGTCGTCGGGGCCGGTGGTCGGTGTGGGCTCCGGTCCGGGGATCTCGGCGTCGAGACCGCCGCCGGTGCTGTACTCGGGCTCGGTGGCCGATCCCTGTCCGGTCGCACCGGCCGGCGTCGGTTCGAACCGGACCCACCCGGCCCCCTCGAAGTACAGTTCCGGCCAGGCGTGGGCGTCACCGGTGGTCACCGTCCACCGGCCGTCGCCGAGCCGCTCACCCGCGGTGTAGCCGACCGCGACCCGGGCGGGGATGCCCGCCTGGCGTGCCATCACGGTCATCGCCCCGGCGAACTGCTGGCAGTAGCCGGTCCGGTCCACGGTCAGGAAGTGGACCAGCGGATCGGAACCGCCGGGCACCTCCGGCGGACGCAGGCTGTAGGTGAAGTCCCCCGAGGTGAAGAACTCCTGGAGGGCGACCGCCTTGAGGTAGGGGGAGTCGGTGTGCCCGGTCAACGACCGGGTCAGCTCCCCGACCCCCGGGTCCAGGTTCCGGGGCAGCGAACGGAAGTCCCCCGGCAGCGAACGCGGTGCGCCCGCCCCGGCCAGCTCCCGCGCGTCGACCGGTCGTTCGGCGGTCTCCACGGTGAAGTTGAGCCCGGTGGACGGCTGCTCGGTCGTGAACACCATGAGGCTGTCGGGGTGCACGTACCACTCACCGGACACGTCCACCGAACGCGCCCAGTACGGCAGCGGAAGGAAGTCCATGCCGGCGATGTCGGAGTCCAGGGAGACCCGGGTGAGGACGGTCTCCTCCTCGGCCGCCGAGGGCCATCCGGTGGGGAGGGGCAGGTCGTCCTCGACCCGCGTGTCACCGGAGGCGTCGACCGGGCTCATCGTCCAGTTCACGCCGTCGAACTCGTCGAGGACGTACCGGCGCAGATAACCGGGCTCCTCCGCTTCGGTGCGGTAGGTCAGCACGGTCCGGTCGGACTCCGCCAGCAGTTCCCGGCGCAGGGACACCAACGGGTGGGTGGTGGTGATGACGTCGTTCTGCCGGCCGATGTAGGTGCCCTCCGCCATGGAGTGGAACGCGTCGGTGCGCAACCCCGGGACCGCCGCGGGCAGGGCCGACGCCAGCACGATCGCCGTGACCCCGGCCAGCGTCGCCACGAGGGCGTGCTGGAGGGCGCCCCCGACGGGGACCGGGACCACCACCCCCCACTCGCGGCCGCGCACCCACACGTCCACGGCCAGGAGTTGGAGGAACCCGAAGGCGCACACGGCCAGGGGCCATGCTCCGATGCCGTCCCCGTCCACCAGCAGCGGCACCACGGCCAAGGCCAGCAACAACCCGCCGACCATACCGGGGCAGCGCGCGGTGGCGGCCAGGAAATCGGCGGCGATCAGGAAGACCGCGAAGGACACGGCGATGATCAGCACCACACCGGAGGTCGCCGTCACCGGCGGCTGATCGCCGTTGATGACCTCCATCCCGCGGGAGAACACCTCGAACACGTGCCCCACCGCCGCACCGGAGGGCAGCAGACCCATCGGGGCCAGGTGCCCGGCGAACAACGGCACGATCAGGAGACCCACCACCGCCGTTTGCAGCACCGGGACCAGCAGCCCGACCCGGCCGCTCCACATCCGGTACAGGACGGACACGACGGTCGCCGTGACCATGAGGACGACGGCGGACGACCACCAGCCGTCGCCGCGCACCAAGGGGGAGAGGAGGGGGAGCGCGCACAACAGGCAGACCAGGGCGGCCAGGGGCATCAGGGCTTTCAACGCGGGACCTTCCCGAGAGGTGCGGCGTCCCGCCACAGCGGGGGCAGCTCGGCGATCGAGGACAGGCGCACGATCCGCCAGCCGCCCGCGGACAGGACCTCGCCCACCCCGCGCAGCGCGTCGGGAGAGGGCCAGGCGGCCCCGGCGCACAGCACGGCCACGCGGTGACCGCCGCCGGTCTTGGCCAGGACGGCGGCCTCCTCGGCCTCCACGGCGCCCAGGACGGCCACCGTCAGGGAGGCGGAGGAGGCCAGGGCCGAGGCGCCGATCGGCGGGGCGGTCGCCTCGGAGGGTTCGATGACGGCCAACCCGTCCAGCAACGCGGAGGGGACGGCCACCGGCATCCGCCCGCGCTCGGTGTGCAGGCGCACCTCGTGGCCCTGGTCGAGCAGGTGCAGGGCGATGGAGGCGGCGGCGCTCACCGCGGTCTCCAGGGAATGGGCGGCCCCCGTGCCCGCGTGGGCGCGGCGGCGGGTGTCGAGCAGGATCGTGCCGTACTCGCGCCGGTGCTGTTCGTCGCGGCGCACCATCAGCTCGCCGTGTTTGGCGGTGGAACGCCAGTGGACCCGGCGCAGCTCGTCCCCGTACCGGTATTCGCGGGGGACCGGGTCCTGTTCGCCGATCCCGCTCGTCGAACGGCGCGGGGAGTCGTCGCCCTGGGAACCGTCGGCGGTGCCGACCCGGCCCAGGGGGACGGTCGCCGGGGTGACCAGCAGATGGTCGGGGGCGCTCGGCCGCTGTTCGACCCGCACGCACCCCAAGGGGTCGGTCACCGACACCCGCAGGGGCCCCAGCGGATAGTTGCCGCGCACGGCGGGACGGACCAGGTAGGCGAGGTCGCGCACGCCGCGCGGGCCCAGGAGGCCGAGCGAGTAGCGCGGTTCGTGCCCCAGGGGGGTGGGCAGGGTGTCGCGGATCGACACGGAGGTGACCGGCCAGACGTGGGAGGAGTTGCCCACCCGCACCATGACACGGGCGTCATGGCCGGCCCGCACCCGGGAGGGCGTGACGAGGCGGCTGTGCGCGATCCGGCCCGCCGCGCCGAACACGCTGAGCGCCGCCAGCGGCGGGACCGCCGTGGCCAGCACGCCCAGGGCCACGAGTTCGCGCTGGCCGATGACGAGACCGGCCACGAGGGCGATCAGGCCGAGGAGCAGCAGGCAGACGCCTCGGGCGGTGAGGGTTCGTCGCGGGCGCATGGACCCTCTCTCGGGACGGTCGGACGGTCAGGCGGTCAACGGGGTGCGGGGACGGGCAGGCGGGCGACCAGGTCGGTGACGATCCGCTCGGCGGTCATGCGCTCCATCTGCGCCTGCGGTCCGGGCAGCAGCCGGTGCGCCAGGACCGGGACGGCCAGGGACTGGACGTCGTCGGGGACGATGTAGTGGCGCCCCTCCAGGGCCGCGTGGGCGCGGGCGGCCCGGACCAGATGCAGGGTGGCCCGCGGGGACGCGCCCAGGTCGAGTTCGGGACTGGTCCGGGTGGAGTTGACCAGGTCCACGATGTAGCGGCGCATACCGGGGGCGACGTGCACCTGGCGGACCAGGTCGGCCAGCCGGCGGACGGTGAGGGCGTCGGTGACGGGGGTCAACTCCTCCAACGGGGAGTGGGTGCCGTGCGAGTCGATCATGTCCAGCTCGGCCTGGGGGGAGGGGTAACCGACGGAGACCCGGGCCATGAAACGGTCCCGCTGGGCCTCGGGCAGCGCGTAGGTGCCCTCCATGTCGGCCGGGTTCTGGGTGGCCACGACCATGAAAGGGCGTTCCAGGGGGCGGGTGCGGCCGTCGACGCTGACCTGGCGCTCCTCCATGCACTCCAGCAGGGCGGCCTGGGTCTTGGGCGAGGCGCGGTTGATCTCGTCGCCCAGCACGATGTTGGCGAAGATCGGCCCCGGGTCGAACTCGAACTCGCGTCGCTCCTGGTGGTAGACGCTGACCCCGGTGATGTCGCTGGGCAGCAGGTCCGGGGTGAACTGGACGCGCTGCACGGAGCAGTCCACGGCCCGGCCCAACGCCTTGGCCAGCATGGTCTTGCCGACGCCGGGGACGTCCTCGATGAGCAGGTGGCCCTCGGCGAGCAGGACGGTCAACGCGACGCGCAGCACCTCCGGCTTGCCCTCGATGACCGTCTCGATGGCGCCGCGGACGCGGTCGGCCACGGCGACGATCTCTTCGACGTCCGCCTGGACGCCGCCCCCGCGACCGCCGTGGTGTGTGCCGAGTGACACGAGACCCCTCCCGCTCCGTGTGTCGGTGTTCGGATCCGAGGCTAGGGCCAATCAGAGCGATTGCAAACCAAAGTGCCGTAATCGGCCGTCGAATGCGGGCTGATGCTACGAAAGCGTACTAAAGCGCGAGAATTGATCTTCTGATCATTTGCTCCGACCCCGTTACGACCCACGGGGCGGCTGTGAAAAGAGACTCTCGCAAAGCCGCGTCTCCCGGCTTTCCCCGCCGCCTCCGGGGCCCGATCCGGGCGTCCGTCCTCCCGTCCGCCGGACGGCGCGCCGGGGGGCGCGGGATCCCCCACCCACGCACCACCGCTGTGACCTGCGCATTCGTCGCCCAATCCGCCATTGTGCCCCCATCGGAGCTGTTGACGGTGGGGAAGAGTGGAGTAAGGTGGAGCATCGTGGAGAGGGTGAATTCTCCGCTTCGGGAGGAGGTCGGGAGTGTGTTCCTCGGCACTCACACGCCTCGGCTGGATCAGAAGGGGCGCCTGTTCCTTCCCGCGAAGTACCGCGACGACCTGTCGGGGGGTGTGGTGATCACCAAGGGCCAGGAACGCTGCCTCTACGTCTTCCCGGTCAAGGAGTTCGTGCGCATCACCGATTCCCTCGCCGAGGCCCCCGTCACGACCCGAGCGGTCCGCGACTACGGTCGCATCCTCTTCGCGAGCGCCTCCGACCAGACCTGTGACGGTCAGGGACGGGTCACCGTACCGGCCGCCCTGCGCGCCTACGCGGGGCTCACCCGCGACTGCGCCGTCATCGGGGCCAACACCCGACTGGAGATCTGGGACGCCCAGGCATGGTCGGACTACGAGGCCGAGCGCGAGCGGGAGTTCGCGCACATGTCGGAGGAGGTGCTTCCCGGGGTGCTGTGAGTCCGGACACCTCCGGCTCCACGGCACGGAAACAGGTCCACACCCTCGCAGCCGGGATCCGGCGACGGCCTCCGGGTGCGGCGACACGAGCTGGCGCGACTTCCCCGGTGCCAGACCGTCAACGCGACGCCACCGAAAGGTGGACAATAGCGGCCGTGCCCGGAGGCCCGCCGGAAACCGGTGAGGCCACCAGGGACACCGCGGAGCGCGCCCGCACGGGCGCGACCGCGGCGATTCGAGGGGGAGACGCGACAGCGTGGAGGAACGGCAGCGCATGGGTGACACCCGGGGGCACGGCGACGGGAACGGGGACACCGGCGACGAACGCGTCGCGGCGGTCCGCACGGGGGCCGACCCCCTGCACGTCCCGGTCATGCTCGACCGCATCGTGGAACTGCTCGCCCCGGCACTGCAACGCCCCGGATCGGTGCTCGTCGACGGCACCCTGGGCCTGGGCGGCCACGCCGAGGCGCTCATGAACGCCTGCCCCGACGCCCGCCTGGTCGGCGTCGACCGCGACACCACCGCCCTGGAGCGCAGCGCCGCCCGCCTGGCGCCCCACGCCGACCGCGTCCACCTGGTCCACGCCGTCTACTCCGAGATCCCGCGGGCCCTGGACGAGGCCGGCGCCACCGACGCCGCCGCCGTCCTGCTGGACCTGGGCGTGTCCTCACCCCAACTCGACGAGACCGACCGCGGCTTCGCCTACGCGCACGAGGCGCCCCTGGACATGCGCATGGACCGCACCCAGACGCTCACCGCCTCCGAGATCGTCAACACCTACCCGGTGGCCGAACTCACCCGCGTCCTGCGCACCTACGGCGAGGAACGGTTCGCCTCCCGCGTCGCCCGCGCCATCGAACGCCGCCGCTCCCAAGGCCCCATCGAGTCCACCCGCGAACTCGCCGAACTCGTCCGCGAGGCCATCCCCGCCGCGACCCGCCGCACCGGCGGCCACCCCGCCAAACGCACCTTCCAAGGGCTGCGCATCGAGGTCAACGCCGAGCTGTCCATCCTGGAACGCACCCTGCCCGCCGCCCTCTCCCGGCTGGCCGTCGCAGGACGCATCGCCGTGCTGTCCTACCACTCGCTGGAGGACCGCCTCACCAAGAAGGCGTTCGCCGCGCTGGCCACCGACACCACACCCCCCGACCTGCCCGTCCCCCTGCCCGACCGGCAACCCGAACTCCGTCTCCTCACCCGGGGGGCCGAACTCCCCACGGACGAAGAGAACGAACGCAACCCGCGCGCCCAATCGGCCCGCCTGCGGGCGGCCGAACGCGTGCGGCCCACGCGGCAGTAGGGAGAACAGATGAGCACGACCAGGACGGACACCCGTCGCACCGCCCCGCGCCGCACGGCGACCCCGCGCAAGGCGCCCGACGGCGGACGCGCCCCCGCGCGCCCGAAGAAGAAGACGTCGACCGCGACCCCGGCCCGCTCCCGCGCGCCCAGGATCCCGTTCGTCCTCCTCGTCCTGTGCCTGCTCGGCGGTGCCCTGGTCGGTCTCCTGCTCCTGCGCGGTGTCATCGCGCAGGAGGCGTTCGCCATCTCCAGCCTCCAGACACAGAACCGGGAAATGTCCTACGAGGAACAGCGCCTCCAGAGCACCGTCGCCCACCTGGAGACCTCCGAGCGCATCGCCCGCGAGGCCGAGGCGATGGGCATGGAAGAGGGGGACGCCCCCCTGTTCCTGGACCCGGACGCCGGTGAGGTCAGCGGAGGGACCGAGGGCGGTTCCACCACCGGGAGCGCCGATTGAGCACCCCCCGACGCCCCCGCGACCCCCGCAGGCCCGGCGCGGCCGGCAAGTCCGGCTCTCGGCCCGCACGCAGGCCCCAACGCGAAGCCCCGCGCCCCGACACCGGGGCGCGGGCCTCCGGCGAACGCCGTTCACCCCGGGAGAACCGCGCCGCGTCCGGTGAGCGCCGACGCCGCAGGCCGACCCCGCCGCCGCCCCCGCCGCCCCTGCTGCGCCGCACCTTCCGCCGCGGCGAGCCGGGCAAACGCATCCGCTTCGGCGGCGCCCTGGCCCTGGCCGTACTGGTCCTCTTCGCCGGACGCCTGGTCCAGATCCAGGGCATCGAGGCGGAGACCTACGCCGAGGCCGCCTCCGAACTGCGCCTCCAGACCATCGACATCCCCACCCTGCGCGGCGCGATCACCGACGCCAACGGCGACCCGTTCGCGCTGTCCGCGGAGGTGCGCACGGTCTTCGTCGACCCCGAGGAGGTCCGCGAGGACCAGCGCGAGGAGCTCATCGACGAACTCGTCACCCGCTTCGACCTCGACGAGGACGAGGTCACCGCCAAGGTCGACGCCACACCCACCCGCTACCAGGTGGTCGCCCGCAAGGTGTCGCCCGGAGCATGGCAGGAACTGCGCGAACTCGGACTGCGCGGAGTGGGAGCCGAGGTCGACTACGAACGCGTCTACCCGGAGGAGACCGGGGCCGCCGACCTGGTGGGCTTCGTCGGCAGCGAAGGCCACGGCCTGGAGGGCCTGGAGGCCTACATGGACACCATCCTGGCCGGAGAGGCGGGCAAACGCCAGGTCGAGGTCGGCCTGGACGGCACCCAGATCCCCATGGCCGGCGGCCTGGTCAAAGACCCGGTGCCCGGCCGGGACGTGCGCCTGACCCTCGACCGCGACGTGCAGTGGTACGTCGCCCAGACCCTGGCCGAGCGGGTGGAGGAACTCGACGCCGACGGCGGCAGCGCCATCGTCATGATCCCCGGAACGGGCGAGATCATCGCCATGGCCGACTACCCGAGCTACACACCGACCGACATCTCCGCCGGCGGCCCCGAGGAATGGTCCAACGGCGCCGTCGCCGAGACCTTCGAACCGGGCAGCACCAACAAGGTCATCACGGTGGGCGCGGCCCTGGAGGAAGGACTCACCACCCCGGAGACGGTCTACACCGTCCCCTACGCCCTCCAGTACTACGACCAGACCTTCCGTAACTCCAGCAACAACGGCACCCAGCGCCTCACGGTCAACGGCATCATGGCCCAGTCCAGCAACGTCGGCACCATCAAGATCGCCGACCAGGTGGGACCCGGGGTCCTGCACGACTACATGACGCGATTCGGGCTCGGCCAGCCCACCGGCCTGGCGCTGCCGGGTGAGGAGACCGGCATCCTCACCGACCCCGAGGACTGGTGGGGCACCCAGCTGCCGTCGGTGTCCATCGGACACAGCGTCACCGTCAACGCCGCCCAGATGGCGTCGGTGTACGCCACCGTCGCCAACGGCGGCGTGCGCGTGGAACCCCGCGTGGTCGCCGGGACCGTCGACACCGAGGGCGCGTTCACCCCCGCCGACGACCCCGAGCGCACCCGGGTCATCGGCGAGGAGACGGCCGAACGCCTCGCGCTCATGCTGGAGGCGGTCACCAGCGACGAGGGCACCGCGCCCCAGGCCCGCATCGACGGCTACCGGGTGGCGGGCAAGACCGGTACCGCCAACCGGGTCAACCCCGAGACCGGCACCTACGAAGGCGGCGGCTACACCTCGACCTTCGCCGGCTTCGCGCCCGCCGACGCGCCCGAGGTCGTCGTCCAGGTGGTCCTGCACAACCCGCAGGGCACCTACTACGGCGGTGAGGCGGCCGGCCCCGCCTTCAACGACATCATGTCCTTCGCCCTCAAGACCCTGAAGGTCCCGCCGACCACCACCGACCCGCCCGCCATCCGCCTCTTCGAGGAGGAGGACGGCGACTGACCCCGCCCCTCCGCGCCTTCGCGTCGCCCCCTCACGGGCGGCCGACGCCCTCCGAGGGCTCGCCTCCGCCGGCCTCCGCGACCCCGAGGGCGCACCCGCGGTCAGGGCGACGCGAGCGCGTCCAGGTGGGCGCGCACCGACCGGATGTGCTCCGGGCCGGTGCGACAGCAACCGCCCACCAGCACCGCCCCCGCCCGGCACCACGTCACCGCGGCCGCGCCGAACTCCTCGGGGGAGGAGACCCCGGTCCAACGACGCGCCACGGCGTCCCACACCTCACCGGAATTGGGATAGGCCACCGCGGGGAACCCGGCCGCGGCCACCACCCGCACCAGATCCGGGACGAACCGGGGAGCCGTGCAGTTCACACCCACCGCCACCAACCGCGGCGCCGCGGGCGAGCCCGCCAGCTCCGCGACGACCTCCCGCAGCGGCGTGCCGTCGCACGCCCGGACCCCGTCCCGGCACGACAGGCTCAACCACGCCCGCACCCCCGGCGTCTCCGCCACCAGCCGCGCCAACGCCCGGACCTCCGCAGCCGACGGCACCGTCTCGCACGCCACCAGGTCCGCCCCCGCGTCGGCGAGCACCCGCCACCGCTCCCGGTGCCACGCGTACAGACCGTCCTCGTCCAGGTCATAGGCGCCGGTGTACTCCGAACCGTCCGCCCGGGCCGCCCCGTAGGGGCCCACCCCGGCCGCCACCAGGCCCGAACCGAAGGCGTCGCGTTCGAGCCTCGCCAACTCCACCGACCGCCGCACCAACCCGATCGCCTCGGCCCGCGACCACCCCCGGGCCGTCAACGCCGGAAGACCCGCCTGGTAGCCGGCCGCGGTCACCACCTCCGCGCCCGCCTCCAGATGATCCCGGTGCACCCGCCGGATCGCGTCGGGGTCCTCGGCCAACAACCGCGCCGACCACAGACCACCCGACAGGTCGTACCCGTACTCCTCCAACCGGGTCGCCAACCCGCCGTCGAGCACCACCGGCCGCCCCCCGGCCACCGCCTCCGCCACCCGGTCCACACCCCTCACCCCCGCCCACCACGGTAGTCGCGGAACCGCGACCGATCGGCGTCGTCCCAGCGTGGAAATTACCGACCGATCGCCTCCAACGGTTAACCTCCACACGTGCCACCGGTAATGCGACCTGAACACACGCCACTGCGACCCCTGTCCGACCTCGTGCCGCTGCTCGGCCCGGACGCCGCTCTGCTGCGCCCGGACCTCGCCCCGGATCACCCGGTCCCGGCCCGCGAGGTCCAAGTGCGCGGTATCACCCACGACTCCCGACAGGCGGGCCCCGGCGACCTGTACGCGGCCCTACCAGGAGCCCGGGCCCACGGGGCCGACTACGCCGCGCAGGTCGCCGAGGCGGGGGCCGCCGCCATCCTCACCGACCCGGCGGGGGCCGACCGTGCCACCGCCACCGGGCTCCCCACCCTCGTCGTCCCCGACGCCCGCACCGCCCTGGGCGCCGTCGCCGCCTGGATCTTCAAGGAACCCTCCCGGGACCTGCTGCTCATCGGCACCACCGGGACCAGCGGCAAGACCACCGTCTCCTACCTCATCGAGTCGGGACTGCGCCGCGCCGGCATGGGGACCGGCCTCATCGGCACCGTCGAGATGCGCGTGGGCGACGAACGCGTCGCCTCCTCCCTCACCACGCCCGAGGCCACCGACCTGCACGGCCTCTTCGCCCTCATGCGGGAGAAGGGCGTCACCGCCGCCGCCATGGAGGTCTCCAGCCACGCCCTGGCCCTGGGCCGGGTCGGCGGAGCCCGCTACGACGTCGCGATCTTCACCAACCTGTCCCAGGACCACCTGGACTTCCACAGTGACCTGCGCGACTACTTCGAGACCAAGGCGCGCCTGTTCACCCCCGAGTACTGCGACATCGCGGTGATCAACGCCGACGACCGGTTCGGTCGGGCGCTCGTGGACATGGTGCAGGCGCGAGGGGCGGTCCCCGTCACCACCTTCGGCGTGGAGGGCTTCTCCGACGCCGACCCCGAGACCGCCCTGACCGCCGACTGGACCGCCGTCGACGTGCGCCTGGGCGCCGCCGGCAGCACCTTCCGCATCGTCGGTCCCGGCGGCATGGAGGCCCGGGCCTCCGTCGGCCTGCCCGGCCCCTTCAACGTCTCCAACGCCATGGCCGCCGTCATCGGCCTCGTCGAGGCCGGCCTGCCCCTGGAGACCGCCATCGAGGGCGTGGCCGCCGCACCCGGCGTCCCCGGCCGCATGGAGAAGGTGACGGCCCGGGAGGTGCCCGCCTCCCTCCAGGACTTCACCGCGCTGGTCGACTACTCCCACAAACCCGGGGCCGTCGAGGCCGTCCTGTCCTCCGTGCGCACCGTCGCCGAGGGCGAGATCACCGTGGTCCTGGGCTGCGGAGGCGACCGCGACCGCGCCAAACGCCCGCTCATGGGCGAGGCCGCCGCCCGCCTCGCCGACCGGTTCGTCATCACCAACGACAACCCGCGCACGGAGGACCCCGTCGTCATCGCCACCGCGATGCTGGAGGGCGCCGCCAAGGTCCCCGAAGAGGAGCGGGCGCGGATCACCGTCGAGTTCGACCGCGCCGAGGCCATCCGCCTGGCCGTGTCCCGCGCCGGCGCCGGCGACGTCATCGTGGTCGCGGGCAAGGGCCACGAGACCGGCCAGTACGTCAAGGGCGAGGTCCTGCCCTTCGACGACCGCGAGGTACTGCGCTCCGCCATCGAGGAGCACCTGTCCGTCGACGTCCGCGAACGCCTCGGAGTCGCACTCCTGGACGTCCATCGGCCCGCCGACGGCACCTGACCCCGACCCCGCCCCGTGCGCGACCGGCGCACGGGGCGGAGCCGACGGTCACGAAGTGGCGGATATTGCCGACCACGGGCCCTGCCGGGACCCCGAACACCCCAACATGTTCTAAGGTGGGTGCGGCAATCGCAGCCCGAACACGCGCCGTCCACCGGTGGCGCCCATGGACGTTGTCGCCCCCGAACCACCGTGGTGGAATCCGGCGCGGCACCGCGTGCGCGCCCGTCCGCGGTGCCATCCCCCGAACCGAGTCCTCCGGCCGGGTGGCCATCCGTCATCCCGTGGTCGCCGTGGATCGGGCCTGACCTGAGGAGTGGATTTGATCGCGCTCACGCTCGATCGGATCGCCGAGATCACCGGAACCGCCCTCGGCGGATCAGTGCGCCCCGATACCGTCGTCGACGGCCCCGTCGTCGTCGACTCGCGCCTGGCGGCGCCGGGCTCCCTGTTCGTCGCCCTGAGCGGCGAGCGGGTCGACGGCCACGAGTACGCGCGGGCCGCGATCGAGGCGGGGGCGGCCGCGGCCCTGGTCTCCCGCCCCGTCGACGCCCCCCACCTGCTGGTCGACGGCGGGGACGACGCGGTGGTGGAGGCCCTGGCACGGCTGGCCCGCCACACCGCCGACACCCTGTCCGACCCCGCCCGCGGCGCCGACGCCGTCGAGATCGTCGGGGTCACCGGTTCCTCCGGCAAGACCACCACCAAGGACCTCATCGCGCAGGTCATCGGCCGGCGGGGCACCACCGTCGCCCCCGCGGGCTCGTTCAACAACGAGATCGGCCACCCCCTCACCGTGCTGCGCGCCGACACCGGCACCCGACACCTGGTGCTGGAGGTCGCCGCCCGCGGCATCGGGCACATCGCCCACCTGTGCCGCGTCGCGCCGCCCCGCATCGGCGTCGTCCTCAACGTCGGCAGCGCCCACGTGGGCGAGTTCGGCGACCGGGACGCCATCGCCAAGGCCAAGGGCGAACTGGTCGAGGCACTGCCCCCGGGGGCGTCGGCCCCCGGCGAGGGCGGCCTCGCCGTGCTCAACGCCGATGACCCCAAGGTCAACGCCATGGCCGCGCGCACCGCCGCCCGCGTCGTGACCTACGGGCTCGCCGACGACGCCGACGTACGGGCCGCCGACGTCGTCATCGGCGCCGACGGCGCGCCCGCCTTCACCCTCCACCTGGGCGGGACGAGCACCCCCGTGCGCCTGACCCTCGTCGGCGCCCACCAGGTGCACAACGCGTTGGCGACCGCCGCGGTCGCCCACGAACTCGGCATGGACATCGCGGACATCGCCGACGCCCTCGGCGCGGCCGTCCCGGTCAGCCGCTGGCGCATGGAGGTCACCGAACACGACGGTGTCACCCTCGTCAACGACGCCTACAACGCCAACCCCGAGTCCATGCGGGCGGCGCTGACCACCCTGGGCGCACTGGCCCGGGACCGCCGACCCATCGCCGTCCTCGGCCACATGGCCGAACTCGGTGACGAGGCGCACATCGAACACGAGAAGATCGGCGACCTCGCCGCTCGCACGGGCGTGCCCCTGCTGATCGTGGTCGGCGATCAGGCCGAGGGCATCGCCGCCGGAGCCGAGAACGCCGCCCGCGAGGGGCGGTGGTCCGGTGAGACCGTCCGGGTCGCGGACGCCGCGGCGGCCGCCGCGGAACTGCGCGCGCGGATGCGCGCGGGAGACGTCGTCATTGTGAAGGGATCACGGGTGGCAGCACTCGAAAAGGTTATCGACCACATCACCGAAGGTGATGTCCGGTGATCGGCATCTCCATCGCGGCGGCGCTGTCGCTGATCGTCTCCATGGCGTTGATGCCGCCGCTGATCAACCTTCTGTACCGCTTCAAGTTCGGCCAGGAGGTCCGCGACGACGGCCCCGAGGGCCACAAGACCAAACAGGGCACGCCCACCATGGGCGGCATCGTCGTCATCCTCGGCGCGGTGGTCGGCTATTTCGGCTCCCACCTGGTGCTGAGCCTGGTCCAGCCGTCCGCCCCCGGCCCCACCGCCTCCGGCCTGCTGGTGATGTTCCTGTTCGTCGGCATGGGCTGTGTCGGCTTCCTGGACGACTTCATCAAGATCTACAAGCGCCGCAGCCTGGGCCTGCGCAGCGGGGCCAAGATGGTCGGCCAGGCCATCGTCGGCGTCGGGTTCGCCTACGGCGTCACCCAGTTCCCCAACGGCTACGGCTACACCCCCGCCGCCCCCAGCCTGTCCTTCCTCCGTGACTTCGGCCCCCCGCTGATGATCGGCCTGTTCATCCTCTGGGCGCTGTTCCTCATCGTCGGCTTCTCCAACGCCGTCAACCTCACCGACGGCCTCGACGGCCTGGCCACCGGCGCGACGATCATCTCGCTGGTCGCCTACATGATCATCGGCAACTGGCAGCTCCGCCAGTCCTGCGTGTCCTACCTCTCCAACAACTGCTACACGGTCCGCGACCCCCTGGACCTCGCCGTCGTCGCCTCCGCCGTCCTCGGCTCCTGCATCGCCTTCCTCTGGTTCAACGCCCCGCCCGCCAAGGTCTTCATGGGCGACACCGGCTCCCTGGCCCTGGGCGGCCTCATCGTGGGCCTGGCCATCACCACCCGCACCCAGCTCCTGCTGCTCCTCATCGGCGGACTGTTCGTCATCATCACCATGTCGGTGATGATCCAGATCGCGTCGTTCCGCCTCACCGGCAAACGCGTCTTCCGCATGGCGCCCCTCCAGCACCACTTCGAACTCAAGGGATGGGCCGAACCGACCATCGTGATCCGCTTCTGGATCATCCAGGGCCTGTTCGTGGCGGTCGCCATCGGCCTGTTCTACCTCGAATGGATGCCGAGGTAACCGGGATGTCCCATCACTCCACCACCCCCTTCGCCGGCCTACGGGTCTGCGTCGCCGGCCTGGGCGTCTCCGGACCGCCGGTGGTCCGCCTCCTGCTGGAGCGGGGGGCCCGGGTCACCGTGGTCGACGGACGCGACGACGACACCGTCCGCCCCGTGGCCGCCGAGCTCACCGCGGCCGGGGCCGAGGTCGTCCTGGGCGCCACCCCCCTGCCGGACGAGTGCGACCTCGTCGTCATCTCCCCGGGCTGGCGCCCCGACTCGCCCCTGGCCGTCGCGGCGGCCGAGGCGGACGTCGAGGTCATCGGCGACGTCGAACTGGCCTGGCGGATCAAACCCGCCGACCAGGTGTGGCTCGCGGTGACCGGCACCAACGGCAAGACCACCACCGTGCGCATGCTGGAGGCCATGCTCCGCGCCGACGGACGCGACGTCCTCGCCGTCGGCAACGTCGGCACCCCCGTCGTCGACGCGGTGCGTCCCGACACCGACGGCCGCCACCCCGACGTGCTCGCCGTCGAACTGTCCAGCTTCCAGCTCCACTGGTCCTCCAGCCTGCGCCCGCACGCCGCCACCGTCCTCAACGTCGCCCCCGACCACCTGGACTGGCACGGCGGCCTGGAACCCTATGCCCGGGCCAAGGGCGCGGTGTTCGCCCCCGGCACCCTCCGCGTGGTCAACACCGCCGACCCCTGGTCGGTGCGCCTGGCCGAGGAGGACGGCGACCCGCACACCCCGCTGGTCGGCTTCGGCCTCGGCACCCCCCGATCGGGGGAGCTGGGCGTCGTCGAGGACCTGCTGGTGGACCGGGCGTTCGTCGACGACCCCGTGGGCGGCGCCGAGGAACTGGCCACGCTCGCCGACGTGCGCCCCCCCGCGCCGCACAACGTCGCCAACGCCCTCGCCGCCGCCGCGCTGGCCCGCTCCATCGGGGTCGCCCCGGCCTCGATCAGGGCCGGACTGGCGGCGTTCGCCCCCGAACCGCACCGGATCGCCTACGTGGCCTCGGTGGCGGGCGTCGACTACGTCGACGACTCCAAGGCCACCAACCCGCACGCCGCCGCCGCGTCCCTGGGCGCCTACGCCTCCGTGGTGTGGGTCGCCGGAGGTCTGCTCAAGGGCGCCGAGGTCACCGACCTGGTCGCGGCCTCCGCCGGCCGGTTGCGCGGAGCGGTGCTCATCGGCGCCGACCGCGCCCGGTTGCGCGAGGCGCTCACCGAGCACGCCCCCGACGTCCCTGTCGTGGAGATCGACGGGCCCGCCCCGGACGCACCCGAGGGACACACCGTCATGGACGCGGTGGTCGCCGCCGCGACCGCCATGGCGCAGGAGGGCGACACCGTCCTGCTGGCCCCGGCTGCCGCGTCCATGGACATGTTCACCAACTACCCGGAGCGTGGACGCCTCTTCGCCGAGGCCGTCCATCGATTGCTCTGAGTGACCGATCGCCGCCCGTGCGTGAGAAAAGGCGCGCGGGCGGCCTTCGCTGTGCTCCGAACCACTCCTTTCCAGGCCGAAGATGGCCAACACGCGGGAAATGTCCACGGTTCCCGACCCGCCGTTCGCCACTATTGAGGCGCGCAGGTGCGGAGGGTGGTGCGGATTGGCGACGACGACGGTCCCCGGAGTGGCCCGAACCCGGGCGACGGTGATCAAGGGGCGCGAGCGTCCCCTGTGGAGGGAATGGGCCGCTGCCCTGGACCGACCACTGACCTCCTACTACCTGATCCTGGGCACGGCGGTGCTGCTCATCGCCCTGGGCCTGGTCATGGTGCTCTCCTCCACCATGGTCAAGTCGATCAGCGAGACCGGCTCCTCCTTCTCCCTCTTCCAGAAGCAGTTGGGGGCGGCCGTCATCGGCCTGCCCCTGATGATCCTGGCCTCCCACATGCCCCAGCAGGTCTTCCGCCTCGTCGGCTACCCGGCCATGATCGTCTCCGCGGCCCTGCTGCTGCTCACCGTCTTCCAAGGGGTCGAGATCAACGGCGCCACCCGCTGGCTGGACATCGGCGGACTGGTCGTCCAACCCTCCGAACCCGCCAAACTCGCCTTCGTCCTGTGGGGCGCCGGCATCCTCGCCCGCAAGGACGAACTCTCCGAACTCACCGAGTGGCGCCACCTGCTCTTCCCGCTCCTGCCCGGCTGCGGTCTGCTCGTGCTGCTCGTCCTGCTCGGCTCCAACCTGTCCACCGCACTGGTGTTCCTCGTCACCTTTCTCGGCCTGCTGTGGGTGGTCGGCGCGCCCGGCAAACTCTTCGTGGCCATGTTCGGCCTCGTCCTGGGCCTGGCCCTCATCGCCATCGCCATCGAGCCCTACCGGATGGCCCGCGTCACCACCCTCTTCGACCCCATGGCCGACCCCCAGGGGGCCGGCATGCAGTCCCTCCACGGCCGCTACGCCCTGGGCACCGGCGGGATCTTCGGCGTCGGCATCGGCGCCAGCCGCGAGAAGTGGGGCTTCCTGCCCTTCGCCGAGTCCGACTTCGTCTTCGCCATCATCGGAGAGGAATTCGGCCTCATCGGCACCCTGCTCCTCCTCGCGCTCTTCGGCGTCCTGGGCTACGCCGGGCTGCGGGTGGCCTTCCGCGTCAAGGAACCCTTCCCCCGCCTGGCCGCCTTCGCCATCGTCACCTGGATCATGGGCCAGACCATGATCAACGTCGGCGCCGTCATCGGCCTGCTCCCCGTCACCGGAGTCCCGCTGCCCCTGGTCTCCTACGGCGGTTCGTCGTTGATCACGACCATGGTCGCCCTCGGCGTCCTCCTGTCCCTGGCCAAGACCGAACCCCAGGCACAGCGGGCCCTGGCGGCCCGGGGTCCCGGATGGGCGCAAAGGGCTCTAAGCTGGCTGGGCCTGGAGAACATCGCCAACCCGGTCACCGGCCGCGGCGGCACCCCGTCCTCCGGGCGCGCCGCCACGGCGCGCGGCCCGCGCACACCGGGTCCCCGCGGCGGCGGGACAACGGCCAAGTACGACAGCGGACCGGTCCCGGCTGGGAGCCGGTCGAGGAGGAATCGGCGACGATGAGGGTAGCCCTCGCCGGAGGCGGCACGGCCGGGCACATCGAGCCCGCGCTCTCCCTTGCGGACGCGCTGCGGCGCATCGACCCCACCACGGAGATCCTCTGCCTGGGCACCGAACGCGGCCTGGAGACCCGCCTCGTGCCCATGCGCGGATACGAGTTGGGTCTGATCCCCGCGGTCCCCCTGCCCCGCAAACTCACCCCGCAGCTGCTCAGTGTCCCCGGCAAACTCGCCGGTGCCCTCAGCGCCGCCGGCGACCACCTGGACCGCCTCCAGGCCGACGTCATCGTCGGCTTCGGCGGCTACGTCGCCACCCCCGGATACCTGGCGGCCCGACGGCGGCGCATCCCCATCGTCGTCCACGAGGCCAACCCCCTGCCCGGGCTGGCCAACCGCCTGGGCGCCCGCATGACCGAGCACGTCTACACCGGTCACCCCCACACCCAGATCCGCCACGGCCGGTTCATCGGCATCCCCCTGCGCCAACAGATCACCACCCTGGACCGGCTGGCCATGGGCGACAAGGCCCGCGCCTACTTCGGCCTCCGCTCCGACCTGCCCACCCTGCTGATCTTCGGCGGCTCCCAGGGCGCCCAGCGCATCAACGAGACCGCCTTCGCCGCCCGTGACGCCTTCCGCGACCACGGCGTCCAGGTCCTGCACGTGGTCGGCCCCAAGAACGCCGACGAACCCCAGGACCTCACCCAGGACGGCATCCCCTACGTCGCCGTGCCCTACGTCGACCGGATGGACATGGCCTACGCCGCCGCCGACATCGCCATGTGCCGATCCGGCGCGATGACCTGCGCCGAACTCACCGCCGTCGGCCTGCCCGGCGCGTTCGTGCCCCTGGCCATCGGCAACGGCGAACAGGCCCTCAACGCCGAACCCATCGTCCAGGCGGGCGGCGGCCTCATGGTGAACAACGCCGAGATCTCCGTCGAATGGATCACCGGCCGGCTCATCCCGCTGCTCACCGACACCGACCGCGTCGTGGCCATGTCCGAGGCCGCCGCCCGCATGGGCCGCCGCGACGCCGACATGGAACTGGCCCGCGAGGTCGCCGCCATCGCCCGCGGCGACCGGCCCAGCCCCGAACTTCCCGTCCCCGAAGACGACAACGGCGACGACACCTACTACGACGACGGGAAGGACGCCCGATGACCCTGGTGCGACCGACCGCCCCGATCCCCGTCGACGAACTGGGCCGCACCCACTTCATCGGCCTGGGCGGCGCCGGCATGTCCGGCATCGCCCGCGTGCTGCTGCAATCGGGCGTCGAGGTGTCCGGAAGCGACGCCCGCGACAGCGACACCCTGCGCGACCTGGAGGAGATGGGCGCCCGCGCCCACGTCGGCCACGCCGCCGAGAACCTCGGCGCCGCCGAGACCGTCGTCGTCTCCTCCGCCGTCCGGGAGAACAACCCCGAACTCGCCGAGGCCCGCCGACGGGGCCTGCGCGTCCTCCCGCGCGCCGCCGCGCTGGGCGCCCTGCTGCTGGGCCGCGAGGGCATCGCCATCGCCGGCACCCACGGCAAGACCACCACCACCTCGATGGTCACCGTCGTCCTCCAGCACCTGGGCGTCGACCCCGGCTACGTCATCGGCGGAAAACTCGTCACCACCGGCCTCGGGGCCGACGCCGGCATCGGCGGCCCCATCGCCGTGGAGGCCGACGAGAGCGACGGCTCCTTCCTCATGCTCTCCCCGAAGATCGCCGTCGTCACCAACGTCGAAGCCGACCACCTCGACAACTACAGCGGCATCGAGGAGATCCACGCCAACTTCGCGTCGTTCGTCGACCGCGTCGAACGCACCCTCATCGTCGGCATCGACGACGAGGGAGCGCGCCGCGTCGCCCGGACCGCCCGCGAACGCGGCAAGAAGGTCCTCACCTACGGCGAGACCGCCGACGCCGACTACCGGATCACCCGCATCCGCCCCCGCGGCTTCACCACCGAGTTCACCCTCGCCACCGCCGACGGCGGTGAGATCGAGGGCAGCGTCGCCGTCCCCGGACGCCACAACGTGCTCAACGCCGTGGCCGCCATCGCCGTCGCCGACGAACTCGGCCACGACCTGGAGGTCGCGGTCGAGGGCATCGCCGACTTCGGCGGGGCCGCCCGCCGCTTCGAGGCCAAGGGCGCGGCGGGCGGTGTGGGCGTCTACGACAGCTACGCCCACCACCCCACCGAACTGGAGGCCGACCTGCGCGCCACCCGGGGCGCCCTGGAATCGTTCGCCGAGCAGGCGCGCGAAGCCGGGGAAGAACAGCCCGAGGGGCGCATCATCGCCGTCTTCCAGCCCCACCTGTACAGCCGCACCCGCATCTTCGCCGACGAGTTCGGGGCCGCCCTCACCCTGGCCGACGAGGTCGTGGTGCTGGGGATCTACGCCGCCCGTGAGGACCCCGAACCCGGGGTCACCGCCGAACTCATCACCTCCAGGGTCGGACACGACCGGGTGCACCACACACCCGACCGCGCCGACGCCGTCCGGCTGGCCGCCGACCTGGCGCGCCCCGGCGACATCGTCCTGACGATGGGCGCCGGCGACATCACCGAACTGGGTCCGCTCATCGTGGACCGGTTGGCCGAGGTCGCCGACGTGGAGGAGATGGCCGAATCCCTCGGCCGCGGCGGACGGGGCCGGGACTGACGTCGGAGGACACGGGTGAGGGCAGACCACGACGGAGCGCCACGCGGCGGGGACCCCGACACCGGGACCCGGCCGCGCGCCGACACCCCGACCGCGAAGACGGTGCGCCAACGGTCCGACCCCTGGAAGGTCGCCTTCGTGGCGCTCCTGGTCGTCGCCCTCGTCTGCGTCGTCACCTGGATACTCCTCGGCTCCCGCCTGCTGGTGGTGCGCGAGGTCTCCGTCACCGGCCTGGACCGGGTCGACCACGATGAGGTCGTCGCCGCCGTGGACGTCCCCACCGGCACCCCCCTGATCCGGGTGGACCTGGCGGACGGCGCCGAACGCGCCGCCTCGCTGCCCCTGGTGGAATCGGCCACGGTCACCCGCGGCTGGCCCGCCACCCTACGGGTCGAGGTCGTCGAACGCCGACCCCTGCTCGCCGTGCGGGTGGGGGAGGAGTACCGACTCGTCGACCGGGACGGGATCCGCATCGAGGACTCCCCGACCCGGCCCGGCACCCACCCCCTGGTGCGGGTCACCGGAGAGGTGGAGGGGAACGAGGCCGTCCGGGCCGCCGCCGACATCGTCGAGAGCGCCCCCGACTCCTTCCTCGCCCGGATCCGGCTCATCGACGCCACCGACACGGAGGACATCCGGATCGAGGTCACCGAGGGCTCCGTGATCGAGTGGGGGACCGCCCAGGGCGCCGAGGACAAGAGCGACGTCCTGCGCGTGCTCATGCGCGAACACCCGCCAGGGGAGGGGACCGTCTACGACGTCTCCACCCCGGACCTGGCCATCGTTCGGTGAAGCGGCGACCACAAGTGGGGAAAAGACGGCAAAGTCACCGGAAGTCGGATCCGGACCCTCCCGATCGGGGGCCGCAGGGCGCCCAGAGGGGGCCACGGACACGACGCGGGGACATTCCAGACGCGACGCGCCGGGTCGGCACATCGCTTCCTCGTGTTATACGACGTTAGGCTGAAGTCGTCATCGGTTGCCGGTGGTGGACGGTCGGCTTAGTGTCGAGAGTCACGACCATCGTCAACAAAGTACAGAACACGCTTTTCGGGGTACGCGGGAATCGTATTCCTCCCGCCGAGCCGAGGGAGGCGTCGGCCCACCCCGGGCCGGCACCCCGCGGTCCACGCGGCCCCGGGTCCCCCGCCCCGGCGTCCGCGGACGCCTTGTCGGGATACCCGAAACGCACACTGTAGAACCGGATGCCGGACCCTCCGGCCCGACGGCCCCGCCGTCGAGCGGACGGGAACGGCGTATGCGAGCGGAAAGGCCCCTCGTCGTGGCAGCACCGCAGAACTACCTCGCGGTCATCAAAGTCGTCGGTATCGGCGGCGGCGGTGTCAACGCCGTCAACCGAATGATCGAAGAGGGGCTCAAGGGCGTCGAGTTCATCGCGATCAATACCGACGCCCAAGCGCTGCTGATGAGTGACGCGGACGTCAAACTGGACGTCGGTCGTGAACTCACGCGCGGACTGGGAGCCGGAGCCAACCCCGACGTCGGCCGCAAGGCCGCCGAAGATCACCGCGAGGAGATCGAGGAGGTCCTCAAGGGGGCCGACATGGTCTTCGTCACCGCGGGTGAGGGTGGCGGGACCGGCACGGGCGGCGCGCCCGTGGTCGCCAACATCGCCCGATCCCTGGGAGCACTCACCATAGGTGTGGTCACCCGCCCCTTCGGTTTCGAGGGCAAGCGCCGGGCCACCCAGGCCGAGTCGGGGATAGCGATGCTCCGCGAGGAGGTGGACACGCTCATCGTGATCCCCAACGACCGGCTGCTCTCCATCTCCGACCGGCAGGTCAGCGTCCTGGACGCCTTCAAGGCGGCCGACCAGGTCCTGCTCTCCGGTGTCCAGGGCATCACCGACCTGATCACCACACCGGGCCTGATCAACCTCGACTTCGCCGACGTCAAGTCGGTCATGTCCGGGGCCGGGTCCGCGCTCATGGGCATCGGCTCCGCACGCGGGGACGACCGGGCCGTCGCGGCGGCGGAGATGGCGATCTCCTCCCCGCTCCTGGAGGCCAGCATCGACGGCGCCCACGGCGTCCTGCTGTCCATCCAGGGCGGATCCGACCTGGGCCTGTTCGAGATCAACGAGGCGGCCCAGCTCGTCTCCAACTCGGCGGCGCCCGACGCCAACATCATCTTCGGCGCGGTCATCGACGACGCCCTGGGCGACGAGGTCCGTGTGACCGTCATCGCCGCGGGCTTCGACGAACCCGAGGTCACCGGTCCGTCCCTGCACAGGCGCGAGCCGGCGGACCCTCCTAAGGCCGTCGCCCCCACGGCGGGCAGCGCGTCCAGTGGGGAGGGGGCGCCCTCCGCGCCCGCCACCACGGGCGCGAACGGGGCGTCGGCCGAGAACCTGCCGTGGCTGGGCGGTCGTCAGACCACGCCCGAACCGGCCCGTCCGCAGACCCCGCCGCTCTCGCAGCGCCCCGTACGGCAGGACCCGCCCCCGGCGGCGCCCGAACCGTTCGAACAGCCGGCGGTCGACCCCGAACCCCAGGGCCAGGACCCGGTGGAGCAGCCCGAGCCGCAGGCTTCGCCCTACGGCACCTCCTACGCCGACTCCTCCTACACCGAGTCCTCCTACGCGGACCACACCGGTCAGGAGGAGACCCGGGACCGGGAGGAGCCGGACGCCCGGGAGGACGAGCAGTCCCGCTCCATCCACGTGGTCTCGGAGTCGGTCGCCGAACGGCGCGCCGACGTCCCCACGCCCCGTCGCCGGGTCGTCTTCGAAGAGCCCGACGACCTGGACGTCCCCGACTTCCTGAAGTAGCGGATCGACACCCCGGTACCATCGACGTGTCAGCGGCCCCGACCCGAGTGGACGGGGCCGTCGCCGCCCCGGGCGTCCGACGCCGACCGCGCCGACCGCGCCGTCCGGGCAGAGGGAAGGACAGCGGGCAGCCGGATGGTCACCATCGCCGACCTCGGGCACGGGGTCCGTGCCGCCGTCACCGAACGCCACGGCGGGACCAGCGTCCCGCCCTACGACTCGCTCAACCTCGGCCTGGGCACGGGCGACGATCGGGAGACGGTCCTGGCCAACCGGCGCCTCGCCGCCGAGGACCTGGGCTTTCCGGCCGACCGGATCGTCTGGATGAACCAGGTGCACAGCGCGGACGTCCTCGTCGCGAAGGTCCCCGGCGGCGTCGGTACCTGCGACGGGGTCGTCACCACCCGATCCGATCTGGTCCTGGCCTCCCTGGCCGCCGACTGCCTGCCCGTCCTGGCGGCGGACGGGGAGAGGGGCGTCCTGGGCGCCGCCCACTCGGGCCGCTCGGGCACCGGCCACGGGATCGCCGGCAACCTCGTCGCGACGATGGTCGACCACGGCGCCCGCCCCGAGCACATCACCGTCTTCCTGGGACCCGCCATCTGCGGCTCCTGCTACGAGGTGCCGCCGGAACTCCAGGCCGAGACCGCCCGCCGCACACCCGAGGCCGCCTCCACCACCCGGCGGGGCACCACCGGGGTCGACATGGTCGCCGCCGTCACCGCCCAGCTGCGTCGGGCCGGCGTCACCGACATCCGCGCCGACGGCCGCTGCACCCTGGAGAGCCCCGAGCTGTTCTCCCACCGGGGCGGTGCGCCCACCGGCCGATTCGCCTCGTTCGTCTGGCGCGTCTGAGGGACCACCGACGACCCCGGACGGACCCGCGCCCACAGGAGTAAGGACAACGTGTCACACGACCCGGCCCGCGTAGAGCGGATCAAGGCCAACCTCGCGGCGGCCCGCACCCGCATCGAAGAGGCCTGCCACAAGGCCGACCGAAACCCCTCCGAGGTGTCCCTGGTCGCCGTCACCAAGACCCGCCCGGCCGAGGACGTGCGCATCCTGGCCTCCCTCGGCGTCACCGACGTCGGCGAGAACCGCGACCAGGAGGCGGCGCCCAAGGCCGCCGCCACCGCGGACCTCGACCTCACCTGGCACTTCGTCGGCCAGTTGCAGACCAACAAGGCCAAGTCGGTGGCCTCCTACGCCGACGTCGTCCACTCGGTCGACCGGGACAGGCTCGCCCGTGCCCTGGGGGACCGGGCCGCGTCCGCCGGCCGACGCCTCACCTGCCTGGTGCAGGTCGACCTCGACGACGGGTCCCAGGCGGGAGTGCTCGGACCCCGGGGCGGGGTCGACCCCGCCGACGCCCTCGACCTGGCGGCCCGGATCGATGGGCACGACGCCCTCACCCTGGGCGGGGTGATGGCGGTCGCGCCGCGCGAGGGCGATCCCCACGAGGCGTTCGGTCGCCTTTATGAGGTCGCGTGTCGGATCCGTGATCGTTATCCTCTGGCGACGGTGATCTCCGCGGGCATGAGCGGGGACCTGGAAGCCGCGATCGAGCGAGGCGCGACACACCTGCGCCTCGGTACGGCGTTGCTCGGCGACCGGGGACCGATCGTGGGGTAATGTCCCCACATAGACCTTGGAACCCGTCTGTGGAGTTCGCCCGAAAGGGCGTCCCACCCCGCTGAGAAGGGGAGACGGGACCGTACGGAGGAGTCGGCTGCGGTGAAGGCCGCGGGGACGACGGAGGACATGAGATGGCCGGCGCGATGCGCAAGATGGCGGTCTACCTCGGCCTCGTGGAGGACGACCGTTACGATCACCGCTATGCGGACGAATATGATGAGTTCGACGATTTCGACGAGGGCGTGGAGGAACACCGCGAGCGCGGTGTGGACACTCCGCGCGGCGAGGGAACACGGGGCGACGAAGTGAGCGACACCGGCGACCACTCGGGTACGGGTGAGCGACGCGGTGGCACCACGACGACCTCTTCCACCGCCGACCTCGCGCGGATCACCACGCTCCATCCGCGTACCTACAACGAGGCGCGTACGATCGGAGAGCACTTCCGGGAGGGCACGCCGGTGATCATGAACCTGACCGAGATGGTCGACAGCGACGCCAAGCGTCTGGTCGACTTCGCGGCTGGTCTGATCTTCGGTCTGCATGGCAGTATCGAGCGCGTGACCAACAAGGTGTTCCTACTGTCCCCGGCCAACGTCGAGGTGACCGCCGAGGACAAGGCGCGGATCGCCGAGCGAGGGTTCTTCAATCAGAGCTAGACCATCACATCCGTTCAGAGATTGGGTCGATTAGACCGTGTATCCCGTCCTATTCGTGCTGATCATCGCGCTCCAGCTGTACGTGTTCGTGCTGCTGGCGCGTGTGGTTCTGGAGATGGTGCAGTCCTTCTCCCGGACGTGGCGCCCCACGGGGTTCCTGCTCGTGATCGCCGAGATCGTGTACACGCTCACCGACCCGCCGTTGAGGTTCCTGCGGAAGTTCATCAAGCCGATCCGGCTGGGCAGTATCGCGCTCGACCTGAGCGTCCTGGTGCTGTTCATCGGTCTGACCATCGTGATGCGCCTCCTTCAAGGGTTGGCGGTCTCGGTCGCATAGCACCAGGGTCGGGGCGAAAAAAATCGCCCCCGATTCCGTTATGTGGTCTTGGTCATGATCCGGATTGCCGTAAGGTCACGATCAGGTAGCGTCCCTACGGATGGACTCCAAGCGCGCCAAGGAGACGAAGATGCCGCTGACACCCGCTGATGTGCGGAACAAGCAGTTCAGCACGACCCGGCTCCGACCGGGGTACGACGAAGAAGAGGTCGACGCCTTTCTCGACGAGGTCGAGTCCGAGCTGGACCGACTGATCCAGGAGAACGAGGAACTGCGCGGCAAGCTCGCCGAGTGCCTGCGCGGCAAGGTGCCCAACGCCGGGATGCAGGACTTCCAGCAGCCCCAGGAGCAGCCCGAGCCGCCTCGCCCCGAGCCCGTCCAGGCCCCGCAGGCCGTCGTCGAGCCGCAGCCCCAGGCACCCGCTCCCATGCACATGAGCATGGGCGGCGAGGAGAACATGGACACGGCCGCCCGCGTCCTGGCCCTCGCCCAGCAGACCGCCGACCAGGCGATCTCCGACGCCCGCCGGGAGGCCGACGAGACCCTCGGTCGCGCCCGCCACGAGTCCGAGGACATCCTCGGCAAGGCCCGCCGCCAGGCCGAGCAGATCATCGGTGAGGCCCGCGTCCGCTCCGAGAACCTGGACCGGGACGCCCAGGAGCGTCACCGTCAGGTCATGGGCAGCCTCGTCCAGCAGCGCGAGGAACTGGAGCACAAGGTCAACGTGCTCAAGGACTTCGAGCGCGAGTACCGCAGCCGCCTGAAGGACTACTTCGAGCGTCAGCTGCGCGAGCTGGAGGAGGGCGCCGGCATCGAGCAGAACCCGAACACCACCGGCGGCTTCCAGACGATGGCCCCGCCGACCGGCCCGACCCCGGCGCTCCAGCACGGTCCCGCGGGCAACCCGTTCGGTCAGCCCGAGCCCGTCCAGCACGGCGGTTTCCACCCGGGCGAGGCCCCGCACGACCGCCGCTGACCCCGGTCGGCGGTAGGCTCCACAACTGAAGATTCCGGCAACGTGTAAAGGTCCTGGTCGACCCGTGATCCTCAGCGTCCTCGCATCCGTCGCGGTGCTGGCGGCCATCGTCGTCATCGTGGCAGCCCTGGTGTTCGCCGAGACCACCCTGGTGTACATCGCCCTGGGGTTGGCCGGCGTGAGCGCCCTCCTGCTGGTGGGGGCGATTCTCGCCCAGGGGAGGAAGGGAGCGGATCGAACGGACGGTTTGGGGAAGTCGTCCGTTCCCACGGCCTCGCACGTCACGCCGGAACACTCCGAGCGTGTGCCCGCACCGGCTCCCGAGCCGGTGCGGGAGGCCCCGGCCTGGAACACGATGGCGGAGGACTCCGGCCCGGGGGAACCGGAGTACGACCTTCCCCGTTGGCAGACGCCCACGGCCCGCGAATGGCCGGAACCGGACACGACGGCGTCCGCCCCCGCCCCCGCCCCGTTCCCCACCGCGGTCGAGTCCGACTCCCGCGTCGAGACCCCCGCGGAAACCGCGTCGCCCTCCTGGTTCTCCGGCCCCACCGCGGCCCCCGAACCGGTCGAGGTACCGCGAACCGCCGCGCACGACGACCGCGCGTCCGTCCCCGTCACCGACGAGCACAGCGCGGACCGGTCGCCCGAGCCACAGCAACCGCGAGAGCCCGAGGACGACCCCGCGCTCTCCGCCGCCGACCGCGGCATGCCGGCCTGGCTGGCCGAGGCCTACGACGACGATCCCGCCGAGTCCTTTGACACCCCCACCCCCGCCGGTGACGACGACCGGGACGACGCCGTCGCGGCAGCCGACCTCTACGAGAGGGACGAGCCCGCCGCGACCGTCACCGATGACGACCCTCCCGCGACCGTCGTCTCCTCCACCGACACGGACGAGGTCCGTCCGACCCGGGACGAGGACGCCTCCGAGACGACCGGGCCCGCCACGACCGACGACACCGCCCCCGAGGCGGCCGAGGACACCGACGGCGTCCCCACGGCGCCGCAGCCGGACGAGGCGGACGACCCGGACCCGGACGAGGAGCGGCGGGGCGAGGGCGGGGTCACCGCGGACGAGCCCACCGTGAGGATGGACGAGGACCCTTCGACCCCGGACGACCCGGACCCGGACGAGGAGCGGCGGGGCGAGGGCGGGGCCGCCGCGGACGAGCCCACCGTGAGGATGGACGAGGACCCTTCGACCCCGGACGACCCGGACCCGGACGAGGAGCGGACCGAGGAACGGACCGAGGCCACCCGGACCGAGGCCACCCGGACCGACGAAGAGGAGACGACCGACGACGGCGCCTCCACGACGGACGACGAGGAACCGCCGAAGGGGAAACGTTTCTCCTACAACATCCCGCAGCGGAAGGAGGACACCGAGGAGACCTCCGTGTTCTCCTACCGCACGCCCGCCGAGGACGACGAGGACCCCGACGCCACCGCCGCCTTCACCCGCGAACGCCCCTGACACCCCCCGTACGGGGAACACCGACGGGCGCCGCCCCCCCCGGGGGGGGGGGGCCCCGTCGACGGGTGTCCGGATCAGCCGGAGCGTTCCACCACGTAGTCGCACAGCGCCTCGAAGGCGTCGCGCGCCGGGCCCTCCGGCAGGGTGGCCAGCTCGGCGCGGGCCTTGTCGGACCAGCCGCGCAGGGTCTCCTCGGCCTCGGCCATCGCCGGGTGCGCGCGCAGCAGCGACAGGGCCTCCTCGGCCTCGGTGTCGTCCAGCGGGCGACCCAGCAGCGACTTGAGCCGCTCATCGGCCGGGTCGGTGGAGCGGAGCGCGTAGAACATCGGCAGGGTGAGCACGCCCTCGCGCAGGTCGGTGCCGGGGACCTTGCCGGACTCGCGGGTCTCGGCCGCCACGTCGATCAGGTCGTCGGCGAGCTGGAAGGCCATGCCGAGCGCGTCGGAGGCGCGGGTGAGCTTTCCCGTGGTCTCGGGGTCGACCTTGCCGAACATGCCGCCGAACTCGGCGGAGGACGCGATGAGCGAGGCCGTCTTGTCCCCGATGACCCGCAGGTAGTGGTCGAGCGGGTCGACGCCCTCGGGCGGGCCGGAGGTCTCCAGGATCTGTCCCTGGACCAGCCGGCCGAAGGTCTGCGCCTGGAGGCGCACCGCCTCGGGGCCCAGGTCGGCGAGGATCTCCGAGGCCTTGGCGAAGACGTAGTCACCGGTGAGGATCGCGATCGTGTTGCCCCAGCGCTGGTTGGCGCTGGGCCTGCCGCGTCGCAGTTCCGCCTCGTCCATGACGTCGTCGTGGTAGAGCGTCGCCACGTGGGTCAGCTCCACGACGGCGGCTGCGGGGACGAGGTCGGGCATGTCGGGGTCGCCGAAGTGCGCGGCCAACAGCACGAGCATCGCCCGGAACCGCTTGCCACCGGCCTCCAGCAGGTGGGAGGCTGCCTCGGTCAGCATCGGGTCGCTCGACCGCACCGACTCCCTCAGGAGGTCCTCGACCTTTTCGAGACCGTCCTGGACCTCCCGGGCGAGGGTCGATTCGACTCTCGGCAGAGCGAGAAACCCGCTCGGGACAGCACCGCTCACCGTAAAGCTCCACCTGTTGAACGGGCACGGCGGCGACCGTTCGGGGTCGCCGCGTGCTCAGCACATGAACATGATCCGACTTGCCACGGTATCCGACCCGGAATGATCAGCCAAAGCCACACCCGGATACGGCCCGGACCGCGGTGAAACAGCAGCTCACACGGCCCGGGCCGAAACTCTGACCGAGGTCAGCCGGTTTCGGTGGACGCCTGGTCCACCATGACCGAGACAGGGTCCTGCCCACTGTCCGGCGAGGGCAACAGGTGGTCGAGCACCGGCCCCGGGAACACCCCGAGTACCAGGGTGGCCGCCACACCGATGGCGATGACGCCTCCGGTGCCGACGCCGGCGCGCACGACGGTCGGCCCGTCGGCCTCCGGATCCCGGAAGAACATCACAACGATGATCCGCACGTAGAAGAACGCGGTGACGGCACTGCTGAGGACGCCGACGATGACCAGGGGGGTGGCCCCGGCGGCGACGGCGGCCTCGAACACCGCGAACTTGCCGATGAACCCGCTGGTGAGCGGGATGCCCGCGAACGCCAGCAGGAACAGGGCCAGCGCTCCCGCCAGGATCGGGTTCCTGCGCCCCAGACCGGCCCACCGGTCCAGGTCGCCCAGCTCCTGCCCGCCGTCGGCGGTGCGCACCAGGGTGACGACGGCGAACGCGCCCAGGGTGGTGAACCCGTAGGCGGCCAGGTAGAACATCGCCCCGGCCAGACCGTCGGTGCTGCCGGCCACGACCGCGGTGAGGATGAACCCGGCGTGCACCACCGAGGAGTAGGCGAGCAGCCGTTTGACGTCGCGCTGGCCCACCGCGATGATCGCGGCGACCACCATGGTGAGGACCGACACGATCCACAGCATCGGCTCCCAGTCACCGATGGACCCGCCGAAGGGCACGAAGAACACCCGCAGCAGGGCGCCGAACGCGGCGACCAGCGTGCAGGAGGCCATGAGCGCGGTGATGGGGGTGGGCGCCCCCTGGTACACGTCCGGCTTCCAGTTGTGGAACGGGACCGCGCCGACCTTGAAGAGCAGGCCGACGGCGACCAGCCCGATCCCCATGAGCAGCAGCGGCTCGCCGTTGCCGTCCTGGAAGATCGCCGCCCCGCCGTTCTCCACGGCCACGCGCACCTCGCCGAAGTTCACCGACCCGGCGTAGCCGTACACCATGGCGGCGCCGAACAGGAAGAACGCCGAGGAGAAGGCGCCGAGCAGGAAGTACTTGACGGCGGCCTCCTGCGAGAACAGGCGGCGCCGGCGGGCCAGCCCGCACAGCAGGTACAGCGGCAGGCTCATCACCTCAAGGGCGATGAACATGGTGAGGAAGTCGTTCGAGGCGGGGAACATCAGCATGCCCAGCACCGCGAACAGCACCAGCGGGTAGACCTCGGTGTGCTGCGAGCCGGCCAGGATGTGCGCCCGCTCCTCCTCGCTGCCCGGCACGGCGGCGGCCTGGGCGGCGAACGCGTCCCGGCCGTCGCGACGCTCGGCGATGAGCAGCAGGCTCACCAGCGCCAGCACCGTGATGGTGCCCTGGAAGAACAGGACGGTCCGGTCGATGGCCAGCGCCCCGACGCCCACGGTGACACCGGCCTGGCCCTCGGGCAGCGACCCGACCTGGAGGACGATGAGCACGAACGTGGTGAGCAGTGCCAGCGCCGACAATCCGAGCTGGATCGGTCGGCGCCGCGCCGCGGGCACGAACGCCTCGAAGAGGACGGCCAGCATCGCGGCGCCGAACAGGGTGAGCAGCGGTGCCAGCAGCCACCAGTCGAGGACTGGTGCCTCCTCGGTGATGACGGGGAGGTCCATGTGGGGGATCACTCCGCGCCTCCTTCCTCGGCGGAGTCGACCGTGGTGACCACCACGGTGCGCTCCGCGGCCGGTTCGATCGCGTCGAGCAGCGGCTGCGGGTACAGCCCGAACACGATGATGAGCGCGAGCAGCGGGCCGACGACCCAGCTCTCACGCGCGGACAGGTCCGTGAACCCGGACACGCTCTCGGCGGTGGGCCCGGTCATGGTGCGCTGGTACATCCACAGGATGTAGAGCGCGGCGAGCACCACACCGATGACGGCGATCACGGCGGGCACGGGGTTGAACGCGTACACGCCGACGAACACCAGGAACTCGCTGATGAACGGTGCCAGCCCGGGCAGGGCCAGCCCGGCCAGGCCGGTGACCAGGAAGACCCCGGCGAGTTTGGGCGCCACGTTCCGCACCCCGCTGAAGTCCTCGATGCGCGAGGAGCCGCGGCGGGCGATGAGCAGGCCCACCACCAGGAACAGGGCGCCGGTGGCGAACCCGTGGTTGACCATGTACAGCGCGGCCCCGGTCTGGGACTGCGGGGTCAGCGCGAAGATCCCCAGGGTGATGAACCCGAAGTGGGAGATCGACGTGTAGGCGACCAGGCGCATCATGTCGCTCTGCCCGATCGCGAGGACCGCCCCGTAGACGATGCTCACCAGGCTGAGGGCGACCACCGGCCACACGAACACCTCGACGGCGTCGGGGAACAGCTCCATGCAGTAGCGCAGCATGCCGTAGGTGCCGACCTTGTCGAGCACGCCCACCAGCAGGACGGCGGTGCCGGGGCGGGAGGCCCCGGCGGCCTGCGGCAGCCAGGTGTGCACGGGCCACATCGGCGCCTTGATCGCGAAGGCGATGAAGAAGCCGAGGAACAGCCACCGGGCGGTGGACGGGTCGAGGGCGGCCAGCGCCCCGTTCGCCCCCACCAGGTCGGCCCACAGGAAGGTGCCGCCGTGGACGAACACCCCGATGACGGCGACCAGCATGATCAGTCCGCCGGCCAGGCTGTACAACAGGAACTTGACGGCGGCCTTCGCCCGGTCGTCGCCGCGGCCGTAGCGCCCGATCATGAAGTAGACCGGGATGAGCATGGCCTCGAAGAACACGTAGAAGAGGAAGACGTCGGTGGCCGCGAAGACCCCGATCATCATGGCCTCCAGGGCCAGGATGAGCGCGAAGTAGCCGCGCCCGCCGTCCTCCCGGTCGTCGTGTTCCCTCCAGGCCGCCAGGACGACCAGCGGCACCAGGATCGCCGACATGAGGATCAGGGTGAGGGCGATGCCGTCAACCCCGACCGCGTAGTGGACCCCGAACCGGGGGATCCACGGGTACTCCTCGACGAACTGGAGGGATCCCGCGTTCGACAGGTCGAACCGCAGGGTCATGCCGACGAGCACGAGCAGGGTGGCCAGGGAGAAGCCGAGCGTGATCCGCTTGACGTTCTCCGCGGAGGCCGCGCCGCCGACCGCGGTGGGGGCGCGGACCGCCGTGGCGGTGCCGCCACCCCCTTCGGCCGTGGCGGCGACGGAGGCGGCCCGCTCGCCGACGGGGGTCTTGACGCGCGGTAGCGCCCAGATGAGCACTGCGCCGATCGCGGGCAACGCGATCGCGATGGTGAGCCAGGGGATCATTGTCTACAACCTCACAACCAGCGTCGCGGCGACGATGACGGCGCCGAAGAGCATGGTGAGCGCGTACGACCGGGCGAACCCGGTCTGTGCCCGCCCGAGCCCGCGCGAGGAGTCGCGCACGCTCGTGCCGAGCCCGTTGACGAACCCGTCGATGACCTTGTCCTCGATGACGACGAGCGCCTTGGTGAGGACCTGTCCGGGCCGCATGAACAGCCCCTCGTTGATCTCGTTGCCGTACAGTTCGCGGCTCGCCGCGACGGTGACGACGTTCCCCTTGGGGGCGGTGCGCTCGACCGGGCGGCGCAGGTACATCGCCCAGGCGACGACCACGCCGACCACCAGCACCCCCAGGGCCGCCAGACCGTAGGGCGCGGTGAAGGCGTGCGCCAGGTCGAAGTGGTGGGGGTCGGCGCCGATGGTGGGCGCCAGGAAGTTCGCGAACCGGTCACCGAACACCAGGAAGGCGCCGAGCGCGACGGAACCGACGGCCAGCACCACCATGGGAGCGGTCATGCTCACCGGGGACTCGTGCGGGTGCACGCCCTCGTCCCACCGCTTCTTCCCGAGGAAGGTCAGGAAGAACATGCGGGACATGTAGAAGGCGGTGAGCCCGGCGCCGAGGATGACCGCCGACCCCAGGATCATGCCCTGGGTGCCGCCGATGCCGAAGGCCTCGGTGATGATGCTCTCCTTGGTCCACCAGCCGGACAGCAGCGGAACGCCGATGATGGCGAGGTAGCCGAGCCCGAACGTGGCGAACGTGATCGGCATGACCCTGGCCAGACCGCCGTAGCGGCGCATGTCCACGTCGTCGTTCATGGCGTGCATGACCGAACCGGCGCCCAGGAACAGCCCGGCCTTGAAGAAGCCGTGCGTGACGAGGTGGGCGATGGCGGCGACGTAGCCGACGGGTCCGAGCCCGGCGGCCAGCACCATCATGCCGATCTGGCTCATGGTCGAACCGGCCAGGGACTTCTTGATGTCGTCCTTGGCGGAGGCGATGATCCCGCCGGTGATCATCGTGGCGGCCCCGACGACCGCGACGGTGGTCTGCGCGACGGGCGCGCCCTCGAAGATCGGTCCGGCGCGGACGATGAGGTAGACGCCCGCGGTGACCATGGTCGCCGCGTGGATGAGCGCCGACACGGGGGTCGGGCCCTCCATGGCGTCCAGGAGCCAGGCCTGGAGGGGCAGCTGCGCGGACTTGCCGCAGGCACCGAGCAGCAGGCACAGGCCGATGGCGACCAGCACCCCGTTCCCGGCGCCGGGGACGGCGGCGAAGACCTCGCTGAAGCTCACCGCTCCCAGGGCGGTGAACATGATCATGATCGCCACGAGCAGGCCCATGTCGCCCACGCGGTTGATGATGAACGCCTTCTTGGCCGCGGTGGCCGCCGACGGCTTGTGCTGCCAGAACCCGATGAGGAGGTAGGACGCCAGGCCCACGCCCTCCCAGCCCAGGAACAGCAGGGCGAAGTTGTCGGCCAGGACCAGCACCAGCATGGCCGCGACGAACAGGTTGAGGTAGGCGAAGAAGAGCCGACGACCCGGGTCGTGGGCCATGTAGCCGATCGAGTAGACGTGGATCAACGATCCGACGAAGGTGATCAGCAGGACGAAGGTGATCGACAGGGGGTCGACCAGCAGGTCCGCCCCGACGTTGAACGCGCCGACCGAGAACCACTCGTAGACGGGGACCGCGACGCTGCGCGCGCCCTCTGCCCGGCCCAGGAGGTCGAACAGGATGAGGATCGCCCAGACGAAGGAGCCCACCGGCAGCGCCGTGGCGAGCAGGTGCCCCCAGGAGTCGGTCCGTTTGCCGCCCAGCAGCAGGATCGCCGCACCGACCAACGGCAGGGCGATGAGCAACCAGGCGTTCGACAGCACCGCGCCGTCCGCGGCGACCGCCGTCACGGTCTCGGCGGCGAGGTGAGTGTGATGTTGCACTGCCACGTCGCCTTCTAGTGCTTGAGCAGGTTGGCGTCATCGAGCGACGCCGACCTGCGGGTTCGGAAGATCTGCATGATGATCGCGAGGCCCACGACCACCTCGGCGGCGGCGACGACCATCACGAAGAAGGCGATGACCTGCCCCTCGATGTCCCCGTGCATGCGGGCGAACGCGACGAACGCCAGATTGCAGGCGTTGAGCATGAGTTCGACGCACATGAAGACGATGATCGCGTTGCGTCGGATGAGCACGCCGATCGCGCCGATGGTGAACAGCAGTGCCGCGAGGACGATGTAGTTCATCGGGTCCACGAGGACTCCACCTCCTGACCGTCGCCGTTCTCCTGCTCGACCGTCGCGGTCTCGTCCGCCTCGTGCGGGTGGTCCCCGATCCCGGTCGGGGGCTCGCCCTCCTTGGAGTGGGCCGAGTCCGACGCCCCACCGGGGAGCGGCGGGCGACCGGCCCGGATGTCGGCGGGCACCCCCGACTGGTATTCGGGGTCGCGGGCGGTGAGCACCGGGTTGAGGGAGAGCCGGGAGACCGTCCCGTCCGGCAGCAGCGCCGGCATGTCGATCGCGTTGTGCCGGGCGTAGGTGCCGGGCCCGGGCAGCGGAGTGGGGTGATCGCCGCGGATGCGGTCCTCGGAGATCTCCCGCTGGGTGCGCCGCTTCTTGGTGCGGGCGGTGTGCGCCAGGACCATGGCGCCCAGGACCGCGGTGACCAGCAGCGCGGCGGTCGCCTCGAAGGCGACGACGTAGCGCAGCAGGAGTTCGCCGGCGATCCAGGGGATGCTGCCGCCCGCGGCGGCGACCCCGGCGGCCAGGCCGACCGGGTCGCCCACCGAGATGCGGGTGATCCCCGTGGCCAGCGCGCCGACGAAGGCGAGCGCGACGAGCGCGGTGAGGATCCGCTGTCCGCTGAGCGTCTCCACCAACGAGTCGGCGGAGCTGACGCCGACGAGCATCAGCACGAACAGGAACAGCATGAGGACCGCGCCGGTGTAGACGACGATCTGCACGACCATGAGGAAGGGCGCGGCGTTGATCCCGTAGAAGATCGCCAGGCCCACCATGGTCAGCGCCATGGACATGGCCGAGTGGACGGCCTTGCGGGAGAACACGACGCCCAGGGCGCCGAGGACGACCACGGTTCCCAGGATCCAGAACGCGGAGGCCTCGCCGCCGCCGATGGGGGCGGCGAGGTGGAGCCCGTGCGGCTGGGTGTACGGCGAGGCGAGGACGAGGGAGGAGGTCATCGGACCGCCTCCGTGTCCTCGTGTTGGCCGTCCTGGGAGCCGTGCTGCCCGCGACCGGTGGCGTAGTAGTCGAGGTCGCTGTCGCCCAGGCGCATGGGGTGCGGCGGCGCCTCCATGCCCTCCTTGAGGGGGGCGAGCAACTGCTCCTTGGTCCAGATCAGGCTCTGCCTGTTGTCGTCGGCGAGTTCGTACTCGTTGGTCATGGTGAGGGCGCGTGTCGGGCACGCCTCCACGCACAGTCCGCACAGGATGCAGCGCAGGTAGTTGATCTGGTAGATCCGCCCGTAGCGTTCGCCGGGCGAGTAGCGGTCGTCGTCGGTGTTGTCACCGGCTTCGACGTAGATGGCGTCGGCGGGACAGGCCCAGGCGCACAGTTCGCACCCGATGCACTTCTCCAGCCCGTCGGCCCACCTGTTCAGCTGGTGTCGTCCGTGGAAGCGCGGCGCCGTGGGGCGCTTGACCTCCGGGTACTCGACGGTCGGCACCTTCTTGAACATGGTGTGGAAGGTGACGCCGAAACCCTTGACGGGATTGAGCCAATCAAGCACCGGTGACCTCCCCCTTCTGCTTGACGCGTTGGGTCGCGGCGGCCGAGGCCGTCCGCGGCGGTTCGGCGAGCACACTGCTGCCGTAGTGCGGTGCGGTGCTCGGTGGCACGGGGAACCCGCCGAAGGCGGCGTCCTCCCGGGCCCGGCGTGCGTTCTCGGCGCGCTGTTCGGCCTCTTCGGCGCGCTCGCGGCGCACGTACCGGAGCCAGGCGTAGAACGCGGCGAGGGTGGCGAGGGTGAAGGCGGCGACGACCGCGCCGATGACGATCGGGGAGGCGCCGTCCAGGATGAGCATCCGCACGACGGCGACGGCGGTGATCCACACCAGCTGGATCGGGATGAGGACCTTCCAGCCGAGCGCCATGAGCTGGTCGTAGCGGACCCGGGGCAGGCTGCCGCGCGCCCAGATGAACAGGAACATGACGCCGACGAACTTGAGCAGCCACCACAGGGCGGGCCACCAGCCCTCGTTGGCTCCGGGGAAGGCGGTGCCGATCCCGAACGGGGCGTACCAGCCGCCGAGGAAGAGCGTGACGGACACGGCGGCGACCGTGCACATGTTCACGTACTCGGCGAGGAAGAACATCGTGAACTTCATGGACCCGTACTCGGTCATGAAGCCGCCGACGATCTCGCCCTCGCCCTCGGCGAGGTCGAACGGGAGCCGGTTGGTCTCGCCGACCATCGTCACCAGGTAGATGAGGAACGACGGCAGGAGCAGCACGGCGAACCACATTCCGCGCTGGGCCTCGACGATCCCGGAGGTGGTGAGCGTGCCCGCCATGATGAAGACCGCGACGAACGACAGGCCCATGGCGATCTCGTAGCTGATCACCTGGGCGGACGCGCGCAGACCTCCGAGCAGGGCGTAGGGCGACTGGGACGCCCATCCGCCGAGCACGAACCCGTACACCCCGAGCGCGGCGGTGGCCAGGACCACCAGGGCCGCGATGGGCAGGTCGGTGAGCTGGAGCGGGGTGACGACCCCGAACATGGTCACCTCGGGCCCGATCGGGATGACCGAGAACGCGATGAAAGCGGGGACCGCGGCGATGATCGGCGCGGCGATGTAGACGAGCCGGTCGACACCGCGCGGGATCAGGTCCTCCTTGAGGGAGAGCTTGATGCCGTCGAACAGGGACTGGAGCAGACCCCAGGGGCCCATCCGGTTGGGTCCGTGCCGTTGCTGCATCCGGCCCATGACCTTGCGGTCGGCCATGATCATCATGAGGACGCAGACCATCAGGAAGACGAAGATGGCCAGCGCCTTGATGGTGGTGATCCACCACGGGTCGTTGCCGAAGGCGCTGAGCGTCTCCTCCGACGCCAGGTGCGCCACGCTGGTGGCGACGGGGGTCACTGTTGCCTCCCGGCGGTGGTCGGCGCCGACAGCAGGACGGTCTCGCCCGAGCCGCTGCCCAGGTCGCGGCGGATGTCGCAACCCCGGGCGTTGGCCGGGAGCCAGACGACCCGGTCGGCGATGTCGGTGACGACCACGGGAACGGTGACCGAGCCCCGGGTGCCGGTGACGCGGAGCGAACCGCCGTCGGGCACCCCGATCTCGTCGGCCGTGGCCTTGGACAGGTAGGCGCGGGCGGGACGGGCCGTCCCGGCCAGGAACGGCTCGCCGTCCTCCATCCGGCCGGTGCCCAGGAGCTGGCGCCAGGTGGACAGCAGGGCCTCGCCGGAGCGCGGTCGCGGGACCTCGACGGGACGGACGGCCGGACCGGCGGCCCGCTCCCCCGCCCACAGGCCGAGTTCCAGCAGCTCGCGGTAGGCGGTGGCGGAGTCGGGCAGGCCCAGGTGGACGTCCATCCCGTCGGCGATGGCAGCCAGGACCCGCAGGTCGGACAGTGCGCCGGGGACCTTGAGCGCGTCACCGAAGGGCCGGTGGCGGCCCTCCCAGTTGACGAAGGTGCCGGACTTCTCGGCGACGGCGGCGACGGGGAAGACCACGTCGGCGCGGTCGGTGATCTCACCGGCGCGCAGTTCGAGGCTGACGATGAACGGCACCCGGGCCAGGGCCGCGCGGGCGGCCTCGGGGTCGGGCAGGTCGTCGAGCTCGACGCCCGCGATGACCAGTGCGTCGAGTTCGCCGCGGGCGGCGGCCTCGATGATGGCCCGGGTGTCGCGACCGGGGGTCTCCGGCAGGGAGCCGACGTTCCAGGCGCGGGCGACCTCGGCGCGGGCCGAGGCGTCGGTGACGGGTCGGCCGCCGGGCAGCAGCCCGGGCAGCGCGCCGGCGTCGATGGCGCCGCGTTCGCCGGCCCGACGCGGGATCCACGCCAGGCGGGCGCCGGTGCGGTCGGCCAGCGCGGCGGCGGCGGTCAGCGCGCCGGGGACGGCGGCGAGCCGTTCGCCGACGACGATGATCGCGCCCTCCGCGCCCAGGGCCTCGACGGCCTCGGGCGCGGTGTCCTCCAGGGCGTTGAGGACACGCGCCTCGTCACCGGGGAGGGCGCCGATGAGGGTGCCGCCGGCCTTGGTGAGGCCGAGACTGGCGTGGGTGGCCACCGAGTAGAGCCGCAGGCCCCGCTTGCGGTGGCCCTTGCGCAGGCGCAGGAACGTGGAGGGCGACTCGTCCTCGGGTTCGAACCCGGCCAGGAGAACGGCGGGTGCCTTCTCCAGCGCGGTGAAGTCCACGTCGACGGGGGTACCGGCGACGCGGGCGGCGAGGAAGTCGGCCTCCTCCCGGGAGTGGACCCGGGCCCGCATGTCCACGTCGTTGGTGCCCAGGGCGACCCGCGCGAACTTGGCGTAGGCGTAGGCGTCCTCGTAGGTGAGACGCCCGCCGACCAGGACGCCGACCCGGCCCCTGGCGGCGGCCAACCGCTCCCCGGCGACGGAGACGGCCTCGGGCCAGGAGGCGAACTCCAGGGCCCGGGACTCGTCGTCGCGGATGAGCGGGCGGGCGAGCCGGTCGCTCCGGGTGGCGTAGGTGAACGCCCACCGGCCCTTGTCGCAGTTCCACTCCTCGTTGACCTGCGGGTCGTCGCCGGCCAGGCGGCGGGTGACCTTGCCGCGCCGGTGGTCGGTGCGCTGGGCGCAGCCGCCGGCGCAGTGTTCGCAGACGCTGGGGGTGGAGACCAGGTCGAAGGGGCGCGCCCGGAACCGGTAGGCCGACCCGGTGAGGGCGCCCACCGGGCAGATCTGCACGGTGTTGCCGGAGAAGTAGGAGTTGAACGGCTCACCGTCGGCGATGCCGACCTGTTCCTTGGCGCCGCGCTCCATCAGTTCGATGAGCGGGTCCCCGGCGATCTGCGCGGCGAACCGGGTGCAGCGGGCGCACTGGATGCAGCGCTCCCGGTCGAGCAGTACCTGGCTGGACAGCGGGATCGGCTTGGGGAAGGTCCGCTTGACGTCCACGAACCGGCTCTCGCCCCGGCCCGTGGACATGGCCTGGTTCTGGAGGGGGCACTCGCCGCCCTTGTCGCAGACCGGGCAGTCCAGCGGGTGGTTGATGAGCAGGAACTCCATGATGCCGCGCTGGGCCTTCTCCGCCACCGGGGAGGTGAGGTGGGTGTTGACCACCATCCCCTCCATCACGGTGATGGTGCAGGAGGCCTGCGGTTTGGGCATGCCCCGCCCGTTGCCCATGTCGGGGATCTCCACCAGGCACTGGCGGCAGGCCCCGACCGGGTCGAGGAGCGGGTGGTCGCAGAAGCGCGGGATCTGGATGCCGAGGAGTTCGGCGGCGCGGATGAGCAGGGTGCCCTTGGGCACCTGGATCCGGAAACCGTCGATGGTGACGGTGATCAGGTCCTCTGGGGGCGGTGCGGGGGCCGCTCCGCCCGGGCTGTTGGAGGTGACGGTCACTGGTTCCCTCCCGTCGTGGTCGTGCGGTCCGCCCACAGGGTGGACCTGGCGTGGTCGAAGGGGCAGCCGCCCTTCTCCACGTGGTCGATGTACTCCTGGCGGAAGTGCTTGATCGACGACATGACGGGGCTGGTCGCGCCGTCGCCGAGGGCGCAGAACGACCGACCGAGGAGGTTGTCGCAGATGTCCAGGAGTTTGTCGAGGTCGGCCTCGGTGCCCTCGCCGCGCTCCAGGCGGTCCAGCACCTGGACCATCCAGAAGTTGCCCTCGCGGCAGGGCGTGCACTTGCCGCAGGACTCGTGGGCGTAGAAGGCGATCCATCGGCCGACCGCGCGGACCACACAGGTGGTCTCGTCGAAGATCTGGAGGGCGCGGGTGCCGAGCATGGATCCGGCGGCGCCCACCGACTCGAAGTCGAGCGGGGTGTCCAGGTGCTCCTCGGTGAAGATCGGTGTGGAGGAGCCGCCGGGCGTCCAGAACTTGAGTCGGTGTCCGGCGCGGATGCCGCCGGCCATGTCGAGGAGTTCGCGCAGCGTGATGCCGAGCGGCGCCTCGTACTGGCCGGGTGTGGTCACGTGGCCGGACAGCGAGAAGAAGCCGAATCCGGCGGACTTCTCGGTGCCCATCGAGGTGAACCACTCGGCGCCGCCCAGGATGATGCCGGGGACGCTGGCGATGGACTCGACGTTGTTCACCACGGTCGGCGACGCGTACAGGCCGGCGACGGCGGGGAACGGCGGCTTGAGCCGGGGCTGACCCCGGTAGCCCTCCAGGGAGTCCAGGAGGGCGGTCTCCTCACCGCAGATGTAGGCGCCCGCCCCGGCGTGGACGACGACGTCGAGGTCGAAGCCGGTGCCGAGGATGTCCTTGCCGAGCAGGCCGGCGGCGTAGGCGTCGGCGACGGCCTTGCGCAGGCGGCGGATGACGTGGACGACCTCACCGCGCACGTAGATGAACGCCTGGCTCGACTTGATCGCGTAGGAGGCGATCGCCACACCCTCGACGAGCGAGTGCGGGTTGGCGAGCATCAGCGGGATGTCCTTGCAGGTCCCGGGCTCGGACTCGTCGGCGTTGACGACGAGGTAGCGGGGCTTGGGGTTGTCGGCGGGCAGGAACCCCCACTTCATGCCGGTGGGGAAGCCGGCGCCGCCGCGCCCGCGCAGTCCGGACTGCTTCACCAGGTCGACGATGGCCTCGGGCTCCATGGCCAGGGCCTTGCGCAGGGCCCGGTAACCGCCGTCGGCGCGGTACCCCTCCAGGGTGAAGGAGTCGGGACGGTCCCAGTTGTCGGACAGGACCGGGGTCAGGGTGGTCACTTGGTCTCCTCCTCACCCTGGGCGGGACGGGAAGGGTTCGCCGGGTCGGGAGCGGTCCAGCCGCGTTCCCGGGCGATGGTCAGACCGGCGAGCGATGGGCCCGCGGCCTGTACACCCTCTCCGGCACGGCCGTCGTCGAACCCGGCGAGCACCCGGGACGCCTGCTTCCAGGTGCACAGGCTCGCGGGGCCCCGGGTCGGCGCGACGTCGTTCCCCAGCCGCAGGTCGTCGACCAGCCTCGTGGCCGAGTCGGGGGTCTGGTTGTCGAAGAACTCCCAGTTGACCATCACGACGGGGGCGAAGTCGCAGGCCGCGTTGCACTCGACGTGCTCCAGCGTGACCTTGCCGTCCTCGGTGGTCTCGTTGTTCCCCACGCCCAGGTGCTCCTTGAGGGCGGCGAAGATCTCGTCCCCGCCCATCACCGCGCACAGGGTGTTGGTGCACACCCCCACCTGGTAGTCGCCGCCGGGGCGGCGACGGTACATGGTGTAGAAGGTGGCGACCGCGTTCACCTCGGCGAGGGTGATGCCCAGCTGTTCGGCGCAGAAGTGCATCCCGGCCCGGCTGACGTGACCCTCCTCCGACTGCACCAGGTGCAGCAGCGGAAGGAGTGCCGACCTCGGCTTGGGGTAGCGGCCGATGATCTCCTTGGCGTCCTGTTCCAGGCGCGCGATGACCTCGGCGGGGAACGCGTCGGTCCCCTCCGGCACCGTCGGCACCCCGTGGTCGTGCTCGTGTCCGCTCACCGGTCCACGCCTCCCATCACCGGGTCGATACTGGCCACGGCCGCGATCACGTCCGCCACCGTCCCGCCCTCGCACATGGCGGCGACGGCCTGGAGGTGGGTGAAGGAGGGATCACGGAAGTGCACGCGGTAGGGGCGGGTGCCCCCGTCGCTGACCGCGTAGCACCCGAGTTCGCCCTTGGCGCTCTCGACGGCCGCGTAGGTCTGGCCGACCGGGACCCGGAAGCCCTCGGTGACCAGCTTGAAGTGGTGGATGAGCGCTTCCATGGAGCTGCTCATGATGTGCGCGATGTGGTCGGGCGAGTTGCCCATACCGTCCGGGCCCAGGGCCAGCTTGGCGGGCCAGCCGATCTTGGCGTCCTCGATCATCACGGGGCCCGGGGACAGCTTGTCCAGGCACTGCTCGACGATCTTGAGGCTCTCCTCCATCTCGGCGATGCGCACCCGGTAGCGGGCGTAGACGTCGCCGCCGTCGGAGACCGGGACGTCGAACTCGTAGCCCTCGTAACCGCAGTACGGCTTGGCCTTGCGCAGGTCGTAGGCCAACCCCGAGGCGCGCAGCAGCGGGCCGGTGACACCCAGGGCCATGCAGCCGGGCAGGTTGAGGTAGGCGACGTCCTTGGTCCGGGCCAGGTAGACCGGGTTCTCGTCGAGGAGCTTGCGCATGATCCCGATGCGCTCGGGCATCTCCTTGAGGAGTTCGCGGACCTTGCCGACCGCGCCGGGCGGCAGGTCCTGGGCGACCCCTCCGGGCCGGATGTAGGCGTGGTTCATCCGCAGGCCGGTGACGAGCTCGAAGACGTCCAGGATCATCTCGCGCTCACGGAACCCGTTGGTCATGACGGTGGTGGCGCCCAGCTCCATGCCGAACGTCGCCATCGCCACGAAGTGCGAGGCCATCCGGTTGAGCTCCATCATCATCACGCGGATGACGTTGGCCCGGTCCGGGATCCGGTCCTCGATGCCCAGGAGCTTCTCGACCGCCAGGCAGTACACCGTCTCGTTGAAGAGCGGCGTCAGGTAGTCCATGCGGGTGACGAACGTGGTGCCCTGCGTCCACGTCCGGAACTCCATGTTCTTCTCGATGCCGGTGTGCAGGTAGCCGATCGCGACACGGGCCTCGGTGCAGGTCTCCCCGTCGAGGGTGAGGACGAGGCGGAGCACGCCGTGGGTGGACGGGTGCTGGGGCCCCATGTTGACGACGAGACGTTCGGCGCTCGTGGCCTGCGCCTTCTCGATGACCTCGTCCCAGTCGCCGCCGGAGGCGTCGATGTAGTCCTCGGTGACGGTCATGCCGTGCCTCCCTTCCGGTGGTGGTTGAGCCGGGTCACGTGTACGACCTCCGCTGGTCGGGCGGGGGCACGGTGGCACCCCGGTACTCGACGGGGACGCCGCCCAGCGGGTAGTCCTTGCGCTGGGGGTGGCCGTGCCAGTCGTCGGGCATCTGGATCCGGGTGAGCGCCGGGTGACCGTCGAAGACGATCCCGAAGAAGTCCCAGGCCTCCCGCTCGTGCCAGTCGTTGGTCGGGTAGACCGACACGATCGACGGGATGTGCGGATCGGTGTCCGGGCAGGTCACGGTGATCCGGATCTCGCTGTTGTGGGTGATCGAGCGGAACTGGTAGACGGCGTGCAGCTCCCGTCCCGTCTGGTCCGGGAAGTGGACGCCCATCACCCCCAGGCACAGCTCGTAGCGCAGGGCCGGGTCGTCGCGCAGCAGGCGGACCAGTTCGAGCAGGGCCTCGCGGCGCACGTGGAAGGTGATCTCCCCGTACGCCACCTCCACCCGCTCCACCGCGCCCGCGGCGTCGCCGAGGGCGGCCTCCAGGTCGTCGGCCACCCGGTCGAAGTCGGCGGTGCGCGGGTCGTCCGGGTCGGTGAACGGCCGCCGGGAGGAGACGGGAGCGCTCCCCCGTACCTGGAGTCCGCCGAACCCGGAGGTGTCGCCGCTGGTGGCCGTGCCGAACATGCCGGTCCGCTTCACGGGTGCGGCCAGGCGCTCGGTGCCCGACTGGTCGGGGAGGCGCGCGGCCTCTTCGTCGCGTTCGCGCTCGTTGTCGGTGCTCATGTCAGTCCTTGCTCACCAGGGGAAGCGACCGGCGGAGCATGCGCTCCTCGATCTCGGTGATCTCCTGCTCGCGGTGCGCGCCGAGCTTGGTGTTCTGCACCTTGTCGTGCAGCTTGAGCACCGCGTCCAGGAACATCTCGGGTCGGGGCGGACAGCCCGGCAGGTACATGTCGACCGGAACGATGTGGTCCACGCCCTGGACGATCGCGTAGTTGTTGAACATGCCGCCGCTGGAGGCGCACACACCCATCGCGATGACCCACTTGGGCTCGGGCATCTGGTCGTAGATCTGACGCAGGACGGGGGCCATCTTCTGGCTCACCCGGCCGGCGACGACCATGAGGTCGGCCTGGCGCGGGGTGGCGCCGAACTTCTCCATGCCGAAGCGGGCCAGGTCGTAGTGGGGGCCGCCGACGGCCATCATCTCGATGGCGCAGCAGGCCAGGCCGAACGTCGCGGGCCACATCGAACTCTTGCGGGCGAGCCCGACGACCTGTTCGACGGTGGTCAGCATGATGCCGCTGGGCAGTTTCTCTTCGAGTCCCATCAGCTGCGGACCTCCTCCGGGCGGGGCTGCGGGGTGCGGACGCGGGGTACGGGGAGGCGCGGTGTCAGTCCCATTCGAGGCCTCCCCGGCGCCACTCGTAGGCGTAGGCGATGGAGACGTTCACCAGGAACAGGACGATCGCGATCAGGCCGAACCAGCCGAGGGCGTCGAAGTGCACGGCCCAGGGGATGAGGAAGATGATCTCGATGTCGAAGATGATGAACATCATCGCCGTCATGTAGTACTTGACGGTGAAACGACCGCCGCCGGCAGGCTGCGGCGTGGGCTCGATGCCGCATTCGTAGGCCTGCATCTTGGCGCGGTTGTAGCGCTTGGGTCCCAGGACCGCGCCGGCGACCATGGACACCACGACGAACGCGGCGCCGATCCCGCCGAGCACGAATATCGGTGCGTAGAGCTCCACCGGTCACCCTCCTTCCGGCTGGTCGGCGCGGACGCCCGAGCGGGGCGAGGCGCTTGTGATTGCTTTCACTTGTGCGGGCTCATCTCTGATCCGTCCCGTCGTCCCCGGTCACGGCGTCGAGCGGCCGCCCGGAGGGCGGGGCTGCTTATGCCGCGGGGGCGATCTTGGACAGGCCGTTGATGACCCGGTCCATGGCGTCGCCCTGCGTGGGTTCGGTGAGGTTGGCGAGCATCTTGAGCGCGAACTTCATGAGGGTGCGCTGGCGCAGGCCGTACTTGGTCGCGTACTTCATGAACTCGGGCTGGCCGATCATCTTCACGAAGTAGCGGCCCAGCGTGTAGTAGCCGCCGTAGGTGTCGGCGAGGACCTGGGGGTAGCGCAACAGGGCGCGCTCGCGGGTCTGCTGGGTGGTGCGCCCGTGCGCCTGCACGATCACCTCGGCGGCGATGTTGCCGGCCTCCATGGCGTAGGCGATGCCCTCGCCGTTGAAGGGGTTCACCATGCCGCCGGCGTCGCCGACGAGCAGGAGGCCGCGCGAGTAGTGCGGAACCCGGTTGAAGCCCATGGGCAGGGCGGCGCCGCGGACGGGCGTGGTCCGGTTCTCCTCGGTGAAACCCCACTCCTCCGGCATGGAGTCGGTCCAGCGCCGCAGCAGCTTGCGGTAGTCGACGTCCTGGAAGGAGCTGGTGGAGTTGAGGATGCCCAGGCCCACGTTGCTGGTGCCGTCACCGACACCGAAGATCCAGCCGTAGCCGGGCAGGAGCACGTCCTTGTCGCCGCTCTTGTCCCACAGTTCCAGCCAGGATTCGAGGAAGTCGTCATCGTGGCGGGGGCTCGTGAAGTAGGTGCGCACGGCCACGCCCATGGGACGGTCGTCGCGCTTGCGGATGCCCATGGCGACGGACAGGCGCGAGGAGTTGCCGTCGGCCGCGACGACCAGCGGTGCCCGGAAGGTCACGGGTTCGCGGTCGGCGTTCTTGGCGTGGACCCCGACGATGCGGTTGCTGCGCTCGTCCATGAGGGGTCCGGTGACGGTGGTGCGCTCCAGGAGCTTGGCGCCGGCGGTGACGGCGCGGTCCACCAGGATCTGATCGAAGTCGAACCGGGTGCGCACGAGGCCGAAGCCGGGGTAGGCGGCCAGGTCGGGCCAGGGGAGTTCGAGGCGGGCGCCGGCGCCGACGATGCGCAGGCCGTGGTTCTTGATCCAGCCCTCGTCCTCGAAGGTGACGCCCATGGCGGTGAGCTGTTTGACCGCCCTGGGGGTCAGGCCGTCACCGCAGACCTTCTCCCGGGGGAAGGCGGTCTTCTCCAGGAGGAGGACGTCGAGTCCGGCCTGGGCCAGGTAGTAGGCGGTGGTGGAGCCGGACGGTCCGGCACCGACGACGATGACGTCGGCGTCGTACTCGACGCGGTCCCGACCTCGGCCTCTGAGGTCGGGAGAGGAGGTGGCTGTCTCGCTCACGGGTGGTTCCTCGACTGCTCGCGCGGGTGCACCGTGGCGGGCCTGTGCGGGGTTCCGACCCGCTCACGGGGGGGTTGTCCTGTCGTGTTCTCTCGGTGTTATGGGGACGGGGTTACGGTCCCGCCGGGTGGCTCTCCGTGCGGGGTCCGTGACCACGTGCTTTGTACGGTTGAGGACTTATGTCATGTCGGACATAGGGCCATGTGTCTCATCCCTCGCGCCCTTGTGAAGCACTTCACAAGCCTCTTTTCGGCAGTCTAGACCCTTGGGGGCCGGGTTGCGAGCCCGGGGGGGTATACACAGCGAAACATTCTCAATCGCCCCATAGGCGTATGAGAGCCACCAAAGGCCCCACCGATCAACAAATACGCAGCTCATAGTCTTTTCCATCACCACACGCGCCACACCGAGCACACGAAAAACCCGAGGAGCACAGGACTCCTCGGGCTTTGAGAGCTTTGAAGCTATTCAAGAAGAAGGCGACATCATGCGCCTTGTGTCGCTTTTACTGCTCTCGGAAGCCGCGGTGGAGGGCGACGATCCCACACGACAGGTTCCGCCAGGCGACACGGGACCACCCGGCGTCCTGGAGGTGTCGGGCCAGGTCGGCCTGGGCCGGCCAGGCCACGATCGACTCCGAGAGGTAGTCGTAGGACTCGCTCTTGCCCGACACCGCGCCGGCGATCCTGGGCAGCGCGGCCATGAGGTACGTCGAGTAGAGACGGTCGACGAATTCCACCGGGATGTGGCTGAACTCGCAGATCACCACACGGCCGCCGACCTTGGTCACCCGCAGCAGTTCGCGCAGGGCCCGGTCCACGTCGTTGACGTTGCGCAGGCCGAACGAAATGGTCACCGCGTCGAAGGTCTCGTCGGCGAAGGGCAGGTGCAGGGCGTCGCCGGCGACGAAGGTGACGCCGCCCCTGGACGCGCCCCCGCGCCGTCGGACGCCGGTGGTGAGCATGCCCAGCGAGAAGTCGCAGGCGATCACCCGGGCGCCCTTGCGGATGAAGGACTCCGAGGAGGTACCGGTGCCCGCGGCCAGGTCCAGGACCAGCTCACCGCTGTGGGCGTCGACGGCGTTGACGGTCGCCCGGCGCCAGGCGCGGTCCTGACCGAGGGAGATGACGTCGTTGACGAGGTCGTAACGATCGGCGATGCCGTCGAACATCGCCGCGACGTCCTGGGGCTTCTTGTCGAGTTCAGCGCGGGCCATACCCCACAGCCTACGGCCGTCCCGAGCCGAACGCGCCGCGGGCCGGGCCCCGCACGGGATCGGTTTCATCACTGTGTGTGATTTCGGATCAACTCTTTGCAAGAATCGGTCATGTCCTTCCCTGATGTACGACCGAGGAGACCGTCCGTGAAACCCAAGTTCACCGCCCTGGCGTTGGGCATGGCCCTGTTGGCCGCGATCGGGGCTCCGACGCCGGCCCTCGCGGGCGACACCGCGCACCGGTCCGTGGTGAGCGAGCGACCCGTCCGCTGGACCCCGCACGTCCTGGACGGAGCGGTCAAGGACATCGTGCGCGTCGGGAACGTCGTCATCGTCGCCGGCGGGTTCGGCCGGGTCGCCGAGGCCGACCGGGACTACACGCACGAACTGCACAACATCTTCGCGTTCGAGCACGGAACCGGGCGGATCATCCACGACTTCACCCCCCGGGTGAACGGGACCGTCAACTCGGTGGTGCCCGGACCGGACGGCACCGTCGTCATCGGCGGCGAGTTCCGCGCGGTCAACGGCACCGCCGCGCGCGGGCTCGCACGGCTGCGGCTCTTCGACGGTTCCCGGGTCGCGGCGTTCACCACGACCGTGGACGGCGGCGTCGTCCACCGGCTGGCCACCGACGGCTCCCGGCTCTACGTCGGCGGTTCCTTCCGAGGGATCGGCGGGACCGCGCGTCCGGCGATCGCCCGGCTGAACCCGGTCACCGGCGCGGTGGACCCCGGGTTCTCACCGGTCGTCTCCGAGCAACGCCGGGGCGGCCTGCGGGTGCAGGAACTGGCCCTGAGCCCCGACGGGCGACGGCTGGTGATCAACGGGACGTTCACCAAGGTGAACGGACAGAGCCGGTACCAGATCGCCATGCTGGACACCGCGACCGGCCGCCCCACCCGGTGGTCGACGAAGGCGTTCGAGCCGGAGTGCGACTACTCGGCGATGCACACCTACATGCGGCAGATGGACTTCGCCCCCGACGGCTCCTACTTCGCTCTGGTGACGGCGGGCGGTCCGCAGACCAAGCCGGGGCTGTGCAAGGCCGTGGTGAGGTTCGAGAACAACGACACCGCGAACTCCACACCCACGTGGTCCAACAAGACCGGCGGCGATTCGCTGTACTCGGTCGAGGTGACCGGGGCCGCCGTGTACGCGGGCGGCCACCAGAGGTGGATGGACAACGAGCAGGGCGCCCTCAACCCGGGGCCGGGGTCGGTCGCCCGCGAGGGCATCGCCGCCGTCGACCCGCGCACCGGACGCGCCCTGGCCTGGAACCCGGGCCGGACCCGGGGGCACGGTGTGGAGGCCATGCACGCCACCCCGGACGGGCTGTACGTCGGCAGCGACACCGAGCGGTTGGCCGGCGAGTACCACGCCCGCCTGGGCATGTTCCCCATCGGCTGACCCCGGTGGGCCCCGAGGTCGTGGGGCCGGTCGGCGGAGCCGTGGGCGCGGCCTCGGTGCCGGGTTCGCCGGTGGCGACCGCCGTCGGCCAAGGAACCCTAGGACTCCTTGGGCACGGCCGGGGTCTCCTTCGTCGCCTCGGCCCTCTCCGGGGCCGGGACGTCCTCGGCGGCCTCCTGAAGGTGGTCCTCGCGGGCGGCGCCGTCCTCCAGACGGTCGCCCACCAGGGCCCCTCGGCGCTTCTCCAGGCGTTCGGAGACGGAGACGGACATCCGGTCGCGCAGTCGGGACAGCAGGACGTAGGACGCCAGTCCGCTGATCAACCAGGCGAGGATCAGTGCCATCCACGAGCGGGCGCCGAAGAGGTACACCACTCCGAACGCCGCGAGGAACAGTCCCAGGCGGGCGGCGGTATAGGGCAGCCAGCTACGCATCGAAAAGCCTCACAACAGACGATTGACTGGACTAGATTGATCGCTACGCCCATCAGCGCACGGGACGACCGGTCCGTCATCACGGTTTCCGGGGGATCGGTCTCGCGAAGAGGCCGACGTCTGCGCACTCACGTGCTCTCACCTCCAGGTTAAGGGTGAGTGTCCGAGAGCGCGCACCGGGTCGACGTGTGTTCCTCCGGACGGGTGATCGGATCCATGACTTCGATTCAGATAGTCATGGGATGTTTTCAATCCCGACAGCAGGGTCTGAACATCACGTTCCGGTCACATATCGCGTACTCCTCCCCCCAACACCGCAATTTCTCCGAAAACTAGGGAGGAAACGGACCAACTCATGCACACTAGGGGATCAAACGCCCGCCGCCCCCACAGTCCGAGGCGGGCACGATTGGGGGAATGTGAAGGTGGAACGAGCAAGCGAGCGCCTGTTGACCCCCGGGGAAGTGGCCTCACTCTTCCGGGTTGATCCCAAGACCGTCACCCGTTGGGCCGCCTCCGGGCGGATCAGCAGCATCAGGACCCCGGGCGGCCACCGCCGTTTCCGTGAGTCCGAAGTCCGCGCCCTCCTGCTCGGGGAACCGAGCGAGAGCACCCCCTGACCCGAACGGAACGCCCCCGCAAGGCATCCCGGAGTCCCACAGCGGACCCCTGGGGAAGGGAGCCGCACCCCTCGTCGATCCCGGGACATCGCGCCGATGCCCACGGGATCGCCCCACGTCCGGCTCGATGGCCCGACCCGGGTCCGGACGGCCCCGACGTCGCACGCCTCGCGACGGCATCGTGGTGACGACGAATGTCCCGATCGTGGGGAGTGGACAGCGAGAGTAGGCTGGAATCATGGTGTGGCTTGGTGGCCTGATCACGCTCGTATCGATCGTTCTCTGGGTGTACGCGTTCTTCGACGCGCTGACCACCCCGGCGCAGGATGCCCGGAACCTCCCGAAGATCCTGTGGCTGGTCGTCATCGCGTTGTTCATGCCCGTCGGCTCGATCCTGTGGCTCTTCCTGGGCCGCCCCCGCCCTTCGAGCGCCGTGTGGGGGAGCGCGTCCTCCCCGGCTCAGGCCGCCCCCTCCATCGACGATCTCGACCCGTCGGACTTCACCCGGCCCTCCAACAGCCCGCACCCGCTGGGACCGGACGACGATCCCGAGTTCCTGCGAGGCCTCCGTCGGAGGATCGACCCCGAAGAGTGACCGCACCCGGGGCACCACCCCGCACGGCCCATGACGAAGGGGGCCGCTCCGGATCCGGAGCGGCCCCCTTCGCTCACCGTCACAGCAGTCCCGCGCCCACCTTCCGCTCCAGGCCTCGCAGGGCGTGCACGGGCTGGACCCCCGTGGTGTACTGCGGCACCCACGTGACCTCCTCGCCCAGCGGCCGGTCGGGGCGGGCCGCGTTGTGCTCGGCGACCAGGTCGAGCGCCGCGACGCGGCCCCCGCCCCCGGTCATGAACGCGTTCCCCACGCCGGTCACGTCGGTGCCGCCCCAGTTGTACAGCAAGGCGCCCGGGGCGTGCCCGTCACGCAGGTCGAACAGGTTGTTCTCCACGTACAGTTGCGACTCGACCCCCGCTCCCAGGGAGTACTGGTAGAGGTCGCCGCTCACCGTGTAGAGGTTGTTGTAGACGTGGACCTGGCCGAACCGCACGCGCGGGGCGCGCTGGCCCAGGCCGTCGAAGTGGTTGTGGTGCCAGGTCACCCGGAGGTACCCCCGGTCGGTGGTCCGACCGTCGCTGTTGCCCAGGAGCAGGGCCTTGTCGCGCTCGGCGAAGTGGTTCCACGAGACCGTCACCAGGTCGGCGGCGCGGACGATGTCCAACAGTCCGTCGTGGACCTCGTACTTGCGCCCGAAGTACTCGGGCTGCTCGGCCCCGGGCCGCTCCCCGTCATCGAAGGTGTTGTGGTCGACCCACACGTTCCTCGACCCGGAGACCTCGACGTGGTCGTACTCGGAGTTCCAGTTGCCGGTCCCGCCGTCGCCGGGGTCCCAACCGGGGAAGCAGTCGTGGGTGTCGGAGAAGGTGAGGTTGCGCAGGATGACGTTGCTCGCGTTATGGACGAGCAGGTTCATCCCCGTGATCTCGCTCCGGTCGTCGACGCCCACGATGGTCGTGTTGGAGCCGACCCGGTAACGGATCCGTTCCGCCTGGACGTCCTGCGAGGCCTGCCGGGCCTCCTCCAGGGGGCCGGAGGGGTCCTCCCGCCCCCAGACCTCGGGGTCGTAGGCGGCCAGGTACGCCTCCAGGGAGTAGCCGTCGACGGCGTAGTCGTCACAGGTCAGCGGGGTTCCGTCGGAGTCGGTGTTGGCGTCGATGGAGCCGTCGACGTACACGATCTTGGGCTGGTCGCCCGCGATGGCCGTCCGGAACTCCGCCGGGGTCGACACCCGGAACACGTTGGCGGCGGTGGCGGCGGCGCCTCCGGTGGTACCACCGCCGGCGGAGGCCCAGCCGTCCCCTTCCGGCAGGACCGACCTGCCGATGTCGGTGTCGGCGGCGACCGTCGACGGGGACACCGTCAGGGCCGCGACCAGCGCGAGGACGAGGGCGGGGGAAAGGGGCCTTCGCATGGTCCACTCCTGGAGGATGATTGCAAACGTTTGCATCAAACTCCCCGAAGTACGGAGGAGAATCAACCCTCCTTCCCCTGGAAAAACGGGAAAATCTCCGTCCCCACAGAGCAACCGCTTGCTCTAGTCTGAGGATCCGACGAGCACGGACGAGGTGGCGGAATGGTCGTGACCCTCAAGGACGTGGCTCGGGCCAGCGGCGTCCACACGTCCACCGTGTCCCGGGCCTTCTCGGCGTCGCACCTGGTCAACCCCGAGACGAGGATCCGGGTCCTGGCCGTGGCGAACGAGTTGGGCTACCGCCCCAACCGGGCCGCCCGGGCGCTGTCCACCCGCCGCACCGGGAACCTCGGCGTGATCGTGGCCGACATCGCCAACCCCTTCTTCCCCCCGCTGATCAAGGCGGCGCAGGACCAGGCGCGGGCGCGGGACCACCACGTGTTCATCGCCGACACCGATGAGCGGATCGACGTCGAGGAGGAGGCGGTCCGTTCCATGGTGGGCCAGGTGGACGGTCTGATCCTGGTCTCCCCCCGGCTGTCCGACCGGCGGATCCGAGAGCTGGCCGACGAGGTCCCCCTCGTGGTCGTCAACCGTCGGCTCCGGCGGCTGCCGTGCGTGCTCATGGACGTCGGCGAGGGGATCCGTCTGGCCGTCGGGCGACTGGCCGACCTGGGGCACCGGGAGATCGCGACCGTGCTCGGTCCCCCCGCCTCCTGGACGGGGCGGGCGGCGGTCCGCGCGGCCGAGGAGACCGCCCGCGAACACGGTGTGCGGACGTATCGGGTGGGCCCGCACCAGCCGACGGAAGAGGGCGGGGCGGCGGCGTTCGACGCCGTGCTCGATCTCGGTGTCACGGCGGTCCTGGCCCATAACGACCTGATGGCGCTCGGCCTGCTGCGCGCCGCCCGGGAACGGGGCGTGGCCGTCCCGGAACGGCTCAGCGTCGTCGGCACGGACGACACCCTGACCGCCCGGCACACCCGCCCCGCCCTGACCACCGTGGCGATGCCGGTGGACGCGGCGGGCCGGGCGGCCGTCGATCTCCTGCTGCGGGGCGCCGACCCGGAGGTCGTCACGCTGGGGACCCGACCGATCGAACGCGACTCGACGGGCCCCGCGCCCCGGGGATGAGCGCGGTCAGGCGTAGGAGTGCAGACCGCTGAACATGTAGTTCACCGCGAAGAAGTTGAACAGGATCGTCGCGAAGCCCAGCACGTTGATCCACGTCGCCTTGGGGCCGCGCCAACCACCGGTCGCCCGGGCGTGCAGGTAGGCCGCGTAGATCACCCAGGAGATGAACGACCAGACCTCCTTGGGGTCCCAGCCCCAGAACCGGCCCCAGGCCTCGTCGGCCCAGATCGATCCGGCGATGATGCCGAAGGTCCACAGCGGGAACGCGAACAGGATGAGCCGGTGGGAGATGCGGTCCAGCAGCTCCGGCGCGGGCAGCCGGCCGGCGATGCCGACGACCTCTTCTCCCTGGGCCCGCTTGACCTCGGTGCGGTGCGAGATCAGGTACATGACGCCGGTGACACCGGAGACCATGAACGCGCCGCCGGCCAGGATCGCGGCGGTGACGTGGATCGGCACCCAGTAGGAGTGCAGGGCCGGGATGAGCGGACCGGGGTCGACGTACAGCCACTTGACGCCGATGCCCAGCAGGATCAGCACCGGGACCAGGACGAACGCGCCCAGGAAGCGGGCCTGGTAGCGGAACGAGGCGAACAGCAGCACGCCCACCGCGACCAGGCACATCGCCACCACGAACTCGAACATGTTGCCCCAGGGCCAGCGCCCGGCGGCCACGCCCCGCGTGATGATCTGGGCGAGGCCCATGAGGAAGCCGAGGGCGGTCACGCCCAGGGCGATCCGGCCCAGCACGCTCTGGGAGGCCCTGGCCTCGCCCTCGGTGGTGCGGACGTTGACCTCGATGTCGTCCGCGAAGCCCCCGTCGACCGCTCCGGCGCCGACCGGCATCAACCGGCCCGCCCTCAGTTTGGTCCGTCGCCCGTAGGCGGCCTCGATCGCGAACAGGAACAGGGCCGCGGCGTAGGTCACGATCATGGCGATGACCAGCGTGTCGCTGGCCGACGCCATGGTCTCGTTCACCGGCGCGGCGAGAGTGTACGTCACCGGTCACTCCTCGTGTCGGAAGGGTTCTGGGGGTTGTCGTCCGACTCGTTCCGAAGTCGTCCGGCAAGCTCTGTGGTGATCTCGTGGAACTCGGCGTTGTCGCCGGCGGCCTCGGTCTTGCCGAGCCCGGCCAGCTCCACCCGGGTGCGGCCGTCCGCGCCTCGGACGGCCCGCACCCACACCCGGCGCGGGCGGATGAACAGGGTCAGCAGCAGGCCGCCGACGGCGGTGGCCGCGGTGATGAGCGCGGGCAGGCGGGCTCCGTCCCGGTTGACCTGGAGGCTGATGTACTCCTTGTAGCCGGCGAACTCGATGGACCCGGCACCGTCGGGCAGTTCCCAGACGTCACCGATCTCCATCACCGGAGAGGAGCCGACCGACTCCATGCCCTGGGTGCGCAGCTGGTAGACCGACTGCGGTTCGCGCATCCCCAGGTCCCCGCGGTACCCCTCCAGGGTGACCCGCGGGTTGACGGCACCGGGGAAGCTCGACGTGAGCTCACCGTCGGGGGTCTCGGCCGCGGACGGCAGGAAGACACCGACGAAGCCCAGCTGTTCGTCCTCCTCCCCCACGTCGGGGGCCTTCACCACGCCGTCGGACACGAAGCCGGCGGTGTCCCGGTACAGGAACGGCACGGCCTGGTCGAAGGCCACGCCGCCGTCGGCGTCGCGCACGACGAACTCGGGCGCGTACCCGTGGCCGAGCAGGTAGACCTGCGCGCCGGAGACGCTGAGCGGGTGGTTGACCTCCAGCCGGTGGGTCAGTTCCGGCCCGCCCGGCTCCTCGGTGTAGGTGATGTCGGCGACGTAGGACGCGGCCTGACCGCGCAGGTTCCCGTCCTCGATGAACGTGGCCTCGAAGTCGTCGAGGTGGATGGTGAAGGGGGCGATCCCGTCCATGTCGGTCCAGTGACCGGGGTAGATCGCGTCGTAGGAGGGCAGCGTGTTGGCGAACCCGTCGCCCTCGACGAGGAGCATGTTGCCCCGGTAGCCGAAGAACGAGCCGGCGGCCAGCGCCACGAGCAGGCCGAGCAGGGCGAGGTGGAACAGGACGTTACCCGCCTCGCGCAGGTAGCCGGTCTCGGCGGAGACGGAGTCGTCGTACCCCTCCACCCGGTAGCGCTTGAGCACCCGCCGCGCCTCGGCGAGGACCGTCTCGGGGGCGGCGTCGGTGCCGAACCTCGCCGCGTACGGCATCCGGCCCAGGTTGCGCGGGGTGGGCACCGGACGGGCGCGCACCGCGCGGGCGTGGACGAGCGCGCGCGGGATGACGCATCCGGCCAGCGAGACGAACAGCAGCAGGTAGATCGCCGCGTACCAGGGCGAGGAGAAGACGTCGAAGAGGTGGAACCGGTCCAGCCATGAGGCCAGTTCGGGGTTCTCCCTGGTGTAGGCGGTGACCTCGTCGACGCTGACCACGTTCTGCGGCAGGATCGAACCGGGGATGGCGCCGACCGCGAGCAGGAACAGCAGGATCAGCGCGGTGCGCATCGAGGTGAGGATGCGCCAGGCCCAGCGGAGCCAGCCGAGCGGCCCCAGTCCCCTGGGCCCCTCCCCCACCCTTCCCTCGGCGGGCGCGTTCGTGTCGGTCGTGGTCGTACTCATCAGATCACCGTCTGGAAGTCGGCGGCCCAGCCCTGCATGGTGATGGTCCACTGGGTCCACAGACCGGTCACCATCGCCAGGCCGACCAGGACGAGCATGGCTCCGCCGATCACGGTGACCGTGCGGGTGTGGCGCTTGAGGTGGCCGAAGGCGGTGAGCGCCTTGCGGTAGAGGAGCGCGGCGACGATGAACGGCAGGCCCAGTCCGACGCAGTAGACCAGGGAGAGGAACATACCGCGACCGGCGCCGCCCTCGACGAAGGCCAGGGTCTGCACCGCCGCCAGGGTCGGTCCGATGCAGGGGGTCCAGCCGAGTCCGAAGAGCACCCCGAGCAGGGGGGCTCCCACCAGGCCGGCCTTGGGAAGCCGGTGGAAGCGGAACTCACGGGCGAAGCCGGGCAGGACGCCCATGAAGGCCAGGCCCAGCACGATCGTCAGCACGCCCAGGCCTCGGGTGATGGGGTCGGTGTACTCCACCAGGATGTCGCCGAGCCAGCCGATGAAGCCGCCGACCGCGACGAACACCAGTGTGAAGCCGGCGATGAACAGCACGCTGCCGGTGACCATGGTCCAGCGGCGCGCGGCGAGTTCGTCGTCGATGTCGGCGAGGGTGGCGGTCCCGCCGCCGACCGACGTGCGCTGACGCACGTCGGCGGCGCTCATCCCGGTCACGTACGACAGGTAGCCGGGGACCAGGGGGAGCACGCACGGGGAGAGGAAGGAGACCAGCCCCGCGGCGAGCGCCAGCGGGGCGGCGAGGAGGAGGGACCCGGTGAGGACGGTGGTGCCGACGGGGTCCATCAGGCGTCGTCCTCTTCGGGGCTCGGCGAGGCCGACGGGGTGGCGGTGTCCCCGGCCCCCTCGTCCTCGCGCTCCCGGGCCTCCTGCTCGGCCACGCGCGGTCGTTCCTCCGGGTCGCCGAAGTCGTACTCGACGACCAGGGTGTTCACCAGGCCGGTGAGCTGACCGTAGGTGGTGGGGCCGATGACCCGGGCCGCGATGCGTCCGTCGGGGTCGATGACGAGGGTGCTGGGGATGGCCCGGGGCGGGACCGTCCCCCGGAACGCCTGGGGCACCTCACCGGGCTGGTCGTACAGGCTCGGGTACTCGACGCTCTTGTTGTCCAGGTAGGCGCGGGCGGCGGTGTCGTCGTCCTTGATGTTGACGCCGAGGAAGTCGACGCCCAGGTCGGCGTACTCGGTGTTCACCTCGTCCAGGACGGGTTGTTCGGTACGGCAGGGGCCGCACCAGCTGGCCCACACGTTGAGGACGAGGATCCGTCCCTCGTAGTCGGCCAGGGAGAGTTCGTCACCGTCGAGGGTGGTGCCGGAGAAGTCGGGGGCCTCGACGCGTTCGTCGGTGGAGAAGGCGGTGGCGCTGCCGTCTCCGGAGATGAAGCGGTCGTCTTCGCCGCCCGTCTCGATCTCGTTGCCACCGGCGCATCCGGTGAGGGCGAGTACGGCGGCCACCGTGGCCACGGCGAGGCGCGTCACGGCGTGAAGGGGCCGCGCACCGGTACTGGCACTGGGCATCGAGGTGACCTCGCGAACGGGGTGTGAACAGGGCGGACTACAACAACGACAAAGTGTAGTAGACGCCCTGAGGCCCGTTCCTTCACCCCGCCACAAGAGCCGTACGCCCCTGGTGGGAGGGGGCTCGTCGCGAGAGGCGGATCACCCGTGGGGGCGCGGGGCCTCCGCCCCTCGCGATCGAGCGGCCGACCGGGAGGGTGTGCACCCGTCCCGGTCAGGCCGTTCCCGATCAGCCCGCCTCGACGAAAGCCTCGCGGAGGTAGTCGTGCACGGCCCGTTCGGGGACACGATAGGAACGCCCCACGCGAATCGCGGGGAGAACTCCCGAGTGCACCATTCGGTACACGGTCATCTTGGACACTCGCATGATCGTGGCGACCTCCGCCACGGTCAAGAACCTGACCTCTTCGAGAGGCGGCTTGCTCCCGTTCATCTTCCGACGCCCTCATTCCCGGACGTGAGTATTGCCTACCGTTCAGCCCAACGTGACGCCCGGAGGAGCGACCCCGGTATGTGCCCGTCCCAACGCCACGCCGGCGTGTCATGCTGTCACTACTGACACGTCCGTTTTCAGAGTAGAGCGGAGTTCCCGTCTGCGAAAGGCCGTCAGCGGCTTCTTCCGGGCAATACCCGGAGGGCGCGTCCGATGAGGTTTAACAGTGGGTATAAATGGTCGCCACACCTCAGGAGAGACCGGATCGGGAGAGAACGTAATCCCGCAGCGGCGCGTAGTCCTCGGTGAGATAACCATCATCCAAAGGGACCGTGACCAGTAGTTTTCCTTCGTGCTCGGCGAGAAAGAGCGCGGGGTCGTTGCAGTCCGCGAACCCCAGCGTCGGCACTCCCGCCTCCCCTGCCGCACCCGCGAACCCGTGATCCGCGATGACCAACTGCGGCCATGGCTCACCGCGGTCGGAGAGGTCCCCGAGGATGGCGCGCATGGCGAACGGGTGGTGGCTGTGTCGGGCCAGGTGTCCGTCCGTGACGATGGCGATCTCGTCCCGCCACACCACGAAGCGCCGATTGGGCGGCCGTTCGGTGGTCACCTCGTAGGTGTAGCCGCGGGCGGCGGCGGTGACGACCGGACACCCCCGGGCGGAGAGGGCGTCCTTCCATACCCGGTAGGTCCCCTGGAGCTTGTTCGGGTGTCCCGTGGCGAACAGGATCCGCTCGCGGCGTTCGGCGGCCAGGGCCAGCCGGTCGGCGACGGCCTCCAGGGCGTCGACCGTGAGGTCGGGGTCGATGGTGTCGATCCCCCAGACGTACTCCTCGTCGCCGACCACCCCGCACCGTTTGTTCATGAGCGCCAGGACCTCGGAGAAGGTCCAATCATGGGAGAAGGTGAGACCGAACTGGTGGTAGGGGTCCTTCTGGACGAGGCGCCGGTAATGCCGAAGGTTGTTCTGACGCGAGGTGTCGACGTGTCCGGCGATCCCCGTTCGCACCAGATGGGAGATGAGTTCAGCACGTGTCGGCGGCGTCACCAGGTGTTCCCCTTCCTCGTCGGGGCGAACACGTGACACGCCGTGCGGCCACCACGACGCCTGCTCCCGTTCGCCCGGTATTCAACCTCTTCCTACCCGCTGGACGCACACCACGCCCCACCCCTGGGGAATTCACCCCCGGTCCCATCGAGCGACATCACTCCCCCGGAAACGATACCGGGATCACGGACATCGGGTCCGATAAAGGAAGGGATCGGAACGAAAGGGTGTCTTCAGAGGCTGGGGTCGATGCCGTGGCTGGGGAACACCGCGGTCCGGGTCGCGTGAATGGCGCGATCGACCGGGTTTCCGGGGTCGTACCCCTCTTCGAAGGGCGCGAAGGTCACCTCGCGGCCATCGGTCATGTACAGGGGGGCCAGTTCCCCGGTCCGTTCCCGGACGAAGTCACGCCAGGACCGCGGCGTCTCGGTGTCCGGATCGATGGGCAGGCCGGCCGCCTCCCCGAGCAGATGGGTCCAGGCCCGGGGCACGACGTGGACCAGGCCGTACCCGCCACCGCCGAACAGCACCCAACGGCCGCCCGCGGTGCGCTGGGCGAGCTTGTGCAGTTCGGCGTAGGCGCGTCGCTGGCCGTCGATGCTCAGCGTCAGGTTGGCGAGCGGGTCGAGGGCGTGGGTGTCGCAGCCCTGTTGGGTGACGAGGATCTCCGGCTGGAACTCGTGCAGCAGCGGCGGGACGACCGCGTCGAAGGCCCGGTGCCAGCCGGTGTCGCCGGTGCCCGCGGGCAGGGCGACGTTGACCGAGTACCCCTCGGCGGCGGGCCCGCCGGTCTCGCCGGCCTGACCGGTGCCCGGGAACAGGGTCGCCGGCGACTCGTGGAGGCTGATGGTGAGCACTCGGGGGTCGTTGTAGAAGGCGCGCTGGACGCCGTCACCGTGGTGGACGTCGATGTCGACGTAGGCGACCCGCTTGGCACCCTGCTCCAGTAACCAGGCGATGGCCAGGGCCGGGTCGTTGTAGACGCAGAAACCCCAGGCGTTGCCGGGCATCGCGTGGTGCAGTCCGCCCGCGATGTTGGCGGCGTGGGCGGTGTCGCCGGTCCACACGGCCTTGGCGGCGGCGACGGAGGCGCCCGATATGAGCGCCGCCGCGTCGTGCATGTCCTTGAAGACGGGGTTGTCGGCGGTGCCGAGCATGTGGGCGTCATCGGGTTCGAGGGTGCGCCCGGCCCGTTTGACCGCCTCGATGTAGGAGCGGTCGTGCACCAGCGACAGGAGTTCGTCGGAGGCGGGTTCGACGTCCAGGAGGGACACCCCGGGGGCGTCGAGGACCCCGAGTCCCCGGGCGAGCGCCATGGTCAGCTCGACCCGGATCGGTGCCATCGGGTGCTGTGGCCCGAAGTCGTAGGCGGTCAACCCGTCGTCCCATGCCACCCGAAGCGAGCAGGACGTGCGCCCTCCCATGTCGGTGACCCCCGTTTCAGGTGTACGTGCTCCGAAGCACACAGTACGCAAGTGCGGGGTGTGCCACGAACCCCGGGGTCCCACCGACGGGGCGGGCCGGTGCGGGGGTTCCCGCACCGGCCCGTCCGTTGTCCGGGTGCCGGGGCGTGTCGAGCGCACGCCCGCTCCGCCGCGCCAGCGAGGGCGGCGCCCGCTAGCTCCCCGAGGTGACGAAGTAGCAGCTCGACGAGAGATCGCCGCCCTTCAGCTTCACCGTGCCCTCCGAGGGGCGGGTGAGCGGGTCGCTGTAGGCGATGACGATCCGGTACTCGCCCGGGTCGAGTTCGACCTCCAGGGTCTCGCCCTCACCGAAACAGGCGTCCTGGGAGGGCGGCGAGCCGGGCTCGTAGACGTCGCAGTCGTCGCAGGCGTCCGCGACGACCTCGCCGTGGACCTTGTCGGGTCCGACGTAGAGGAAGCGCAGGTCGTACGGCGAGTGGTTGACGAGTTCGAAGACGAACTTGTCGTTGCCGGAGCTCGCCGTGGGGGTGGCGTCCAGCGCGCTGTCACCGAGGATGGTCAGGGTGTCCATCTCCAACTCGATGCGACCGGCACCGATGTGGGTGACCATCTTCTCGACGTCCTTGGCCTCGTACTCGGTGTACTCGGCTTCGAGGATCTCGACCATGTCGTCGGCGTGGTCGAACTCCTGGGCGTCCACGGACGCCCAGCCGCATTCGAGGACGGCCTCGGGCCGATCGCCGTCGATGCGCTCGGTGACCTCGGGTGCGGCGCTCCAGTCGAGGTCCCGGAGGACGTCGATCTGCTCCAGCCCCGTGCACCAGTCCGAGCCCAATCGGTTGGTGCCGGTCTCGTAGAGGTCGGTGAGGGCCTGGGGCACCTGCCCGGCCGCCTCGGTGCCCTCGTAGTCGACCGGGATGATCGAGAAGATCTCCTGGGCCCGTGTCATGGCGTCGCTGTACTCGGGGGTGACCGAGCCGGAGAACTCGGCGTCGGCGGTCTCGGCCAGGTCCGTCGCGTAGGACAGGTGGATGTCGGCGACCTCGCCGTCGGTGTCCTGCCAACGGGCGGCGGGGTGTTCGAAGTAGGTCGCGTAGGCGTCGAGGGCCTGCTCGTAGTCCTCGGCCACGACGTCGTCCTGGGCCCGATCGAGCAGTTCGCAGGCGGCGACGCCGGCCCTCGCCCGCTCCATCAAGGAGGAGGAGAAGGACAACTGGAAGAAGTCCTCGACGGCGTGGTACCCGGCCACCGCCTCGGAGGTGCCGCAGTCGCCGCGCGCGTGGGTGGCGTCGGCGACCCGCAGACGCCACTCGCCGAGCTGCCACACGGAGGTGAGCGCGACGAGGAGGGCCACGACCAGACCGCCCGCGGTGAGGATCGGCAGTGCCCCCCGGGGCGGGGTGCCCCCTTGGGCGAGGAGCCGCTCGTCGTGGGAACGGCCGGCGAAGAGGCCGTGCAGGGCGGCGGCGAGGAACCACACCAGGAAGATGGGGACCCACAGCAGAAGGTTGTCGGCGGCGCCGACGAAGGCCGCGGTGATCAGCAGGCCGACGGTGATGATGAGGGCCGCGACGAAGAACGGCCACTGCTTGAGGCGGAGGTAGCCGATACCGAGACCGGAGGCGTTGAGGGCCCCGGTCCGCACGGCGCTGGGAGAGGCGAACAGACCGAGGCGCTTGGGCCGCGGAGGAGGGGGCGGGGGCGGACCGAACTGGCCGGACGGCGGGCCGAACGGACCGCCGGGACCACCGGGGCCCATCGGGGCGCCGGGGCCACCGGGACCGCCGGGTCCCATCGGGGCGCCGGGCCCGTTCGGGCCTCCGGGAGGCATGCCACCGGAGTACATCCCGCCGGCGGGCGTACCGCCGTACGGGTCACCACCGTAGGGGGTGTTGCCACCCGTCTGCGGACCGGAGGGCGGGCCGCCGGCCGGGGTACCCGGAGCGGGCGTACCACCGTAGGGGGTGTTGCCACCGCTCGGCGGACCGGAGGGCCGGCCGCCGGCCGGGGTACCCGGAGCGGGCGTACCACCGTAGGGGGTGTTGCCACCCGTCTGCGGACCGGAGGGCGGGCCGCCGGACCGGTTCCCTGCGGGCGGAGGTCCGCCGGACGGGGGAACGGGACCACCCGGCGGGCGGGAGGGGTCTGGGGACGAAGGGGGAGAACTCATGAAAGGCCCTGGGGTCGGGTGGACGGGGGAGGCGGCCCTGCCTCCTGGGAGACGGCAGGGCCTTCCGAGGGCGTTCCCGCCCTCCCTTTGACACTATCCATGTACCCGGACGACCCCTTCGCGCAGTCCGACCGTTTCCGGCCACATTCGACCGGAACCGACCGTCCTGACGGCGCATCTCAGCACCGTGGAGCGGGTGTCCCCTCAGTTCCCGGAAAGGGCGTTGCTCCGGTCCCGGGCGGCCTCGATCGCGTCCGTGAACGCGGTGCGCACGCCGTGCCGCTCCAGTTCCCGCAACGCCGCCGCGGTGGTCCCGCCCGGCGAGGTGACCGCCTCGCGCAGGACCACGGGGTGCTCCCCCGAGTCGTTGAGCATGGCGGCGGCGCCGGTGATGGTCTGCCCCACGAGTTTCTGCGCGGTGGCGCGCGGCATCCCCATGGCGACGCCGGCCTCGATCATCGTCTCGGCGATGAAGTAGAAGTAGGCCGGCCCGCTGCCGGAGATCGCGGTGACGGTGTCCATGTGCTGCTCGCCGACCCGGATCACCTCGCCGACGGTGGCCAGCAGCGCTTCGGCGCGCTCCAGGTGGGCGGCCTCGGTGTGGGCCCCGCCCGCGATGGCGGTCATCCCCTGCCCCATGAGGGCGGGGGTGTTGGGCATGGCCCGGACCACCGGGGTGCCCGGGGGCAGGTGATCCTCCATCACGGCGGTGGTGAGTCCGGCGGCGACCGAGATGACGAGTCGGCCGGGGGCCAGACGCGGGGCGATCTCGTCCAGCAGGGCGACCATGTCCTGCGGTTTGAGTGCCAGCAGCAGCGTGTCGGCGCGCTTGGCCGCGTCAACCGCGGGCACGACCTCCACCCGGTAGCGGGCGCGCAGTTCGGCGGCGTGCTCCTCGCGCGGCTCGGTGACGAGGACGTCCTCCGGCGCGTGGCCCTTGGTCAACATCCCGGCGAGCAACGCCTCGCCCATCTTCCCTGCGCCGATGATCGCGATCATGAAAAGGGTCCTCTCTGCGGTCCCTCTCAAAGCTAGCCGCCCCCGGGCACCCGCACGGACACCGCGTCTCACACCGTGGAATCCGGGGGCGTCAGCGTTCCTCGCCGGTGTCGCCGACCGTTCCGGTGGAGTCCACCTCGAACAGGCGCGGCGGGGCGGTCGGGCGACGGCGCAACAGGGCGATCCGCTCCCGTCGATCGCGAGGGTGGGCGGCGGGTTCGGCCGGGCGGGCGAAGTGCAGCCGGGTGAAGGCCAGCGCCTCGGCCAGCTCCCGCATGCGGGCCTGCCGGTCCGGCGCCTTGCGGGTGCTCACCTCCAGCACCAGTTGCCCCTCGAAACCACCGCCGGCCAGGTACTCCAGGAGCTCGGCGACGGGCTGGCGGCCACGGCCGGGGATGAGGTGCTCGTCGAGGTTCTGCCCGCCGAAACCGTCGGCCACGTGGATGTGGGAGAGCCGGTCCCCCAGGCGTTTGGCCATGTCCATGGCGTCCGAGCCGGACATCGCGGTGTGCGACAGGTCGAGGGTGACGTCGGCGTAGTCGCGGTCGAGGGGGTTCCAGCTCGGCGCGTAGGGGACGACCTCGCGGTCGCGCACGCGCACCGGGTACATGTTCTCGACGGCGAACACGACGTCGGTCTCCTCCTGCATGCGGGCGACGCCGATCTCGAAATCACGGGCGTAGTCGCGCTGCCAGCGGAAGGCGGGGTGGACCACGATGGTCTTGGCCCCCAGGGCCTCGGCCATCTCCTTGGAGCGGACGAGTTTGCCCCAGGGTTCGCGCCCCCACACGCGCTGGGTGAGGACCAGGCAGGGCGAGTGGACCGCGGTGACGGGGACCTGGTGGTAGTCGGAGAGCCGCCTGAGCAGGTCGATGTCCTGGCTCGCCGGGTCGGAGGAGACGAGCACCTCGATGCCGTCGTACCCCAGTTTGGCGGCGATCTCGAAGGCGGCCGGTGTCTTCTCAGGGTAGACCGATGCCGTCGAGAGGACGACGGGCGCGTCTGGTACCTGGATAGCGCTCACGTGGACAGGGTATGCGCTCGGGAGCGCCTTGTGCGTAGCCGTCGTGTGAACGTGGCGCGGCGCCGGTACGCTCGTCGGTCATGATCCCCGTGGAAGCCGTTCCCAGTCCGAACATCTGGCGTCACCCCGACGTCTATGAGCTGGAGAATCTCGCAGTGGACCCGGATCGGGTCATCGAGACGGCGATGGAGCGCATCCGTCCGATGTCCGGGGCCCGGGTGCTGGACATCGGATGCGGTACCGGTTTCCACCTGCCCCGGTTCGCCGGCCGCGCGGCGCGGGTGACCGGGGTGGAGCCCCATCCGGCGTTGGCGGCGCGGGCGCGGGCCCGTGTGGCGGGCCTGCCCGGGGTCGAGGTGTTGGGCGGAGTGGCCCAGCGGTTGCCCGTTCCCGACTCCGTCGTCGAGATCGCGCACGCCCGCTGGGCCTACTTCTTCGGTCCCGGCTGCGAACCCGGGCTGGTCGAGTTGGACCGGGTGATGCGACGCGGAGGGGTCGCCTTCGTGATCGACAACGACGCGACCCGCTCCACGTTCGGCGGTTGGTTCCGACGGTCTCTGCCGTCGTACGACCCGGTCTCCGTCGAGCGGTTCTGGTCCTCCCACGGTTTCGAGCGTGAGGCCCTGACGATGCGTTGGGACTTCACCGACCGCCGCGCCTTCGAGGCGGTGGTGGGGATCGAGTTCCCTCCGGCACTGGCGGAGGAGATCATCGCGGCGCACCCGGGTACGACGGTGGACTACGCGATCAATCTCTGGTGGCGGAGGTACTGAGGGCACCCGGTCCAGGGGTGCGGGCCGCCGGGGTCACCCCCCGGGAGGGCGGGTGCTCGCGGCCGTCGGCGTCGAACGCGCGGCCGGCGAGCGCGGCGTCACAGCCGCACGGCTCCGGCGAGGTTGTAGCGGGTGACGTCCCGCTCACGGACGCGGTCGCCCGATCGGGGCGCGTCGATCATGCGGCCCCCGCCGAGGTAGATGGCGACGTGGTAGGCGTAACCGCCGCTGTCGGCCCAGTAGAGAAGGTCACCGCGCCTGGCGTTGGCGTAACTGACGCGGGTGCCGGAGCGGACCTGGTCGTGCGCGACGCGGGGCAGGCTCACCCCGGCCTGTTTGAACGACCACTGGACGAGACCGGAGCAGTCGAAGCCTCCGGGCCTGCTGCCTCCCCAGGAGTAGGGGGTCCCCTTCTGGGACTCGGCGGCGTCGATCGCCTTCTCCGCGGCGGAGGAGGACAACTGGTGGACGCGTTCGGCCTCGGCGGGTGGCGCGGCGTGCGCGGGCACCGACGCGGTGCCGAGCGTCAGCGCGGCGGCGAGGGCGGCGACGGTGAGCCGGCGCCTTCCTCTCCGAGCGCGCCGGGAGGACGTGGCCTGTCGCCCCGGTCCCGTGGGACGACAGGCCTGCGTTCGCTCGTGCTGTCGCGGTAGTCGCATAACGGTGGTCCTCCACATGACGAATCGGTTCGCCGGGGCGTCCACGTCACCGTGACGCGGGTCGGTCCGCCTCGACGCACTTCATTCGTCACACAGACACCACAAGAAGTCACTCTCCGTAGTCTAATCGGTATCCAAAAAAGGTAAAGCATGCTTTACAGAAGGTGCCGAAACCAGGCCAGGGAGGGATTAACCGACCATCACCTCGATCACTCCGGTCACGCACCGTGGCGGCTCGTGCTACGCGACCTCGGCGGGCAGCCCGAGGGCGCCGGCGACGCGATCGGCGGTGGCGGCCATGCCCGCCGCGTTGGGGTGCACGGGGGCGGCGGAGTTCTCCGGGATCAGGCCCTCCACCCAGCGCTGGGAGGCGGGCGAGCAGATGTCGTGACCGCGCTCCAGGACGTCGACGAAGGTCGCGCCCCGGGCGGTGGACTCCTCCGCGATCATCGCGTTGAGCGCGTTCTGCACCCCGTCGAGGAAGGGCACGTCGCCGCGGGCGATCGGCTCGCGGGGCCAGCACCCCCGGCTCTCGGGGAGGATCTGGAGGTAGCCCACCGCGAGCACGGTCGCGTTGGGGCTGCGCTCGGCGATCTCCCCGTACACCCCGGAGATCTCGTCGCGCAGGTCCTCGACCCGCTGCTCCAGTTCGTCGCCGTAGTAGCGCTCGCAGGGGTTGCCCAGCGGGTTCTCCAGACTGCGCTTGGCGCAGGTGGTGAAGACCTCCGAGAACCCGAAGTCGTTGCCGCCGATCCCCACCGTCACCAGGTCGGTGTCCGGGGTGAGGGCGTCGAACTGCGGGGCCACCCCACGGTGCTGGGACTCGCGGAGGTCGGCCGTGACCGCGCCCGAACAGCTGGCGTCGGTGAACGAGGCCACCCCGAGGCGATCGGCGGTGAGCTGGGCGTAGTTGGCCGAGGAGCGCAGGCAGCGGGGGTCGGAGCCGGGCGCGTACGGCGGGATGAGCGGACCGGAGGTGAAGGAGTCGCCGAGGGCGACGTAGTGCCCGAAGTCGGCCGCCTCCTCGGCGGCGGCGGGGACGGCGACCAGGGACAGGCCCAGCGCGGCGACCGCCGCCAGGGCGATCTTCCGGGAGCGTCGCGTCATCGCGGACTTCTCCGTGGGAACCGGGGGAACGGGGGACATGGACGGCGTGTCGGTGCGGGGCACGCGGGTCTCCTCTTCGGTGAGCGGGGGGTGCGGAGGTTCGGACCCTAAGGATTCTGTAACACGACCTTCACGGAAAGTGTCCTAACCCGTAGGTAACTTTCCTGTGGCGTCCCCAGGCTCCACCGCTCCCACCTGGAGCGTCTCCCGGAGGCGTTAGCGTGTCGGACATGGCCAAAGCGAAGACGATGTTCCGGTGCGCCGAGTGCGGCTGGACCAGCCTCAAGTGGGTGGGGCGCTGCGGGGAGTGCCAGGCGTGGGGGACCGTCGAGGAGGCCGGCGCCCCGGCGCCCATGGCGGTCGCCCCCGCCGCGGTGACCTCCCGCGCCCGCCCGATCACCGAGATCAGCGTGGAGAGCGCGGAGGCCGTGCCCACCGGCATCGACGAGCTGGACCGGGTGCTGGGCGGCGGCGCCGTCCCGGGCGGTGTGGTCCTGCTGGCCGGGGAGCCGGGGGTCGGCAAGTCCACGCTGCTGCTGGAGGTGGCCGCCAAACGGGCCCAGGCCGGGCCCGTCCTGTACGTGACCGGCGAGGAGTCCGCCGGCCAGGTGCGGCTGCGCGCCGAACGCCTGGGGGCCCTGTCGGACAAGCTGTACCTCGCGGCGGAGACCTCCATCGCCACCGTGGCCTCGCACGTGGACGCGGTGGGCCCGGGTCTGATCATCGTCGACTCGGTGCAGACCATGATGTCCCCCGACACGAGCGGCGTCCCCGGTGGTGTCACCCAGGTACGGCAGGTCACCGGGGCGCTCATCCAGATCGCCAAGGAACGCGGGATCGCCACCGTCCTGGTCGGTCACGTGACCAAGGACGGTTCCATCGCGGGCCCCCGACTGCTGGAGCACCTGGTGGACGTGGTCCTGCACTTCGAGGGCGAACGCCACTCCCAGCTGCGCCTGCTGCGGGCGGTCAAGAACCGCTACGGCCCCACCGACGAGATCGGCTGTTTCGAGCTGACCGAGAGCGGCATCGTGGGCCTGGCCGACCCGAGCGGGCTCTTCCTCACCGAGCGCACCGATCCGGTCCCGGGCACCTGCATCACCGTGGCCCTGGAAGGGCGGCGACCGATCATCGCCGAGGTGCAGGCCCTGGTGGCCCCCACTCCCCTGCCCGCGCCCCGTCGGGCCACCTCGGGTCTGGACACCTCGCGGGTGAACATGATCCTGGCGGTGTTGGAGAAGCGCACCGGGATGAAGCTCGCCAACCTGGACGTGTACGCCTCGACGGTGGGCGGTGTGCGCCTCACCGAACCGGCGATCGACCTGGCCCTGGCGATGGCCGCGGGCGGTTCCCACAACGACGTCGCCCTACCCCGAGGGCTGATCGTCGTCGGCGAGGTGGGTCTGGCCGGCGACGTGCGCACGGTGGCGGGCGCCCGCCGCCGGGTGGCGGAGGCCCAACGCCTGGGCTTCACCGAGGCGATCGTTCCCAAGCACTTCGGCGACCCGATCCCGGGCATCCGCGTGCACGAGGTGGAGGAACTGAGCGAGGCCCTGATGCGGGTCGCCCGCCGACGCGGCTGAGGTCGACGTCCGGTCCCCTCAGAAGGCGAAGACCACTCCCTTGGCCAGGCTCAGCTCACATCGGTTGCCGTAGGTCCTCTCGAAGTTCTCGGCGCCGCCGGCGGTGACGGTGACCGGACGGTACTCCATCGTGCAGAAGCCCTCGGTGGGGGTGATCTCCTTGATCGACCCGGCCTCGGCGATGGCGGCGCAGGCCGCCTCGGCCTCGGGGTGGGTGCCGCCGGCCGGGTCGCAGTTCAGGGTGACCACGGAGCGGTCGCCGATGTAGTCGCCGGTGTACCCGTCGGTGATGGTCAGGACGTAACGGACGGAGTGGCGCTCGGCCGAAGCCGTCGCCGGGGCGAGTGCGGCGACGAGGGCGAGACCGAGGACGGCGAGTCGTTTCACGAGGGCTCCCTGACATAAGAACACGGACGACACTCATAGTAATCAAATGAGTGCCGTCCGTGTTCGAGTTTCGGGTGTCCGGGTCAGCCCTTGAGCTGGAACACCAGCTGGGAGACCGAGCCCACGTAGTCCCCGTGCAGGTTGGCGCGGTACCAGCCGGGCTTGGCGTCCGGCTTGCCGTCGCGGCAGTCGGCGAAGGAGCGCACCCGGTCCCAGGTGACCGTGAACTCGTGCGGCACGCCCCGGCTCAACTGGCGGTCCTCGCGGGTCTCGCCGTCCGCGCAGTCCGCGGACGAGTAGATGCGGTCGTCACCGGAGTGGATGCGCACCTCCATCGACTCGCCGCCCACGTCGACGGTGCAGGTCTGCTCGCCGGTGTTGACCACGGTGACCTCGAAGGCCGGCTTCGCGCCCGACCCGTAGATCTCCTTGTCCTTCTCGGCGAAGTCGAAGGTGACCACCACGTCCTGCGGGCGGCAGGCGTCCTCGGGGCGCTTCGGCGCGTCCGCCTCGCCGCCGCCGGAGCCTCCACCGCCGCCTCCACCGCCGCCCTCGGCGTCCGAGGGGTCGTCGGAGGGCTCGGGATCCCCGCTGGGCGAGGCGTCCGCCTCGGAGGGATCCTCCTCGGGTTCCCCGCTCGGGGACGCGGAGGGATCCTCCGGTGCCACACTGGGGGAGGCCTCGTTGTCGACGCCCGCTTCGGACCGGGTCGGTTCGCCCTCGTCCGCGCCCGGCCGACAGGCGAAGGCGATCAGAGCGAGCAGCAACATGGCCCCGGCCAGCACGAAGGCGCGCCGCTTCCAGTAGGTCTCGCGGCTGACGGGATGTCCGGTACTTGACGCCATGGCCCGTAGTATTGCGGTTTTGCGGCCACGCCACCTACTCAACCCGCCGATCTCCGGTTTAAAGATGAGCGATAACCCTTACAGCACCGCCGTTCTGGCCTGGTACGAGGCCAACGCCCGCGACCTCCCCTGGCGAGCGCCCGACGCATCGCCGTGGTCGATCCTGGTCAGCGAGATCATGCTCCAGCAGACCCCCGTCGTGCGGGTGCTGCCCGCCTGGAAGGCCTGGACGGAACGCTGGCCCACCCCGGCCGACCTGGCGAAAGACGCACCGGGCGAGGCCGTCAGGATGTGGGATCGACTCGGTTACCCGCGCCGGGCACTGCGCCTGCACGCCTGCGCGACGGTCATCACCGAGGAGCACGACGGCGTCGTCCCCGACGATCACGCGACCCTGTTGTCCCTTCCCGGCGTCGGCGTGTACACGGCCGCTGCCGTCGCGAGCTTCGCTTTCGGGCAACGCCACGCCATTCTGGACACCAATGTGCGCCGGGTCCTGGCCAGAGCCGAAACCGGCATCGAGTACCCGCCGAAAACCCAGACGAAGGCCGAGACGGCCCTCGCCGAGTCCCTGCTGCCGCCCGAGGCGTCGGTCGCCGCCCGCTGGGGCGTGGCCGTCATGGAACTCGGCGCGCTCGTGTGCACCGCCCGCTCCCCCGCGTGCGTCGACTGCCCCATCGCGAACCAGTGCGCCTGGACGGCGGCGGGGCGGCCCGCGCACAGCGGACCGCCCCGGCGCGGACAGACCTACGCGGGCACCGACCGCCAGGTCCGCGGGCTGCTGCTGGCCGTGCTGCGCGCCTCGGCGGACCCGGTGCCCAAGAACGCGCTGGACGTCGTGTGGGACGACCACGTGCAACGTGAGCGCGCCCTGGACGCACTGGTCGTCGACGGCCTGGTGGACCCGCTGGAGGACGGCCGCTACGCGCTGCCGTCCTGAACGGGTTCAGGTGGTGGTGGTCCCCTCCTCCTCCAGGATCGCCTCCACCTCGGCCTCGGTCTCGGAGATCCCCCCGCTGCACGGGGCGCCGGGCTCGGGGGTGTTCGGCCCTTGGACGTATCCGCGCAGATACTCGGTCAGGGCCGGGGAGGCGGGATCGTCCAGGTGGATCTGCGAGCCCCACGCCGAGGCCACGACCCGGGAGGGAAGGCCCTCCATGGGGCTGATCACCAGGTAGTCGCCGGGGGTGTACAGGTCCTTCAGGATCGCGACCTCGTCAGGCGACAGCGACGGGTCGTAGGTGATCCACACCGCCCCGTGCTCCAGCGAGTGCACGGCGAACTCCGCGCGCAGCGGTTCGGTGTAGACACCGCAGTTCTGCCAGGTCGGATAGTGCGGACCGCCCGCCGGGGGGAACATGTCGTAGTCGACGACCTCTCCCGGCTCCACGTGATCGGGCTCCAGACCCTCGAAGGTGAGGATCTCCTCCCCCGCGGCCGTGCCGTCGGCGGAGTCGCCCGCGCCGGAGGACGAGAGGTACCACACCGCGCCGCCGGCGACGAGCAGCAGGAGCACCAGGGCACCGGCGACCACGCCGATGATCAGGCCGACGGGCGACTTCTTCGGCGGGGGCCAGGGCGGTCCGTGTCCTCCGGGCTGCGGGCCGTACCCACCGGGCGGCGGCGGACCGTACCCGCCCGGCGGTGGCGGACCGTACCCGCCCGGCGGTGGCGGACCGTACCCACCGGGCGGTGGCGGTCCCTGCGGTGGCCCGGCCGGTCCGAGGTGGCCGTGGGCGGGGGGCTGCGGCCCCTGGTTCCGGGGATCAAAGGGCTGATTCACACTCGCACCCTAACCGCTCCGCTTCTTTCGGGGAGGGGGTGGGAACGACGAAGAGGGCGCCCCCGAAGGGACGCCCCCGTGCCGTACGGGTGCGGCTACTCGGTCTTACCGGCGGCCGACTCCTCGACCTCCGGGGTGTCCGGGACCGCCGCCGGCTTCGGCACACCCTTGAAGGTGAGCTTGGCGTCGGTGCCTTCGCCGTCGGTGTCGATCACGACGATCTGTCCGGACTTGAGGTCGCCGAACAGGATCTTCTCCGAGAGCTGGTCCTCGATCTCCCGCTGGATCGTCCGGCGCAGCGGCCGGGCGCCCAGGACCGGGTCGAAGCCCCGCTCCGACAGCAGCTTCTTGGCCTTGGGACGGAGCTCGATGCCCATGTCCCGCTCCTTGAGCCGGTTGTCGAGGCCGGCGATCATCAGATCCACGATCTGGAAGATCTCGCCCTCGGTCAGCTGGTGGAAGACGATGATGTCGTCCACACGGTTGAGGAACTCCGGCCGGAAGTTCTGCTTCAGCTCCTCGCCGACCTTGGCCTTCATCCGCTCGTAGTTGGTCTGGGCGTCGTCCTCCTTGGCGAAGCCCATGGCCACGCCCTTGGAGATGTCCCGGGTGCCCAGGTTGGTCGTCATGATGATGACCGTGTTCTTGAAGTCGACGTTGCGACCCTGGGCGTCGGTGAGACGTCCCTCCTCCAGCACCTGGAGGAGCGAGTTGAAGATGTCGTTGTGGGCCTTCTCGATCTCGTCGAACAGGACCACGGAGAACGGCTTGCGGCGCACCTTCTCGGTGAGCTGGCCGCCCTCCTCGTAGCCGACGTACCCGGGCGGGGAACCGAACAGCCGCGAGACCGTGTGCTTCTCCATGAACTCGGACATGTCCAGCTGGATCAGCGCGTCCTCGTCCCCGAACAGGAACTCGGCCAGGGTCTTGGACAGCTCGGTCTTACCGACACCGGACGGGCCGGCGAAGATGAACGAACCACCGGGACGCTTGGGGTCCTTCAGACCCGCGCGCGTACGCCGGATCGCCTGGGAGAGCGCCTTGATGGCGTCCTCCTGGCCGATGACCCGACGGTGCAGCTCGTCCTCCATGCGCAGCAGCCGAGAGCTCTCCTCCTCGGTGAGCTTGAAGACCGGGATGCCGGTGGAGGCGGCCAGGACCTCGGCGATGAGCTCCTCGTCCACCTCGGCCACGACGTCCATGTCGCCGGCCTTCCACTCCTTCTCCCGCTGCGCCTTCTTCGTGAGCAGCTGCTTCTCGTCGTCGCGCAACGAGGCGGCCTTCTCGAAGTCCTGCGCGTCGATCGCGGACTCCTTGTCCCGACGGACACCGGCGATCTTCTCGTCGAACTCGCGCAGGTCCGGCGGCGCGGTCATGCGACGGATGCGCATGCGCGAGCCGGCCTCGTCGATGAGGTCGATCGCCTTGTCCGGCAGGAACCGGTCGCTGATGTAGCGGTCGGCGAGGTTGGCCGCCGCCACCAGGGCGCTGTCGGTGATGGAGACCCGGTGGTGGGCCTCGTACCGGTCGCGCAGACCCTTGAGGATCTCGATGGCGTGCGTGATGGTCGGCTCGTCCACCTGGATGGGCTGGAATCGGCGCTCCAGCGCGGCGTCCTTCTCCAGGTACTTGCGGTACTCGTCGAGGGTGGTCGCGCCGATGGTCTGGAGTTCGCCCCGGGCCAGCATGGGCTTGAGGATCGAGGCGGCGTCTATCGCGCCCTCGGCCGCGCCCGCGCCGACCAGCGTGTGCAGCTCGTCGATGAACAGGATGATGTCGCCGCGGGTGCGGATCTCCTTGAGGACCTTCTTCAGGCGTTCCTCGAAGTCACCGCGGTAGCGGCTGCCCGCGACCAGCGCGCCCAGGTCGAGCGTGTAGAGCTGCTTGTCCTTGAGCGTCTCGGGGATCTCACCCTTGACGATCTTCTGGGCCAGGCCCTCGACCACGGCGGTCTTACCGACACCGGGCTCACCGATGAGGACCGGGTTGTTCTTGGTCCTGCGGGACAGGACCTGCATGACCCGCTCGATCTCCTTGTCCCGACCGATGACCGGGTCGAGCTTGCTCTCGCGCGCGGCCTGGGTCAGGTTGCGACCGAACTGGTCCAGCACCAGGGAGGTGGACGGAGTGGACTCCGAGGAGCCCGTGGTCGCCTGCGGCTCCTTGCCCTGGTAGCCGTGGAGCAGCTGGATGACCTGCTGGCGGACCCGGTTGAGGTCGGCGCCCAGCTTGACGAGGACCTGGGCGGCGACGCCCTCGCCCTCGCGGATGAGGCCGAGCAGGATGTGCTCGGTCCCGATGTAGTTGTGGCCGAGCTGGAGCGCCTCCCGCAGGGACAGCTCCAGCACCTTCTTGGCCCGCGGCGTGAAGGGGATGTGCCCCGACGGCGCCTGCTGGCCCTGACCGATGATCTCCTCGACCTGCTGCCGAACCGCTTCGAGGCTGATACCGAGACTTTCCAGAGCCTTGGCGGCGACGCCCTCACCCTCGTGGATGAGGCCGAGCAGGATGTGCTCCGTACCGATGTAGTTGTGGTTGAGCATCCTGGCCTCTTCCTGGGCCAGAACAACCACTCGCCTCGCGCGGTCGGTAAACCTCTCGAACATGTCTCGTCGCTCCTCTACAGAGCGGTCAGGCAAGGCCGGTTCCCACCGACCCGACTCTTCCGCATATAGGCCCCACAGGGATAACCGCCCCGGGGAGCACTGTCGCACCCGTCCGAACCGTTCGACCGGCTGCCGAGCGGACGGACATCTCCGCACGGTTCGGCCGGAGCCGTCCGTGCCAGAGACTTTCCCCGACGATAGGGCGTTCACCCAACATCCAACTACCGATTGCGGCGTCAGATTTCCCTGTACGCCGAAGGCGAACGACCCGGCCACTCCTTCATGCCGGGAGTGACCGGGTCGTTGCTCGTACAGGCCGGATAATCGGCTCTCAGCGAACAGCCTCCGCGTTGTTCAGCCGGAAGCGAAATGGCGGGAAAGCGCTCGGTGATCCCATGGCCGGAGGCCTCTGGAGGACCTTCGGGATCCACCGTGACGGTCCGGTGGGTGATCCGGACCCATCGCGTTCGGCACATCATTCCGGCTCGCCCCCGCGAGCGGCGGGCGGTACGCGTCCTCACCGATGCCCGGCACGGTTCCCGTGTCCGAACCGAACGGGGCGCACGACCCCGTGACCGTCCATCGGTCCCTCCGCCCGATTCCCCGTCGCGGCGGGGAGGAACCCATCACGGCGATGCCGCGGTGCGGCACGGGATCGATGACATCGGTCCGCCCCCGGAGGCCGTCGGTCGAAATTCGATCAAGACCTGACAACATTTCGGCGTACCGGGGGTCGAGGCGAACTATCCCTTGATCGCCTCATATTCGGCGACGATGGCCGCGGGGATACGCCCGCGCTCATTGACCGGCTTGCCGGCGGCCTTCGCCCAAGCGCGAATCTCGGCGCTGCGCTCACGGCTGGGAGCATTCCGGCTCGCGGTACGACGACCGGTGCCACGACCCGCCTTCGGCGAAGCCTTGCGGGCCGCCTCGACGAACGGAGTAAGAGCCTCGCGAAGCTTGGCGGCATTACTCGCACTGAGGTCGATTTCGTACACGGAGCCGTCCAGACCGAACGTGACCGTCTCCTCGGCCTCGCCACCGTCGAGGTCGTCGACCAGGAAAACCTGGACCTTCTGTGCCATGGAATCAAACCTTTCAGAAGAGCGGTGTCTTCACACCTGAATATAAAGCTATCTCGCGCCCAGGCGGAACACAATTGGCGACGTGCCGGAAATCACCTGTCGAGACCTCGGATCGACGGCGGGAACCGGAGCGGTCGGGCCGCTCGACGGTGGGGTGCCCACACGAAGAACCGGCTTGTCGAAGCCGGTCCCCGGATACGATCGATCAAGCACCGTATCAACGATCGTCGGATTCGGTGCCTTCCGTGCTCCGGACAATCGGCGTCTCGTTCACGGCGTCGGTCTCCCGGGTCACCGGAGTGCTCTCGTCCGCGGCACCGGAGGCATGGGGCGCACCCTTGCCGACCAGGCTTCCGTCCATCCTGCGCGGCGCCATCTCACGGCGCAGCAGCTTGATGATGAAGTAGCAGAACACGAAGGCGACGACCACCGGAGGGATGAGCGCCGACAATACGTCGAGCAGACCGGAGGGGAGCACCGAGGACAAAAAATCACCCATCGAAGCAGGCCACCCTTCCTGGTTGTTACTTATTGCAGCAAATACCCGACTCAGTGTCGGGACACTCCCGGGGGGATGGCGCCCGAGGGGGCGGGCAAACGCATACCGGACATCATAGACACCGTATCCCCTGCTTTGACCGAGACGGTACCTGGGCCGTGGCCGCAAACCGGACGGCGCCAATGCGGACCGGGCTTCGGCGTCCTGTGACGAAGGAACCGCATCGGTCACCGGATCGGGTGAAATCACGACCCTTCGTCACCGTGCTCCACCGAACTCGTCGCCGAACTCCTTCCGGCGGGTCCGGTCGGTACCGGGCGCAGGTACACATTACCTTCCCTCTTCCACTTCCATACCACCCGGTGTGCCCAATCGTCGACACCAGGGCCGGCAAGGGGATCGGCCGCACGGTCCGTTTGCGGATCACATTGCGGGAACGCGGTCCCAAGAGAGTGTGAAAACCTTTAGCCGTCGGTGTTCTCGACTCCATCGCGGAGGTGTACGAGCATCCGCGTGTTCCCGAGCGTGTTGGGTTTGACGCGTTCGAGGTCGAGGAATTCGGCGACGCCCTCGTCATAGGAGCGCAGGAGTTCCTCGTACACCCGGGCCGAGACCGGTGTCCCCTGGATCGGGGCGAAGCCGTGGCGGGCGAAGAAAACGGTCTCGAATGTCAGACAGAACACACGGCGCACACCCAGACCGCGCGCGGTGTCCAGAAGGGCGTCGACGATCCGATGGCCGATACCGAAACCGCGGAGGGAGGGGTCCACCGCGACGGTGCGGACCTCCGCCAGGTCCTCCCAGAGGACGTGCAGGGCCCCGCAGCCCACCACGCGATGCTCGGTGCGTCCTTCGCCGGTCTCGGGACGGACGGTCTCCGGAGCGCCCGGATCGTCGTGGGCCATCTCCGCCTCGGCCACCCAGAACTCCTGGACGTCCTCGTAGAGGTTGACCGTGCTCTTGGAGAGCACGCGCCGATCGGCGGTGTAGGTGTCGACGAGGCGGCGGATGTGGGAGACATCGCCGGTGCGGGCACGCCGCACCTGTACATGACGAACGGGCATAGCCGGACCAGACTATGCCCATGGGACCCGCCGAGGCCCACCGGCTCGCTCTTGTCCGGTGAACGCGGGTCCCATGTGCGCCGGGCCGACATGCCCGTGGTCGGTCTCCCGACCGGAGGCCGGGAGAGGGGTGGTTCATTCTGTTCGGATCGTCAGATCAGCTGCCGCCTGGCGGCCCAGACGACCGCTTCGATGGGCGTGTTGACCCCGAGCACGTCGCAGATGTTTCGGATGCGACGACGCAGCGTGCGGGCGCTCAGCTCCAGGTGCCGGGCCGCGACCTCGGTGGTGACACCGGTCGCGATCTCGGCGAGGAGCTCGATCTCCTCGTGGCTCAGTTCGACCGGCGCGTAGGGGCCGACAGCGGCCTCGCGCGGGCGGCTCTGCAACGGGACCGCGTTCTCACGGTGCTCCCGGGTCGGCAGGGCGCTCTGATCCTCAATGGTGCGTCGTACGAGTGTGGCCTGTTCCACTCCGTCCTCCCTCATCGATATGAGTGCGGAACATCAACTCGTCACCTGATGAGATGCGAGTGCGTCGGGCCGGGTTCCTCGATCGTCTTGCGTGATCGTCCCGGTGACGCACGGCCCCGTGGCGCGAACCCCTCGGATCACCCCTCTGGCACAGGGGTGGAGATGTTCGGGCACGGGTCGCACGATCCCTGATGCGTTGCGGTCTGGGACGGACAGACCGCACCGGTGGGTCCTGCGTGTGCGCGATCGGTGCCCTTTCGGGCTCCGCTTTCCCTCGCGCTCCTCCGCTTTACTCGATCCACTTCGGCGAACTCACGGGGCTCTGCCCGCTCTCAGCACGCTAGGCGGAGGAGAAGATACCGTCAAGGCCAGATAAATCACCATGTGTGACCACACGGAGACCATCAGCCACAGATTCACGATAGGGGAAAATCCATCTCGATACTGACCTGCGCAAACGATGACCACCCCGACAATGCCGCAGGCGGCGGCCCCACAGGGAAAAACTTCGCCGAGGCCCCAGGGGCGCACCGGTCGTCACGGCGCCCCCCGGCCTCCGGTCACCACCATCGCACTTCCCACCTGGGCCGGGAACGCGAAGGGGGATGAGACGCCGCACGAAGCGCGCGGCACCCTCATCCCCACTTTCGGACATCCACCCCTCCGGGATAAGGTCCCGGCAAATGGGGGGTCATGGCCGTCATGACGTGGTCAGGCGTCGTCCCCCGCGGGCTTCACGATCGGGAAAAGGACAGTTTCCCGAATGTTCTTGCCCGTGAACGCCATCAACAGGCGATCGATGCCGACGCCCACGCCGCCGGTCGGCGGCATGCCGTACTCCAGGGCCCGCAGGAAGTCCTCGTCGAGCTGCATCGCCTCCGGGTCGCCGTCGGCGGCCATGAGCGACTGCTCGGTGAGGCGCCGGCGCTGCTCCACCGGGTCGACCAGCTCGGAGTACCCCGTACCCATCTCCATGCCGAAGCCGATGAGGTCCCACTTCTCGGTGAGCAACGGGTCCTCGCGGTGCCGGCGGGTGAGCGGGCTCGTCTCCACCGGGAAGTCCCGTACGAAGGTCGGCTGGATCAGCGTGTGCTCCACCAGCTCCTCGAAGAGGTGCTCGATGAGCTTGCCCTGCCCCCAGGCCGGGTCGTACTCGACGCCCACGGCCTCGGCCAGGCGGCGGACCTCCTCGATCGGGGTGCGCGGGTCGACCTCGGCGCCGAGCGCCTCGGACACGGCCCCGTACAGGGTGACCTGCGGCCACTCCCCGGCCAGGTCGTAGGTCTGGCCGTCGCGCTCGATCACGGTGGTCCCGAACGCGGCGCGGGCCGCCTCCTGGATGAGCTCGCGGGTGACGTCCGCCATGACGTTGTAGTCGGCGTACGCCTGGTAGAACTCCAGCATCGTGAACTCGGGGTTGTGCGTGGAGTCCGCGCCCTCGTTCCGGAAGTTCCGGTTGACCTCGAAGACCCGCTCCAGACCACCGACGACCAGCCGCTTCAGCGACAGCTCCGGGGCGATCCGCAGGTACAGGTCCATGTCGTAGGCGTTGATGTGGGTGGTGAACGGTCGCGCCGTGGCGCCGCCGTGCACCCGCATCAGCATCGGGGTCTCGACCTCGATGTAGTCGCGTGCGGTGAGACCGTCCCGGATCGCGCGGATGGCGGCCGACCGTCGGCGCACCATCTCACGGGACTCGGGGTTGACGATGAGGTCGACGTAGCGTTGGCGGACCCGGGCCTCGGGGTCGGTGAGGCCCTTGTGCTTCTCCGGGAGCGGACGCAGGCACTTGGCGGTGAGCGTCCAGGAGTTCACCATGATCGAGAGCTCGCCCCGGCGGGAGGTGATGACCTCGCCCTCGACGCCCACGTGGTCGCCCAGGTCGATGTCGGTCTTCCAGGCGTCCAGGCGGTCCTGGCCGACCCGGTCGAGGGAGAGCATGATCTGGATGTCGCCGGTCTCGTCGCGCAGGGTGGCGAAGCACAGCTTGCCACCGGTGCGGTACAGCATCACCCGGCCGGCGATGGAGACCTCCACCCCGGTGCCGGTGTCCGGCGGGAGATCGGCGTGTTTGTCACGCACGGCGCCGATCGACGTGGACCGCGCGAAGAGCACGGGGAAGGGGTCGATGCCCTCCTCGCGCAGGCGGTCCAGTTTCTGGCGCCGAACTCTCATCTGTTCGGGCAGGTCGTCGTAGGTGTCGTCGTGCGTGTGATTCACACACGCGATCCTACCGGCGCGGGAGGCCTGGGCGACCCGGCCCGTACAGGGACCACGAGCGGCCACGGGGACGACGACGGGCACGACGCCCGCGTGACCCCGCTCCGGTGGTGACGTTCTCCGCGCGTCACCACCGGAGGCGTTCACCGCCGGACCCCTCGGCGGTGCGGAGAAGACCTCGGGGAGGGCCGCGGCCCTCCCCGGGACGACTCAACCGGTGTTGCGCTCGAACACCAGGCGCAACCCGATGAGGGTCAGCCACGGTTGATGGACGTCGATGGTCTCGCACTCCCCCACCACCGTCGAGGCCAGGCCTCCGGTGGCCACCACCGTCACGTCGTCGGGGTTGTCGGTGAGTTCGGCGACCATGCGGTCGACGATCCCGTCCACCTGACCGGCGAACCCGAACACGATCCCCGAGCGCAGCGCCTCCGTGGTGTTCTTGGCGATCGCCGCCCGGGGCCGGACGATCTCGACCATGTGCAACTGGGCGCCGCGCCGGGACAGCGCGTCCACGGAGATGTCGATCCCCGGGGCGATCGCGCCGCCCACGTACTCCCCCTTGACGCTGACCGCGTCGAACGTCGTCGCGGTCCCGAAGTCCACCACCACGGCCGGCCCGCCGTAGAGGTGATCGGCGGCCAGCGCGTTGATGATGCGGTCGCTGCCGACCTCCTTGGGGTTGTCCATCCGGATCGGCACGCCCGTCTTGACACCGGGTTCGACGATCACGGCCGCGACGCCGTCGAAGTGGCGGCGGAACATGTCGCGCATCTCGTGTTGGACCGAGGGGACCGAGCAGCACAGGGCCAGTCCGTCGACGTCGTCGACGCCGCCGTGGACGCCGCTCTCCAGGAGCCCGCGCAGCACCACCGACCATTCGTCGGCGGTACGCCGGGGATCGGTCCCCACCCTCCAGTGCTCCAAGAGGTCCTCGCCCTCGAAGAGACCGAAGACCGTCTCGGAATTACCGACGTCGATCGCCAGCAGCATGGAGCCTCATCCTGGTCGAAGTGTGTGTTCTCAGGGAATCCTCCCCCAATCCCGCCCTTCGCGGAAAGTCCGAAGGTGTATCCGGTCACACCAGATCGAGCGCGATGTCCAGAGCGGGGCTGGAGTGGGTGAGGGCTCCGACCGCCAGGAGGTCGACCCCGGTGCGGGCCACGGCGGCGGCCACCTGCAGGGTCAGGCCGCCCGAGGACTCCAGACGGGCGCGCCCGGCGACGAGGGCGACGGCCTCGGCCAGCTCGTCGACGGTGAAGTTGTCGAGCAGGATCTCCTCGGCTCCGGCCGCCAACGCCTCCTCGATCTGGTCGATACGGTCGACCTCCACCTCCAGGGGGACGTCGGGGAAACGCTCCCGGACGGCGCGGACGGCGGCGCCGACGCCCCCGGCGGCGACCACGTGGTTGTCCTTGATGAGCCCGGCGTCGCCCAGGCAGTAGCGGTGGTTGACCCCGCCACCGCAGCGCACGGCGTACTTCTCCAGGGCGCGCAGACCCGCGTGCGTCTTGCGGCTGTCACGGATACGGGCGCCGGTGCCGGCGACGGCGTCCACCCACGCCCGGGTCGCGGTGGCGATTCCGGACAGGTGGGTGAGCAGGTTGAGGGCGGTGCGCTCGGCGGTGAGCAGATCACGGGTACGGGCGGTGACGGTCATGAGGACGTCGCCGCGTTTGACGGCGTCCCCGTCGACCGCCGACCTGGAGACGTCCAGGGCGCCGTCACAGACCAGCCAGAACACGAGTTCGGCCAGGGGCAGTCCGCTGACGGTGCCGTCGGCCCGGGCCACGACATGGGCGGTGCGCACCTGATCGGCGGGGATGGTGGCGACGGTGGTGACGTCGAGGCCCGCCCCACCGGTGAGGTCCTCGGCCAGCGCACGGCGGACCAGGTCGACGTGGCCCTCGTGCGGCGCCGTCCAGGGCAGGGTGAACTCGGCGCGGGTATCGGACCTCGGGCCGCCTTCGGCGAGGGGGAAGGCGATCGCGTCGAGTTCGGCGGTCAGGGCGGGTGGCAGGGAGGGGGTCCGGTTCTCATCGGTCGCCACGGGGGTGTCCCCTTCCAGTCGGACGATCACCGGGCGGATCCGCCACTCGGGACGGGGCTCGGCGTGGTCGGCGCGTTGATGGGCGCCGCGGCTCTCGGTGCGGTGCGCCGCGGCGGCGGCCACGAGACGGGCCACCGTGAGCAGGTCGGCGGCCTCCCAGGAGGCCGTGTCGGGGGCCGGGCCGCCCTCGGCGTCGCCGAGGGCGTCGAGTTCGGCGACCAGGGTCCGCAGGCCCTCTCCGGTGCGCAGCACGCCCGCGTGGCGGGACATCAGGGTGCGCACCCGGGGGACGACGGACGGGTCGGGCAGCGCGGTCACCGCCGGGGCGGGCACGCCCTCGGCGGGCAGCGGTCGGGCCTCGGCCGCCAGCCGGGCGGCGATCCGGTCGGCGAACACCAGACCTTCGAGCAGCGAGTTGGAGGCCAGCCGGTTGGCACCGTGCACGCCGGTGCGGGCGACCTCGCCGACGGCCCACAGACCGGGGACCCCGGTGCGACCCTCGATGTCGACCTCCACCCCGCCCGAGGCGTAGTGGGCGGCGGGGGCGACGGGGATCGGTTCGTTGAGCGGGTCGATGCCGTGTTCGCGGCAGGAGGCGAGGATGGTCGGAAAGCGCGTCTCCCAGGTCTTCCGACCGAAGTGACGGGCCTCCAGGTACACGTGGTCGACGCCCTGCTCGGCCATGACGCGGGCGATGGTCCGCGCGACCACGTCGCGGGGGGCCAGGTCGGCGAGTTCGTGGACACCGGCCATGATCCGGTTTCCGGCGGCGTCCACCAGGTAGGCGCCCTCACCGCGCAGCGCCTCCGACACCAGTGGCTGACGACCGCGCGCGTCGGGACCGAGCCAGAGCACCGTGGGGTGGAACTGGATGAACTCCAGGTCGCGCAGACGGGCGCCGGCCCGGGCCGCCAGGGCCAGCCCGTCCCCGGTGGAGACCGGCGGGTTGGTGGTGGCCGCGAAGATCTGGCCCAGTCCGCCGGTGGCCAGGACCACGGCCGGGGCCAGGACGGCGCCGACACCGTCGCGGGTGCCCTCGCCCATGACGTGCAGCGTGATGCCGCAGACCGCCCCGGTGGCGGGATCGTGCAGCGCGTCGAGGGCGACGGCGTGCTCGATGATCTCGATGCGCTCATCGGCCAGGACCGCGGTGACGAGGGCGCGCTGGATCTCCGCGCCGGTGGCGTCGCCGCCGGCGTGGGCGACCCGATCGGCGCGATGGCCGCCCTCCCGGGTCAGGGCCAGTCCGCCGGAGGCGTCGCGGTCGAACTCCGCGCCCAGCGCGATGAGCCGGCGCAGGGCCTCGGGCCCCTCGGTGGCCAGGACGTGGACCGCGTACGGGTCGCAGAGTCCGGCGCCCGCCAGGTGGGTGTCGACCATGTGGGCGACGGGGTCGTCCCCGGGGGCCATGGCGGCGGCGATACCGCCCTGGGCGTAGGCGGTGGAACCCGTGGAGAGCCGGTCCTTGGTCACGAGCGCGACCCGCCCGTTCCCGGAGCGACGCAGGTGGCCGAGCGCGGTGCTCAGGCCGGCGATGCCGGAGCCGACGATGACGACGTCGGCGGTGACGGCCCAGCTCGGCGCGGGCGCGTCGAGCCGGGTCGGGGTGGCTGTGCTCATGGGGATCTCTTCCACAGGGTGCAGTGGCTCAGAAAACGATCGACGTGTTGTCGATGAGGCGGGTCGTGCCGACCCGGGCGGCGAGCGCGAGGATCGCGCCGCCGCGGTGATCGTCCGCGATCTCCGCGAAGGTGGCCGGGTCGATGAGGGCGAGGTAGTCGAGGTCGACCGGCGGGGCCCCCTCGGCCGCCTCCTCCAGCACGGCGGTCGCGGCGCCGCGGGCGGCGGCGGGTCCTCCGGCTGCCGCGGCGCGGGCCGCCGCGAGGGACCGGGAGAGGGACAGGGCGGCGGCGCGTTCCCCGGTGGAGAGGTAGACGTTGCGGCTGGAGGAGGCGAGGCCGTCGGCGTCGCGCAGGATGGGCGCTCCCACGATCTCCACGGGGAGGTCGAGGTCGGCGACCATGCGGCGGATGAGCGCGATCTGCTGGGCGTCCTTCTCCCCGAAGACCGCCAGGTCGGGGCGGACCAGGTGGAAGAGCTTGCCGACCACGGTGAGGACGCCGGTGAAGTGTCCGGGGCGGGAGGAGCCCTCCAGGCGTTCGCCCATGAGGCCGGCGTCGATGGTGACCACGGGACGGCCGGTCGGGTACATGGTCTCGGTCTCGGGGGCGAAGACGACGTCGACGCCCTCGGCCGCACAGACGGCGGTGTCGGCGGGCAGGTCGCGCGGGTAGCGGTCGAAGTCCTCGTTCGGACCGAACTGGAGGGGATTGACGAAGACGCTGACCACCACGGTGTCGGCCGCCTCCCGAGCGATCCGCATGAGGCTGCGGTGGCCCTCGTGAAGGGCGCCCATCGTGGGGACGAGGGCGACGCGACCGGCGTCGGCGAGCGCGCGGCGCAGTTCGTCGGGCGTGCGCGCGACGACGGGCGCGGTGTGGGCGGTGGGTGCGCTCATGGAGGTTCCCTGGAATGTCCGTGACGTGTCGGTGGTGGATCGCCGGGCGATGGGCCGCGGGCGGTGTTCAGCGGCGCAGGACGTCGAGGAGCCGTTCGGCGTCCTCGGGCTTGAGCATCCCGGCGTTGAGGGCCAGGTCGGCGGTGAGCCGGGCCAGTTCGACGTAGGCGGTGACGCTCTCGGGGGCGTGCGCGCGCAGTTGTTCGATGTGTCCGGAGACGGTGCCGGCGTCGCCGCGCAGGACGGGTCCGCTGAGCCCGTGGATGCCGAGGCGCAGGGCGTTGTCCAGGGAGGCGCTCAGGAGGGGGGCGAGCATCCGTCCGGGTTCGGGGACCCCGGCGGCGGAGAGCAGGGCCGCGCTGTCGGCGACGAGGGTGACGAGGTGGTTGGCGCCGCCGGCCAGGGCCACGTGGTAGAGCGTGCGCTTGTCCTCGGCGATCCAGACGGGTTCGGCGCCCATCTCGACGACCAGGGCCTCGGCGATGGGTCGCAGCGCGTCGGGGGCGGTGACCCCGAACGCGCAGTTGGCCAGTCGGTCGATGTCCTCGTCTCGACCGGTGAAGGTCATCGCGGGGTGCAGGGCCAGCGGTAGGGCCCCGGCGGCGGTGGCGGGGGCCAGGACGCCGTACCCGTGGGCGCCGCTGGCGTGGGCGAGGAGTTTGCCGCGCAGGTCGACTCCGGTTCCGGCGAGGCCTTCGGCGAGTTCGGCGAGGGCGTCGTCGGGGACCGTGAGCAGCACGAGGTCGGCGGCCTCGACCACACGGGCGGGTTCGAGGAGGCGTGCGGTGGGGAGCCGGTCGGCGACGCGCTCCTTGGAGGCGTCGGAGACGGCCGAGGCGGCGACGACCTTGTGACCGGCGCGACCGAGCGCGCCTCCCAGGACGGACCCGACGCGTCCGGGTCCGATGACGCCGACCCGCAACCGGGCCGGCCGCCCCTGCGTGGTCTCCATGCCGATGCCCCCTCGTGATGAGTGCGTCCGGTCCTCCCGTGACGCCTGAGCACACGATAGTCCTCCCCCGCCGCCGACCCGGCGCCCCGCCCCTGGTCGGGGCGGGGGGTGGGACACGGGCGGGGACGGACCCACCGGGCCCGCCCCCGGGCACGCGAAAGGGCGCCGCCCCGTCGTCACGGAGCGGCGCCCGATGCGAAAGTCCCCTCGACCCCTCGGTCGGCGCGGTCGGGACGTCTCCGACCGGAACACCCCCGACCGTCAGGGTCGGATCGCGGCGACTACCAGTTCTTGACGCTGGCGCCGGAGTCCACGCAGTTGGCGCCGGCCACGCCCAGAATGGCGATGGCGTTGCCGCAGACGTTGATCGGCACATCCAGGTCGGCGACCAGCTGGTTGCCACCGAGGATGCTGCCGTTGCCGGAGGTGAAGACGTTGCTGTTGGCCATGGCCGGAGCGCCGGTGAACAGAACGCCCGCGGCGGCGGCGACGATGGCACTGGCGGCGAAAGCCTTCTTCAGCATGTGTTTTCTCCCGTCGGACCGAACGGCGGGGGCGCCGATCGGTCGATAACGTTGACCATGTGTATAAGCACGAACACTCAACGTGTTCAGTCACCATTTAGCCATACTCGACCACCGTTAGGGGCCAGAACACGCGGGCGTGTTGCGGCCTTGAGCTGGAAAAACAACCCCTAGTGAGCATCCATGTCGGATATGTGAGCCATTAGTGGCAGCAATTTCGACCCCCGATGTGATGCACACCACATCAGACTTCCCCGGGGGTGTCGGGCCGGCTCATCGTCGCCCGCGTCGCCCAGCGCTCCGGTCCCGCGGCGGTCACCCGCGCCCGCCTGCCGAGGTCGATCATCTCGTCCACCAGGCGCCGCGCCTCGGCCACCTCGCGGCCTTCCGCCCTGGCCCGGACCGGCCCCGGCGGGACCGCCACGCCCACCGTCGCCCGTCCGGTGAAACGGGCCAGCGGACCGGCGGTCAGCCGCAGGGCCTGCACCCGTTCCATCGGAACGACCTCCGTCGAACGGCAGAACAGCCCCGAGACCGTGACGAAGAGGTGCTCGTCCACACCCACCAGCGAACGCGAGCCCTCCCGACCCGGCACCAGCGGCACGTACGCCACCTCGCTCTCCGGGAACAACTCGTTGACCAGGGCGTAGGCACGGCGCCGCGGCGCGACCGGCAGCAGCGTCGCCGAAGCGCCCTGGCGGGCACCCGCGTAACCGGCCACGGTCGCCTCCACCCTGGCCACGCCCAGCGCTCGCCACAGCAGCGGCTCCACCACCCGTACCGCCTGCACCCGGCCCGGAGGGACGGTCTGCATCCGCCGCTGGAACATCCCGTAGCGCAGCCGCAGCCCGTCCGAGGAGATCGAGGCGTAGTAATCGGTGTACCGGGCCAGCGGCCCCCAGAAGGAGCCGAGCAGGCCCAGCGTGAGCGGCACGAGCGCGCCCAGCACCCCGGGTTCGGTGAACATCACCCCCGCGGTGGCCAGCGCGGCCAGCGCGATGGAGGCCAGCAGCACCGGGACGCGGAAGGTGAGCGCACCCAGCAGGAGCAGGAACGGCAATCGGTAGAAGGGCCACTCGGGGGCCTCCGGGGCCCGCCCGGACAGCCCGGCGGCGTGCGCCAGGACCGCGACGCGCATCCGTTCGGCGACGTCGCGGCTCAGGTAGGTCAACCGGACCGCACTGTTGTCGCCGCCCGCCAGCTCGATGCGCAGCTCGGCCAGCCCGAACACCTGCCCCACCAACGGTCGGATCACGTCGACGGCCTGGAGGCGGCTCAGCGGGATCTCCCGAGAGCCGCGCATCAACAGTCCGCTGTGCACCACCAGATGGTCCTCCCGAAGCCCGAAACTGCCGTACCACCAGGCGGGCAGGGCGTAGGCCAGCGAGCCGAACACGACGGCGAAGGTCAGCATGACGACCCACGCCACACCGAAGGACGTGAGGATCGGGCCGACCAGGGCGACGAAGGCGAGCGTCGCCGCGAGGACCCGGAACGGCACCATCAGCCAGTGCGCCCGGAACACCCCGGTGGTGACGTCCTCCTCGGGGCGGCGCGGGATCGGCGGCTGCCGCTGCCACATCGTCGGGGGCAGCATCACCGGCGGCCCGTAGCCGGGGGCCGTCGGTGGCGGGTACGGACCCCGTGCCGGTCCGGGTGGCGGATGGGGCACGGGGCCCGACCCGGGCGCGTGCGCGGGCGGCGCTCCGGGCGGGGGTCCGGGCGGAGGGAGGCGGGGACGATCGGGTTCGCGCATCTACAACCCCGTGGAGAAGGTCTCGCTGCGGGCGGCCAGACTGTCGCGCAGGGCGACGGCCTCCATCAACGGCAGGCCGACCACGCGGGTGTCGGCCGTACTGGCGGCGGTGCGCACCCGCACCGTGGCGATGCCCAACGCCTGTTCGAGGAGGTCGGCCGTGGTGTCCACCACCTGCATGCGCCCGTAGGGGACGACGACCAACTGCCGGATCAGCACCCCGTAGGTCAGGTACAGCTCCGCCGGTCCCTCGACGTACCCCCAGGAGCGTCGGAACCGACCGGCCAGGATCCAGCCGCCGACGAACGCGATGAGGGCCGCCACGGCCCAGACCGCGGCCCAGAGCCGATCCGCCCACAGGAACAGGAGCAGCACGCCCGCCAGTCCCGAGGACAGGCACAGGGCCCCGACGATCAGCCTGCGGTACCAGGCCAGGGCCGGGGACACCCGATGCCACTCCAGGCCCTCGGGCGCGGCGAAGGCCGCGTCGAGCGGACGCCCCCGCGACGGAGGAGGCGGGGTCGGCGGGGTCGGCGACGGTGTCGATTCGCTGGTGTCCACGGGCCCAGTCAACCATCCGACGCCGGTCCCCGTCCGAAGGCGGTCCGGGAGCGGTCAGACCGCCTCGGGGCGGTCGTCGTCGCGGTCCTCGTCATCGGGCACCCGGCAGGCGTACTCCAGGTACAGCCCGGCCACCACCAACACGCCGGCGGCCAGCGCCGTTCCCAGGGCCGTCAGGAACACCTCGCGGTGCACCGGCAGTCCCAGGTTCTCCACGACCATCACCGCGACGCCCGCGAAGAAGCCGCCGAACAGCGAGGCGGCCAGCACGCTCGCCTTGGCCAGGGCGACCAGACGGGCCGCGCTGAGCGGCGGGATGGGTTCCGTGCCGGGCGCGTGCCGGATCCGACGACGGGTCCGCCCGGCGGTGAAGCCCTCCGCGAGGGCGAGCAACAGCAGGGTCGGGATCGCCGTCCACGGCATCGGCGGCAGCCCGGGCAGCACCGTGGTGAAGAGCGCCCCGAGGAGCGCGCCGGCGATCGCGAGCAGTGTCGGCGTCCGCCACCCGGTGGGGTGCAGCCGCCGTTCCTCCTCCTCGGTCATGGACTCCCCCCGGGCGGGCCCAGCCGCAGATCCTCCCGCAGGTGCGGTTCCTCTTCTTCCTCCGGCTCGTCGGCGATGACGGCCGCCAGCAGGTCGGCGACCGCCCCCCGTCCCGGCAGGTGCGCCGTGGGGTCGACGTCCAGCCACGGACGCAGCACGAACGCCCGCAGGTGGGCGCGCGGATGCGGCAGGGTCAGCCGGGGGTCGTCGGAGCGCGTGTCCCCGAACGCGATGACGTCCACGTCCAGGGTGCGCGGCCCCCACCGGACCTCCCGGACCCGGCCGAAGGCCCGTTCCGCCGCCTGCGCGCGCTCCAGCAGCTCCTCCGGGGTCCCCTCGGTCTCCACGACCACGACCGCGTTGAGGTAGGCGCCCTGGTCCGGGCCGCCCACCGGAGCGGTCTCGTACACCGGTGACAGCGCGACCGGGACCGGCGCGCCCTCTCCGGTCAGCAGGGCGTCCACGCCGCCCTGGAGGGTCGCCCACCGGTCGCCGAGGTTGGATCCCAGGGACAGCACCGCGCGCGTCACGGCGCACCTCCGATCGCCACGTGCCCGGGCACGGCGCCGCGCACGACGGTCACCGCCACGTCCGCGAACTCGTGCTCGATGGGCGCGGACGGCTTGTGCACGGTCACCTCCACCCCCTTCACCAGGGGGTCCGCCAGACACTCGGCGGCCAACCGCTCGGCCAGGGTCTCGATGAGGTCCACGGGCTCCCCGGTGACGATCGCGACCAGCCGGTCCGCCAACAGCCCGTAGTGGACGGTGTCCGCCACGTCGTCGGAGGCCGCCGCGGGCGACAGGTCCAGGAACAGGGCCGCGTCGACGACGAAGTCCTGCCCTTCTCGGCGCTCGAAGTCGAACACCCCGTGGTACCCGCGCGCCCGCAGCCCGCGCAGAACGATGCGGTCGGTCATCACTCCCCGCCCTCGTCCTCGTCGTCGTCCTCGCCCATGAGCACCGGAGAGGCGTGGTGGGACCACAGTCGCCACCCCTGGGCCGTGTCGACGAACAGGTTGGTCGTGACGACCTGTCCACCGGCGACGAACCCCGGGTCGCCGTCCTCGGCGGTGAGCACGTTCTCCTCGCACGTCACCATGGCGATGTCACCGCCGACACCGATGTGGGTCTCGGTGAGCACGTACTGGATGTAGGTGACGTTGGCCATGATGAGCGACCAGGCCCGCATGATCTCCGTGCGACCGCGCAACAGCGGCCACCCGGGGTTGACGCACACCAGGTCGGGGGCCTCGTGCTCCTCCGCCCACACACTGCGCATCAGATCGATGTCGCCGTTCTCGATGGCGCTGTAGAACTGCGCGTTGGCCTCGGCCACGCGCTCCATGACCTCCTGGCGAGACCTCACCGGCGGCCCCGCCCCGTGGCGACCTCGTCGTCGAAGCGACCCTCCGCGAGGCTCCCGCCCCCGTCGGACCAGGCGGCGGCCACCCGGACCGCGTCGGCGCTGGCGCGCACGTCGTGGACGCGCACGGCCCAAGCGCCCCGGTCGGCCGCCAGGGTGGTGAGGGCGGCGGTGGCGGCGTCACAGTCGGGGAAGGGGCGGTCCTCACCCTTGGGGTCGCCCAGCAGTCGGCTCAGGAAACGTTTGCGCGATCCCGCCACCAGGACGGGCCGGCCCAACCCGTGGAACCGGTCCAGGTGTCGCAAAAGCGCCCAGTTGTGGGCCTGTTCGGGTCGTTTGGAGAATCCGAGGCCCGGGTCGAGGATGATCTGACCCGGGTCGACGCCTGCACTGATCATGGCCTCCATACGATCGTGGAGCTCATCGATGACCTCCTGGACGACGTCCGTGTACACGGCACGGCTCTGCATGTCATGACTATGCCCACGCCAGTGCATCAACACATAGGAGACACCCGAAGCGGCCACGAGCCGGGCCATGGCCGGGTCGGCCAGCCCACCGCTGACGTCGTTGACGAGCACGGCGCCCGCCCCGACCGCACGCTCGGCGACCTCGGCCCGCATGGTGTCCACGCTGACGGCGACTCCGCGGGCGGAGAGAGCGCGCACCACCGGTTCGACTCGGCGGAGCTCCTCCTCGACCGGTACGCGCTGGGCGCCCGGGCGGGTGGACTCCCCGCCCACGTCGATGATGTCGGCTCCCTCATCGACCAACCGCAGGCCGTGCTCGACCGCCCGCTCGGGGTCGAACCAGGCTCCGCCGTCGGAGAAGGAATCGGGGGTGACGTTCACGACCCCCATGACCAGGCACCGCCCTCGATCGGGCAGGCCCGGAAGTGTGTATTTCGGCCCCATGGGGATCAGCCTATTCGTAAGGGGAGGGGTCGGGGGCGTACGCCCTCGGCCCCTCCCCCGGGTGTTCCGATGTACCGCGGTCGCGTCAGCGACGGTCCAGGATGAGGCTCATCGCCTCGGACCGGGTGCGGTCGCTGCCGCGGAAGATCCCGCGCACCCCGGAGGTGACGGTCTTGGCCCCGGGTTTGCGCACACCACGCATGGTCATGCAGAGGTGTTCGGCCTCCACGACCACGATGACGCCGCGCGGGTTGAGGTGGTCCATGATGGCGTCGGCCACCTGGCCGGTGAGCCTCTCCTGGACCTGGGGCCGGCGCGCGTACACGTCGACCAGGCGGGCCAGTTTGCTCAGACCGGTGATGCGGCCGTCGGCACCCGGGATGTACCCGACGTGCGCCACGCCGTAGAACGGCACCAGGTGGTGTTCGCACGTGGAGTACAGCTCGATGTCCTTGACCAGGACCATCTCCTGGTGGCCGGCCTCGAACACCGTCGTGAGCACGTCCCCGGGCTTCTGCCCCAGGCCCGCGAACTGCTCCTCGTAGGCGCGGGCGACGCGTTCGGGCGTCTTGAGCAGGCCGTCGCGGTCGGGGTCCTCGCCGATGGCGATGAGGATCTCGCGCACCGCGCGTTCGATCCGCTCCCGGTCCACGGGTCTGGGGGGCAGGTCTGCCGTGTCGGTCACGCGTCGTCTCCCTCGATGGCGGTGGTCGATCCGTGCGGCAGCCCGTTCCCGGTGCTCTGCCCCTGCACCTCGGCACCGTTGAGCATGGCCAGCTCCTTCTTGGAGCGCACCGGCGGCCGGTCGGAGGGCTGGCGCTTGCCGTACCCGGTGTAGGAACCGCGGGTGGGGCGCTTGCGCACCGGCGCGAAGATCTCCAGCACCTGGCTCTTGGTGAGCGTCTCCTTCTCCAACAGGGCCACGACCAGGTCGTCGAGGACGTCGCGGTACTCGACCAGGACCTCGTAGGCCTCGTCGTGCGCGGACTCGATGAGGCGGCGCACCTCCTCGTCGATGATGGAGGCGATCTCCTCGGAGTACTCGCGCGCGTGCGACATCTCCCGGCCCAGGAAGGGCTCGGTGCTCCCCGAACCGAACTTGCGGGCACCCAGGCGCTCGCTCATGCCGTACTCGGTGACCATGTTGCGGGCCAGGTTGGTGGCCTTGTCGATGTCGTTGCCGGCACCGGTGGTGGGCTCGTGGAAGACCAGTTCCTCGGCGGCGCGACCGCCGAGCATCATGGCGAGCTGGTCCATCATCTGCGAGCGCGAGGTGAGGAACTTGTCCTCCGTCGGCACCGACATGGTGTAGCCGAGGGCGCGCCCGCGGGGCAGGATCGTGATCTTGTGCACCGGGTCGGCGTTGGGCAGCGCGTGACCCACCAGGGCGTGACCGCCCTCGTGGTAGGCGATGATCTTCTTCTCGTGCTCGGACATGACCCGGCTCTTGCGCTCGGGACCGGCCATCACCCGCTCGATGGCCTCCTCCAGCACCGCGTGGGTGATGGTCTCCCTGTCGGCGCGGGCCGACAGCAGGGCGCCCTCGTTGATGACGTTGGCCAGGTCGGCGCCGGTCATGCCGGCGGTCTGGCGGGCGATGACGTCGAAGTCGACGTCCTCGGCCATCGGCTTGCCCTTGGAGTGGACCTTGAGGATGTCGCGACGGCCGTCCATGTCGGGGCGGTCCACGACGATCTGCCGGTCGAAGCGGCCGGGGCGCAGCAGGGCCGGGTCGAGGATGTCGGGGCGGTTGGTGGCCGCGATCAGGATGACCCCGCCCTTGACGTCGAAGCCGTCCATCTCGACCAGCATCTGGTTGAGGGTCTGCTCGCGCTCGTCGTGGCCGCCGCCCATGCCGGCGCCGCGGTGGCGGCCGACGGCGTCGATCTCGTCGATGAAGATGATGGCGGGGGCGTTGGCCTTGGCCTGCTCGAACAGGTCGCGCACGCGCGAGGCGCCCACACCGACGAACATCTCGACGAAGTCCGAACCGGAGATGGAGTAGAACGGCACCCCGGCCTCACCGGCGACGGCGCGGGCGAGCAGGGTCTTGCCGGTGCCGGGCGGACCGAACAGCAGCACGCCCTTGGGGATCTTGGCGCCCATCGCCTGGAACTTGGCCGGGTTCTGGAGGAACTCCTTGATCTCCTGGAGTTCCTCGATGGCCTCGTCCGCGCCGGCGACGTCGGAGAAGGTGTTCTTCGGGGTGTCCTTGGTGATGAGCTTGGCCTTGGACTTGCCGAAGTTCATGACCCGGGAGCCACCGCCCTGCATCTGGCTGAAGACGAACCAGAAGATGGCGAGGATGAGCAGGATCGGCAGGAAGCTGAACAGCGCCGTGGTCCACAGCGGCGTGGTGGCGACCGAGACCTCGTAGGACTCCAGGTTGGTGCCCTCCTCGTTCAGGGAGGCCTGGAGCATCTCCGCGAATTGGAGACCCTGACCGGCCACCCAGTACGCCTCGTAGATCTCGCCTTCGGTCGTGGTCAGCACGATGCGCTGATCACGGTCGACGATCTCGGCGTTGTCCACCTCGTTCCGCTCGATGAGCCGGTGCACGGTGGAGGTGTCGGTCTCCTCCGGCTGTGGGCCCCCGCCCAGATCGAACACGTTGAAGACGAGGAGGAGCATGGCGAGAACGGCCAGGATCCATATCCACGGGCCGCGGAAAAAGCGCTTCAGATTCATGTGAGCGGAACCCTGTCGGGTCCGTCCCTCCTGACCAGGCCGCCCGCACCGGAGGACTTTCCGAGGCAGGACCTCTATCGGACACGTGCGTTCCCCGCGTATTCGCCGGGATCGCATCGACGGTACACCTCGGCCCGTCGAACGGGCACACCGCTGCCGGCTGTAGCCGGGCGGGGGCCGTCATGAGAGCAACGACCGCGCCCCCGCCGCTTGTTCCCCGCTACTCGTAGACGTGCGGGGCGAGGGTGCCGATGAACGGCAGATTGCGGTACTTCTCCGCGTAGTCGAGCCCGTAACCGATGATGAACTCGTTGGGCAGGTCGAAACCGATGTACTTGACGTCGAGGTCGACCTCGTAGGCCAGCGGCTTGCGGACCATGGTGCAGACCTCCACCGAGCGGGGCCCGCGCGACTTGAGGTTGCCCACCAGCCAGGAGAGGGTCAGCCCGGAGTCGATGACGTCCTCGACGATCAGGACGTCCCGGTCCTTGATGTCGGTCTCCAGGTCCTTGAGGATGCGGACCACCCCGGAGGAGGTGGTGCCGGCGCCGTAGGAGGACACCGCCATCCAGTCCATGGAGACCGGTGTGTGCAGTACCCGGGCCAGGTCGGCCATCACCATGACGGCGCCCTTGAGGACACCGACGATGAGCAGGTCCCGACCCGCGTAGTCGGCGTCGATGCTTGCTCCGAGCTCGGCCAGGCGTGTCTTGATCTCTTCCTCGGTGACCAGGACCTTCTCCAGGTCCCGACCCATGTCCTTAGCGTCCACGCTCACTGTCCTCGCTGCTGGGTTCCCCGTTTGCGGCAACAAGGATAAACGTGCCGAACGTCCCGGAGACGCCGACCGGGCCCACCGGGGCCGGACGCGAAGGGTCGCGTGGGGGACATCGTGTGACACGCCGGGCACGGCACGGTGTCCGCGTCGTCAACGATCGAAGCGGATGAGACCGGCGACACGCCGCGCGCGCACCCCGCCGGGAAGGTCGATGTGGGACTGGCCGCGCCAGTCGACCACCAGGCGGTCGACCTCGCGCACGTGCCGGGCGGTCAGGGCGCCCGCCGGGCAACCCGCGTCGATCGCGGTCCGGCGCAGTACCCGGGTCCGCAACGCCTCGGGGGCCTCGGCGAGCACCGCCGCGCGCAATCCTCCCCCGTCCGCCTCGGCCTCGGCGTGCAGGTCGGCGGCGAGCACGTCCAGTGCCTCCGCGTCGGCGCGCAGCAGGGCGGCGGTGCGGGCCAGCGCGGCCGTGACGCCCGGCCCCAGGGTCCGTTCGAGGGTGGGCAACGACTCGTGGCGCACCCGGGAACGGGCGAACCGGGGGTCCTCGTTGTGGGGGTCCTCCCACGGTTCGAGACCCATGAGGCCGCAGGCCGCCCGAACCGTGCCCCGGTCCAGGTCGAGCATGGGGCGCAGGAGGGGGCCGTTGCGCGGGGCCATCCCCGCCAGGGATCGGGCGCCCGAACCGCGGGCCAGCCCGAGCAGGACCGTCTCGGCCTGGTCGTCGAGCGTGTGGCCGAGCAGCGCCACGGCCGGGGACCGCGCCGCGATCTCCTCGGCGAGCACGGTGTGGCGGGCGGTCCGGGCGGCGCCCTCGGGGCCCCCCGGCCCGGTCACCTCCACCGTGCGGACGACGACGGGTTCCAGGCCGAGCCCGGTGAGGGTCGCGGCCACCTTTCCGGCGCGTTCCGCCGACCCCTCCTGAAGGCCGTGGTCGACGGTGACCGCCCCGGCCCGCAGGCCCAGCCGGGGTGCCTCGAAGGCCGTAGCGCCGGCCAGCGCCAGGGAGTCGGCCCCGCCGCTGCACGCCACCAGCACCGTGGTGTCGGCGGGGAGCGGGACCAGACACCGCCGGACCGCCGAGCGAACGGCGGCCACGGCGGGCGGCGGACCGCTCATTCGGTGATGGCGGCCGGGCGCACGACCCGGTTCACCCAGGCGTCGGGATCGCGGATCTCCGCCAGGGTGGGCAGGGTCTCCCGCGAGGTCCACACCTTGTTGAACTCGGCCATGCCGACCTGCGCCACGACGGAGCGGACGAAGGCGGCGCCCTCCTCGTACTGGCGCATCTTCATGTCCATGCCCAGCAACTGGCGCATCAGCCGGTCGAGGGGGTTGGACGTCTCCCGACGCTTCTGGAATCGGGCGCGGATCCGCTCGACCGACGGCACGACACTCGGGCCGACCGCGTCCATGACGTAGTCGCCGTGACCCTCGGCCAGGCTCATCACGGCGGTGACACGGTCCATGATCTCGTTCTGTTCCGGGCTCTGGATGGCGGTGAGGAGGTTGCCCTCGCCGCCCCGCACGGCGTCGGCGACGGCCTCGCCGGCGGCGCGCAGCCGGGTGATGAGGTCACCCGCGTCCATCTCCGACGACAAAAGGAGTTCGCGCATGAGGTCCTGCACGTGTCCGCGCAGCCACGGCGTCGCGGTGAACTGCATGCGGTGGGTCTCCTCGTGGAGGCACACCCACAGGCGGAAGTCGTGGGGATCGACGTCGAGTTCGCGTTCGGTGTTGACGATGTTGGGGGCGACCAGGGTCAGCCGCCCGGTGGGCAGGGTGCCGTCGGGATCCGGCGGCAGGAAGAGCTCGTACTGGCCCAGGACCTTCCCGGCCAGGTAGGCGAGCACCGCGCCGAGCTGCACCCCGGTGATACGGGAGCCCACGGCGGAGGTCAGGCTCGCGGCGGCGCCGTCGCCGAGGCGACCGGCGCTCATCTGTTCGAGTACGGGTTCGATGACCACGCGGAACCCGTCGACGTTGGCCCGGATCCATCCCGGCCGGTCGACGATCACCGCGGGGCCCGCGGGTTCGAGGGGGTTCATCCCGGTGAAGTCGCGCACATGCCCGGCGGCCACGTTGGAGAGCTCGCGCAACTGCACCACGGCCTGCCGCGCGTCGGCGAGATCCACCTGCGGCCCCGGGCGCACGAGGCGGACACCGGTATTGACGGCTACGTCCCAGTCGATCACAGTCACATTCGCAGCCTACCCACGCAGAGCGCGCCGGCACGGGGATCAGGGTGCCAATTCGGGGTAGTCCCCGGGTTACCCCTGAGGAGCCGAAAAGGAACACCTTCGGTCCCGCGAGGGTGACCGAGGGTCGAACGATCAGGAGCAGCCACAGCGGGCCAGGGCCGCCGCGAGGGTGTCGAGCCGGACACCGGAGGCGCCCGGACTGTTGTCCATGAAGGCGAACACGAACATGTTGCCCTCCTGATCGTGGACGGTTCCGGCGAGCGTGCTCACCCCGTTGAGGGTCCCGGTCTTGCCGCGGACCATCCCTGCGGCGTCCCCGGTCGAGCCGTACGCCGAGTACCGCCCGTTCTTGGCGAGGGTCCCGGTGGAGTTCCCGGTGGGCAGACCGGTGATCGCCGCGTTGAGATCGGGTCGCTCGGAGGCCAGGAGCAGCAGTTCGACGAGGGCGTGCGGGGTGATCCTGTTCTCGGTGCTCAACCCGCTGTTGTCGGCCACCTCGACCCCTTCGATCCCGAGGTCCGCCATGACCCGGTGGGTGGCCTCCGCTCCGCCGGCGAAGGAACCCTCGCCGCCCGTCTCCAAGGCCGCGATCCGCGCCATGGACTCGGCCATGTTGTTGTCGCTCTCCAACATCATGAACTCGACCAGGACCGACATCGGCGGCGAGTCGACCGAGGCGATCGGGTCGCCCACGGCGGGCGCCTCGCCCGGCGTCCCCTCGACGGTCACCCCCGCCTGCTTCAACTCGTTGACGAACGCCTCGGCCGTGGCCAGGGGCGGGTCCGGCCAGCGGGTGCTCGTGTCCGGAGAGACCTGGCCGCTGTCGTACATGAGCGCGTGGACGGGGGCCGTGCTGCCCTCGGTGACGTAGTTGGGCTTCCAGGAGGGACCGAGCGCGGAACCGGTGAACAGGGAGTCGTCGTAACCGATCGAGACCGTGTCGACGTCCTGCGCGCCCAGGGCGGCAGCGGTGCGGAGCGCGAGCTCCTCCAGAGTGGCTACCTGCGGGTAAGCTGCGGAGTCGACGGTCGTGGTCAGGGTGGTGTCCCCCGCCCCGCGCAGCACCACCATCCCCCTCGCCGAGTCGAAGTGGGCCGTGGTGGTCAGCACGTGGTCGGGGCCCACCGTGTCCAGGATCGTGACGGCCGTGGCGATCTTCGTGGTCGAGGCCGGGGTCACGGGGGCGTCCGCGTCCCGCTCGAAGAGCGTGGCTCCGGTGGCACCGTCCACGACGAAACCGGAGAGGCCCTCCGCGAGCCCGAAAGCCGACATGGGATCATCGAGTACGTCCGCGATCCGTTCCGGGTCCGCCGGGGACGAGGAGGCGGGTTCCGCCGCGGCCACACCCTCGGCGTTCGTGACCGGATGGGGAACCGCGGGGAGTGGTCGGGCCTCGATCACATCGAGGGCGACGAACCCGGTGATCAGCACGAATATGTTGAGCAGGGCCAGCGTGAGGAAAGCCTCACCTCGTACCCGTCGCACCGGGGCACCCGCCCTTCCTTCGGCGTCGCGGCCTGACGTTGTTGTTATACGGCGACATTAGTCGCATTGGGAGCCGAGGTCAGCATGGAATTCGACGTTACGATCGAGATCCCCAAGGGGGAGCGCAACAAGTACGAGGTGGACCACGAGACCGGTCGCATCCGTCTCGACCGCATGCTGTTCACCTCCACCACCTACCCCGCGGACTACGGTTTCGTCGACGGGACGCTCGGTGAGGACGGAGACCCGCTGGACGCGCTCGTTCTGCTCAAGGCCCCGACCTTCCCGGGTTGCCTCATCCGCGCGCGCGCCATCGGCATGTTCCGCATGCGCGACGAGGCCGGCGGCGACGACAAGCTGCTCTGTGTTCCGGCCACGGACCCGCGCATGGAACACCTGCGTGACATTCACCACGTGAACGAGTTCGAGCGCCTGGAGATCGAGCACTTCTTCACGGTCTACAAGGACCTGGAGCCCGGCAAGTCCGTCGAGGGCGCGAGCTGGGTCGGCCGCCACGAGGCCGAGCAGGAGATCATCGCCTCGGTCAAGCGCGCCGAAGAGGCCGGCGTGCACGGGGACTCCTCCCACATCTCCGACTCGGAGAAGTAGGACGACCTCGACCCGGCAGGTGCGACGACGGCCCGGCGGCGTTCCCGCCGGGCCGACCTGTCGCTCCGCACCGCCGTCGGAGAAGGACCTCGGGGCGGCGGCGTTCCCCCTCGCGGTCGGACCCGGGCCGACCGGATCCCCACGGGCGTCCGCGAGGACCCGCGGCGCGTCACCGGGCGAACAGAGCGACCGGGTCGCCCGGGGGGCCTTCGGCCTCCGGGGTCCGCGTCAACAGGTAGCCGGCGCAGACGGCCGCGACCAGGAACACCAGCACCATCAGGCCGAACGAGCCCACCAGGGCCGGTCCGTGCGAGACGGGCACCGCCCCCGGGCCGAGGGGGAAGCCCTCACGGTCGAACCGGTCGGCGCGGGCCGCCACGTGCGCGCGGTAACCGTCGAGTTCGGGCGTGGCCATACCCTTGAGCACACGAATCCGCACCAGCACGGTGTTCTCCGGCAGGACCCATTCCCCCGGTAGCCGGTGCCCGTAGGACATCCGGCGCACGCACTCGACCTCCGTCAGCGCGTGCAGCCACTCCCCCAACCGGTCGGCGTCCGTCAGTCGCCCGATGTGGGCGCAGGCGACGATGAGCGTGTCCCGCAGCACCACGTGTGCCGCGTCGCGATCGCCCAGGGCCAGGATGCAGCGCCGGAACAGCTCCTCCCCGTACGCGTCGAGCAGCCTTTCGTAAGCCTCCGCCGATGGTGGTCCGTCGGCACGCAGGGTATGGAGGAGCTCCCGGTCCGTCATGATCCAGAATCTACGCCGCCGCCGGCACGGAACCCGGCGCTTCGCCGAAAAACGCGTATGAGACCCGCTGGGGTCAACGATCCGGAACCGACCCACGGCGCGGGCGGCCGCGCAACCACAGCAGGACGAACGTCAGCGCCGTCAAGGAGGAGACCAGCAGGGCCTCGCCCGGACCGAGGAACCCCAGTGCCATGACCCCGGCGGCCACGACGACGAGCACCCGCACGAGCAGGCGCGCCCACCGCCCCGCCGGATCGGGGTTCAATCGGACCCTCCGGGCGCGCAAGCCGACACGGCCACTCCTGTCACTGCGTTCGGGGGAGGACGCCTTTCCGGCGGTGCTCTCACGCCGTACTCGGGCTCCACATGTCACCACCACACGGCGCCGCCCGCAACACGTGAGGGTGAGACGGGCGACACACGCGATTCTCCGCGATCGCTTGACTCCCCCCGGCCTTTGCTGGTCTCCTTACAACCATGCATCCGCGCACCCGCACCGACGCCATGGCTCGCAGGGCCCTCTCGGCCCCCTGCCACCTGGTCCGTGCGGCGTGTCCGTGTTGTCGTCGCTGAGCCGTTCCCGAGGCGTTCCACGCCCGTAGGCCCACGGCCCGCCCGTAGCACCGCGTTCTCACGCGGTCCGGGTGTCCGGCGCTCTTCCGCGCGGTGATCGACGCCCTTCGAGGTGTCCGTGCCGCCCGCCCCGTTCCGCGCACGACGGGGCCCACCGACGACATCCGCGCCGCCCCGTGTCCGGGGGGCGCCCACGTGAAGGATCCTCTCACGATGGCCCAGCAGGCTCTCTCCACCGCGGTACGCACCTCCGCCCCGCACGCCCGCACGTCGCTCGACGTCCGCCCCGCCCCGCGCGCGGTGTCGGTGGAGGGCATCGGCGACGTGGTGGACGCCGGCCGCCGTTCGGGCTACGCCCACCTGGCCGAACGCCGTCTGCCCACGATCGGTCGCCTCGTCTCCGCCGCGCGGGGTGCCGCCGCCGTCCTGGTCCGGCCCACGCTGTGGCCCACCCGGCGCGGCCACTGGCAGCCCGCGCCCCGTGTCGCCCGACGGCACGCGAGCGGCCGTCTCCGGGTGAGCACCGTGGCGTTGGAGCCCAACAGCTTCGTGTCCGGCCCGGTCCCGCAGTCGACCGGGCCCGCCGGCATGGAGGTGCTGTTCCTGGTGAGCGGTCGGGCGCACCTGATCTCGTCCGGGGCCGACGGGCGCATGCGCGCGGCGGCCGAACTCTCCCCCGGCCGGGCCCGGGTGGTCGGTACCGTCCTCGGCGGACACCAGCACCTGGTCAACACCGGCGAGGAGGTCGCCGTGGTGGTCCGGGTGACCGCCTGACCGGGCCCTCACGCGCCCTCCTCGAAGACCTCTCCGTCACGATGGGAGCGCAGGGCCGCGTCGACGGCCTCGACGGCTCGAAGGACGGCGGCGGTGCGCCGCCCTTCCTCCGTGTAGGCGCGCATCACCTGTTCGAGGGCGTGCGGCGGCATGTGGTCGCGCAACTCCACCCGGGCGGTCCGGTAGCCCTCGCGGGTGGCCGCCAGGGACGCGGAGACGTAGTGGAGCGCCAACCGGGAGAGGGCGACCGGGTGTCGCCGCAGGACCCCGTGCAGCCGGTAGTCGGCCGGCAGGAGATCGAGCAGCCACACCGCGGCCGTCCGCTCGAAGGAGTCCGACCCGGGTGGGTGCACACTCGCGGGCCAGTCCGGACTCAGCGACTGATCGGGCATGTCATGAGCATACCCGCTGTTCGAAAATAAGTTCGAAAAAAATCCGGTCGATTCATTCCTGTGAGGAGGAATCCGACCTTTCTCTCTCCTCCTCGGTCTTCCTCTCCAGCTCCACCCGGATCGCCTGTTCGGCCGCGTCGACCGCGGCCCGCGCGGTGATGGCGTTGACGTGCGCCCGGTCCAGCTCCTCCAGGAGGATGCAGTCGAAGGAGACCCGGGCGTCGTGGATCGCGGCTTCCAGTTGGCGTGATGCTTCTTCCAGACTCATGACCTCCCCATACCCCACCAGAAGCGATCCGCACATCCCGTCACACCGGGCACGCGTGGCGTATCTCATCCTCCGCTGGGTAGGTGCGTCCACAGAACACGCATCCTCGGGGGAGCACATGATCTATCTCATCCTGGCCCTACTGGCGCTCTGGTTGATCCTGGCGATCGTGGGGGTGGTGATCAAGGGGTTGTTCTGGCTCACCGTCATCGCGGCGATCCTGTTCCTGGTCACGGCCGTGTGGGCCCGGTTCCAGAGCCGCTCCCGAACGTGATCAACGCTCCAGCGTGGGCGTGCCGGTGTCGTCCCCGCCGAGTCGGGCGACGATCCCGCGCGCCCGTTCCTCGTCTCCGTCGACGCGGTCCCGTACGAGCCGCACCGCCTCCTCCGCCCGGCCGAGCGCCACGAGGTTGCGCACCCGGGCGCGCAGCTCCGACGGCAGTTCGCCCGGCGGGCGCGGGGCCGGAACGTACCCGCCGACCTGCGCTTCGGGAACGGGGTCGACCGACTCCGACGGGGCCTCGGCGGGCGTGAGTCGCTCGGTGATCGAGGCGATGATCCAGCGCAGGGCGTAGGAGCCACCGGCCAGCACGAGCACCGTTCCCACCAGTGCCGACAGCATGAACAACAGGCTCATGCGCTGCCCTTACCCGCCTTCACCCCCGACCACCGGACACTCGCGGTAATCATTGGGCCACTTCACGTGTCGATCGCGTCCTCCGACGAGAGGGTCCGCGGTCGGCCACAGCGGCACGGCCACGACCGAACTCGTCTACCGCGAGGAGCCGCCGCCGGTGATCACCAAGGGGGGCGCACATCATGGCGGACCTCTTCGCCGAGTAGGCATCGGCCACCCGATTGGTCACCTACGCGAAACGCCACCCCGGACCGGGGTGGCGTTTGCGCTGGAGCCGCCTGTCGGAATCGAACCGACGACCTATTCATTACGAGTGAATCGCTCTGCCGACTGAGCTAAGGCGGCGCGTCGCCGCGTGCGTTCACGCGGCGAGCGATCACCAGTTTAGCGTCTTCGCGGAGTGCCGGGTACACCTTTGCGACCCGGCACCCCGCGCGGTGGTCAGGCGCAGGCCATCCCGTCCCGGGGGACCTCCAGGTCGATGAGGTAGGCGTCGACCATCCGGTCCACGCAGGCGTCGCCCATCTGGTAGCCGGTGTGGCCGTCACCGTCGCGGGTGACGAGGAACCCAGAGGAGAGCTGCCCCGCGAGCGCCTCGGCCCAGGCGTACGGGGTGGCGGAGTCACGGGTGGTACCGACCACCATGATCGGCGCGGCGCCCTCACCGTCCAACGGGCCCTCCGAGAAGACGGCCTCCTCCGGCCAGAACGCGCACGGCAGCGCGCCCCAGGCCAACGTGGGGCCGAAGATCGGCGATTCCTCGCCGGCCTCCGCGGCGGCCTCGGCGTAGTCCTCGACCTCCCGCGGGCTGGGTGAGTCGGAGCAGTTCACCGCGATGAGGGCGGCCGTGGAGTTCTCGTAATCCCGTGGGTCGTTGCGGCTGTAGAGGTCGTCGCCGAGCTGGAGGAGCACGGTGCCGTCGCCGTCGTTCATGGCGTCGTCGAGTCCCTGGCGGACCCGCTCCCACCAGCTCTCGGAGTACAGGGCGGCGAGCACACCGAGTTCGGCGCGGGCCCGGTTGATCTCCCGGTCGTCCATACCGTTGGTCAGCGGTTCCTCGGCGGTGGAGGTCAAGAACGCGTCCAGGGCGGCGACGCCGTCGGCGACCGAGTCGCCCTCCCCGCCCAGCGGGCAGTCGCCGCGGGTGAGGCAGTCCTCGACGAAGGCGCGCAGCGCGGTCTCGAAGCCGGTGGCCTGGGCCACGCTCAGGTCGAGCTGGTCCTGGCTCGGGTCGACGGCTCCGTCGAGCACCAGCGCGCGCACCCTCTCGGGGAACCGGTCCGCGTAGTGGGCGCCGATGTGGGTGCCGTAGGAGGCGCCCAGGTAGGTGAGCTTCTCGTCGCCGAGCAGGGCGCGCAGGACGTCCATGTCCCGGGCGACGTTGACGGTGCCCACGTTGAGCATCAGTTCGGGGGCGTTGGTCCGGCAGGCCTCGACGAACCCGCGGCTGCTCTCCTCCATCCGTGCCATTCCGGCCTCGGTGAGTTCGGACATGTCGCCGTCACCGTCGACGCTCTCCGCCTCGGCACCGATGAACTCGTCGAGTTCGGCGGCGGACAGACAGGTGATCGGCGAGCTGCGGCCGACCCCGCGCGGGTCGAACCCGACCAGGTCGAAGCGCTCGCGCACCCGGTCGCTGACGATGTAGGGCGCGTGGTCGACGTAGTCGAACCCGGAACCGCCCGGACCGCCGGGGTTGACCAGCAGGGAGCCGATGACGTCGTCGCCGGTGGCGGGCATCCGCTTGACCGCGATCCCGATGCGCTCGTCCTGGGGCTCGTCGTAGTCCAGGGGCACCTCGTAGACGGCGCACTCCGCCTCGGAGGGGCCGCTGTCGCAGTCGCCCCACTCCAGCTCCTGGTCGGTGAAGTCGACCAGCGCGCCGAGCGACTCCGTCGGCTCCTCGGAGCCCTCTCCCGCACCCGGTACGGTGCATCCGCCCACCAGCAGCACCACGCCGGTGAGCGTCACCGCCATCGATGTCCGCAGCCTCGTCGCCACCCGTGTCCACCCTTCGTCATCGACCCTCGGTCGGTTCCACCCCGCCTGTGACGGCCGTGCCGTCGGTTCGGTCACGACGGGGCGGTGGCACCGTTGGTCACCGTATCGTCGGAGCGGGGTCGCCCCGCCCGGCGCCTCAGCCGAGGAGGAGCGCCGAGGTCATGGCCTCCATCGCGATCTGCGGGTGCACGTTGGCCGCGATCCGGTCGCGGCAGAGCATGATGGCGTCGACGCGGCGCAGGGTCGTCTCCGGTGTGCTCGAACGGGCGATCCGCTCCAGGTCGCCGGAGCGCTCCCCGGTGGAGCGTTGGACGGGCGCGCCGAGCTGGAGGGTGAGCACGTCGCGGTAGAAGGCGGCCAGGTCCAACAGGGCGTTGTCGTAGGAGTCGCGCTTGATCCGGGTGGCCCGGCGCTTCTGCCGTTCCTCCAGGTCCTTCATGGCGCCCGCCGAGCCCCGCATGGCCTTGGCCATGCCCTTGCCGGTGGAGCCCTCGCCGAAGGCGGCCCTGAGCGCGCCCTTCTCCCTCTCGTCCAGGGAGGTGGTGATCGCCTTGGACTCCTCCTCGGCGATCTCGTAGAGCCGGGCGGCCGAGGTGACGCAGGCGCCGATGCCGTCGAGCCGGGCCGGGATGGACAGCACCTCCTCGCGTCGGCGGCGCGCCTCGGGGTCGGTGGCCAGTTGGCGGGCCCGGTCCACCCGGCCGGCCGAGGCGACGGCGGCGGCCCGGGCGGCGGGCTCGTCCACGGTCCCCTCCCGCACCAGCGCCTCGACGATCTCGCCGGTGGCCGGGGTGGTGAGGGTGACCGACCGGCAGCGGGACCGGATGGTCACGAGGAGGTCGTCGGGGGTCGGCGTGCACAACAGCCACACCGTGCGCGGCGAGGGTTCCTCCACGGCCTTGAGCAGGGCGTTGGACGCGGCCTCGGTGGCGCGTTCGGCGTCCTCGAACAGCACGATCCGGAAGCGCCCGCCGGAGGGCTTGGAACCGGCGCGCAGGACCAGGTCGCGGGTGGCCGCCACACCGAAGCTCAGCCCGCTGGGGCGCACGTACAGCAGATCCGGGTGGGTGCCGGCGAGGACCTGGTGGCAGGAGTCGCAGTGGCCGCAGCCGCCGTCGCGGCACTGGAGGGCGGCGGCGAAGGCGCGGGCGGCCTCGGACCGCCCCGACCCGGGTGGGCCGGTGAACAGCCAGGCGTGGGTCATCCCGGCGCCCCGTCCCCCGGCGACGAGGTCGTCCGCACCGGCCACCGCCCGCCGCAGGTGGTCCACCGCGGCCCGTTGACCGACCAGGTCGTCGAAGACCGTCACACTCCACCCCCACGAGATCCGTCACGGCTTGAGAATCCAAGGATAGGAGTCCCGGGTGACGGACGGGCCGTTGTCCACAGGACCGCTCCCGGTGATCCCCCTGACACGCGTGGGGCCCGGGGTCGTTCGCCCCCGGCCCCCACGTGTCGCTTCGCGCGGATCAGTCGTTCTTGATGACCGGGATCATGCCGGTGACGGCCTCCGAGGCGCTGGGGACCGGGTCGGGGAGCAGCGCCCGCACCCGCTTCTGGATCTCGCGGGTGACCCGCTCGCGCGGCTCACGGGCGTCCAGGACCAGGTAGCGGTCCGGGTCGGCCCGGGCCAGGTCGAGGAAGCCCTTGCGGACCCGGTCGTGGAACTCGGCGGACTCCGACTCGATCCGGTCGGCCGGACCGCTCAGCCTGGACAGCCCCTCCTCGGGGCGGACGTCCAGCAGGACCGTCAGGTCGGGCACCAGGTCCTGCACCGCCCACGTGCTGATGTCGCGGATGTCCGACACCGCCAGGTCGCGCCCGGCGCCCTGGTAGGCGAGCAGCGAGTCGGTGTAGCGGTCGCTGATGACCACCGCGCCCCGGCGCAGCGCCGGCAGGATCTCCTGCTGGACGTGGTCCGCCTTGTCCGCGGCGTACAGCAGCACCTCGGCACGCGGGGTGATGTGGGAGTTCTCGCGGTCCAGCAGCAGGCCGCGCAGGCGCATGCCGAGCTTGGTGGCGCCCGGTTGCCGGGTGCTGACCACCTCGAATCCCTGGTCGCGCAGCCACACGGTGAGTTCGCGCACCTGGGTGGACTTGCCCGCGCCCTCGCCGCCCTCGATGACGATGAACGCCCCGGAGGGTTTGTCGTCCTCGGCGACGGGCTCGGTGATCTCGACGCCGCGCAGGGCGGCGAAGAGTTCGGGGAGCAGTCCGGGGCCGGCCTCGGGGTCGTTCCGGTTGACCCGGTGGTGCGCGACCACCGCGGCGACGACGCCGAGCAGACCGACGGCCATCAGGACGACGGCGCCGCCGCGCAGGTCGTAGGTGAGCGGACCGATCGGAAGGGCGCGGTCGCCGATGAACCCGGCGGCGACGGGGGCGAGCACCGTCGACAGCACCAGGGTCAGGCGTGCGGCGCCGTTGAGGTGGGCGTGCACCGCGGCCCGGTGCTCGTCCTCGATCTCGCGGGTGACCACGGTCAGGGCGGTCGCCCAGGCCATGCCCGCGACGACGCCCAGGACCAGGGCGAGGACCGCGGCCAGGACCATGTCCCCGACGGCGCCGGTGAACAGCAGGACGACCCCGGCGAGGACCGCGGTCAGCCCGAACAGGCGACGGCGGCTGAACAGCTTGAGGACGCGGGGGCCGGCGATGGCGCCCAGGCCCATGCCGCCCAGGACGGCGGCGAACAGGACGCCGAAGCCGGCGTTCCCCGCGCCGAGGCCCTCCGCGTGGAGGCGTCCGACGCCGATGACGGCGCCGACCGCGACGACGGTGGCGATGAGGCCCACGGACAGCCCGCGCAGCAGGACGGGGTCACCGGAGCCGCGCAGGCCCTGGAACACGGCCGGCAGGATCCGGGCGTCCCGGGTGGGGCTCTGGGTGTCCTTGGCGGAACGGTGGGCGGGGATCGGCAGGCCGGCGACGATACCGGCCGCGACGAAGAAGAGCAGGCCGTTGAGGTAGAGCGCGATGTCCGCCTCGGGTGAGGCCAGCGACGGCACCAGGACGCCGAGCACGTTGCTGATCGAGGCGAGGCCGGCGAACAGCAGGGCGGCGATCGGGGCGGTGCCGTAGGCGGTGAACAGCCCCAGTCGGTCGGCCTGGCCCAGCAGCTTGCGGGGCACCAGGTTGGGGACCGCGGAGTCCTTGGCGCCGGTCCACAGGAGTTCGACGATCTCCGCGAGGAGGGCCGCGATGAACAGCCACGGCAGCGCGAAACCGGGGGCCAGCAGCCCCACCACGGGGACCGAGACGTAGAGCAGGCCGCGCAGGACGTCGCCGGCGACCATGGTCCACCGCCGGTCGAGCCGATCGGTGAGGGCCCCGACGAGGGGGCTGAACAGGACGGACGGGGCGAGTTTGACCGCCAGCACGCCGCCGATGGCGAGGTATCGGACGAGGACCGGGGCGTCGGCCGTGAAGATCGCGGCCAAGGAGACCAGGGCCAGCAGGCTCAGCCAATCTCCCAGTCCGGACAGCACGAGCGAGATCCACAGCCTTCGGAAGGGTGTGATCGCGAGGACGTTGTGCGCCTCGGACGGCGCTCCCGGGGATGCAGGTCTGCTCATAGCGCTCAAGGTTATTCGTGAGGGGGAGGGGAAGGGTGGCCGTCGTCCGCAGAGGAATTCGGTGGAGCGTTCGGGGATCACATGCGTTTCGGTGTTCCCACCGGCCACACCCAGCGTAGTACGGAAGATCATCCCCGAATAGGGGTACGGCTTCCCCTACCGGGAGCGAAAGTGGACATGGAGATCGTACCGACCCGGACACCCGCTGTGAACGCGACGCGGACCGCCCCGGGCCGGAGGTCTCCCTCCGAGCCGGGGCGGTGAGGCGGACGCGGCTCAGGCCTCGTCGGTCGCCTTGGCGGTCGTGCGGGGCGTGCCGGTCTTCTTGGCCGGGGCCTTCTTGACGGTGGTCTTCTTCGCCGTCGTGGTCGTCTTCTTGGCCGGGGCCTTCTTCGCCGGCGTCTTCTTCTTGGCGGGAGCCTTGGCGCGGCGTTCGGCCAGCAGCTCGGAGGCGCGCTCGTCGGTGATGGACTCCACCTCGTCGCCCTTGCGCAGGGAGGCGTTGACCTCCCCGTCGGTGACGTAGGGGCCGAACCGGCCGTCCTTGATCAGCATGACGGCGCCGGACACCGGGTCCTTGCCGAGTTCGCGCAACGGCGGGGTGGCCGCACGGCGTCCGCGCTGCTTGGGCTGCGCGAACAGCTCCTCGGCCTCCTTGAGGGTGACCGTGAACATCTGCGCCTCGTCGGTGAGGGAGCGGCTGTCGGTGCCCTTCTTGATGTAGGGACCGAACCGGCCGTTCTGGGCGGTGACCTCCTCGCCGTCGATCTCCCCCACCACACGCGGCAGCGACAGGAGCTTGAGCGCCTCGTCGAGGGTGACGGTGTCCAGGGTCATGGACTTGAGCAGCGAGGCGGTGCGCGGTTTGGCGGTCGCCTTGGCCTTCTTGCCCTCGACCTTCTCGGGCTCCTCGATGATCTCCGTGACGTAGGGACCGAACCGCCCGGTCTTGGCCACGACGACGTGACCCGTCTCCGGGTCGGTGCCGAGTTCGCGGTCACCGCTGGGCTGCGCGAACAGCTCCTCGGCCTTCTCCCGGGTGAGCTCGTCGGGCGCCAAGTCCTCCGGCACGTTGACGCGGACGCCCTCGCGGTCCAGGTAGGGGCCGTAGCGGCCGACCCGGAGCACGATGTCGGTGCCCGGCAGCGGCAGGGAGCTGACCTCCTTGGGGTCGATGTCGGCGAGTTGATCGCCGACCAGCTCCTTGAGCCCGGTCTCCCGGTCCCCCTGGGGGGTGTCACCGCCGAAGTAGAAGCGGCGCAGCCACGGCAGGCTCTCGGTCTCGCCGCGGGCGATGGCGTCGAGCACGTCCTCCAGCCGGGCGGTGAACGCGTAGTCGACCAGGTTGCCGAAGTGCCGCTCCAGCAGCTGCACCACGGCGAACGCCAGGAAGGACGGCACCAGGGCGGTGCCCTTCTTGAACACGTACCCGCGATCGAGGATGGTGCCGATGATCGAGGCGTAGGTGGAGGGGCGCCCGATCTCCCGCTCCTCCAGCTCCTTGACCAGGCTGGCCTCGGCGTAGCGGGCGGGCGGGCGGGTGCTGTGCCCCTCGGCGGCCAGGTCCAGGGCGGTGAGCGGGTCGCCCTCGGCGACCGGGGGCAGCCGGCGCTCGCGGTCGTCGAGGTCGGCGGCGGGGTCGTCGGAGCCCTCCACATAGGCCTTGAGGAAGCCGTGGAAGGTGATGATCTTGCCGGTCGCGCTGAACTCCGCGATCTCACCGGACGAGGAGGCGCCCTGCACCTTGACGGTGACGGACTCTCCGACGGCGTCCTTCATCTGGGAGGCGACGGTGCGCTTCCAGATCAGCTCGTACAGCCGGTGCTCGGGGCCGCTCAGTCCGGCCTGGGAGGGCGTGCGGAACTCGTCGCCGGCCGGGCGGATGGCCTCGTGCGCCTCCTGGGCGTTCTTGACCTTCTTGGCGTAGACGCGGGGCTTCTCCGGCAGGTAGTCGGCACCGTACAGGCGCTGGACCTGGGACCGGGCGGCGCGCACCGCGCTGTCCGACAGTGTGGTGCTGTCGGTGCGCATGTAGGTGATGAAGCCGTTCTCGTAGAGCCGCTGGGCGACCTGCATGGTCTGCTTGGCCGACAGACCGAGCTTGCGCGAGGCCTCCTGTTGGAGGGTGGTGGTGCGGAAGGGCGCGTACGGCGAACGGCGGTAGGGCTTGCGCTCCACCGAGGTCACGCCGAAGGACGCGCCGGACAGCCGGTCGGCCAGCCCCCGCGCGGCGGCCTCGTCGAGCTGGCGGACGGTGCGGTCGGGGCGGACGGTGCCCTGGGGGGTGAAGTCGCGGCCCACGGCGGTGCGAACGCCGTCCACCGAGATCAGGGTGGCCGGGAAGTCGGTGGGGTCACCGGCGGGGACGCCCGCGCCGGAGGCGTCGAAGACGGCCTTGAGGTCCCAGTACTCGGCGGGGGTGAACGCCATCCGCTCGCGTTCGCGCTCGACCACCAGACGGGTGGCCACGGACTGCACCCGGCCCGCGGAGAGCCTGGGCATGACCTTCTTCCACAGCACGGGGGAGACCTCGTAGCCGTAGAGGCGGTCCAGGATGCGCCGGGTCTCCTGGGCGTTGACCAGACGGGTGTTGAGGTCGCGCGTGTTGCCGGCGGCGTGCTGGATGGCCTCCTTGGTGATCTCGTTGAACACCATGCGGCGCACCGGGATCTTGGGCTTGAGTTCCTCCATCAGGTGCCAGGCGATCGCCTCTCCCTCGCGGTCCTCATCGGTGGCGAGGAGGAGTTCGTCGGCCTCGGCCATCAACTCCTTGAGCTTGCGCACGTGGGACTTCTTGTCGGCGTTGACGACGTAGAGGGGCTCGAAGTCCCCGTCGACGTCCACGCCCAGACGTGCCCAGGGCTGTCCCTTGTACTTGGCAGGGATCTCGGCGGCCTTGGTGGGCAGGTCGCGAATGTGCCCGATGCTGGACTCCACGACATAACCGCGGCCCAGATAGCCCGCGATGGTCTTCGCCTTGGCGGGCGACTCGACGATGACGAGAGCGGTCCCCGAGCCCTGTCGTCCGTTGTCCTGCGAGCCGTTCTTGCCGGCGCTGCCCTTGGTGGGTGGCACGTGTTCCCCTACGTCTACGTCTAGCCTCTGCGTGATCTGTCGGCCGCGGTCCCTCGGCTCCCGTGGAAACCGACGGTAACCGAAACTCCAGGCAATCCCCCGTCGGTGGGTGGGGCGGGGGCACCCGTGTGCACGGGGCCGCCACCGCGGAGAGCGGGCTCTTCACCCACCGGCAACCGCAGAATAAGCGCTCGCCGCACCGCTACCGGCCCGTAGCGCGCACAACGCGTGCCGGCCGCGCTCGTTCGAGAGCGGTCTCCGACTCCGACGATCACCCGGAACACGACCCCGAAGTGACTTCCATCACACTTGACGAAGGCCCGGGTGCCCGTACCCCCCACAAAGCGGCGAGTCCTCCCGGATATTCCCGGGAGGACTCGACTGACGCACCGAGCCGAAGGCGGACACCTCCACCCACCCGCAGTCCACCGCGTTCCTCACGGAACGGGAGTGCGGAGGCGATCCACCCCGTGCTCGGGCGACGGATGCGACACCCTGCTCGTGTCGCGACGGGATCCGGATGTCCGGATCCATCCGGGCCTGTGGTGTTCGGCACCTCGCAGTCCACCGCGTTCCTCACGGAACGAGGCGCCTCACCCCACCGGCGACGGATCGGACCCGATCCACCGGTTCCCCAGGGCCGCTAGAGGCCCAGACCCACGGCGCCCAGGACCTGACCGACCGGGTCGACCGAGGCGGGGGCCTCCGGCAGCTCCGCCGCGTGCTCCGGAGCGTGCTCGGCGACCGCCTGCTGGGCCGTCTCGCTCACGGTGTACTCCGCGGGCAGCATCTCCGAGACCGGGATCTCGGGCAGCCGCTCGGCGGCGGGCAGCACGTCCAGGACGCCCGACTGGTGCTCGGTGGCGCTGTGGTGGACGACGGTCGCGTTGTCGCCGGTGGAGCTCGCGCCCGCCATGCCGGCGACCGCGCCGACCGCGTTGCCGGCCACGTTCACGGGAACGTCACCGTCGAGAACGGCCTGGTTACCGCCCAGGACGGAACCGTTGCCCGAGGTCGCGATGTCCTCGTGCGCCTCCTTGACCACCGCGCTGCTGTCGGTGGAGGCCGCGCCGGCGACGCCGCCCACGGCGCCGACGGCGTTGCCCGCGACGTTCACCGGAACGTCCAGGTGGGCCACCAGCTGGTTGCCGCCCAGGACGGAACCGTTGCCGGAGGTCGCGATCGACTGGTGCTCGCGGACCGGAGCGGACTGCTGGAGGGTGCCGACGTCCACACCGGAGGTGTCCGGCAGGAGCCGCACGCTCTCCGCGGCCTCGGCGACCAGGTCGACCGGGGTGATGTCGCCCGCGGCGGAGTAGTGGTCGCGGTTGTGGTGGTGCTTGTGGTGGTGGTGTCCGTCCAGCACCAGGGCGTCGGCGTCCGTGGCCGCCGCACCGGCGACGCCGCCGACGGCGCCGATCGCGTTGCCCGAGATGTTCACCGGAACGTCCAGGTCACCGACGATCTGGTTGCCGCCGACGAGGGAGCCGTTGCCGGAGGTGGCGACGTCGGGGTCGTGCTTGTGGCCGTGCTTGTGGCCGTGTCCGTGGCCGCCGTGCCGCACCACCGAGTCGGAGTCGGTGCTCGACGCGCCGGCGACGCCGCCGACGGCGCCGATCGCGTTGCCGGTGACGTTCACGGGGACGTCACCGTCGATCACCAGCTGGTTGCCGCCCAGGACGGAACCGTTGCCCGAGGTGGCGATCTCGTTGTGGTGGTGGTCGATGACGGCGGCGTCGCTGCCGGTGGTCGACGCGCCGGCGATACCGGCCACGGCGCCGATCGCGTTGCCGGTGACGTTGACCGGGACGTCGGCGTTGGCGACGGCCTGGTTACCGCCGAGGATGGAGCCGTTGCCGCTGGTCGCGGCGTCGCTGTCGGCGAAGGCCACGCCACTGCCCAGAGCGACGAAACCCGCCGCCAGCAGGACGGACTTCGCAGAGGTCCTGACCCACTTAGCCATGTGGGAAGTCCTTTCGAAAAAGTACTGAATTGAGAAGGTGTGTGTGCTCGGTCCACAGGCCGTTCCACACCCCTGGGTGGGGTACGGGCCTTCGGCCAAGGCCGGGGATCATCCGGTCGGCTCCGCACCTGGGCGGTGCGTGTCGGCCGGTGCTTGAGGGCTGCGCCGCGTTGCCGTCCACCGGCTGCGGACGGACGCGCGCGCCCCGTCGGTCAGCTCCGCCCTGGTGGGGCGGTGGCTGACGTGAACCCCGCGCACATGGCCTCGGCCGGTGCTACGGGACTCGCGTCAACCCCCGGGCCGTGGAAACGGCCCGGGAAGCCGTGCGATCAGGCTCGGGATCGTCGACGACCGACCAGGACCAGCCCGGTCCCGGCGACGGCCACGGCGATCGCGGCGATGATCAGAGCGGGTAGACCGGACCCCCCGGTCAGGGGGAGCTCGGCGCCCTGGGACGGGGCGGGCTCGGAGGGCTCGCGCGAGGTGCTGGAGTCGGTCGGCGGCCCGGAAGGGCTCTCGCTCTCCTCCGGCTCCTCGGAGGGGCCTTCGGACGGTCCCTCCGAGGGGCTTTCGGACGGTCCCTGGGACGGTCCCTCCGACGGGCCTTCGGACGGTCCCTCGGAGGGGCCCTCCGACGGGCCCTCGGACGGTCCCTCCGAGGGTTCCGGCGCGTAGCCGGGCAGGGTGGGCGGCGGCCCCTCCTTGCCCCTGTTCCCGCCCCTGTCCTGGGTCGAGGCGTCGCCGTCGGCGCACTGGGCGCCGGCGACGCCCAGGAGCGCGAGCGAGTTGCCGCACAGGTTGACGGGGGCGTCGACGTCGGCGTGGATCTGGTTCCCGCCGCCGATGGAGCCGTTACCGCTGGTGCCGGTGTCGGCCCAGGAGAATCCGGCCGGGGCGAGTGCGAGGAGTCCGGCGGCGGTCAGAGCCGCGATCCTGGCGTGGGTTCGATGGGTCATCGCGTGTCCTTGTCAGCGAGAGGTCGTGATTGCTGCGTGGACCGCGGTCGTCCGACTCCGGAGAAGGGACCCGTTCGGGGGCACGCCTTCGAGAAGTCAGCGGGTTGGGAGGGCGCGTGGGCGCACCGGACCGACCGCGGTGGTGAAGGCGCGGCTAGTCGGGGGAGAAGGTGGGGTCGTCGGCGGCATCGCGCACGACGAGAGTGGGGTCGCCGGGAAGGGCGACCCGCTGGGCCCGGGGGGCCATGTGAGCGGCCCGGGCCATCAGGAACCCGGCCGCGCCGGGCGCGGGGAACGACGGGGCGGACGCACCGGTGGCGTCCCCGCCGCTCGGACCGTGGGAGCCGCCCGCGATGAGGCGGATGCGCTCACCCCGGTCGTCGTCGGCGACGAGAGCGTCCGTGTCCTCGGCGGTGCCGAGGGACGGGCTCCGGAAGTCGCCCGCGGCGAAGAGCCGGTCGAAGCCGGGCGCGGTGCGCCTGGAGGGGTCGACGGCGTCCGTGGCGGACCCGACCGCCCGGTCCACCGCGGACCTGGCCACGGCGGCTGGGGTGTCGGGGCCACCGGTCGGGGGGATTTCGACGGGCATGGTGTTCACGCCGTCGAGTGCCCCCAGGCTCCCGGTGGATTCGGCCAGGCCGGTGGTCACGGTGCCGACCAGGTCACCGTCGCGCAGCGCGCCGTCGGCGGAGCCGACCACGTCGTGGCCGGTGGTGGCGACGGACTCGACCAGACGGCCGGCGTTGTGCGCGGTGCCGTCGACGGCCCGCGCGGTGTCCTCGACGACCCGGACCGCGGAGGAGCCCTCCAGGGTCCCGGTGACGCCGGTCTCCTCCAGGGCCGTGGCGGGAAGCGCCGCGGCCTGGGGAACGACGCTGCCGGTCAGGGTGCCGGCGGCGGCCTTGGCCGCCTTACCGGTCGTCCCGACCTCGTCGGCCGCGGAACGGCCGGTGCTCTCGACGACGCCCTCGGAACCGAGGACCCGTTCCACGAGACGGCCGGAGCCGGTGTCACCGTGGGCGACACCCACTCCGGCCAGCCACGCCACGGCGACGATGCCGGACAGGAGCAGCAGACGGTACAGGGCACGGTCACCACGGGCAGCGCGGATGGTCGATACCGACCACTCCCGGCCCGTGAGCACCATCGATGCCCCTCGCTTCCCTGCTGCTGGACGGTCCCGCACGGCGGCGCCGCTCGGATCGAATGCCACGGAAGCACGGTGAAACGTGCTTGAGCCATCGCATCCCTGAACTCACAGCCACCGTAGCATCACGTTCAGTGATGATGCACGAGAACGGGAGCCACTGCCGAGAACTTTCTCGGCAGTGGCTCCCGGGCGAATCACCGCAGGTGGGGGCGGATCAGCTCATCTCGATGAACCGATCCAGCACCCGCACCCCGAATCGCAGTCCGTCGATCGGCACCCGCTCGTCCACGCCGTGGAACATGCCGGCGAAGTCCAGCTCCGGGGGAAGCCGCAGGGGGGCGAACCCGAAGTTGCGGATGCCCAACCGGGAGAAGCTCTTGGCGTCCGTTCCGCCCGACAGGCAATAGGGGACGGCCTTCGCCCCGGGGTCCTCCGCCAGCAGCGCCGCCGACATCGCGTCGACCAGCCCGCCCTCGAAGGGTGTCTCCACCGCCGGCAGGTGGTGGATGAACTCCCGGCTCACCTTGGGGCCGAGCAGCCGGTCGATCCGCTCGAAGTAGTCGTCCTCGGTCCCGGGCAGGAAGCGGCCGTCCACCTGGGCGGTGGCCTCGCCCGGGATGACGTTGGCCTTGTAGCCCCCGCCCAGCACCGTGGGGTTGAGCGTGTTGCGCAGCGTCGCCCCGATCATCCGGGCGATCGGCCCCAGTCGGGCGACCGTGGCGTCCAGGTCGTTCTCGTCGAAGGGGATCCCGAACTCCTCGCAGATCTCCTCCAGGAACGTTCTCACCGTGGGGGTCAGGTGCACCGGGAACTCGTGCGCGCCCAGCCGGGCGACCGCCGCCGCCAGCTCGGTGACCGCGTTGTCCCGGTTGACCATCGAACCGTGCCCGGCGGTGCCGCGCGCGGTCAGCTTCATCCAGGCGATGCCCTTCTCCGCGGTCTCGATCAGGTAGAGACGGCGGTTCTCCCTCACCGTGAACGAGAAGCCGCCGACCTCGCTGATGGCCGCGTCGCAGTCGGCGAACAGGTCCGGGTGTTCGTTCACCAGGTACTGGGCGCCCCAGGTACCGCCCGCCTCCTCGTCGGCGAGGAAGGCGAGGACGATGTCGCGCGGCGGGCGCCGCCCCTCGCGCAGCCGCTGCCGCAGCATCGCCAGGACCATCGCGTTCATGTTCTTCATGTCGACGGCGCCGCGACCCCACACGCACCCGTCGGCGACCTCGCCGGCGAACGGGTGATGCGTCCAGTCCTCGGGCGCGGCGGGGACCACGTCGAGGTGCCCGTGGATCAGCAGGGGCGGACGGTCGGAGTCCACACCCTCGATCCGCGCCACGACATTGCTGCGCCCGGGGTGCTTCTCATAGACGGTCGACTCGACCCCCACCTCGTCGAGCCTGCCCACCACGTACTCCGCGGCCTTGCGCTCACCAGGCCCGGAGTGGTCGCCGTAGTTGGACGTGTCGAAGGCGATGAGCTCTCGACACAGGTCGACGACCTCGACCTCCGCCGTGCTCGGACCCTCGGATTCCCGTGTCATCGGACGCTCCCGTTCCACCATGGCCTCTGTGCTCGTCGCACCCGACACTGTCACGATCACCCCCGGCCCGAAAAGCGGTTCGTGGCACTCCGGACCTTTGCTATTGTTGACCTGTCCGGCGGGAGACCCGCCGAACACCACCGGTCCGGGTGGCGGAATAGGTAGACGCGCTAGCTTGAGGTGCTAGTGGCCGTTAAGGCTGTGGGGGTTCAAGTCCCCCCTCGGACACAACTAAAGGTCCTGGTCACAGGGCCTTTTTTCATGCCCGGGTTGCAACGGAGGGTGCAACCGGAGCGGATCACCCGAAGAGGGATGCCACCTGCTCAGCGGCACGGGCCTGCATGCCCGGGAGCACATGAGCGTAGATGTTCATCGTGATGGACGGGTTGGCGTGGCCCAACCTCTCCTGAACCACCTTCACGGGAACCCCGGCCTTGAGAGCCAGGCTCGCCCACGTGTGCCTCAGGTCGTGAAGCCGGATGTCCGTGAGCCCGTGCCTGTGAATACGGGCGTCGAACACTCGCGACACCCTGTCGGGGTGCATGGGTCCCCCGGCGAAGGTGCCCTTCCTCAGGCGGTAGGAGCCCTTGGCGAAGACCAGGCCCTCATCCAGCCACCGTGACCCGAGTTCCAAGCGGTCCTTGGCCTGAGCGACCCTGTGCCGCTTGAGGACCTTGACCGTCTTCTCGTCCAGGTCGATCACACGGGGCTTGCTGCTCTTGGGCAGCGGCTCCCGGATGATCCTCCCTTCGATGACACCCACCGTCTGACGGATCACCGCCGTCTTGGCCTCAAGGTCGATGTCCTGCCAGCGAAGCCCGAGAGCTTCGCCACGCCGAACACCTGTGGAGGCGATGAAGTGCCACACCGGGTGGCGCGCCGTGTCCCTCTCCGCGTGGAGGAAGGCCCTCAGCGTGGCGCAACGCGAGTTCGTACATGTGCGAGTACGACACCACCGCCGAGGTGGCGGCCGGTGTCAGCGCAGCGGCGATGGCGACCCAACGGGACCAACGGGAAGCATCCATCGCAGGTCACCGCCCGTCCAGGGACAGGTTCGCGCTCAGAACCAGCGGCGCCGGGTCCCGTGGGGGAATGGTTCGAGTCCCCCTCGGACACCAACGAGGGCCCTGTTCGCAGGGCCTTTTCGTTGCCCGGGTCGCAGGGGTCGATCCAGGGCGAGGGACGCGCCGATCCTCATCATCGAGGAACCTGCCGCCCCGGGGCCCGAAGCGGCGGCCGGCGCCGACGCGCCCGCCCCGCCCCGGCCCTGGAGACGTCACCGGCTCCCCGAGGACGCGCTTCGCCTCTGACGAGGGTGTCCCGAGGTGTGGTGCCACCTCTTCGCGGTCAGGGGGAGAAGCTCTCGTTCTCCTGCTGGAACGAAGCCAGGACACCGTTGACCTCGTCGGGGAGCCCGTGGGACGGCGACCTGGGGGTCGGCACCTGGAGCGGAATGAGCTGTGAGGGCTGCGGGCGCTGGGAGGGGCCGCTGTGCACCATGTGTTCGATGTGGTCGGGGTAGCCGGTGAACCCCTGCGATTCGTGCCATGGGTACCAGGCGCCCCGCGTGGTCAGCGGGTCGAACCCCCATTTGGCGATCCTTGCCGCGGTCTCGTTCTCCACGATCGGATCGGCCATCGCCGCTCGCTGTCTGACCTTGCGCATGACGAAGAACGTGATCCCCAGTCCGGCGAACAGCACCAGTGGTACGGCTCGTTGGACGATCGGTCCGGAGGGGTTGGGGTTGATGGCCTCGCAGTCGGCCTCGCTCATGATGAAGTTGTCGGGGTCGTCGAGGATCTCAAGGCATTCCGCGTAGGTGAATCGGTCGTTGTCCGCGGCCTGCGAGAGGGACTCCGAAAGCGCCCCGTTCATGATCTGGAAGAGCATCATGAGCGCGAACAGGCCGGAAAGGACGAAACTGATGAGGAAAGCGACCTTGAGCCCGGTCTGCCGCAATCGCGCAGGATGACTCGCGAAACGCTGCCTCTCGTCAGGGGGGGTCTCGTCCTGTGCTCGCCTGATCGCATCCGCCCACACGGCGTTCCAGACCCGTTCGCGGTTGCGCAGGAAAGGTATGAGGACAGCGGCACGTCGCTGCCAGTCGACGAACGCCACACCCTCCGGCGTCTGCCGCCACATCGAGAACTCATGCCGGGCGGTCTGTTCGGCTATGGCCTGCTGAAGCGCATGCTGCTCTCGTTGGAGTGCGAATTGTTGCTCCTGCGTCCTCGCCATTCGCGCGGTGTTCGCGGCGGTGATGCCGTTGAAGACCATGCTGGCACCACTGGTGAAGGCGATTCCCTTCAAAAGACTCGTGTTCTGGGCCGCTGACCGGGCGGCGTTCGCGGACGATCGATCGATATTTCTCAGGTGCTCCGCGCTTTTCGCGGTCGAGTTATCGATGTTCCGCAGATGATCTTTGGGAGATTCGAACATGCCGCCATCTATTCTTTCTGCTCATACGTGGAAGGGATTCTGACATGGAGTCGCCAATGACGCAGAGCGGCGATCGCTCCTCGACCGACCGGGAATCATAACCCACAAACCGACGACAAGCGTAGCGAAAAAGCTGGTTCGCTATCATTCCCGGGCATCGCCTCGGCTTCGACGATCATGGCGACGAGTCCCACCGGCGGGGAGACCTCATCGAGCCGCCTCACGACGAAGACCCCGCCCTGGAAATTCCCGGGCAGGACCCACCCCCTGAAGTGCGGCAACGGTGCGGCCGGGTTTCCGGCGAACCCGAAAGACCCCGCTTCAACCCGTACGAAACGGTGGGACGGACCTCTCTCTCCCTGGTCACGGCATTGTTCATCTGCGTTTTTCCTCTCCCCCGAACTCAAGGACCAGGGGGTTCGAGCCCTCCTCGAACACCGGACACGGAAGATCCCCGGGTCGGCCACCTGGGGACCTCGCGTTGTACCGACCCGCACGGCCACGGCACGCAGAACGTCACCGCAGATCCGGACCCGGGGCCTTCGACTCCCACTCGGACACGAACCGCTCCCCCGCCGTGCGGCCACGCGGAGCATGTGCGGCGGATCGCCTCCATCACACCCGACACGGGACACGTCAACCCGTACCGGTTGTCGTAGAACACGCGTTGGGGCTCGCCGACCACTACGGCGTCGAACCCGCGGACCGGGCCCTCCAAAGCCTCCAACAGACGTGCCGACTCCGGTCTCCGCTGCCACGCCACGGCCCGGCTCCGGCCGATGTCGAAGAACTCCGCGACGATCTCGCCTCGACCCTCCACCAGTTGCCGCGCCCGTCTCCACTGCCACTGCCGTGACGCCGCAGGATCTTGTAGGTCTTCCGTCAGCACCCGCCCCAGCAAGGCGAAACGGATCATGGGAGCCTTCCGAACAGCGCGATCACACTCCGCGCCGGCCTCCAACCGCTTCACGACGCGGATCACACGAGAGCATGTCCAGCAACGCTGCACCGTATAGCGCAAGTGGTAGCTTCGCAGTACATCTCAAAACTTGTTACTGCGATATGTAGCGTTTGGGCTATACGATGCAGTCATGTCGCGCTCAACAACGATGGCTTCACTGGCCGACCTCGCAGAAGAGCAGTGGGGGCTGTTCACCCGCCGCCAGGCCGAGGCCACAGGGATGGCCTGGAGCACCCTCGCCCGCCATGCCTCGGACGCGGCCACCGTGGAACGCGTGGCCCACGGCGTCTACCGGCTGAGAGGCGGCCCACCACCGGAGCATCTGGAACTGCGTGCCGCATGGCTGCAACTCTCCCCGGACACACCGGCCTGGGAACGCCCACCGGAAGAAGGCGTCGTCTCCCACCGCTCAGCCGCCGCGCTCTACGGGCTCGGGCACCTTCCCGCCGACGTCCACGAGTTCACACTGCCCGAACGCAGACAATCCCGGCGCCCGGACCTGCGACTGCACCGAGGCCGCCTCCCGGACACCGACTGGACCTCTCTTGACGGTCTGCCGTTGACCCGGCCACGGCGCATCGTCTCGGACCTGCTGTCCGCCCGCGAGGACCCGGGAGCGGTGGGGCATATCGCGGCGGACGCTCTACGCGCCGGTGACGACGACCCCGCATCGGTGGCCCGTGCACTGTCCGGACACGCGGGGCGGTTCGGCCTGCGCCGCGGAGACGGACCCGCCCTGCTCCGCTGGCTCCTCGACCTGGCCGCCGCTCCCGAACGCGAACACTGGCTCAAGCAGATCTCCGAAACGAAAACCGAGACCTTCTCGTCATGACGCTGCCCTACAAGACCCCGGCGGCCTTCCGCCGTGCTCTGACCGACCGTCTCCGTTCGCAGGCGCACCCCCACGGTCCATGGCCGCTGTCGGAGTTGCAGCGTCAGTTCGCCTACGACCGACTGCTCGCCCGGCTCTACCTGGTCGACAACGACTGGATCGTCAAAGGGGCGACCGCGCTGCTGGCCCGAGAACTAGCGGTACGCCGAACCGTCGACATCGACATCTACCGGAACACCGGGCGCGAGGCGGCGGAGCACGACCTGCGGGCAGCGTCCGCGCAAGACCTCGGGGACTGGTTCCGCTTCGAGACGGGACGGTCCACGCCCATCTCCGACGGTGCCAACGGTGTACGTGTGCCCGTCACCTCCCGATTGGGAACCACCGTGTGGACGAAGTTCCACGTGGACGTCGTCGCCGAGAATATCCGCATGACCGGGATCGCCGAGGACGTCCCGCCCCTTCCACCCCTCGACGTCCCCGGCCTGGAACGCTCCGGGTACCGCGTCTACCCTCTGGTCGATCACATCGCCGACAAGACCTGCGCCATCCTGGAACGACACGGCCCGGAGCAACGCCCTTCCACCCGCTTCAAAGACCTCGTCGACCTGGTCTCCGTCGTCAGCCGGACGCCCCTGCCTGCTGATGAACAGCGCCATGCCCTGTACTCCGAAGCCGAACGCAGGGGCCTGGCACTCCCCCGCAGGTTCTCCGTCCCGGACCGCGGCTTGTGGGAGCCCGGCTACGCCGCAGAGGCGGGACGTGCCCTGGCACTGCCGGCCGGCGCCCTGGACCAGGCGCTCGCACTCACCGAGCCCTTCCTCGACCCGCTGCTGAACCGGACCGCTGCCGGGACCTGGAACCCTCACACGACCTCGTGGGAGTCTTCGACATAGCGAGCCCGGAGTACGGAGACACCACGCGTTTCTCATAGGGGACCAAGAAGGCTTCCCAGCGCACGCTAAGTAGCGGTATCGCTCTCGACTTCTTGATCGTGAACACTCAACTCGCATCTGTTCGCTTCGCTCCCGAGGTTGAGCAGGGTGTGATCGAACCGCCTTTGGCGACCCCACTGGCTGATCAACCTGCCCCACCGAGGCTTACGGCCGAAGGCTGTCGCAATCTGGTCCCCCGTGGGCGGTGACCCGTGCTTCTTCCGGTGATCCAGGGCCCATCGCCATGCGTGTAACTGGTTTTCAGGCGGCGCAGGGTGACTCGGTTCGTCCCCGTCGAGTGTTCCGACATACCGTTCGCGGACGACGTACAGTTCTGTCCCCTCCGCCTGCCCTCGGGCTTCGGGAACCGGAGAGGCGTCTTCGGGGTGCGTACGCTGCGCGCGGCCGTGCGGAACTCGCGCATGAGCAGTGCGTACGCACCGATCAGAGCGAAGCTCGGCCAGGCGCGGATGATCCGCGACCACACCGTGGGGCCGGCCACCGCGACGTTGGCTGCCCATGAGGCGGCGGACCCGATGATCAGCAGACTCCAGGGCAGCAGGCCGCCCTTGCGGCCGTGGCGGGCGTCGCTCAGCGGGGTCAGGGACGCGCCGATCCTCACCGTCGAGGAACCGGCCCCCGGGGCCCGGAGGGGCGGCCGAAAAACCTCCGTTGCCCCGTCGTGGTCATTCTGCCCCGGCGGTGCCACCGAGGACACCGCGATCGACCTGGGCCCCCGCCGACCGGCTCACCCCCGCTCCCGCGCGGAGGGCGGTTCGGCGGCCGTTCGGCGCCGCTGCCAGGGCCACCGGTTCTCCAGCTCGGCCTCCAGCGAGAAGCTGAGGAACGTGCGGATCAGGACGATCCCGGCCAGCACGCCGACACTGCCGAAGGTCGGCTCGATGGCGACCGTGCGGATGATGTCCCCGGCCACCAGGAACTCCAGGCCCAGCAGGATGGCCCGGCCCAAACCCTGCCGGTAGGGACGGTAGACCTCGGCGAAGGGTACGCGGCGGACGAGCCGGTGGAAGAACACGGCGGTCGCCGCGACCATACCGACGACGATCACCGCGACACCGGCCACCTCGATCGCCGTTCCCACGACCTCGACCGCTTCGACGGTGTCCATGGTCTCCCCCTGTCCTCGCGGGTGGATCGTTCACTCCCCGTGCCCGGGGCCCCCGCCGGCGAACCCTCGGCGGGCCCGAGGCCGTCACCCGGCCTCGATGCGCGAGTGTTCCACTCCCCCTGGGGCGGCTCCCGGCCCCGGCGGGCCCGCGCCGGTGTCCGCGCCCGCTGGAATACTCCCCGTATGCCCCACCCTCTTCCCTCCCTTCCGGAACACGCCTCCCGGTCGACGCTCTACCTCGACTGGGTCCGCCTCAACGACCCGGCCAACGCGCGGGACGCAGCCGAGTTCTTCGAGAAGCTGCCTCGGTCCTCCCGCGAACTGGCCGGAGACCTGGAGTGGATCGAGTCCCGGGCCTCACGGGCCGGCCTGCCCCTCGACCACCTGCCCTGGCTCTGGGACACCATCGGCCACCGGTTGGCCACCGGTCACTCCAGGAAGGCGGGGGCGGCCTACTCCGCGGCCCGGGAGGCCGAGGCGCGGCACCGGCTTCCGGTGTCCGTGGTGCACGCGGTCGAGAACCCGCTGCTGTTCGCCCGGCACGGCGCGCTGCCCGCCAAGGAGGTGCGCCTCCACTGGGATCGGCTGACCGGTCTGTTGCCCGCAGGGGAGGCGTACGGGGAGTTCCTGGCCTTCCTGGAGGCCTGGGCCCGAAGCTCCGCGAACCTACCCGCCGACCTGGTCACCCGACTGCGGTCGGCGGCCGGGCACGCCGGACACGGGCCCGACGAGGTCGGCCGGCGGCTGGGGCGGCTCCTCACCGTGCGCGCTCCGGGGGCCCGGGCCTCCGACACACTGCTGGACGCCGCCGCGAAGGTGTTCGCGAAGCACCCGCCGGAGGAAGCCGATCGGGCGGCCCTGGTGAACCTGTTCCCGGAGGCGACGACCGACGGCGGTGCCTGGCTGCGACTGCTGGACTCCCTGGGGCTGCTCGACGACCTGGTGGACGGCGAGGCCGTGCCCGAAGGCGGGTACACGGCCTGGCTGTCCTCCTTCCCCCGCACGTACTCCCAGGTCGTGGACGGCCGGTACCTGAAGATCCAGCCGATGGCCCCGGAACTGCACGCGCTGCTCCCCCGCCTCGCCGAGCGGATCGCGGCCGAGGGGACCGAGGTCGCGGTGGATCCGGGACGGTACCGCCCCCTCGTGGACCTGGCGTTCCTCGACGCCTGCCTGGCCGCCGGGATACGGGTGGCCGATCCCGCCCCGAAGGCCGAGACCCGCTCCTGGGGGTGGCGCCCCGGACCGTCCTCGGCCTTGGCCGCCGACCCCCGGTTCGTCCGCCACACCTCGGCGGCGGACCCGGCTCCGCCGGGAGCGGAGGGGGCCGCCCCGGACCGGGCGTCGGGCTGGGCCGACGTCCCGGGTCTGCCGACGGAGGCCGCGAAGCGCATGGACGCCCTGGTCCGGGCCCTCACCTCGGGCACCCCGGGGGCCGGTGAGGAGGCGATGGACGCCGTCGAGGGGACGCTGGACCACACCGCGGCCGTGGCGCTCGCCCGGGCCGGTCGCCTCCCCGACGGACCGGACCCGGCCGTGCCCCTGGCCCGGGCACTGCGGTTCGGCGTCCCCGCGGAGTACACCTGGCCCGCGTTCGAGGAGGCGGTCGCGGAGTTCGCCGCCCGGGGCGAGGACGTCACCGGTATGAGCTCCACCTGGCCGGTGCTCACCGTCTACGGGCGCTCGACCGCCGTCGCGATCGACCCCCGGGGCGGGACGGCGCGGGCGTCGTACGTCATCCCCGAGGGCGTGGCACGGTACGCGGTCCACCGCGTGGGCGACGACTTCCTCGTCACGTGGGACGCGGGCGGTTGGCGGAACCACCGGGCCTTCTGGTGCTCGGACCCCGACCGGGTCCTCACCGACACGGGCTTCGACGCGAGCTGTTACTCCGGCTACTCCGACCGGCCGGCCCTCGGCTACACCTTCGGCGACGACCGTGGCCGCCACGGCACGGACCGCCTCACCCTCCCCGGCGACGCCTCCGGGGTGGGGTCGTCGCCGGACCTGTTGAGCGACGGCTCCACCCTCTGGCGGGTCCTCTCCGACGACGACCCGGGCGGAGGCCCCTTCGAGGAACTCGACCCGGCCGACGGGACGCCCACCGGCCGGTACTCCCGACCGTCCTTCCTTCCCGCCGGGGACCGCTCCTGGGTCCTCGGCCGGTCGACCCTGGCACCGCTGCCGGCGGGGACGTCGGACTCCCCCCTCGGCGCGGCCGGCGGCCTCACGGGCTTTCGCGTGTACTCCGAGGGGGACGGCGAGGACCGGCGGACGGTCGTCGAGGGCGTCGACGGCCGCAGGTGCGCCACCCGCGACGATCTCGGCCACGCCCCCTGGGGCGTCATCCGCATGCCCGGCGGGGACCACGGTCTCCTCATGGAGCGGCGGCGCACACACCTCCGCGTCACCCGATGCCAGGCCGCCGAGGACGACGGCCCGTGGTGGGAGGTGTACTCCCACCTCAAGAGCGAGTCCGGGGACCCGGAGGGCGCGGGCGACCGCATGCTCTATCCCCCGCCGGCGTTCTGGCACTTCCTGGTCCCGCGCGATCCGGAGGGGTCGCGGGCGCTGCGGAGGGCCGACACCGAGTCGGCCCGGGAGCTGATCCGGGCGGCCCGGTCCGCCGGGGACGACGGCGTCCGCCGGAACGCCGTCCGCGAGGCCCTCGCCCGGGTGCTGCCCGAGGTCACCGACGATCGCCTCGTCGACGGCCCGGGCGGGCTCGTCGAATCCGTCCTGCGCGCGGCCGACCTGGAGGAGCGCCGTGCCGCGCTGTCGCGGCTCCTCTCCACCGTGGAGGTGGAGAAGCTGGTGCCGCCCGCCCGGACCTCCGACGACGCTCTGCGGTCGGCGCTGGAGGGCCTGCTCCCGCCCGGTTTCCCGGAAGGGGGCGCCCCCGCCGCGCTGACCGCCGTCGCGGCCGACGGCGCCTTCCTGCGCGGGGACATCACGGAGGCGACCCGGCGGGTCTCCCCGCCCGCGCCCTCCCGGCACTGGGGATTCCTGCTGGACCGGATCGACGCCGCCCTGTGGCGGCTGGCCGTCACCTCCTCGGAGGAGGCGCGCGGGGCGCTCACCGAACTCCTGTGCGTCTGGGCCGACCGTCCCTTCGCCGAGCGGGGCACCCGCTGGCGCAGGGGTCTGGCCCCGGGCCGCGCGCTCGCGCCGCTGTGCGAGCGGGGCGGCACCGTCGTCACCGGAAGCCGGGAGGTGACGCGCCGCACCGCCCGTCCGGGGCCCGCCCCCTCCCCGGGAGAGCCGCTGCGGCCCGAGGGGCTGTACCACTTCGTCCAAGAGGCCGGGGAGCCGGTGCCGGAGGGCGCGACCGAGACGGACACGGTGTCCGTGGACCTCGACCAGTCCGCGCGCGTCCGGCGCCTGCTGGAACTCCTCGGCGGGCGGGGGCCGGTCACGGCCGGGGAGCGGGCCGTGCGCGCGTTCGTCGACCGGACCGGGGCCCCGGAGCCCCTCGCCGCGCTGGTGTTGAACGGCCGCCTCGGGCTTCCCGGCGCGAAGCCGGGCGGTACCGTGCGCAAGCACCTCGCCGAGGAGTACGAGAACGCGGTCCGGACCCTGGGCACGGACGGCCTGAACCGCCTCCTGGGCGCGGCCGTCCCCGAGGACCCGGCCGACCTGTGGGAGCCGGACGGGGACGTGCGCGCCGCCGAGCGGGCGGCCCGGGTGTGGGCGGAGCTGGTCGGGGTGCGCGCCGTACTGGACGAGGAGGCCGCCTCCCTGCTCGACAAGGAGCTCAAGCTGGGCCGGGAGTGGGCGGAGACGCTCATGGACCCGTCCTCCTCCGACTTCTGCACCGTCGACATGGACCGTGTCATCGCCGAGGACGCGTACAACGCCCCCACCCTGTTCTCCGTGTCCGGGGACGGGCGGCCGGGCGGCCAGGTCTTCCACTACGACCCGATCACCCGCTACCCGTACCGTGTGGCGACCTCGCTCGTGGCGTGGCCGTCCGCCCGGCTGCCGGTGGGCCACCCGTGCGCCGCGGGGGTGCCGGAGCTGTACTGGCGGTTGGTCGACCGGTTGCGGGCCCCCGGCTTCCTGCTCCCGGTGGGCTTCCTCTTCCGGGTCGACGACGTGCTCCCGCTGCTGGAGGCGACCGGGTACGAGCGGCTTCCCTACGCGCCGCACGCATCACGTGACCCCGAACGCGGGACGGCCGAGGTGTACGGCGGGCCGCTGCTGGTCATGCCGGACCGCGGCAGGGGAAGGGAGCACCTCTACGTCCGCACCGCCGGGTTCTTCGAGCCCGGGGTGTACGAGACGACGGAGAGGGCCCTGTCCTCCCGGGCCTTCGAGAGGCCCGAGGACAAGGACGGGCTGGTCCTGGAGCTGCGCGGCCTCAAGGAGATCTGCGACGGGTCACTGGGTCGGCTGGTGGAGCGGACCGGGAACACCCCGGTCCCGGTCGGCGGATACGAGGCCGACCCGCGGCTGAGCGTTCCGGAGCTGGTGGAGGAGGTCGCCGCGGACCTGGGCACCGACGCCGACGCCGCGGCGCTGTACCTCCAGCTGATCACCCTGTCCCGGCCCACCGACCAGAACGTGCGCCGGTGGAACGGCTGGTCGGCCGCGCGGCACAAGAAGGCGGGCGCGCGCCTGCTGGAGACGGGCGCGGTGGAGCAGGGCAAGCGGCCCCGGGCCGGGCGGACCCTGTTCGCGCCCGACGGATGGGTGGCGCCCAAGGCACCGGACCTGCCGTTGGAGGCGGCCAAACTGGAGACCCACTTCGCGGTGCTCACCGACAAGAAGGTGCTGGTCTCCCCCACCTCCGCCCAGCTCCCCCTCGCCCCGTCGCACGAGATGTTCGAGGCGGCGTGGCGGGCCCGGGGGTCCGACGGCTGAACGGTCGGCGGTGGTGTGCTGGCCGTCCCGCACACCACCGGGCCTCAGCGGCGGCGGGCGGGGATCCGGCCCAGCACCGCCTTCTGCAACGCCTCCAACGGCCCGAGCCGGAACCGGCGCAGCCACAGGGTGGAACCGATCAGGAGCAGTGCGGAGACCGCCGCCCACAGCCCCATCACCCACCACGGTCCGGTGTCGGCGAAGCGGGCGGCCAGGCCGAGACCGATGCCGTAGCAGGCGAGCACGCAGATGAGGTTCTGCGCCACGTAACCCGTCATCGCCACACGCCCCAGGGAGGACAGGGAGACGATCCCCCACCCGGCCGGGTCCGCCCGGTCCACCAGCCACCCGATCGCGCCGACCAGGCCCAGGGCGACGACGGGAGCCGCGACATAGCGCTCCACGAAGAACCACTCGGGTCCGGCCAGCGCGGTGGCGAGGTTCAAGGGGACGCCCACTCCGAGCCCCCAGACGAGCAGGCGGTCGCGCAGCCGCCGCCCGGTCTCACCGGCTTCGAAGGCGTCGGCCCGGAACAGGCGCACCCCCAGCAGGAACATGCACACCATGAACGCGAACGTGATGATCGGTTCGGAGCGCATCGCGAGCGCGTTGTCGAAACGGAACGCGATCTGTTCGAGGTAGGTGCCGTGCGCGTACAGGTCGACGACCTCGGTGGGGACCCCGCCGTCGGCCGACTGCGCGCCCGGCTGCGGCAGGTACGCCAACGCGACCGTGAGCAGGCCGATCACGGCCAGGTGCAGGGCGGCCGAGCACCACATCACCGCGTTCCGGACCCGTGGTGAGCGGGTGAGCAGCCAGGCCACCACGAGGGCGGTGACGGCGTAGCCCATGAGGACGTCGGCGGCGAACACCAGGGTGAAGTGCACCAGGCCCTCGACGAACAGGAACAGCGCCCGCCACGTGTAGGGGCCGGGCCAGCGTTCCCCCCTCCGCTCGGCGGACCGGTACTGGATGGCCAGGCCCACTCCGAAGAGGAGCGTGAGCAGCGCCAGGAACTTGCCGTTGGAGAACAGCAGCAGGACGCCCTGGGTGACGGTGCCCGGGGAGGGGTCGGCCAGGGCGGCGGCCAACGGACTCAGCTCCTCGCCGAACAGCATGTTGGCCTCACCGCCGGGCGCGGTGAACAGCCACACGTTGGTGGCCAGGGTGCCCAGGATCGCGACACCGCGCAGGACGTCGAGCAGGGGCAGGCGTCGGGAGGGGGTGACCGGGGGCTCGGCGGCGGGGGCGCTCGGGGCCGCGGAGGGTTCGGGCACACCGGTGCCGTCGGGCGGGGAGGTCATGATCACCGTCTTCGGAGTCGGGGGCCAAGGGGTTCGGGGGTTCAGGGGCTCTCGGGGTCCGCGAAGAGCCGGTCGAGGTGGGTGGTGAGGGCGGCGCGGATCGTCTCCGCGTCGAAGGCCTCACCGGTGACGAGGTGATGCAGGGTCAGTCCGTCGACGCACGCGACGAGGGCGCGCGCCTCGGCCCGGGGGTCGCGGTCTTCGGGGAGTTCACCCTGGTCGATGGCCATCTCCAGCGCCTCGGAGAGGGCGTCGAGGAGGGCGCCGGTGGCCTCCCCGTGCATGCGCGCCATCTCCGGGTCGGCCAGGGTGGCGGGCAGGAATTCGAGCCAGACGGTGAGTTCGCGGACCCGTTCCTCGTCGAGGGGCAACAGGGTCTCGGTGGCCCGGTCCAGCCGGTCGCGCACCGAGGTGACGGGCTGCGGGCCGGCGGAGACCTCGCGCAGGCGCTGTTCGGCGCGGTGGTACATGTGCTCCACGCCGAAGCGCAGCAGTTGCGCCTTGGACCGGAAGTAGCGCTGTACCAGTCCGACGGACACGCCCGCCCGGTCGGCGACGTCGGCGAGGGTGGTCCGGGCCAGCCCTCGTTCCCCCACCGTCGCCATGAGGGCCTCGGCGACCTGGTGCCGCCGCCGTTCGTGATCAGCCGTCCGTGCCATGAAAAAAATAATACGGAAATATTTTTATGATGGCGAGCGGAGGTGCGGCCGGATCCGGCCACACCGGGGAGGTCCCTCAGCCCTGCCCCGTCAACCCGTCGAGCATCGGACCGAACTCCTCGTCCGAGGTGTACAGCGACACCGACCGCTCCTCGTGGTCGATCTCCACTCCCACCGGGCGCAGGTCGGGCACCCCGCCCTCGGCCCGCGCGGCCGAATCCGGGTGCCACCAGAACAGCTGGGCGCTGATCGGCCGGTCCGCGTCGGAGACGAACCGCTCGGCGAGCTCCTGGAGTCGGTCCATCGCCATGATCGGGTCGCCCTTGCCCAACGGGTTGGCCAGGATCACCTGCGGCACGGGGAAGGCGACGAGCGCGCCGTGGGGCGCCTCGCCCAGGTGGCGGGACAGGACGTGGGCCTGGGCGGAGGTGTAGGGCTGGGCTCCGCCGATGTGGATGATCGCCACGCCGCCGAGTTCCACCTCGCTGGCCTCGACCTCCTCGGCCACCGAGCGGGCGATCGCCTCCGTGTGGACCTGCTCCTCGGTGCGGCCCATGCGCTCCAGGACGGAACGGTCGAGCGGCTGGACGCTCTCGGGGGTGTCGATGACGACGGTCTCGCGCAGTCCGGGAGCGAACTCACGGAAGAGCAGGGCGTCCCACACCTCCTCGGGGAAGGCGGTGGTCGGGTAGAGACGGACCCGCCACCGCGCCTCGGAGCTCTCGTCCTGGGGGACGATCCGCCGGATCTGGTCCGCGACGGCCTTCGCGAAGGGACCGGCCTTGTCGAAGGCGTCATCGATCGGGACGCCCTCGACGGTCGCCAGGTAGTCGCTGACGTCGCTGGTGACCCGTTGCCCGTCCGACAGGGGCAGGCTCAGGACCTTGGGGGTCTCGAACCGGGCGTCGAGCCCCAACTGTCGGAGCACCGCGACGAGGGCGGCGCGCCCGTGATCGTCGGAGCGGGGCGGGTAGTGGGTGCCCAGCGGGATGTCGCGTTCGCGGAAGGCCCGCATCATGGCCAGTGCGACCTGCTCGGCCATGTCCGGGTACTGCTCGACCGGGTAGGAGCGGGCCTGCTCGACGGCGTCGGAGAAGTCCTTGGTGAAGGGCTCGGCGCCGGGGAGGTGGATCAGCACCAGGGTGGGCGACCGGCGCTCGGCGGTGATGTCCACCCGGGCGAACGCCTCCAGGACGAGTTCGACGATGTCGGGACGGAGGCGGTCAGGGGTCTGTGTCTCGGACATGCGCTGTGTGACTCCTCGTGAACCGGTGCGGTTCGGGGTATCGATGTGCTCTCGTGCCCGAGTCTGGACCATGGCCGGCTCCGAACGCGCGCACCCCGTGCGCGCGCGGACGACGGGCGTGCTCTCATATCCGTTATGCCCTTCTCCCCCGCCTCGGGCGAACCCCGGTGGAGCCGCCGCGCCTTCCTGGCGTTGGGCGGCGGCGCGCTGTTGTCCGCCTCGACGTCGTACCCCGACACGCCACCGGAGTGGGACGTGGCGGTGGTCGGGGCGGGGCCGGCCGGGCTGGCCGCCGCGCGCCATCTGTTCGACCACGGTCTGCGCGTGGTGGTGCTGGAGGCGCGCGACCGGGTGGGCGGGCAGGTGTTCACCGATCGGGCCTTCGCGCCCGTGCCGGTGGAGTCGGGCGCCGGTCTGATCCACGGGGCGGACGTGTCCACGTGGGAACTGGTGGAGGAGACGGGGGCGCGGACGGAGCGGATGCGCGCCGACTGGTCGGAAGCGCCGGCCATCGACGTGTCACGGGCTCCCCGAGGTGACGAGGACGCCGCGACGTACCTGCGCAGGCTGGGCGTGCCCGAGGAGGATTGGCCGCCGGTGGCCATCGACGGGGAGCCCCTGGAGCGGTGGAGCGCGCGGTGGATCCACGCCACCGGGGTGTTCGACTGGTGGAGCGCCCCCCGGGAGGACTTCCGGGTGGTGGACGGGTACGACCGGCTGTTGGAACCGCTGGCGGCGGGACCGCGGATCATGCTGCGCAGCCCGGTCCGGCTGGTCCGACGCGGTCCGGCCGGGGTGGAGATCGGGGTGGCCGGGCGGAGCACGCCGGTACGGGCGCGTCGGTGCGTGGTGGCGCTGCCCATCGGGGTGCTGCGCTCGGGGACGGTGCGGTTCGAGCCCGGTCTGCCCCTCGGACACCGGGAGGCCGTGGCCGCGTTGACGGCCACCGACGCGGTCAAGCTGCTGTACCGGTTCGACCGGCCGGTCATGCCCACCGACCGGGACAGCCTGGGCGGGGACGGCTTCGTGTTCTGGAGCGTGTCCCGGGAGCCGGAGGTGGTCACGGTGTGGACGGCCGGGGACGGTGCCCGCGACCTGCTCGCCCGGGAGCCGGCCGACCGGTTCGCCGAGGGGCTGCGGGCCTTGTCCGGAGCGCTGGGCGGGCCACCGCCCGCGCCGGTGGGGCGCACCACCCACGACTGGACGGCCGACGTGTTCAGCCGGGGCGCCTACCTGCACGTTCCGCCGGGGGCGCACGACGCGCCCGCGACGCTGGCCGCGTCGGTGGACCGGACCCTGTTCTTCGCGGGCGAGGCGGTCACCGGGGAGAACACCGTGGACGGGGCCTACGACAGCGGATACGCGGTCGGTGACGACCTCCTCGCCGACCTCTGATCCACCCCGGCCTGTGGACGACGTCCCTTCGACCGCGGTTCGTGGTGCAATTGTCCAGAGGCCGCGGGACCGTCTCCTCGTCCGAGGGTCCCGGGCCGCGACCAGAGCACGACGAACACGAGGGGGGTGGTGCCCGATGACCGATCGCGCGTACGTGATCGCGGGCTCGGAGGCCACGGGGGGCGCCGGCATCCAGGCCGATCTGAGGGCCTTCCAGGAACTGGGCGTCTACGGCACGGGGACGATCACCTGCATCGTCTCCTTCGATCCGAAGGAGGGGTGGGGGCACCGTTTCGTGCCGATCGCCCCGCAGGTCATCGCCGACCAGATCGAGGCGGCCACGGCCTGCCACGACCTCGACGTGGTGAAGATCGGGATGCTCGGCACGCCCGACACCATCGACGTGGTCGCCGAGGGCCTGCGGGCACGGGAGTGGCGGCACGTGGTGCTGGACCCGGTACTGATCTGCAAGGGACAGGAGGCGGGTGCGGCACTGGATACGGACAAGGCGCTCACCGAGAAGATCCTGCCGCTCGCCACGGTGATCACGCCCAACCACTTCGAGGCCATGACCCTGGCGGGGATGGAGACCATCGAGACCGTCGACGACCTCATCGAGGCGGCTCGGCGCATCCACGACCTGGGGCCGTCGCACGTGATCGCCAAGGGCGGCGTGGAGCTGCCCGGACCGGACGCGGTGGACGTGCACTTCGACGGCGAGGAGGTGACCGTGCTGCGCGCTCCCAAGATCGGTGAGGAGAGGGTGAGCGGCGCGGGGTGCACCTTCGCGGCGGCGATCACGGCGGAGCTGGCCAAGGGCGCCGAGGTCGGCGTGGCCGCCGCCACCGCCAAACGGATGGTCCGCGAGGGCATCGAGCACCGCCTCACCACCCACGCGCCCTTCGCCTCGATCACCACGCGTTCCCCGGGCGTCTGACCCGCACCGTCGGCCCCACCCCCCGGGCCGACCGGCGTCAGGCGGAGGTGAGGTGGAGCAGGAGCACCTGGCCGGGGTCGAGGTTGGGGAGGTGGACGCCGACCCGGGTCAGCACGTGACCGGAGACGATCGACTCCCCCTTGACGAACCACTCCGGTGGCGAGTGCTGCGTGGCGGTGGGCCGACCGACGTCCTGGCGCCACCGCAGGCGATAGCGCCGGCCCGGGTGCAATCCGGGCAGGCGGACCCGGCCCGGGTGGGTGCGGACCGAGGAGGTCGGGCGGGCGTAGCGGTAGACGGCCTCCGTGCCGTCACGGGCGACGACGCCGTCCAGTTGTTCGGCGGGATCCGGATCGTCGGCGTGCACCGGGTCGCCGGAGTGCAGCAGGGGCCGCAGTTCTCGGTAGAGGGCGATCCAACGGGTCAGTGCTCCCAGCTCCGCCTCGGTGCATCCGGTGATGTCCCATTCGATCCCCGGGTGGCCGATGAGCGCGGTCAGACAGCGCGTCGTGAGGTCGGTGACGCGTCCGGTGGTGTGCGACACCGGTCCGCCGACGTGCCCGCCCACCAGTTCGGGCGGCAGCAGCAGACCCGTCCAGCGTTGGATCGACAATCGTTCCAGCGGGTCGTTGACGTCGGAGGCCCACACCCGGTCGGTGTGCTCCAGCACGCTCAGGTCCACACGGCCGCCGCCGGAGGAGCACGACTCGATCTCCAGTCCGGGGTGGCGGGCCCGCAACCGGCGCAGCAGGTCGTGGACGGCCGTGGTCTGTCGGTGCACGCCCGCCCCGCCGGTGGGTCCGTGGACGGCCTCCAGCAGGTCGCGGTTGTGGTCCCACTTCAGGTGGTGCGGCCGGTACTCGGTGACGAGCGCGTCCAACCGCTCCAGCAGGTGTGCGGCGACCTCGGGGCGCCCCAGGTCGAGGACCTGCTGGTGGCGGGAGGACCGGGGCGGATGGTCCGCGGGGCCCAGGACCCATTCGGGGTGCGCTCGGAACAGGTCGGAGTCGGGGTTGACCATCTCCGGCTCCACCCACAGCCCCACCTGCATGCCCAGAGAGCGCACGTGGTCGAACAGCGGGTGCAGTCCCTCGGGCCACACCCCCGGGTCCACGGTCCAGTCGCCCAGGCCGGCGGTGTCGTCGCGGCGACCGCGGAACCAGCCGTCGTCGAGCACGAAGCGCTCCACCCCGATGCGGGCGGCGGTGTCGGCGAGCCGTTTCAGGGCGTCGAGATCGTGGTCGAAGTAGACCGCCTCCCAGGTGTTGAGCACCACCGGTCGCGGTGACGACGGGTGGTGGGGGCGGGCGCGCAGCCATCGGTGGACGCGCGCCGACATCCCGTCCAGTCCCTCGTCCGACCAGGAGAAGCACACCCACGGGGTGCGGTGGGACTCTCCGGGCCCCAGGCGCGCCTCGCCTGGGTGGAGGAGTTCGCCGCCGCCGAGTGCGGCGTCGGCCTGTCCGGCGCCCTCGGGCAGTCGTTCGGCCAGATGGACGTGATCGCCGCTCCAGGCGACGTGCACGCCCCACACCTCGCCCCGCCGGAATCCGAACCCGGGTGTCCCCGCGACCAGGAACAGGGTGGCGTCGTGTCCGGTGCGACCGCGGCGGGCGGCCCGCATCAGCGTGCCCTGGGCGAACTCCCTGCGTTGCGGGGAGCGTTCGCGACACCATCGCCCGGTGAGGTCGAGCACCTCCCCCGCCTCCCGGGGCAGCGGCAGGAACACGTGGAGCGCGGCGGGGCTCCACACGCCCTCTCCGGTGTTGGTCACCTCGTGACGAATCCTGACCAGCCCGTCGGCCTCCACGCGCAGTTCGCCGCGCAGTTCGAGTCCTGCGGCCTCGGCCACGGCCGTGAAGGTCAGGCGTCCGCCGACCGGGGTGTCCGGCAGCGGGTCGACGACGACCTCCTCGACCCGCCAGCGGGGATGGGAGGCACGGCCGTCCCGGTCCCCGGAGAGGCCGGGGTGTCCCGCCCAGCCCTCCCCCTGGCCGGGGAGCAGGGAGAACGGGAGGGGCTCGTCGATCCTGTTGTGCGGGACGGTCGGCACGGCGGTCGCGGCCAGCCCATCGATCTCGGGCAGGTCCGCGCCCCAGTGCAGGACGTACGGGAGCCCCGTGTCGGGCACGCCGAGCACCAGGGCGGTCCCCGCCGCGCGCAGGGCGATGGTCCGGGGGGCGCCGTCCGGCGGGCGCGGGAGGTCGTGCGGCACGGGGTGTCCTCCGGACTCGTGGGGGGCGGTCACGTCCCACATGCTCCGGGCGCACCTCGTTCCCTGTCAACGGATCCGAACTTTTTCCGACACGCCCGCCCCAGTGGAATCGATCTCCTCGGGGATATTGACACCCGGCCGACCCATAGTGCACCGTCTCCCACAGGAATCAACATTTTCCATCAACCACCTCGGGGGAGCCGATGCTCGCCGCCCAACGACAGGAGCTGATCCTCGACCGGATCCGGCGTGCCGGCGGCGTCCGGGTCGCCGACCTGGTCGAGAGCCTCGCCGTGTCGGACATGACCGTCCGCCGCGACCTCGACGTCCTGGAGGCCCGGGGCGCCCTGCGCAAGGTGCACGGCGGGGCCGTGGCCTCCGACGGGGTCCGCACCGAGGAACCCGGGTTCGCCGCCAAGGCCACCCGTCAGGCGGACGAGAAGCACGCCATCGCCCGTGCCGCGGCCGAACTCGTCCCCCCGCACGGAGCCGTGGGGCTGTCGGCCGGGACCACCACCGCCCTCGTCGCCGAGTACCTGGTGGACGTCCCCGGCCTGACGGTCGTCACCAACTCCCTGCGCGCGGCCGAGGTGTTCCACCGCGCCGAACGCCCCGACCGGACGGTCGCGCTGACCGGTGGTTTCCGCACCCCCTCCGACGCGCTGGTGGGACCGCTCGCGCTCGCCTCGATCCGCGGACTGAACCTGGACGTCCTCGTCCTGGGCGTGCACGGTATGCAGGAGCGCGCCGGATTCACCACCCCCAACCTCATGGAGGCCGAGACCGACCGGGCGCTGGTGGAGGCGTCCGCCACGCTCGTGGTGGCCGCCGACCACAGCAAATGGGGCACCGTCGGGATCAGCACCATCGCCCCCCTGGACCGCTGCGACGTACTCGTCACCGACGACGGACTGGACCCGGGGGCCCGCGCCGTGCTCGCCGACCACGTGGACCGCCTCGTGGTCGCCGGGGCCCGCCACGGAGAGGGGAACGGGTCGTGAGCCGGACCGCCGCGGACCGGATCCGCACCACCTCGGCACGGTTGGCCGACGGCCGGGAGATCGTCTACTTCGACGAGGGCGACGCCCCGCCCCGCGTCCCCGCGCCCGATCGACGCGCCCTGCCCCCGGTCACCGCCTCATCGGAGATGCGCTTCGACCCGCTGCTGCGCGAATGGGTGGTCATCGCCTCCCATCGCCAGGACCGCACCCATCTGCCCGCCGACGACGCCTGCCCGCTGTGCCCCTCGACGGCCGACCGCGCCACCGAGATCCCCGCCGACGACTACGACGTGGTGGTGTTCGAGAACCGCTTCGCGTCCCTGGTGGCCGATGACGGTCGGACCCTGGACGCGATCGGCGAGGTCGAACGCTCCCGGCGGGTGGGCGCGGGGCGCTGCGAGGTGGTGGTGTTCGGCCCCGACCACCGCGCCTCCTTCGCCGATCTCACCCCCCGGAGGGCGCGGACGGTCCTGGAGGCGTGGACGGAGCGCACCCGGGCGCTGTCCGCGCGGCCGGGGGTCGAACAGGTCTTCTGCTTCGAGAACCGGGGGCCGGAGATCGGGGTGACCCTCTCCCACCCGCACGGACAGATCTACGCGCTCCCGTTCGTCACCCCGCGCACCCGCAGGATCCTCGACTCGGCGCGGGCCCACCGCGAACGCACCGGCGGCGACCTGTTCGCCGACGTGCTGCGCGCCGAACGCGAGGCCGCGCTGCGGGTGGTGGCCCGTGGTGAGCACTGGACCGCGTTCGTCCCGGCGGCTGCGCGCTGGCCGGTGGAGGTGCACCTGTACCCGCACCGGCCGGTCCCCGACCTGCCCGCCCTCACCGAGGCCGAACGCGACGACCTCGCACCGCTGTACCTGGACGTGCTGCGCCGCATGGACGCGCTCTTCGGGATGCCGCTGCCGTACATCGCGGCCTGGCACCAGGCCCCGGTGCGCGAGGGCCGCGACCTGTCCCGGCTGCGTCTGGAGCTGTTCTCGGTACGGCGCGCCCCCGGGAGGCTCAAGTACCTTGCCGGGGCCGAATCCGGCATGGGCGTCTTCATCAACGACGTCACACCCGAGACCATCGCCCGTCGGCTCCGGGAGTCCGCGCCGTGAAGTCGCCCGGCGCCGATGCCACCGGGTACGCGGGAAGCGGGGCGGCCAGGGCGGTGCGAGGGTTCCGCGAGGCGTTCGGGTACGCTCCGGCCGGGGTGTGGCGGGCACCCGGGCGGATCAACGTCATCGGCGAGCACACCGACTACAACGACGGGTTCGTACTGCCCGTCGCGCTCCCCCACGCCGTGACCGCCGCGGCCTCCCCCCGCGACGACGGCCGACTGCGGTTCCGTTCCGGTCAGACCGACCGGGCCTTCGACGCCGACGTCCTCCCGGCCCCCGGCACGGTGACCGGCTGGGCCGCCTACCCGGCGGGCGCGCTGTGGGCGCTGGCCGACTCCGGGCGCCCCGGGGGCGGCCTGGACCTGTACGTGGACGGGACCATCCCGGCCGGCGCGGGCCTGTCCTCCTCCGCGGCCCTGGTGTGCGCCACCCTGCTCGCCGCCTGCGGTGACACTCCCCCGGCCCGGGAGGAGACGGCCCGCCTGGCCCAGCGGGCCGAGAACGACTTCGTGGGCATGCCCTGCGGGATCATGGACCAGTCGGCGTCGATGCTGGCCCGCGAGGGGCACGCCCTGTTCCTGGACGTTCGCACCCTGATCGCCGAACACGTGCCCTTCGACCCCGCCGCGCACGGGCTCACCCTGATGGTGGTGGACACCCGCGCCCCGCACCGGTTGGTGGACGGCGCCTACGCCGAACGGCGTCGCACCTGTGAGGAGGCCGCCCGCCTGCTGGGGGTGAGCGCCCTGCGCGACGTCACCGACCTGCCCGGAGCGCTGGCCGCCCTGCCCGACGAGCGGACCCGACGCCGGGTGCGCCACGTGGTGACGGAGAACGCCCGGGTCCTCGAAGCGGTCGCGCTGCTGCGGGTGGGTGAGGTGTCCGCGATCGGACCGCTGCTCACCGCCTCGCACGTGTCCCTGCGCGACGACTACGAGGTGAGCGTTCCGGAGGTGGACGCCGCCGTGGACACCGCCCTCGCCGCCGGGGCCCTGGGCGCGCGCATCACCGGAGGCGGGTTCGGGGGGTGCGTGATCGCCCTCGTCGAGGCCGGTCGGGCCGATGCGTGCGCCGACGCCGTCCGGGCGGTCCACGCGGACCGGGGGTTCGCCGAACCCGCGTTCTTCGCCACCGTCCCCTCCGCCGGGGCCCGGCGGCTGTGCCGGACGCACTGAACATGGTGTTCGGTGACCCCCGGCGAAGCGGACGCCGGGATCACGGGTGCCACGTCGTGCTCGTCGGCTCGTTCGGGGGTGCCCTCCCTCGTCGCCCGCGCCCGGTGGACACGGCGGGGGCACGCGCGGGTTCCGCCACGAGCGCGAAGGAGCGCTCCGTTCCGCCCCTCCGCCCTCCCGTGGGGCGGCCCCTCCCCCTTCGACCGGGAGCGCTTCCATGGAGAATGGGACCGATCACGAGACGAGGGAGCGCGCATGGGTCTGAAGTTCGGGCTGCTGGGCACCGGCCACTGGGCCGCCGAGACGCAGGGGGCGGCGTTGGCCGCCCATCCCGACGCGGAACTGGTCGGGGTGTGGGGGCGCGACGCGGTGAAGGCCGGTGCGGTGGCCGACCGGTTCGGGGCGCGGACCTACACCGATGTCGACGCGCTCCTCGCGGACGTGGACGCGGTGGCCGTCGCCCTGCCGCCGGACGTGCAGGCGGAACTGGCGCTGCGGGCGGCGCGCGCCGGAAGACACCTGTTGCTGGACAAGCCCCTGGCGCTGACGACCGCCGCGGCCGACGCGGTCGTCACCGAGGTCGAGGCGCGCGGGCTGGCGTCGATGGTGTTCTTCACCAACCGGTTCTCCGACGGGATCGACGCCTTCGTGCGCGAGTCCGCCGCCGAGGGCGGCTGGCAGGGGGTGCGGGCGACCCTGTTCGCGTCGATCTTCACACCGGGGAACCCCTACGGCGCCTCCCCCTGGCGCCGGGAGAAGGGCGGCCTGTGGGACGTGGGCCCGCACGTGTTGTCGGTGGTACTGCCGGTGCTGGGCCCGGTCGAGGCGGTGGCGGCGATGGCCGGGCCCAGCGACACCGTGCACCTGCTCACCCGGCACCGGGGCGGTGCCGTCGGCACGTTCGCGGTGACCCTGGACGCACCGGAGCGGGCGCAGGGTTTCGAGGTGGTCCTGTACGGCGAGGCGGGCCGGGTGTCGGTGCCCGACGGTGACCGGACGGCGGTGTCGGCCTTCCAGGTGGCGATCGACCGGTTGCTCGCCCAGGTGGCGGGGACTCCCGGCGACCCCCTCGACGTGCGGTTCGGACGTGAGGTGGTGGCGGTGCTGGAGACCGCCGAGGTCGCCCTGCGCGAGGGGCGCACCGTGGACGTGGGGAAGGCCACCGAGGCGTCCCCGGTGGCCTGAGCGGAAAGGCGGTGGGCCGTCTCCTAGGTGGCGGCCCCCCTGGCGTTCTTGGCGTACATCCCGTCGGCGAGGTAGATGATCGCTGCGGCGACCAGGACCTGAACGATCAGGACGATCAGCCACATGGTGGTGAAGAAGCTCGCGATCCAGCCTCCGAGGAAGGCCGCCACGATACCCAGGAGCAGGGTCAGCCAGATCGGCAGGTGCTGTTTCCCGGGCACGACGAGTCGGCCGAGCGCGCCGATGATGAGGCCGACGATGATCGCGCTGATGATTCCGGTGATCTCCAAGATTCCTCCCTACGGTCGGACGTTCTCACCCCTTCCCCATAACAGAGTGTCGAATCATCGTCACAACAGCACAGAAAGAACCTTTTATGACCATTTGGAGGTCATGCTTCTCCTCCGTGAACCCGGGGTCAGCCCTGACGGTGCGGCCATGAGGCGCCGCGGTCGGCCCGAGGTCCCCGGTACTCCCCGTGCTCGTCGAGGTCGGCGCGCCGGTGCGTGGGCCGTGGACCGCCCCCGGCCGGAACGTCGCCCAGTCCGGTGGCGGTGAGGAGGATCGCCCACAGCAGGCGTCCCGACCGGCTGCGGCGCACCTCGCCCGCCGGGCGCAGGGCCGCGTAGGCGGCGAGCATCGGCAGGAGCGTCACCGCTCCGATCAGTGCGGCGCCCAGCCCAGCGTTCGCGTCGCGTGCGGACCAGAGCGCTCCGACGAGGGCTGCCACCGGGATCACGCCGAGGAGCACCGCCCACAGGACGCGGTGCCCGCCCCACTCGGACAGTCCGCGCCCCAGCGCGCTCAACGGCTTGACGATCGCCCACAGCAGTACGGGCCCCAGCAGCAGGCACAGGCCGACGAAACCCAGCAGACCGACGAAGGTCATGTCGAGACCACCGGTGAGCAGCCCCACCGCCAGCAGGAGCGCGAGCACGATCCAGCACAGGGCGTACACCGCGAGGGAGATCCACCCGCGCAACCGGGTGCCGAGCCCGCCGACGTACTCCGGTTCGAACGATCTCCGCCGCTGATCGGCGCCATCGCTCGCACTCATCCGGGACCTCCTCGGTGACGGCCCGCCGCCCGGACCGTCCTCAGGCTAACGAGCGGGCCCGACGTCCGGAAGCCGGAATCCGATGACGATCCGGGCACACGAGCGCCTTCCGCCCGTTCTGCCGTCCGCAGAAGCCCGTCCGCGGGCCTCCCGCGAGAGGAACCGGGAGACGTAGGCTCGGAACAGAACCGTGTGCGCCCAGAGCACCAGACCGGAGGCCCCGATGACCGATGTCCTGCGCTCCTTGGACGAGGCCCGCCGTGGCGCCGACCGGACGCCCGAACCCCTCATGCGCGACCTCATCGGCGACCTGCTGCGCCGCACCCGTGTCGAACAGGGCCGCACCCTGCGCCAGGTGGCCGAGGACGCCCAGGTCTCGCTCCCCTACCTGTCGGAGATCGAGCGCGGCCGCAAGGAGGCCTCCTCCGAGGTCCTGGCGGCCGTCTACCGCTCCCTGGGGCTGAGCATCACCGACGTGCTCGCCGAGCTGTACCGGGACACGATCATCGCGGCTCCACGTCCGCTCGGGAACCGCCTCGGTTCCCACGCCCCGGCCGCCGCGCCACGGGTGACCGCGCGGGTCTCCGCGCTCTCGGTCTCCCTGGCCGCCTGACCCCACCGGTCGGGCCCGCGAGGCCCGACGGATTCCAGGGACCTTCGTGACCCACCCGGGAACCCGGCCGGGCGCTCGGCCGGGAGGTCCCGGCCGAGCGCCTCGCGCGGCCTCCGGCGAACCGGGGCGTCGCGACCGCCACCGGAACCCGGTCACCGACCGGCCCCGGATCAGGCCGGCGCCACCTCCCGCGTGGTGATGACGGTGTCCACCAGGCCGTACTCCTCGGCCTGCCGCGCGGTGAAGATCTTGTCCCGATCGGTGTCGGCGCGCAGCCGCTCCACCGTCTGCCCGGTGTGCCGGGCCAGGATCTCCTCCACCTGGGAGCGGACCCTCAGGATCTCCGCCGCCTGGATCTCCAGGTCGGCTGCCACGCCCTGCCCCTCTCCGGAGGGCTGGTGCAGCAGGACCCGGGCGTGCTCCAAGGCCCGGCGCTTGCCGGGCGCGCCCGCGGCGAGCAGCACCGCGGCGGCGGAGGCGGCCTGCCCCATGCACACCGTGGCGACGTCGGCGCGAACGAAGCGCATGGTGTCGTAGATGGCGGTCAGGGCGGTGTTGGAGCCGCCCGGCGAGTTGATGTAGAGCTGGATGTCGGTGTCGGCGGACTCGTGGTCCAGGTGCAGCATCTGCGCCATCACGACGTTGGCGACGTCATCGTCGATGGGCGTGCCCAGGAAGATGATCCGTTCCGACAACAGCCGGCTGAACACGTCGAAGGACCGTTCGCCCCGCGGAGTGCGCTCCACCACCATCGGGACCGTGTAGCGACCGCTCATCGCACGACCTCCGCATCGCGTCGCACGAACCCGGGCGCGCCCGTGCCCAGGCGGATCCCGGATCCGTCGAGCTCCGAGACGGACGTGACGACGTGGTCGACGAACCCGTAGTCCTTGGCCTCCTCGGCGGTGAACCAGGCGTCCCGGTGCTGGTCGCGGGCGATGGTCTCCTCGCTCTGCCCGGTGTGCCGCGCGATGAGCCGGATCATGGTCCGCTTGGTGTGCGCCAGGTTCTCCGCCTGGATGGCGATGTCGGCGGCGGTGCCGCCGAGTCCCCCGGAGGGCTGGTGCATCATGATGCGCGCGTTCGGCAGGCTGTAGCGCTTGCCGGGCGCGCCCGTGCAGGCCAGGAACTGGCCCATGCTCGCCGCGAAACCCATGACGAGGGTGGACACGTCGTTGGGCACGAAGTTCATGACGTCGTAGATGGCCAGGCCCGCGGAGACCACGCCGCCGGGGCTGTTGACGGCCAGGGTGATGTCCTTGCGCGGGTCCTCGTCGGCGAGCAGCAGGATCTGCGCGCAGACCCGGTTCGCGCTGGTCTCGTCGACCTGGGTGCCGAGCATCACGACGCGACTGCGCAGCAGGCGGGCGGACAACCGGTCGTCGAACGCTCCGCCTTCGGCCTCGTGTGAGGCCGAGGCCCTGGTGTGGATCATCGGCATGGGGTTTCCCTCCGCGTTCCGGCCCGTGACGCGGATCCCTCGTCCGCGTCGGCCGTGTCCCCACACTGCGCCCCGGGCACTCGTCCGGACCACTGTTTCGGCCTGGGGCAGATCTGCCCAGGGCAGACCGGAACGGCTCGGAAAAGAGGCGAAGGAAACCGGTCCGAAAAGCCGGCCCGATTCCCGGGTGTCTCTCAGGTGTCGTCTATGGCGTCGCGCAGGTCGCGCAGGAGTTCCAGCACCACGGGGCGCAGCGACGGCCGTATGGCCTCGAACACACGCCGCTGCTTGGCCTCCATGTCGCGGCGGTGCAGGGCGAGCGTTCTCTCACCCTCCTCCGTGATGGTCACCACCGTGCTGCGCTCATCGCGCTCGGAGCGACGGCGCGCCATCATGCCCTTGCGTTCGAGCTGTTGGATCATGCGAGTGGCGGAGGGCGAGGAGACCCCGACCACATGGGCGACCGCGCCCACGCTGGGCCCGTTCATCCCGCGAACGGCCTCCATGAGCAGGGCCTGCGTGAGGGTGAGGTCCTCCGCGCCCCGGTGCCCGTGACCACCCCGGGAACGGGCGTGGATCGCCGCGTTGATCAGTTCCGTCCAGGCGCGCTGGAACTCTTCGAGCTCGACACCGCGGTCGTCGGCACGGAGTCGCTCGGCGCTGGACTCGGTGGTCTCGTCGAACACGAAACGTTCCTTGCAGGCTGGGCGGGCGTCACGGGCCCGGGTCGGGTCCGCGCGGTGGTTTGACGTTTGTGTAGTCTAACTATTAAATAGCTTGTGCACACAAATTACGTAGATCCTTGCCCCCTCACACCGTAGTGACACCCCGTCCACGCATCCGGTTGTGGGCGAAACGGTCTGCTGCTGGGGGCAGCGGACGTCCGCCCGAAACCAAGGGCGGGCCCGGACCGATCCGGGAGGGGCGCATTGACAACAGTGCTGATCGCGCATTTCATCGTGGCGGCGATCGCGCCCTTACTGGTCCGCCTCTGGGGCCGTAACGCGTTCCTCGCACTCGCCGTCGTGCCCGGTGTCTCCACCGTCTGGGCCCTCTTCCAGATCCCCACGATCCTCAACGGCGGCGCGCTCTCCGGTTCCGTGGCATGGGCCCCCGCGTTCTCCCTGCGCCTGGGCCTGTACATGGACGCCCTCGGCCTGGTGATGACGCTCATCGCCGCCGGTGTGGGCACCCTGATCCTGGTCTACTGCGCCCGCTACTTCAGCGACTCCGAACCCGGCCTCGGCCGGTTCGCCGGCGTGTTCGTCGCCTTCGCCGGGGCCATGCTCGGTCTCGTCCTGGCCGACGACCTCATCCAGCTGTTCGTGTACTGGGAGCTGACCACGGTCTTCTCCTACCTGCTCATCGGGCACAGCACGGAGCTGAAGGAGAGCCGCCGTGCGGCCATGACGGCCCTGACCGTGACCACGTTCGGCGGGCTGACCATGCTCGTCGGCATGATCGTGCTCGGCGAGGCCGCCGGGACCTACGTCATCTCCGAGATCGTCGCCGCTCCCCCGGGCGGTCTCGTCGTCGAGGTGGCGCTGGGCCTGATCATGATCGGCGCGATGTCCAAGTCCGCGCTGTTCCCCTTCAGCCTGTGGCTGCCCGCCGCCATGCGCGCGCCCACGCCGGTCTCCGGCTACCTGCACGCGGCGGCGATGGTCAAGGCGGGCGTCTACCTGGTCGCCCGCCTCACCCCGGCGTTCCCCGACTCCGCCGTGTGGACCTCGATGGCGCTGCTCTTCGGCGTGCTCACGATGATCCTCGGCGGATGGAAGGCACTGCGCCAGTACGACCTCAAGCTGGTCCTGGCCTACGGCACCATCAGCCAGCTCGGCTTCCTCATCGCCCTGCTGGGCACCGGCACCCGGGCCGCCGCCCTGGCCGGCATCGCCATGCTCATCGGACACTCGCTGTTCAAGGCCCCCCTGTTCCTCGTGGTCGGCATCATCGACCACAGCACGGGCACCCGGGACGTGCGGGAGCTCTCGGGGCTGCGCAGGTCCATGCCCGGCACCTTCTGGACGACGGTCATCGCCCTGGCCTCCATGGCCGGCCTGCCCCCCATGCTCGGGTTCGCCGCCAAGGAACTGGCCTTCGGCGCCTACACCCACGGCGGTGCGACGGACGTCCTCGTGCTCATCGGCATGGTCGTCGGCTCGACCCTGACGGTCGCCTACAGCCTGCGCTTCCTGTGGGGGGCGTTCTTCGACAAGCCCGAGGTGACGCCCACCCCGGTACACGCCCCCGGTCCGTTGTTCCTGGCCCCGGCCGCGCTCATGGCGGGGCTGAGCCTGATCGGCGGCCCCCTGTCACACCTGGTCGACCCGCTCCTGGCCCGCTACGCCGACACCGTGCCGCTCGCGCCCGGCTCCTACGAGACGCACCTGGCGCTGTGGCACGGCTTCGAACTCCCGTTGCTGTTGTCGGCGGTGTGCGTCATCGGCGGTCTGATCCTGTTCCGGGTCCGCGGCGCCGTCGTGTGGCTGGGGGCCAGGACGTCGTTCGTCGAGCCGGAGCGCGTCTACCGGCGCATGCTCGCCTCCCTGGAGAACCTGGCCCTCCAGGTCACCGGCGGCACCCAGCGCGGTTCGCTGCCGGTCTACCTCGGCACCATCCTGGTCAGCCTGGTGGTGGCGGCCGGTTGGTGGGTCGTCTCCGAACCCCTCTGGGACGGGGACTACCCGCCGGTGCGCCTGTGGGACACCCCCGTCGAGGTCATCCCCGCGGTCATCATCGCGGGGACCGCACTGTTGACCCTGTTCGTGCGACGCCGCCTGTTCGCGGTGATCCTCGTGGGCACCGGCGGGTACGGCGTGGGTGCGCTCTTCTACATCCTGGGCTCACCGGACCTCGCACTCACCCAGTTCCTGGTCGAGACGGTCAGCCTGGTGGTGTTCGTCCTGGTGTTGCGGCGCTTCCCGTCCCACTTCTCGTCACCCGCGCTCCGCGGACGGCGGGTGTGGAACCTGGCGATCGGCGGCGCCCTGGGCGTGCTGGTGGCGACCATGAGCTGGTTCGCCCTCGCCGGGCGCAAGGAGCCCTCCATCGCCGAGCTCTACCCGGCGGCGGCCGAGGAGGCCGGCGGTTACAACATCGTCTCCGTGCTGCTGGTGGACGTGCGCGCGTGGGACACGATGGGCGAGATCTCGGTGCTGGCCGCCGCGGCGGCCGGCGTGGCCAGCCTGATGTTCGTGCGCCGCACCCAGCCTCGCAAGGCCCCCGGCGGGGTGATGGCCGTCTCGGTCACCTCCTCCCCCCAGCCCTCCGGCGGGCGGGCCCGGATCGACCTGGGCGGGCTGACCATGGCCCCGAGCGACCTGCACATCAGGCCCCAGTGGAACCACACCTGGCTGCCGGGCGCCGACGCGCTGCCCACCGAGCGGCGCTCGGTCATCTTCGAGGTCGTCTCGCGGTTCCTGTTCCCGGTGATCATGATCATCTCGGTGTACCTCCTGCTGACCGGCCACGGCGCGGTCGGCGGCGGCTTCGCGGGCGGCATCGTCGCGGGCCTGGCGTTCATCGTCCGCTACCTGGCGGGCGGTCGCTTCGAGCTCTACAACACCGCCTGGGTGCAACCGGGCGTGCTCATCGGCGCGGGTCTGGCGATCTCCACCGGCATCGCCCTGGGCGGGGCCATCTTCGGGAGCGAGGTCCTGGCCGGCGGCGACTTCTACCTGGACCTCTGGATCCTGGGCGAGCCGCACCTGACCGTGTCGCTCTTCTTCGACATCGGGGTGTACCTCCTGGTCATCGGTCTGATCCTGGACATCCTGCGCAGCCTCGGCGCCCGTATCGACGAACAGATCGAACGGGACGCCGCCCGGGCCCGGGCCGCCGCCGGGCCCGGTGCCCCCGAGCCCGCCGAGGAGGTCATCTCGTGAACGACTCACCCAGCCTGACCCTCGTCCTGCTGATCGGGGTGCTCGTCGCGGTCGGTGTGGTGCTCCTGCTGGAGCGCAGCCTCAGTCGTGTCCTGCTCGGGTTCATCATGCTGAGCAACGGTGTGAACCTCATGATCCTGGCCATGGCCGGGACCATGGGCGGCCCGCCGGTCCTGTGGTTCACGGAACCGGAGCGGATGACCGACCCGTTGCCCCAGGCGATGATCCTGACGGCCATCGTCATCACCCTCGGCGTGACCGCCTTCCTCCTCGCCATGGCCTACCGGAGCTGGCAGTTGGAGGGCAACGACGAGGTCCAGGACGACGCCGAGGACCTTCGGATCGTCCAAGGCGAGGGCCGCCGCGCCCTGCGCCGCCGGTTCGTCCGCGAACGGCGGCGGCTCCAGGCCGACATCCGACGCCAACGAGCCGAACTCCAGGCGACCATCGCCGCGGCCGACGCCCAGGAGCTGGCCGAGCAGGCCCGCATCAAGGCGGAGATCGCGCGCGCCCAGGCCGAGCTGGCCCGCTACGAGGCCGAGGCCGAGGAGAGCGGTGTCGACGAGCAGTCACAGGAGACGATGCGCAGGCTCAGTGATCGCGCGGAGACCATGACGGCGCAGGTGCAGGAGTTGCGCGGGCGCATCCGTCTGGGCCGCCGGCGGCTGCGCGAGCACCGCCGGGCCGACCGGGCCGCCGAGCGCGAACTGTGGCGCGAGCTGCGCCGCAGGGTGCGCGCCCAGCGCCGCCAGACCCGCCAGAGCATGCGGGCCGAACGTGAGCGGCTCGCCCGCGCCGAGGACAGCGACCTGCAGGGGAGTGACTGAGCATGAGCTGGGACTACTTGGCGGGTCTCCTCCACTACCTCATCCCGCTCCCGGTCGTCGTTCCGCTGTTCGCGGCCGGGGTGAAACTGGCCATGGGCAGCCGGTGGCCCAAGGTCCAGCAGTGGCTGAGCATCGCCGCCCTGACCTTCGTCCTGTTCGTGGGCCTGGCGCTCATGATGGGGGCCCACCTGTTCGGCCCGCAGGTGGTCCAGGTCGGCGGCTGGGAGGCGCCCATCGGCATCACCCTGGTGGCGGACCGGTTGTCCGCCCTCATGGTGACGGTGTCGTCGGCCATCACCCTGGCCGTGCTGGTGTACTCGATCGGTCAGGGCATGGCCAGCCGGGCCGAGGTCGCACCGCTGTCGGTGTACCAGCCCACCTACCTGATCCTGGTCGCGGGCGTCTCCAACGCCTTCCTCGCCGGCGACCTGTTCAACCTGTACGTCGGGTTCGAGATCCTGCTGACCGCCAGCTACGTGCTGCTGACCCTGGGCGGCACGCAGTCGCGCATCCGGGCGGGCGCCATCTACGTGGTGGTGTCGCTGTTGTCGTCGGTGCTGTTCCTCATCGCGATCGCGCTGATCTTCGGCGCGACCGGCACGGTGAACATGGCCCAGCTCGCCGAACGGCTCCCGGAACTCGACGGGCACCTGAAGATCGTGCTCCAGGTGATGCTGCTCTTCGCGTTCGGCATCAAGGCGGCGGTGTTCCCGCTGGCCGCCTGGCTCCCCGACTCCTACCCGACCGCGCCGGCCCCGGTCACGGCGGTGTTCGCGGGTCTGCTCACGAAGGTCGGCGTGTACGCGATCATCCGCGCCCACACGCTCTTCTTCCCGGGGGACGCGCTGAACAGCCTGCTCATGTGGGTGGCGCTGGCGACCATGGTCATGGGCATCCTGGGCGCCGTCGCGCAGACCGACATCAAACGTCTGCTGTCGTTCACCCTCATCAGCCATATCGGGTACATGGTGTTCGGTGTGGCCCTGGGCAGCCAGCTGGGGCTGGCCGGCGCGGTGTTCTACATCGCCCACCACATCACGGTGCAGACCACGCTGTTCCTCATCACGGGTCTGATCGAACGCCGTGGCGGCTCCACGTCCCTGGACGACCTGGGCGGACTGATCCGCATCGCGCCCCTGCTCGCCGTGTTGTTCTTCATCCCGGCGATGAACCTGGGCGGGATCCCTCCCCTGTCCGGGTTCCTCGGCAAGATCGGGCTGCTCCAGGCCGGTGTCCAGGCGGGCACCCCGATGGCCTACCTCCTGGTGGGCACGTCCGTGCTGACCAGCCTGCTCACCCTCTACGTGATCGCCCGCGTGTGGAACTACGCGTTCTGGCGGGCCCCCGCCGAGGGCAAGGTCGCCGACCCCGGCACCGTGCTGGAGGACACCGAGGCCGACGACACCTCGACCGCGGCCCTGGGGCCGGGCGAGGCGGTCGGCCCGTCCTCCCGCCTGGGCGGCACGACCACGCTCTCGACCCCGATGATCACCTCGGTGGCCCTGCCCAAGACCATGGTGGGGGCCACGACCGCGCTGGTCGCGTTCGGTCTGGCCCTGACGGTGTTCGCCGGACCGCTCATCACCTACTCCTCGGACGCGGCCACCGAACTACTGGCCCGCACCCCCTACATCGAGGCGGTCCTGGGAGGTGACCGATGATCGACCCGTCCGCTGAGAAGAAGGCCAGGGTCGCCGCGTTCCGTCGGCGGCTGGGCAAGGTCCAGGTCCCCATCGCGCTGGGCATGACCCTGGTGTGGATGCTGCTGTTCAACGGGTTCCAGTGGCGGTGGGAGTCCCTGGGCCTGTTCGTGCTCGGCTTCCTGGTATCGGTGACGATCATGCTGGTCTTCCCGCTGCCGCCGATCGTGCCGGGGTTCCGGTTCCACCCCCTGCCACTGGCGCACATGCTCGTGCACATCCTCGGGAAGATGTTCACGGCGAGCTTCCGGGTCACGGTGTGGACCCTCTCCCCCGGCGAGGTGCACAGCTCCGTGATCGGGCTGCGGATGCGCACGCAGTCGGACCTCATGATGGTGTGCACCGCCATCGCCAGTTCGATCATCCCGGGAACGGTCGTCGTCGAGGTGGCCCGCGACGAGTGGGTCCTGTACCTGCACGTGCTCGGCGCCTCCGACGAGAAGGGCATCGAGGAGGCGCGGGCGGACGTCATGCGCCTGGAACGGCTCATCGTCCGTGCCCTGGGCACCCGGGAGGACATCGACATGCTGGAGGCGGCGCACCCCTCCGGGAAGGAGCGCGGATGAACACCCTGTGGATCGTCATCACCGTCCTGCTCGCCGTCGCGGCGCTGCTGGGCGTGGGGCGGCTGCTGATGGGGCCGAGCATTCTGGACCGGGCGCTGTCGGTGGACGTGCTGCTCGCCTCCGCCCTGGTCGGTCTGGGCGCCTACGCCGCCTTCCACCGCGACCCCACCGTCCTGCCGACCCTGATGGTGCTGTCCCTGGTGGGCTTCGTGGCGACGATCAGCATCGCGAAGTTCGTCGCCCGGCGACCGGAGGAGCACGTGGCGACGCCGACCGACGTGATCTCACCGGCACCGGGGACGCCCTCCGCCGAGGAAGAGGGGCGTTCGTGAGCGAGGAACTCATCACCGTCCTGGACTGGATCGCGATCCTGTGCCTGCTGGCCGGCGCCCTGTTGTCGGTGGTCGCCGCGGTGGGCCTGATCCGCTTCCCGGACCTGCTCTCCCGTATGCACACCGCGGCCAAGCCGCAGGTGCTGGGGATGTTGCTGGTGCTCGTCGGGATCGGCCTGCGCCTGGCCCCGGTGGAGGACACCAACGTCTTCAACGTGGGCACACTGCTGCTGGTGGGTCTGTTCCAGGTCGTGACGATCCCCGTCGCCGGGCACATCGCCGCCCGCGTCGGGTACCGGACCGGGCGGATCCGCCAGGACCTGCTCTTCCGTGACGAACTCGCCGACCGGCTGGCGAGCAGGCGCGACGGCGGCGACGCCTGAGCGACCACCGACGGAGAACGAAGGACGACGGGCCCGGGTACGCGTACCCGGGCCCGTCGTCCTTCGTTCTCCGCGGGATCGACCTCGCCGTGAGGGCCGCGCCCCGGGGCGGCCCCCGTGAGCGGTCACGGGAGGCGCTCGGCCTCCCCGTCGGTCATCAGTCGGGAGCGGATGAGGAACCGGTTCCCGGTCGGTGCCTCCAGGGAGAACCCGGCTCCGCGTCCGGGGACGACGTCGATGGTCAGGTGGGTGTGGCTCCACAGTTCGAACTGAGAGCGGGACATCCACACCGGCACCGGTTCGGGGGTGCCCGGCTCCAGGTCGCCCAGGTGGACGTCCACGGCTCCGGTGCGGAACCCCCCGGCCGGGTAGCACATGGGCGAACTCCCGTCGCAGCAACCGCCGGACTGGTGGAACATGAGCGGCCCGTGTTCGGCGCGCAGTTCGCGGAGCAGGGCGGCAGCCGCGTCGGTCACGGCCACCCGCTCCACCGGCGCGTCGGTCCCGGTGCCCATCAGAACAGCCCCAGCGCCTCGTCGGAGTAGCTGACCAGCAGGTTCTTGGTCTGCTGGTAGTGGTCGAGCATCATCTTGTGGTTCTCGCGGCCGATCCCGGACTGCTTGTAGCCGCCGAACGCGGCATGCGCCGGGTAGGCGTGGTAGTTGTTCACCCACACCCGGCCCGCCTGGATGTCCCGGCCGGCCCGGTAGGCGGTGTTCCCGTCGCGCGACCACACGCCCGCGCCGAGCCCGTAAAGGGTGTCGTTGGCGGTCTTGATGGCGTCGGCGTAGTCGTCGAAGCGGGCCACCGACACCACGGGGCCGAAGATCTCCTCCTGGAAGACCCGCATGGAGTTGTCGCCCTGGAACACCGTCGGAGCGACGTAGTAGCCGCCGGACAGGTCGCCGCCGAGGTCCACGCGCTCACCGCCGGCGAGGACCTCGGCGCCCTCCTGCCGACCGATGTCGATGTAGGACAGGATCTTCTCCAGCTGATCGTTACTGGCCTGCGCACCGAGCATGGTCTCGGTGTCCAGGGGGTTCCCCTGCCGGATCCGGCCGACCCGCTCCAGGGCGTCGCCGAGGAACCGGTCGTAGACGGAGTCCTGGATCAGTGCCCGGGAGGGGCAGGTGCACACCTCGCCCTGGTTGAGGGCGAAGAGGGTGAAGCCCTCCAGGGCCTTGTCGTAGAAGGCGTCCTGGGCCGCGGCGACGTCCGCGAAGAAGACGTTGGGGCTCTTGCCGCCCAGTTCCAGGGTGACCGGGATGAGGTTCTCCGAGGCGTACTGCATGATGAGGCGGCCGGTGGTGGTCTCGCCGGTGAAGGCGACCTTGCGCACCCGGGGGCTGCTCGCCAGGGGCTTGCCCGCCTCCGCGCCGAACCCGTTGACGACGTTGACCACACCGGGCGGGAGCAGGTCGGCGATGAGTTCCATGAGGAGCAGGATCGAGGTGGGGGTCTGCTCGGCGGGCTTGAGGACGACCGCGTTGCCCGCGGCGAGGGCGGGGGCCAGCTTCCAGGTGGCCATGAGCAGTGGGAAGTTCCACGGGATGATCTGGGCGACGACGCCCAGCGGCTCCTGGAAGTGGTAGGCCACGGTGTTCTCGTCGAGCTGGGAGCTGTGGCCCTCTTGGGCGCGGATCGCCCCGGCGAAGTAGCGGAAGTGGTCGACGGCCAGCGGCAGGTCGGCGGCGAGGCATTCGCGGACGGGCTTGCCGTTCTCCCAGGACTCGGCCACGGCGAGCCGTTCCAGGTTCTCCTCCAGGCGGTCGGCGATCCGGTTGAGGATCACGGCGCGCTCGGCGGGGGAAGTGCGTCCCCAGGCGGGGGCGGCCCCGTGTGCCGCGTCGAGGGCGAGGTCGATGTCCTCGGCGGTGCCGCGGGCGATCTCGGTGAAGGTCCGTCCGGTGACCGGGGTGGGGTTCTCGAAGTAGCCGCCCCTGACCGGCGCGACCCACTCACCACCGATCCAGTTCTCGTAGCGCGGGGCGAACTCGACGATGCTTCCCGGCTGTCCGGGGGCGGCGTACACGGCCATGGTGGGCCTCCTTCGATCGTCGGGAATCACCCGACCGATGCCAACGGGGTCTATGGCGGTGACGCTAGTCACAGAGACGTTGCGAGCACGTTGCGTCCGCGTCGCCGTACCCCGGGCGCGGACCCGTCGACCGCCGTCACTCCCCCAGTCGGCGCAGCCGGCCGCGCAGGGCGGCGTGGCGCGCGGAGGCGGGGTCGAGGGAGCGCAGAACGACGCCCAGGACCCGGGGGTCGTCGCGCCACTCGGGGTGCTCGGCCCAGGCCAGCAGGGTGCGGGGGTCGTTCTCGGCGCCGAGCGCACCGCACAGTTCGGCGTCCAGACCCTCGCGGATCTCGATCACCCCCGGCGCCTCCGACACGGGCAGCACCGGGCCCCGGTAGGCCCGCAGGGCGCCGAGGTGGTCGCCACGGGTCAGCCGTTCGCGCACGGTGTCGACGTCGGTGGGCAGACGATGGAGCAGCCGGTAGGGGCGGGAGGCCACCAGGCCCGGACCCACCAGCCGGCGCAACCGGGACATCTCCGCGCGGACCGTCACCGGGGAGGCGTCGCGTTCGTTCAGTCGGACCCCCAGGGCCGCACCGGTGAGACCGCGCGGCGCCGACGACAGCAGCAGGAGGATCTCCGAGTGGCGGGCGCTGAGTTCGACGACGCGTTCGCCCAGGTCGAGCCGGGCGCCGTCACGGCCGAGCACCTCCAGCAGGAGGTGGTCGGGGAGCGGATCCGGCTCCTGCGGGATCCGACGCGGGTCGGGGATCAGACCGGCGATGCGGCGGGCGCGCAGCTCCATCTCCACGGCAGCGGCGGCGACGCGCACCAGCGCCAGGGCCTGCGGCGAGGCCACACCGTCCTCGCCGGTGATGTCCAGGACGCCCAGGAGCGCTCCGGTGTCGGGGTCGTGCAGGGGCGCGGCCGAGCAGCTCCACGGCTGGACGCTGCGGGCGAAGTGCTCGCTGGCGAACACCTGCACCTCGTGGTCGAGGGCGAGGGCCACGCCGGGCGCGTTGGTACCGGCGGAGCGCTCGTGCCAGTTGGCGCCCTCGACGAAACGCATGTCCTCGGCCCGGGTGCGCAGCCGGTGATCGCCCTCCACCCACAACAGTCGACCGGAGGCGTCACCGAGCGCGACGATCTGCGGTCCCGGGGCGGTGTCCAGGAGGAGCCGGCGCAGCAGCGGCATGGCGACGGCCAGCGGGTGGGCGTCCCGGTAGTCGGTGAGGGAGTCACCGGAGAGTTCGATGCGCGGGGCGACGCCGTCCGGGTCGATTCCGAGGCGGGCGCTGCGCCTCCAGGATTCGATCACGACCGAGCGGACGGTGCTCCGCACCCGCCCCGAACCGGTGAAGTCCTCATGGGCGCGGGCGACGTCCTTGCGCACGGCGTCGGGATCGGCCTCCCACGGCCAGGCGTTCCACGTCCCGGTCATGCGCTACCTCCCCCTGTCCGCGAGACGGCGGCGGTCCGTGACGCGGTCCACCCCGGCTCTGCCCCGATGAGGTGGGGATCCCACGATTCAAACCGGGTACGGGACTCCTGACAAGGGGTTCCGCGCAACCGGCGGTGGATCGTCCCGCCACATACCCGGGTGTCGGGAACACAGGTGGGGCCGTGATCGTCCGCACTCGGCGGAACCGGAGCGCCCCGGCCCCCATCCCACCCCGGTGAGCGCCCGCCGGGACCCGCATCCCGTCACCGGGACGGGTGCGGAGAGAACCGGAGGACGACATGTACGCACGGCAGCCACCACCACGGGTCTCGCCCTCGGAACTGCGCCCCGGCCGGTTCGGCTACTGGGCGGGGGGCGTCGTCATGGTGCTCGGCGGCGTCGCGGGGGTGGTCGCCTTCGTCGTGTTCCTGCTCCAAGCGGTGACCCTCCCGGACTTCGCGGCACAGCTGCCGGGAGACGGCGAGGTGGTCTTCTCCCACACACCGGGCGAGGAGGCGGCGGACATCGCGCTGTACTCCACCTCCCCCGCGAACGGGCCCTACGAATGCGAACTGTTCACGCCCGGCGGCGAGCCCACCGCGTTCACGGACCCGGAGTTCCACCAGGAGGACTCGGAGTGGACGCTGGTCGGTGTGGCCTCCCCACAGGAGGCGGGCGAGTACACCCTGGTGTGCGAGGACCATCCGGACCACGCCTACGCCGTGGCGCCGGTACCTGAGGACTTCGGCGTGATCGAGGACGTCGTGGGCGCCCTGGCCTCCTTGTTCCTGCTCCCGCTGGCCGGTCTGGTGGTCGGACTGGTGCTCATCGTCTCCACGGCGGTGCGCCGCGGCCTCCACAAGAAGCGCCTGCTCGCCGAACGCGCCGGGTACCCCTACCGGGGATGAGCGGTCCCGACGCGGTCAGGGATCCTCGGGGAGGGCGGCCAGGGCGACGGTGAGCGCGACACGCGCCCGCGGTTCGCGCAGGCGCAGGTCGGCGACGCCGCGCAGGCGGCGCAGCCGGTAGCGGACCGTGTTGGGGTGGACGCCGAGCAGTTCGGCCGCGGCGCCCAGGTCCCCGTGGGCGTACAGCCAGGCCCGCAGGGTGCGGGTGTAGTCGGTCCCGTGCTCGGAGTCGTGGCGGGCCAGCACCGCCACCGGGTTGCGGCCCGGCAGGCGGCCAGCCTCGGCCACCAGGCGCAGGCGGCGCAGCAGGACGGCGTCCCAGGCGTCGTCGTACACCACCGGAGCGCCGTCCCCGGCGAGGGTCAGGCACTCGTCGGCCTCCCGACGGCTGTCGGGCAGGTCGCCGGCGACGGCCGCGCCGCCCACCCCCGCGGTCACCCCCGGGTGTCCGGGCAGTCCGCGCACGGTGGCGCGGACCCACTCCAGGGCCGGGGCGATCTCCCCTCCGCACGGCAGCACCGTGTAGACGGTGCTCCCCAGCAGGGTGCTGCGTCCCGGCCGTGACCACCCGAATCCGGTGGTGACCTGCTCGAACAGGTGCAGGACGGCGGCGTCGGGCGCCTGGGCCCGGGCGTGCAGGGCGATGACCCGCAGCCCTTCGACGGGCAGACCGATCCGGCCGACGGCCCGCTCCGGATCGCCGGCCCCCTCCAGGAGGTCGATGACCGACTCCGACTCCACCTGGCGTTCCAGGTCGCTGCTCACCCGGGCCCGCAGCATGTGCAGACCCACCGTGCGGGCGCCCTCGTTGAGCACCCGCGCGCGTTCGGGGTCCAGGGGCGCGTCGCCCACCGCCCACAGCGAACCGAGGAGTTCGCGCCCTACCCGGACGGGCGCGACCGTGCGTCCGCCCATGCCGAACTCGGGCAGCGCGGGCACGTGGAGTGGGCCGTCGGCCGCGGCAAGGCGGGCGGCCACCCCGTCGGCCTCCAGTCGGGCGCGGATCTCGGCGGGTACCCGGCGTGCGATGACGGTGTCGCGGCGGGCCCGGTCGGTGTCGGCCTGGTCGGCGGAGTAGGCGATCACCCGGGCGGCCCGGTCCTCGATCGTCACGGGCGCGCCGACCTCGGCCGCGATGGTGTCGGCGAGGGCGAACAGGTCGCTGGGGCCGCGCCCGGACTCGGTCTCGCGGCCCTCCAGGACGAGGCCGTAGACGATGCCGGAGATCTGACTCCAGGAGACGGCCGGTTCGACCACGACCATGGCGATGTCGTGGTCGCGCAGGGCGGCTCGCACGCCGGGCTCGGGACCGACCGCGGAGCGGACGATGACGACGACCGCGCGGGCCTGTCCGGCCAGGCGCAGGGCGGTGTCGGCGGAGTCGACGCCCACCGCGAGGAAGACGTCGCCCAGGGGCGGGGCGTCGTCGGTGGGATCGTGCATGGCGACGCTGCGCAGTTCCCTTCGTCGCAGGTCACCGCTGCCGATCAGATGGGCGCCGTAGCCGCCCAGGACGTTGACGAGCCGGTCGAGGTTGATCATCGCCGCGCCTTCCCCGTTGTCGAGAGGCGACAAGAACGAACATCGTGATTGTCGTTTCACGATAGCCGCTCGGCGATCGCCGGTGGACACACTCTGATCGAGGGACAGCACCCCCGACCCTCGCGTGCTCCCATCCGCGCCACGGACGCCAGGTCCGTGGCGCGTGTTCGTGAAGACAAGGAACGTCCCATGCACAAGACCACCGACCCATGGCTGACCCGGGAGGCGTACGAGCGGCTCAAGGAGGAGCTCCGGGTGCTGAGCGCCCTCCCCGATGACGACCCCGGACCGGGTTCCGGGGCGGACGGGGGCGCGGGGGGCACCATCCCCGCGCCCCGTTACATTCACGACCCGGCCGTGCGCCGGGCTCGGGTGCAGACGATCGAACGGCTGCTGCGCGAGGCCGTGGTGGAGGAGACGGCGCCCGACGACGGGATCGCCGCGCCCGGCAAGGTGCTGACGATCCGCTACGACGGCGAGGAGGACACCGAGGAGTTCCTGCTCGGCGTGCGGGACGCCTCGGTCGCGGACGCGATGACGGTGTACTCGCCCCAGTCGCCGCTGGGCGCCTCACTGCTGGGGGCGGCGCGGGGCGAGCGGCGCGCCTTCACCTCGCCGCGCGGCGCGGTGATCGGGGTGACGCTCGTGGACGCGGCCCCGTACCGTTCGACGCGCTGACCCCGTCCGGGGTGGTCGACGTCCGTTTCCGAGCCGAGGGCCCGTGCGCGTGCGCGCACGGGCCCTCGGCTCGTTCGGGTCGTTCGGGGGAGGGGTCAGTACCCGGGGCCCTGACCGGGCGCCGGCGGGTACTGGCCGGGAACGGTCGGGTACCCGGGCCCCTGGCCGGGCGCCGGCGGGTACCCGGGGCCCTGGCCGGGCGCCGGCGGATACTGGCCGGGGATCTGGCCGAGGGCCGGGTGCTGCGGGCCGCCGTACGGCGGCTGCGGCGGCACGTATCCGGGGTTCGTCTGCGCGAACCACTCCTTGGCCGGCACTCCCTCCACGAAGACGATGACGATGATGACCAGCACGATGCCGAGGAACGGGTTACTGGAGTCGGTGAAGTAGCCGATGGCGCCGTTGACCAGCGCGATGCCCGCCACGATCCGCAGCAGGGTCTGGGCCCGGGTCCCGCCCTTGCCCATCTGGGTGATCACGTAGATCTCGAAGGCGGTGATCGCCAGCCCGAGGATGAGGGCCGCCACGATCACGCCGAGGCCCATGCCCATCTCCGCCTGGGCCTGGGCCTGGAGCTCCGGGTCACCGGCGCCCAGGGCACCGATCGCGGCGATACCGAGGAAGGCGATCCCATAGACGATGACGGCCAGGACCGCCCGAATGATCAGGATGATCCGTACGGCTTTGAGGGAGGTCGGCATCGGCGGCGGACCGTAGGAGGGCGCCGGGGGATAGGGGGTCACAAGAACTCCTCGTTCAAGGGTGTGTCCGTGCCCCGCCGCGAGCCGTCGTGTTCATCAGGTGACGGGGTCATCACGCATATGAGACGCGCCCGAATGACACCCGGTTCCCCTTTTCCCTCATATCGCTCACATCAGGAGGTCTCGGACCGTCCCGCGGCCGTCAGGTGCTCGGTGAGGAAGGCATCGATGCGCCGCCAGGCGTCGACGGCCGACTCCGGGTGCGGACCGGTCTTCTGGGCGCGGAACACGGCCCGCATGATCCGCGGCCCGTTGGGCGCCTCGTTGAGGAAGGAGTGGCCCGCGTCGGGGTACTCCTTGACGTCGTTGACGATCCCGGCGGCGTCCAGGGTGGTGCGCAGCCGGTCGGCGGCCCCGCGCAGACCGCCGTCGAGGGCGCCGAAACTGCCGACGACCGGACAGGCACGGTCCACGACGCGGTCGAGGTTCCGGGGGGTGAACCCGTAGTTGACGGCGGAGGCGTCGAAGTCGGCGACGGTCGCGAGGGCGAACCCGCCGCCCATGCAGAACCCGACCACACCCACCCGGCCGGTGCAGTCGTCGCGGTCGAGGAGCCAACGACGGGCCGCCGCGATGTCGACGATGGCGCGTCCGCGCCCGGAACGCATGGCCAGCACCACCTTGAGGACACAGCGGGCCATACCGCCCTCGCTGTAGAGGTCCGGGACGATGGTGAGGTAGCCGAGCCGGGCCAGCCGGTCGGCGTGTGCGCGCATCTGCTCGTCGACGCCCCAGGCCTCGTGGGTGACGACGACGCCGGGCCAGGGGCCCTCGCCCTCGGGAACGGCGATGTGGGCGCGCAGGTGGGGCGAGCCCGGTGTGTCCCGGGTGTACTCGCCGAGATCGATGTCCGGCACGGTGCCTCCTCGGTGCTGCCCCCGGGATGGCCTACACCCTAGGGTGTCCGGGCCTCCCAGGCCACGGTCGGGGTCGTTCCTCCGCCCGGACGGAAAGTGATCTGGATCACACAACCCCTCCCTCACCATGGAGAACACCCGCCCCACCCCCCACGAACGAGACCACCCTGCGTTACCGGGGTTGACCGATCCGTTGCTCAATGATCGTTTAGTGCCACTTCTCCACACCCGCTACCTCTGAGGAGACCCCCGATGATCGACCGCAGGCACTTCCTCGGCGGCATCTCCGCCGCTGCCGGCGCCCCGCTCCTCCTGGGCACCCTCGGCTGCGCGCCCCGGGCATCCACGGCGGACCTGAGCTCGTCCTCCGCCACAGCCAACCCGGGAGCGCTCCCAGTGAGCGTTCGGAACGAGACCGGACGGTTCTCCGACGGCGAGATCCTCGCCTACGTGATCGGCACCGACCTGACCACCGGACGGTACAGCCGGGTCGACGCCAACGGGGTACCCCACCCCGTGAGCCTCGACGACAACGGCGACGACGGCTACGCCGACTACGGGATCCCGCTGCCCGACCTGGCCGGGATGACGCTGCCGTACATGTCCGGGCGGATCTACCTCGCCCTCGGCGGCAGGCTCCACATCCGCATCGTCGTCGACGGCGACGGCGCCCCGGCCCCGCAGCTCCCCGCCGGCTGGGTGGAGGGCTCCCCCGGGTTCGACGTCCTGCACGACACCGTCGAGTTCACCCACAACGACGCCGGGATGTTCTGCAACACCAGCATGGTCGACCAGTTCAGCGTGCCGATCGGCATCCGCCTGGTCGGCGATGCCGACCAGACCACCGGCACGTTCCGGCCCGGCGGTCGCGAGGCCGTGTTCCGGGCCCTGTCGGCCGACCCCGTGTTCTCGTCCCTGGTGTACGACGACCTGCGGATCATCTCCCCCGGTCACGGCCTGGACGCGGGGCTGTTCCCCGCCGATTTCTACGACCCCTACATCGACCGGGTGTGGTCGCACTACGCCGGTACCGACCTCACCGTGACCACCAACGCCGGGACGTTCACCGGCCGGGTCCAGGGGGACCGGTTCGTGTTCGACGGCGGGGTGCGCGCCTTCGACCGCCCCTCGACCCGTGACGTGTTCTTCTGCGACGGCGCGCTGAACGCCCCCAACGACGGGATCGGCGGCCCCGTCGCCGCGATCCTGGGGGCCGCGCTCAACCGGTCCACGCTGTTGACCTCGGCGAGCCAGCCCACCGCCGACCCCGCCGGTTTCTACCGGGACGAGGTCGCCAACCGGTACGCGGCGGTCTTCCACGAGAACACCGTGGACGGTAGGGCCTACGGGTTCGCCTTCGACGACGTGGCGGACTTCGCCTCCTACATCCAGGACCACGGGCCGCAGCGGCTGGAGGTCACCCTGACCGCCTTCTGAGGGCCCTTCGCACCGAGGAATCCCGGGGCTCTCATGCCGGTCGCCCCGATCCCGGTCGCTCCGGCCCGGGACCGCCGGTGCCCGCCGCGACCGGCATCGCGGCGGGCACCGGGCTCAGCCTTGCGCGTCCCGCTCGGAACGGGCGCGGACGGCCTCCACGATCGCGGAGAAGTCGCGTCCGGCCCCGCCGTCCTCGGCGAACCCCGCGTACACCTCGGCCGCGCGGGAACCGATCTCGGCCACCGTCCCGGTGTCGCGCAGCGCGTTGACCGCCAGCCCCAGGTCCTTGGCCATCAGTGACGCCGCGAAGCCGGGCCGGTAGTCGTCGTTGGCCGGGCTGGTCGGCACCGGCCCGGGGACCGGGCAGTAGGTGGTGAGCGACCAGCACTGCGCCGACGCCGTGGACATCACGTCGTACAGCGCCTCGTGGGTCAGGCCGAGCCGCTCGCCGAGCACGAACGCCTCGCTCACCGCGATCATCGACGACGCCAGCACCATGTTGTTGCAGACCTTGGCGGCCTGGCCGCCCCCCGCCCCACCGCAGTGCACGATCCGGCCGCCCATGACCGCCAGGACCGGTTCGGCCTCGGCGAACACCTCCTCCCGTGCGCCGACCATGAAGGTGAGGGTCCCGGCGGTCGCGCCCACCACCCCGCCGGACACCGGGGCGTCGACCGCCCGGTGCCCGGCGGCCTCCGCCTCGTCGGCGGCCGTGCGGGCGTCGGCCACGTCCACGGTGGAGCAGTCGACGAACAGGGTTCCGGGCCGGGCGGAGGAGATCAGGCCGGGAGCGTCGTCGACACCCCGGTAGGCGGCCAGCAGGTGGCGTCCGCTCGGCAGCATGGTGATGACGACGTCGGCCCCGGCGACCGCCTCGGCCGCCGACCCCGCCGGGCGCACCCCGGAGGCCACGGCCTTGGCGAGCGCTTCGGCCGACAGGTCGAACCCGGTCACCTCGTGCCCGGCCCGGACCAGGTTGACCGCCATGGGGCCGCCCATGTTCCCGAGCCCGACGAATCCGATCAGGGTCATCGCGTGCCTCCGTCGTCGAAGAGGTCGGCCAGGCCCAGGGGGCCGTCGGGGGCCGGGAGGAAGTGGCGGGCCACGTCCTCGTCGGTGACACCCTCCAGGGTGTCCGGCACCCACTTGGGGTTCCGGTCCTTGTCGATGACCTGGGCGCGGATCCCCTCGACCAGGTCGGGTGAGGACAGCGTCGCGAAGGAGACCCGGTACTCCTGTTCCAGAACCGTCTCCAGGTCGGGGAGCCCCCGGGCCCGCCGCAACGCCGCCAGGGTGGTCTTCACCGAGGTCGGCGACTTCGCGAGGATCGTGGCCGCGGCCGTGGCCGCCGCCGGGTCGCCGTGGTCGCGCAGCCGCGCCACGATCTCCTCGGCGGTGTCGGCGGTGTAACAGGCGTCGACCCACCGGAGGCCGGGCAGGGTCGGTGCGGGCGCGGTCTCGGCGAACCGGCCCACCGCGTCCGCCACGTCGGCCGCCGAGACGACCCCGGTGAGGGCGACGGCCAGGTCGGACAGGCGATCGGCGGGCACGAAGTGGTCGGCAAGGCCGAGGGCGATGGCGTCGCCCGCGTCCGCCGAACCCGCCGTGAGCGCCAGGTGGGTGCCCGATTCCCCGGGCGCCCGGGACAACAGGTAGGTGCCGCCCACGTCGGGCACGAACCCGATGGTGGTCTCCGGCATGCCCACGACCGAGCGCTCGGTGACGATACGGACCGAACCGTGCGCGGACACGCCGACCCCGCCGCCCATGACAACCCCGTCCATGAACGCCACGTACGGCTTGGGGTAACGCGAGATCCGCGCGTTGAGCAGGTACTCGTCGCGCCAGAACGCGGCGGCTGCCCGGTCGCCCTCGCGGGCACTGGCGGAGATGGCGCGGATGTCGCCGCCGGCGCACAGGCCGCGCTCCCCCGCGCCGTCGATGAGCACGGCGACGACGGCGTCGTCGTCCGCCCAGGCGGTGAGGGCCGCGCGCAGGGCTGTGACCATGTCGTGGTCCAGGGAGTTGATGGCCCGCGGACGGTTCAGGGTGATGCGGCCGAGTCGTCCTTCGACCCGGACCAGGACCTTCTCCTCGGTGGTGGACATCAGGCGGCCCCGGTCAGTCCGCGAGCGATGATCAGGCTCATGATCTCGTTGGTCCCTTCCAGGATTCGGTGCACCCTCAGGTCGCGCACGATCTTCTCAATGCCGTATTCCGTGAGGTATCCGTAGCCCCCGTGCAGCTGCAACGCCTGGTCGGCCACGGTGAACCCGACGTCGGTGGCGAACCGCTTGGCCATCGCGCACAGGTGCGCGGCGTCGGGATCGCCGTCGTCCAGGGCCCGGGCGGCCCGCCACACCAGGGAGCGGGCGGCCTCCAGCTCGGTGGCCATCTCGGCCAACCGGAACCGCAGGGCCTGGGCGTTGATGAGCGGCCCGCCGAACGCCCGCCGGTCGGCCAGGTAGGCGGTGGCGGCCTCCAACGCGGCGGTGGCACCGCCCAGGGAGCAGGCCGCGATGCCCAACCGGCCGCCGTTGAGTCCGTTCATGGCGATCCGGAAGCCGTCGCCCTCCGCGCCGAGGAGTCGGTCGGCGGGCGAGCGCACCCCGTCGAGGACGACCTGTCGGGTGGGCTGGGCGTTCCAGCCCATCTTGGCCTCGTTGCCGCCGAAGGACAGACCGGGGTCGTCGCGGTCCACGATGAACGCCGACACCCCCGAGGGGCCGGGACCCCCGGTACGGGCCATGACGATGTAGAGGCCGGACACCCCGGCGCCGGAGATGAACTGCTTGGTGCCGGTGAGCACGTGGCCCCCGCCGTCGGGTACCGCCCGGGTGCTCAGGGCTGCCGCGTCGGAGCCCGCGCCCGGTTCGGTCAGGCAGTAGCTGCCCAGCACGTCCATGGAGCACAGGCCCGGCAGCAGGCGTGCGCGCTGGGCGGCGTCGCCGTAGCGGTCGATCATCCAGGCGACCATGTTGTGAATGGACAGGTAGGCGGCCACGGACGGGCAGCCGGTGGCCAGCGCCTCGAAGACGAGGACGCCGTCGAGCCTGCTCAGGCCCGACCCGCCCGCGTCCTCGCGGACGTAGACCCCGCCCATGCCCATGTCGGCGGCCTTGCGCAGCACGTCCACGGGGAAGTGCTTGGCCTGGTCCCACTCGACGGCGTACGGGGCCAGGTGCTCGCGGGCGAAGTCGCGGGCCGCCTCCGCCAGGGCCGTCTGGTCCTCGGTGAGCGTCGTCACGGCCGTCACCGCATCACGGGGATGGTGAAGGACGCGCCTTCGCGGATCCCCGAGGGCCAGCGCGAGGTGACGGTCTTCGTGCGGGTGTGGAACCGGATGGAGTCGGGTCCGTGCTGGTTGAGGTCGCCGAACGCGGACCGCTTCCAGCCGCCGAAGGTGTGGTAGGCGACCGGTACCGGGATGGGCACGTTGACGCCGACCATGCCGGTGTCCACTCGGTGCGAGAAGTCGCGGGCGGTGTCGCCGTCGCGGGTGAAGATCGCGACGCCGTTGCCGTACTCATGACCGTTGACCAGTGCCAGCGCCTCCTCGTAGTCGGCGGCGCGCACCACCGACAGCACCGGACCGAAGATCTCCTCACGGTGGATCCGCATGTCCGGGGTGACCCGGTCGAACAGGGTGGCCCCGACGAAGTAGCCGTCCTCGAACCCGGGAACGGTGTGACCGCGACCGTCCACGACCAGCTCGGCGCCCTCCTCGACACCGAGGTCGACGTAGCCGATGACCCGGTCGCGGGCGTCCGCGCTCACCAGGGGGCCGAAGTCGGCCCGCGGGTCGTGCGAGGGGCCCACCCGGAGGTCGGCGATGCGCTCCTTGAGCCGGGAGACCAGGGCGTCGGCGGTCTCCTCGCCGACGGGGACCGCCACCGATACCGCCATGCAGCGTTCGCCGGCCGAACCGTACCCGGCGCCGATCAGGGCGTCCACCGCCTGGTCGAGGTCGGCGTCGGGCATGACGACCATGTGGTTCTTGGCGCCGCCGAAGCACTGGGCGCGCTTGCCGTGCGCGGTGGCGGTGGAGTACACGTACTCGGCGATCGGGGTGGAGCCCACGAATCCGACCGCGGCCACGCGCGGGTCGGTGAGCAGGGTGTCCACCGTCTCCTTGCCGCCGTTGACGACGTTGAGGACGCCCGGCGGCAGCCCCGCCTCGGCGAACAGCTCGGCCAGGCGCAGCGGTACGGACGGGTCGCGTTCGGAGGGCTTGAGGATGAAGGCGTTACCGCAGGCCAGCGAGGGGGCCGCCTGCCAGAGCGGGATCATCGCCGGAAAGTTGAAGGGGGTGATGCCCGCGACGACGCCCAACGGCTGCCGGAGCGAGTGGACGTCGATGCCGGTTCCGGCGTCATCGCTGAACTCGCCCTTGATCAGGTGCGGGATGCCCGCCGCGAACTCGACCACCTCCAGACCGCGCTGGAGGTCACCGTGGGCGTCGGGGACGGTCTTGCCGTGTTCGGCCGACAGCAGGCGGGCGAGCCCGTCCCGCTCGGACTCGACCAGTTGGAGGAACCGGAGGAGGACCCGGGCGCGGCGCTGCGGGTTCCAGGAACCCCACTCGACCTGGGCGGCGACCGCGTCGGCGATGACCGACTCCGTCTCGGCCCGGTCTGCCAGGGGGACCCGGGCCTGGACCTTCCCGGTGTTGGGGTCGAAGACGTCCCCGAAGGTCGTCGAACGACCGGGGGAACGTTCCCCGTGAACGAAGTGCGTCAGGACACGGACCATGGGACACCGGCTCTCTTGTGGAGGTCATGGAGGCGAGGCATGGGAGGAGGCATGCGGAACGGGGGCCGTGTGCGGTGGTACGGCCGACCGCCACCCCGAAGGTGGTGGGGTGGTGGGTTCAGTGATGCCGTCGCGTCGCCCGCCATGGGCGGGTCGTCCGGGCGCGGTGCGTCGTCATGCGTGTTCGCTCCATCCTCGTGGACCGCACGTACTCGAAAACCGCGGCCGGTATCCTGACTCCCGGTTCTGCGCGCCTCCCCCGCCTTCCCGGTTCGCACCAGTGGCGTCGTGAGGGATCGCTCCCCGGTCACAGTGGCGGGACCGTGCCGGATTCTCACCGGCTTCCCTGACACCGCGGCCTTGCGCCCCCACCATATAGTTGGACGTCCAAGTAAATCCAGGGTCGTGCCGTCGGAATTTCCGAGCCCCGCGGCGCGGGCGCAGGGCGTCCCCCCGGGAGCGGTCCGGAAGGTCGTCGAACCGGGACGGCACCGGTCACGGGGTGTTCGAGGACTTAGGGTGTCCGCGAGGCCCGGTGTCCACCCCCAGGAGACGCCCTCCGCGCCGGCGCCGGAAAGGTCCGGTGATCCGGCCCGTGCCCTCCACCCCCCGACCCGCACGCGCCGACCGCGCGCTCGGAGGACGCTTCTGGGCGTTCTGGTCGGCCGCGCTGGCCGCCAACCTGAGCGACGGCGTCGCCATGATCGCGATGCCGTGGCTGGCGTCCTCACTGACCCCCGACCCCGTGCTCGTCGCCGCGGTGGCCACCGCCGGTCGGTTGCCGTGGCTGCTGCTGGCCCTGCCCGTCGGAGTCCTCATCGACCGGCTACCCCGGATCCCGGTGATGGTCGGCGCCGGTACCGTCCGTCTGGCGCTGTGGGCGGCCCTGGCCGCCGTGGTGTTCTCCGGCTGGGCGTCGGTACCGCTGCTGACGCTGTTCGCTTTCTGCTTCGGCGTCCTGGAGGTCTGCTACGACACCGCCTCGGAGACGGTCGTCGCGTCGTTGGTCCCCCGGGAGCGGCTGGAGCGCGCCAACGGCCATCTGCGCACCGGGGCCCTCGTCGTCCAGGAGTTCGGCGGTCGGCCCGTGGGCGGCCTGCTCATCTCCATCGGCCTGTTCGCGCCGTTCGTGCTCAACGTCGCCGCGCTGCTCATATCGGTCCTGGCCCTGGCCCGGGTACGCGTGGCGGACCCGAACGGGGAGACCCCGGCCCGCGAACGACGAGGGTTGCGAGGCGTCGGCACCGACCTCACCGAAGGGGTAGGGGCCATCCTGGAGCAGCCGCTGCTGCGACTGGTCGCGGGCATCGCCCTGTTCGTCAACGGGTGCTACGCCACCGCCCTGTCCACACAGGTGCTGTTCGTTCGGGACGTGCTCGGTCTGGGGCCGGCCGGGTTCGGCCTGCTCATGGCGTTCGCCGCGGCCGGCGGGGTCATCGGCGGGCAGTCGGTGTCCTTCCTGCGGTCGGTGCTTCCGCCCGGCACCCTGCCGGTGGTCTGTCTGACCGCGACGAGCCTGGTCTACTGCGTGGTCGCGGCGCTTCCCCTGACCCCGGTGGTCGCCGTCGGCTACCTCGTGACCAGCGGGCTCATCCTCGGCTACGCGGTGGCGATGGTCTCCATCCGCCAGCGGATCACCCCCGACCGGCTTCTCGGGAGGGTCAACGCCGCCATGCGCACGGTGAGCTGGGGTGTCAGCGCCCTGGGCATGGCGGCGGGCGGGGTGATGGTCGCCGCCCTCACCCCGCTGACGGGACACGAGGGCGCGTTACGCGCCCCCTATGTCCTCATCGGTGCGGTCGGTCTGGTCGTCGTCGTGTTCTTCGGCCGCAGGCTCACCCGCCTGGTACGCGAATACGACGTGTGAGCCCCTCCTCCGGCGTGTTCCGGGATGCCCACCCTGCTGCGCGACGCCCCGGCTCGCCCGCCCGTCACCCGACGGCACCTTCTCTCGCGGCGTTCTCATCGGTCGACGGGAGAGCCGACTCCTTCTTCGGCCTCGCGATGAACGCACCGGAACCCCGCCCGTCCACCTTCGGAAGGCCCACGAAGGACGGCCAACGAAGGACGGACGGCCCGCGGCCGACGACCTTCCTTTCGCGACGGGCGGCATCCACGGAACACGGCCTAGCGGGCCCCTCCGCTCAGCGGCCCCAGGAGCGTGTAGGCCTCGTCCATACGCTCGGGGAAGACGTCCGGACTCTGGGCCAGCCGCATCGCGGTCAGCTCGCAGGCCATCGCGATGTGCGAGGCCAGGACCGCCACGTTCTCAGGGGCGCCCACCTCCATCAACGCCCCCGCCAGTCGGGTGGCCCGTTGCTGACGGGTGAGCAGATAACGGGAGCGCAGGTCGGTGCTCTCACGGAGCAGGCGGACCAGGACGGCCGAATGGGCGGGGGACAGCGAGGAGTGGGGGCGGGTGGCGACGCACGCCTCTCGGAGCAGTTCGATGGCGGCACCCAGGTCGTCGCCCAGGGGGCTGGGGGCCTTGTCCCGCACGTAGGAGCACAGGCGTTCGACCTCGGCCCCCTCCTCGGCGAACAACACCTGTTGTTTGTCGCCGAAGTAGCGGAAGAAGGTCGTGCGGCCGACCTCGGCACGTTCGGCGATGGCCGCGACCGTGACGTTGTCGAATCCGTGCTCGGCGAAGAGCTGGAACGCCGCTGACACGATCATGGCCCGGGCCTTGCGACGTTTGCGAGCGTGAAGTGTGTCGGGGGGGTGATGCATGAGGCGGACCCTATCGAGTGGACCCGGTTCTGCCGGGGACGCAGGACCATTGGGACGGTAGTCCTGAAACGCCCCCTGAGGACCGGGAGAGCGGGAAGTCGTCTTGCCTGATTCGGGTTTCGGAACGCATCCGCACGGGCTCAGGCCCCGTCCCGTACGGTGATGCCGGTTGGGGCGGAATTTTATTGCAGAGCGACCCTGGTCTGACAACCGCTGTACCCCGATACATGAATCCGCCTGGCGGATAAGGTTTCCTACCATCTGGAGGTTATGACTCCCCCAAGATGGTTTTTCGGGGTGCCACCAATTCACCACCCAAGGTAAATCGTTCGGGTTCCTAACTATTGAAGCCTCATCGATGACCGGAACCTCCCGTTCGGCCACGGGCCCCGGAATGTCCCCTCGCCGTGCGACAGTGATGTGACCTCTTTCACCGAGTGGAGCTGAACATGGCGTATTCACTGGTCATCGGCACGCGCAAGGGGTTGTTCACGGCCTCCGGCGAGAATCGTCGCGATTGGAGGGTGACCGGACCGCACCGGCTCGACAGCGCCGACCACGCGAGCATGAGCGCGGTGTACGCGGTGGGGATCGACCCGCACACCGGACGCGTCCTGGCCGGAGCGGAGAGCTCGCACTTCGGCCCGAGCGTCTGGTACAGCGACGACGGAGGCGCGAGCTGGCACGAACCCGAGTCCGCGCCCATCGTCTTCCCGGAGGACACCGACGCCTCGCTCACCCGGGTCTGGCAGTTCGCCTTCGGCGACACCCCCGGCACCGTCTACGCCGGAGTGGAACCGCACGCGCTGTTCCGTTCCACCGACGGCGGCCTGAGCTTCGAACTCGTCCGCGCCCTGTGGGACCACCCGCACCGCGCCGACTGGTTCCCCGGTGCCGGCGGTGGGGCGGTGCACACGGTCCTGCCCGGGGTGGTGGGCGTCGGCGAACGCTCACCCGAGGCGATGACCGTGGCCATGTCCACCGGCGGGGTCTATCAGACCCGGGACGGTGGGACGAGCTGGGCGCCGGCCAACCGGGGCATCTCCGCGGGCTTCCTGCCCGAGGAGGAACCGGAGTACGGCCAGTGCGTGCACAAGGTGGCCCTGGCCGCCGATGGGTCGATGTACGCCCAGAACCACCACGGGGTCTACCGGTCCGACCGGCCAGCCGAAGAAGGGTGGCGGGCCGTCGAGAAGGGCCTGCCCGTCGACTTCGGGTTCGCGATGGTCGCCCACCCCCACAGGCCGGGGACGGCGTTGAACTTCCCCGTGATCAGCCAGGAGGTCCACCTGCCACCGGACCACCGACTGGGCGTGTACCGGACCGAGGACGCGGGCGAGCGCTGGTCGCCGGCCGTCGAGGGTCTGCCGGAGGAACCGTACTTCGGCATCGTGCTGCGCGACGCGGCCTGTACCGACAGGGCCGAGGCTCCCGGCTTCTACTTCGGCACCCGCACCGGGGACGTGTACGCGGCCGACGACGACGGGCCCTGGCACCGGGTGGCCGCCCACCTGCCGGACGTGCTCTGCGTGCGCGCGGTGGAGGTGTGAGATGGGCGTAACGGTCCACCTTCCCGGATTGTTGCGGGCGGACGCCGGGGGCGCCGCCCACCTGCCCGTGGACGTCGGCCCACCGGCGGTGCTGCGCGATGTGCTGGACACGCTGGTGGCGGAGCACCCCGGCCTGGACCGGCGCATCCGCGATGAGCAGGGGCGGTTGCGTCGTTACGTCAACGTGTTCGTGAACACCGACGAGTGCCGTGCCCTCAGCGGGTTGGACACACCGGTCCCGGAGGGCGCCGACATCCGTGTCCTGCCCTCCGTCGCCGGCGGTTAGGGCGCGTGGCGTGGCCCCCGGTCACCGTGAGGAGAAGCACCGTCGACCGCGAACCGCCGGTCCGTTGCCGACCGTGGGCGGTGAGCGGTGGCCACGGTCCGGCGGCGGCCGTATCTCCGCCCGGTGGTGACGTGGTCGGCCGCACGGCTTCGGGCCGCTCGGCGCTGCGGCCGATCCGTCCCCCGGGTGACGGCGCGGCCGGACGTCGACATGGACGGTGCGCGGCGTCGAGGGCCCGGCGTCGAGGGCACGGCCCCGAGGACGTCGCGGTCGGCACGGACCTCGAAGCCCCTCTCGCGTCCCTCCGATCGCGGTGGCCGTGGCCGACCCCGGTGGTCAGTACGCGCGGGACGTCCGTGGTCGGCGGCGCATCGGCAGGGGGCGCAGGTGGGTGAGCAGGCGCCACAGCCACTCCAGGGGGCCGTACCGGAACCGGGCCGACCACAGGTGGGCGAAGACCAGCATCACGGCGAAGTACCCGGCGGCCAGGGCGTACTGGGCGAGCATGGGGATCCGTGTCTCCCAGGGGTCCATCACCAGGAGGAAGACGGCCGTGCCGCCCAGGTACACGGTGAGCGTCATGCGTCCCAGCGGGGCCAGGACGCCCAGCGCGCGGGCCACCGCCCCGCGCCTGCGCACCGACCACCACACGAGCCCCAGGTAGAACAGGGCGCCGCCCAGGCCCATCAGGGTTCCGGCGACCGAGGTGAGCAGCCCCGCGGCGGGGTCCACCACGGGCATCCCTTCGGGACCGAGCACCGGCACGCCGTCGGCGTCGAACTCCATGGGGAACAACAGGTCGGAACCGAACATCACGGCGATCCCGAGGATCTGCCCGGCCAGGCCGGTCCACACCATGCCCGCGGGCAGCCGGGAGGGGTCCTCCGCCGTCGCCGGGTCCAGTTCGGGTCTGCGGGCCAGCCACACGCCGACACAGAAGAAGCCGAGGGTCTGCGGCACCAGCAGGAGCAGCACCGCCCATTCGCCGGACAGGGGGACCACGTGCTCGACGAACGGCGCGATCGCGAAGGCGAGCAGCGCCGCGATCAGCGGCCGGGTCCGGCCGCCCGCGAGCAGCAGGGGCATCAACGGCGCCAGGACCAGCGCGGTGACGGAGTAGTGGGTGAGGATGTCCCCGGAGAACACCAGCAGGTGCGGAACGCCGAACAGCAGCCCGAGCACCGCGTAACGACGCAGCATCACCACCATCGGTCGGTCCCCGCGCCGCTCCGCCGCCCGCCAGGCCAGCACCGCGCCGATGCCGAGCAGCACCATGAGCATCGCCCGCGCCTTGCCCGACATGAGCAGGGACAGCGCACCGTTCACCACGGAGGTGAGGGTGTCCATCGGCCGGCCCCCCGCGCTCTCCGCCGAGAAGACGACGACGGTCACGTTCATCATGACCACGCCGATCATCGCCAGCGCCCGCGCGATGTCGAGGAACGCCACCCGCGTCCCCTCCGCCGTCGGCGACCGCACCACCCCGATCGTCTCCGTCATCGAACCCCCCGCTCCATCCGCGTCGTTCGCGTCCGTCGCCCGGCACGGACCGGACGACCCCTCCAGACTCGCCCGCGCCCCCGCTCCGCGCATCGGCCGAAAGAGCGGGGTCCCGTCTCGTCCTTTCGGCCGAGGTCGGGCGAGGGGCGTCGATCTAGGCTGAGGCCATGCCGCTGAACAGGATCGTCGCCGTGCTCGGCGCACCTCGGGAAGGATGGCCCGCCCGGGCCCTCGTGGGGATCACGGCCGGGCTGCTCCTCCTGGCCGTGGTCGGGGACCTGCTCATGGTGTACGACAACCGGAACGCCACCGCCTGGCCGGGGCCGCCGCGGGGCCCCTGGGACCTGGCGCCCGCGATCTCCGGGGCGGTGGGCGGGGCGCTGGCGCTGACGGCGCTGCGGCCCCGGGCCGGGGCGACGGCGGTGGGCACGGCCGCACTGACCGCCGCACTGGTCGTGACGGCGACGTCGGTGGCGCTGTGGCCCCTGCCCAAGGGGATGTTCGGGTACCCCATCGCCCTCTCGGAGGCCCTCGCCCTGCTCCTGGCGTTGGCCGTGGTGGGCCTGCGCTGCGGCCCCCGGTGGATCGGCGCGGTGGCGGTGACCGCCTTCCTGGCCGCCTCCTCCGATCAGCTGCGGGAGGGGGCGGGCGACACGGTCACCACGGCCCTGCTGATGGTCCTGGTGGGGCTGGCGCCCGGCCTGTACCTGCGGTGGCGCGGACACCAGCGGGAGTACCACGTCGAGCGGGCCCGGGCCCAGGAACGGCTGGCGGTCGCCCGCGACCTGCACGACGTGGTGGCCCACGAGGTCACCGGGATCGTCGTCCAGGCCCAGGCCCTGCGCCGGATCTCCGCCGACCGTCCGGAGACCGTGGTGCGGGCGCTGCCGGACATCGAGGCGGCCGGGATACGCGCCCTGGACTCCATGCGCGCCATGGTGTCCCGGCTCCGGGGACCCGACGAGGTCCCCCTGATGTCCGATGTCGCGGACGGGCTGGCCCGGCTGGCGCAGGCCCCGGGCGGTCCCGGGGTCACCGTACGGGTCGAGGTTCCTCTGAGCGAGCTGTCCCCGGAGATCGGTACCGCGCTCCTGCGGATCGCACAGGAATCGGTCACCAACGCCCGGCGGCACGCGCGCGGCGCCACCCGGGTGGAGGTGGCGGTGACCGCGACCGGGGAGCGGGTGCGGATCACGGTACGCGACGACGGACGCGCCACCGGCGGCGGTGGCGGCGGTGGTTTCGGTCTGGTGGGCATGGCCGAGCGGGCCCGTCTGCTCGGCGGGGAGCTGACCGCGGGCCCGGCGGAACACGGCTGGGAGGTGAGCGCGCTGCTCCCGCGAAGGCCCTGTGGATAACCTCCGCGGCGACCCCGCGCAGGGCAGAGTGTAAGCAGAACGGGGGCACGGAATGGGCATTCGTGTGTTGCTGGCCGACGACCAGCAGATGGTGCGGACGGGGTTCCGCTACATGTTGGAGGCCGAGGACGGCATCGAGGTGGTCGGCGAGGCCGGCGACGGACTGGAGGCGGTCCGGCTCGCCCGGGAGTCACGCCCCGACGTCGTCCTCATGGACATCCGCATGCCGGGCATCGACGGTCTGGAGGCCACCCGCCGATTGGCCGGTCCAGGAGTGGAGGATCCGGTGAAGGTGGTCGTGGTGACCACCTTCGACCTGGACGAGTACGTGCACGCCGCGCTGTCGGCGGGCGCCGTCGGCTTCCTGCTCAAGGACGCCGGGGCGGCCTTGCTGGTGGAGGCGGTGCGGGCCGCGGTCCGCGGGGACGCGCTGATCTCACCGGAGATCACGGTCCGGCTGATCCGACACTTCACCGCCCCCGACCGGCCTGCGCGGATCCGTGACGACGGCGGCCTCACCCCACGGGAGCTGGAGATCGCCCGGGTCGTGGCGCGAGGCCGGACCAACACCGAGATCGCCGCACGGCTGCGGGTCACGGTGAGCACGGTGAAGACCCACCTGGCGAGCATCCAGGGCAAACTGGGCACCCGCAACCGGGCCGAACTGGTGGCCTGGGCCTTCCGCAACGGACACGCGGAGTGAGCGACGTCCCCATGCCGGTGTCCGGCGCATCCTCGCCCGAACCGCCCCGTCACCGCCTTCCCCCGATCCACGACCGTCCCGGAAGGCCGCCCTCACCGCCCGCGCACGGCGCGACCGGCGCCTTGGTTCGGGTGGCCCCGGCCCGGGCGGGCCGACGGGACCCCTCCGCCTCGGTCACCGGCGACTCCACCCGGGGGGCTCCCAGGCCGTGGAGCGGTCGGCGGGGCGGATCGGTTCCCCGCTCCGCCCCGTGCTCCGGGCCTGCTGCGCCCTGGTCACCAGTTGGCGGGGGCGTAGTCCTTGAGGAAGCACCCGTACAGGTCCTCGCCGCTCTCACCGCGGACGATGGGGTCGTACACGCGCGCGGCCCCGTCCTCCAGGTCCAGGGGCGCGTGGAACCCGGCCTCGGCCATCCGCTCCTTGTCGGGGTGGGGTCGCTCATCGGTGATCCACCCGGTGTCGACACTGGTCATGAGGATGCCGTCGGCCTCCAGCATCTCCTGTGCGCTGGTGCGGGTGAGCATGTTGAGCGCGGCCTTGGCCATGTTGGTGTGCGGGTGGCCCGGCCCCTTGTAACCGCGGCCGAACACCCCTTCCATCGCGGACACGTTGACGATGTAGGTGCGTCGCGCGGGCGAGGCGGCCAACGCCGGGCGCAGCCGGTCCACGAGGAGGAACGGGGCGGTCACGTTGCAGAGCTGCACTTCGAGCATCTCGACGGGTTCGATGTCGCCGACCCGGTCGGTCCAGCTGTTCTCCGGGGCCAGGTCGGGGAGCAGCCCGCCGGCGTCGATCGCGGTGCCGGCGCGCACCCGGTCCAGCGAAGCCGAACCGGTGGTGAGCGCCAGGGAGGTGAGCATCTCCGGTGTGAGGGCGTTGCGGTCGAGCGCGTCGGCGGCCTCCAGGGCGCGCGGGCTCACCCCGCCCAGGACGAGAGGGCTCGGGAGGTGGTCCCCGACGAGCGGGTGCGATTCCGCCTCGATGAGCGGCCCGTAGGAGGCCGGTGAGCGCCGCACCGTCTGGGCGGCGTTGTTGATGAGGATGTCGAGCGGCCCCTGGGCGGTCACCTCATCGGCCAAGCGCAGGACCTGTGCGGGGTCGCGCAGGTCGATGCCGACGACCCGGAGTCGATGCAGCCACCGGTCGCTGTCGGGCATCGCGGAGAAGCGCCGGACGGCGTCGTTGGGGAACCGGGTCGTGATGGTGGTGTGCGCCCCGTCGCGCAGCAGACGCAGCGCGATGTACATGCCGATCTTGGCGCGCCCGCCGGTGAGCAGGGCCCGCCGGCCGGTGAGGTCGGTGCGGGCGTGACGGCGTTCCCTGTTGAAGGCGGCGCAGGTCGGGCAGAGCTGGTGATAGAAGGAGTCGACCTCGCGGTACCTCTGCTTGCAGACGTAGCAGGCGCGCGCCTTGCGCAGCACACCGGCGAGTTCCCCGGGGGTGCCGCCGCCGGTGAGGGCCCGCCCGTTGGTCTCGTCGTCGATGCGGTCGGGTGCGGCGGTCGCGGTCGCGGCGAACACGGCTTCGTCGTGGTCCTTGCGGGCCTGGCGGCGCTCTCTGCGGCGGTTCTCCTTGACCGCCTTGAAGAGCTTGGAGCAGGCCCGCTGGAGGATGAGGGAGTCGGGGTGGTCACTGGGCAGGGAGCCGACCCGGGCGATCACCTCCAGGCACACGCGCATGTCCTCGACATCGATCGCGCCCGCCTCCTCCGGGGCGGTCGCCGTGTTCGTCTCCGTCATCACCGTTCACTCCACTGAGATGTCCCGTCGGCCCGACTCTCGGCCAACAGGAACCTTATGCGCACCGGCCCGGTACCCGGGTACGGTGAACGCCGGGGAGACATACGACGCGCGGGCCCTGCCGCGCCAAGGGGGATGACCGGTGACCCGACCGACGATCACGGAGCGCGAGTTCGTGGTCCTGCTCGACGACGACCACCGTCCGGTGGGTTCGGCGGACAAGGCGACCGTGCACACCGCCGACACCCCGCTCCACCTGGCGTTCTCCTGCTATGTGCGGGACGGCGCCGGGCGGGTCCTGATGACCCGCCGGGCCTTGGACAAGACCACCTGGCCGGGGGTGTGGACCAACAGTTGTTGCGGGCACCCGGCCCCGGGTGAGGGGTTGGAGGAGGCGGTGCGCCGCCGGGTGGGCCAGGAGCTGGGGCTGTCCCTCACGGAGGTGCTGCCCGCCCTGCCGGACTTCCGGTACCGCGCGGTGTCGGCCGAGGGGCTCGTGGAGAACGAGTTCTGCCCGGTGTTCTGGGCGCGCACCGACGACGTCCCGGACCCGGACCCGGCCGAGGTGGCCGAGTTCGTGTGGGCGGAGTGGTCCGATCTGGTGGTGGCCGCCGGACACACCCCGTGGGCGTTCAGCCCGTGGGCGGTGGAGCAGATCCCCCTGCTGGCCCGGCTGTCGACGTGACCCGGCCAGGGGCGGGGTGACCGCCGGATCGGGGTAGGAATCCGGGCGACAGGCCCCCTGTCCCTGGTTCCGCCTCCCCCTGGAGTCGCCCCGATGTCCACTCACCCTCCGGGTCGGTCCGCGCGTCCGGCCGTCGTCGTCTTCGACGTCCTCGACACCCTTTTCCCCTTGGCCCCGTTGGAGTGGCGGTTCCGTGAGGCGGGCATCCCCCGGGTCCTGATGGGCCGGTGGGCCGATCATCTGAGCCGCGACGTGTTCGCCCTGGCCCTGGTCGGGGGCGACCGGTCGTTCGAGGACGTGGTGCGGGGAGCCTTGCGCGACATCACCGGTCATCAGATCGCCCCGGGCGCGGAGGACGCGATCTTCGACGGGCTGTCCTCGTTGGAGCCGCGTCGGGAGGCCGCGGCGGCGTTGACGGCGGTGCGCGAGGCGGGGCTGCGGGCGGTGGCCCTCGGCAACACGGATCCGGCCACGACCGCCGCGTTGGTGGGTCGGGCCGGTCTGGAGGGGCTGTTGGGGCACCTCGGGGACGGCGGCCCGGACCGGGTCTGGAAGCCCGCCCCCGCGGCCTATCTCGGGGCGACGCGTTCCCTGGGCGTGGCCCCGGGACGGATCGCCCTGGTGACGGCGCACGGGTGGGATGTGGCCGGGGCGGCCCGCGCGGGGTGGGTCACGGGCTGGTCGGCGCACCTGGAGGGAAGGTTCCCGGCGGTGTTCGGCGCCCCGGACGCGACCGGAGGCGATCTGGCCGAGACCGTGGCGGCGCTGCTGGCGCCCCCGGGGCCCTGAGACCCCGTCCCTCGCCCTCATTCCTCCCAGGAGTGGTCGTACTGGGGGTGGGCGCGGTAGACGGCGGCCAGATACTTCACGGCCAACCGCCAGGCCAGCAGTTCGGACCAGGGGTCCTCCCCCTGGCGCGGGGGGACGGAGGGCGCCCCGGCGAGCGTCGGCTGGAGGCTGCGCATACTGGCGTGGTGGGCGCGCAGATACCCTCCGACGATCTTGCGTTTGGCGGCGACCTCGGCCAACGCCCGGTCCCGGCCGCGTGCTCCCACGGGTACGGCCTTCGACGCGCGTTCGTCCTCGTCCAGGCGCGCGCTCAGGAACTCGACGATGGTCAACGGACAACTCCCATCCTGGGCCCCCAAAGCCTTACACAAGGTTCAGTATCTGCCATATCCCCCGCGCGGGCCACCGCATGCGGGCCGCCCCCGGTCACGCCGAACACGCCGGTGGGAGCGGCGTCACCCGCTCCCACCGCACGCACCGGGGATCAGTCGCACCCCTCGAACTGGGGAACGCTGTGCACCATCTCCAGGTCGGTGTTGCCGAACCAGCGGTCCAGCATCTCGGTCGCCTCCCCCTCCTGGTACATGCGGCTGATGGCCTTGTTGACCGCCTCGCAGGCCTCGATGTCCCCGTAGGGGAGACCGACACCGTACTTCTCGTCGGTGAAGGGGTTGTTGACGAACCGGAACGCGCCGGGGTCCTCGGCGAGGAAGCCGGCCAGGATGAGGTTGTCGGTGGAGACCGCGTCCACCCGCCCGTCGCGCAACTGCGCGATGCAGTCGCTGTAGGTCTCCCCCTCCACCCGCTCCACCGGAATGCCCAGGCCCTCGGTGATGCGCGCCGCCGAGTTGGATCCGGCGCCCTGGCACACCGACATCCCGTCCAGGTCGCGCACGCCTTGGATGTCGGTGTCCTCCGCGCGCACCAGAACGTCCTGTTTGGCCACGTAGTAGGGGCCGCCGAAGGTCACCTGGGTCTTGCGCCCCGGGGTGATGGAGTAGGTCGCCACGACCATGTCCACCTCGCCGTTCAGCAGTTTCTCCTCGCGTTCGGCGGAGGTGACCCCCACGAACTCCACGTTCTCACCGGGGATGCCGAGCCGGTCGGCGATGTACAGGGCCACGTCGACGTCGAAGCCCTCGAACCCGCCGTTCTCCGCCTCCAGCCCCAACCCGGGCTGGTCCGCCTTGACGCCCACGACGAGCGAGTCGGCGTCGACCAGCGATTCCTCTCCGTCCAGCACCGCCGAACAGGCGGGCAGCCCGACCACCGCGGCGGTGGCCAGGGCCGCCGCCGCGGCGACGCGACGGTGTCGAAACCTCATCGACCTGTTCCTTGTCTCTCGGGGGATCAGCGGTACTCGGCCAGCCGGGGACGCACCCCGAGCGCGACGAGCAGGAGCAGCAGGAGCGAACCGGCCGGCAGCAGCCACGTCCACGGGGACAGGACCGCGTCACCGCGCCCGATACCCCGGGTGAACTCCTCCTCGTGGTCCTCGGTGAGCCCGTCGAGCGCCCGCTCATAGGTGACGAAGGCGCCGTCCTCGGAGTGGGCGATGTTCATACGGATCGAGATCGCGGCCTCGACGTCGCCCTCCCGTACCGCCTCGCGCAGTTCCCGGTCCTGGGCCTGGAGCTCGTTGTAGGCCGTCAGCACCTGCGCCAGCCGGTCCTCCTGCCCGGGCAACAGGGCGTCGTGCGCCCGCTCCCCCAGGTAGCCGAGGGTGCCGGGGTCGTCGGGGTCCGAGCCGTCCGCACCGGGGAGTTCGGGATAGGCGGCGGTGACCCCGTCGATGGCCTCGTAGTAGTCGGCCAGGTTGTTCACCGGGCGGAACAGGACCTGCTGTGCCCGCTCCAGGTACACCTGCTGGTGGTTGTCGGCCTGCTCCGGGTCGAGCAGGTAGCGGCTCTGGTCGGCCTGCATGTCGGTGGCGATGGCCCCGCCCCGCGCCAGCGACATCGCCGCGTCCAGCCCCTCCTCCTTGGCGTCCCGCTGGTGTCCGCCACTGCTGACCAGTGCCAGGACGACCCCGAGGGTGAGTCCCACGGTGAGCACCGAGGCGCCGATCAGGGGCAGGTTGAACCGGCGGCGGAACCGCACCCGCAGGTACACCTGCAAGGCGAACAGCGCCACGAGCACGGCCACCCCGGCACCGCCGACCCACGCCAGGCCCAGGGCGACGGACGCCTGGCCGTCCTCGTGGTTGGCGCGCACGATCGCCGAGGAGTCCAACCCGAGGTTGAACGCCTTGGGCAGCAGTTCGGTGTGCATCATCAGGGTCGCCGACCGGTACGACCCCAGCGCCCGCTCGTCCGCCTCACCGGGCGGGGCCTGGGCCTCGTCGTTGCGCAGCAGGGCCTCGGTGACGAGCCGTTCGTAGACTCCCAGGCCGTCCAGGACCTCCTGGACGTTGCGCTCTTCCACGGTGTCGCCCTCGGTGAGCGACGCCGCCTGCAAAAGCACCTCGTTGGCCTGTTCCCGGCTGGCCTCGTACTGGGCGAGTGCGTCCTCACGACCCGACCCGAGGTCGTGGTCGGTGCCCATGAGGAGTACGTCGGCGACGCGCGCGTCCATGTCGGCCAGAGCCAGGTACAGCTCGGTGGTCGCCATCGCCTGGGGGCCGGCCCCGCGCCCGAGCACGTCCAAGCCGTTGCGGGCCTGGTCGAGGGTCGAGGTGGCCGAGGCGAACAGTCCGACGATCATCGCGGCGCACAGGACGCTCAAAGTCCACACCCGCGCGGGGGTGGTGGTCGACCAGCGGCGCAGTCGGGACCACCCGTCACGGGCGTAGGTGCCGGTGCGACCGCCCTTGCCGGCGGGGACATCCCGGGACGGTCCGGTGCCGTCACCCGGTGCGACCGGCCCGGTGCTCGGTCCCGGCGGCGTGCCGGGTCCGCGCCGGGCCCGGTCGGGATGGGAGGGAATCAACGGGGCTCACCCCTTCTGGAGGATGATGACGGTCCATGCACCGACATAGATCCGGTCGTTGTCGTTGAGCGGGACCTCCACGTTGGGGGCGACGGGGTTGTCGGTCCCGTTGACCGTGGTCCCGTTGGTCGACCCCGGGTCGACCAGCACCCAGGAGCCGCCGGGGCGGGAGACCAGGATCGCGTGGATGTGGGAGATCGCGGGGTCCCCGCCGGGGCCGCCCAGGTCGATCTCGGGGGTGAACCCGCGGGAGGCGCTGGCCCGCCCGATGTGCACCCGTTCCCCTTGGAGGTCCACCCTTCGCGGTCGGATACTGGAGGGGAAGGGGATCCGGGTGGGATCGAGCATGCCCTGGTTCACCATGTACTGGTAGTACGCGGGGTCGGCCGCGACGGTGGCCCGCCAGCCCACCCTGATCGCCGCCGGCCCGCTCGCGGGGTCCTGGCGCTGATGGGAGGCGAAGTCGTATCCGCACTCCTCACAGAACCGCCCGGTCCTGGGGGTCGAGCACTCCGGGCACGGCCCTCCCCTGGGCGCGCCGGAGGACCGGCGCGGCGGCGGTGGAGGGGCCTGCCGCGGCGGCCGGTTCGGCTGGGGGATGTCGGCCGTCGGCGGCGTGTGCGAAGTCGACGGCCGCTGCGACCAGGGTGGCGGCGCGGGTTCGTACACCTGGAGGCGCAGCCCGCAGACGTCACAGAAATCGATCGCCACGGAATGGTGCCCGGAAGGGCAACTCGGCATGGTTCCCTCCTACCCGGGTCCGGGGGCGCCGTCGTCCGGCCCCGAGGGCCGGGTCCGCACGGTTCGGGTCGAGTTGGTGTCCAGTGTCATCTCGTCGATCTTGTCGACCCCGGGCTTGAGCCGAACGGTACCGGTGACCGGGTCGAGGACGTCGACCACCTTTCTCAGAAGTCTCGCGGTCTCCTCGTTGCCCGACTCGTCGGCGAGCGCCACGGCGCGGCCCAACCGCGTCGTCGCGGTGTCCTCGTCACCCGCGCGACGGGCCTCCAGCCCGTCCTGGATGGCCCGGGCCAGTTCCACCTGACCCGTGTAGTGGGCCACGCGAGGGTCGATCTCCGTGGCCCGGTTCTCGTCCGAGGTCCACTCCGCGAGGATGTTACCGGAGGCCAGGACCCTGTCCGGGGCCCCGTCGACGCCGGGGAGGACCACACGCACCCAGCCGGCGCGCAGTTGGCGTCCGGGATCGCCCGAGGGGACCTCCACGCAGACGTGGTAATCGCGGCTCTCCGTACCCCAGGAGCCGGTGGGGTGGTCCTTCGCCTGGGGCACGCGTTCCACACCCCGATCGGTGAGGTCCAGGACGGTGGGGGCGACCTGTTTGACGTAGCGCACCACGGCGTTCTGCGGGGTCCACAGACGCAGCGCCACGTCGGCCACGGCCTTGCCCATGGAGGCCCGCGTCATCTCCCGGAAGTCCGCGACCATGTCGGCGGGGTCGGCGATGATGCCGGGGCCGCCGCCGAGCAGGGCGGAGTCGATCTTGCGCAGTTCGTCGACCTTCCAGTCGGTGCCCACGCCCCGGCAGTCGCAGACGAACCTTCCCGAGACGCCCGCCAGGACCCGCTCGAATTCGGCGGCGACCTCGTTGTTCTGTCCGTCGGTGAGCAGGATGGCGTGCTTGACACCGCCTTCGACGGTGGCGAACAGTGCGGCGGCCCTGGTGAGCCAGGCGCCCATCCGGGTACCGCCGTCGGCGCGCAGCCGACCGACCGCGTCCAGCGCCTCGGCGCGGGTGGTCGGGTCGACCGTGGCCAGGAAGTCCCCCGGGGGATAGATCATCTCGGCCTGTCGGTGTCCGGCGATCACCGCGAAGCGCACGCCGTCGCGCAGGGCCTCGACGGCCGCGCGGGCCGCCTTCTTGGCCGCGTTGATCTTCTCCCCGTACATGGAGCCGGAGGTGTCGATGATGATCACCTGGGAGGCCTGGACGTCCGAACCGACGAGCACGGGGCCGCTGGAGGTGACACCGACGACCGCGTGCACCTCTCTTCCGCCCAGGGGAAGGAACCGGTTCTGGTCGACCTGCACCCGGAATTCCGGCTCTGCGACGTGCTCAGCCCTGTCCGGCACGGGGACCCCCTGCTGTCACGGGAACGACGACGACGGTGATGTTGTCCTTTCCGCCCCCTTCGAGGGCGAGGCGGACGTAGGTACGGGCCGCTTCCAACGGCCTGGTGCCCGACCCGGGCACCGCCTCGGTCAGGTCCATCGCCTCGGGGTAGTAGTTCCACAGACCGTCGCTGCACAGCAGGACGGTCCCGGGACCGGTGGGCGTGACGGTGGAGATGTGCGCGTCGATCTCACCGGAGTCGGCGCCCATCCACGCGATGAGGGCGTGCGCGTTGGCCGAGCGCATCGCCTCCTCCCGGGACAGCGCGCCCATCTGCACCATCGCCTCGCTCCAGGAGTCGTCCCGTGTGAGCAGGGCGGAGGCGCTGGAGGAGGGGCCGCCGGAGAGCCAGTAGGCGCGGCTGTCGCCGACCCAGCCGACGGTGACGGTGCCCGCCACGGGGTCGACCACGGCGGAGACGAAGGTGCACGCCGGTGCCGAACTCGGGGACTCGGCGATGGCGGCGACGGCCTCGGCGGCCCGGGTCATGGCCACGCCGGTGGCCTCGCGGGCGTCGACGCCGCGCCGCACCTGCTCGACCAGAACGGTGGCGCCGGTCTCGGCGGTGATCCGGGAGGCCTCGTCGGAGCGGGGCGAACTGGAGACGCCGTCGCAGACCACGGCGCACACGACGCCGGGGGCGTGCGGTGAGTCGTCGGGGACGACCCGGATGGCCATGGCGTCCTCGTTGCGCCGATGTCTCAGGCCGCGGTCGCTGACCCCGACGACGGCCCGGGCGCGCACCTCGACGTGATCGCGTCCGGTGGGCTGGAGGAAACCGCACTTCTCGCAGTACCCGTCCAGGACCCGGCCCGGACACCACACGCACAGGTCGGGATTGGTGGGTTGGACGGGTCCGGCGCCGGAGGGCGGGGGCCAGTCGGGGACGACCTTCTCGCGGGCGGGCCCGGGCGCGGGGACGGGGGCGGGGGGCGGTGGATCGCGGCGCACGGGCTGGGTGACCAGCGAGTCGATGGCGTTCCAGTCGTCGTCCACGGCGAGGCTCTCGGTGAGGGAGCGCCCGCCGGCCCGGGGTGCGTCGGCGGGCGGCGCGCCCGGCACGGGCGCCCCCGAGGGCGCGGTGGCCCCGGAAGACGCGCCCGTACGCGAGCCGGCAGGCGCCGTGGGACCCGAAGGCGTACCCGTGCGACCCTCACCCGAAGGCGTGCCCGTACGGGGGGTGGCGTCCGAGGGGATGACCCCCGCGACCGTGACGTCGGCCGGGTTCACGGTGCGGTAGACGCCCTGAGGATTGCTCTCCTCCCGCGCGGTCGCCCCCGACGGTGTCGCGTCCCGGGACGATCCCCCGTACCGATCGGTGCCGTACAGGCTCACCTGGGGTGCCGTGGGCCCGCCGTCGGGCGCGATCAGATCGGGCCGTGCCCCTTCGGACGCCAGGCTCTCCTGAGGGGTGGTCGGCACCGTGTCGGGGCGTTCGTCCGGGGCCTGTCGCGCCTCTTCGGGCAGGGGTCGGCCACAGCTCTCGCAGAAGGCGTCGCCCGCTGACACCTTGTCGGCGCACCCCGGGCAGGTCCGCACCATCGTCATCGCCGTTCCTTCGATCCTCACAGCAGTGTCACGGGGCGCAGGGAGTTGGCCTTGTCGATCAGCTCGCACCGTTCCGTGCCCGACGTGGACCGGTGCGCCAGGTCCCGATAACGCCGTTCCAGGTTGACGCGCACCCCCTCCTCGGTGAGCGGGTCACCGAGCAGTTCCGTCCCCTCCGCCCGGCCGCCCGACGTCGACCAGTCCAGCGCGGACTCCAGGGCCCGCACCGCCAACCGGTCCGTGGACTCACTGTCGAGCCCCAGCCGTTCCAGCCGTTGACCGGCGCGGACCAGGTCGTCGGCGCCACGCCCCGGATGGCGGGCCACCAGCACGGAGATGAGCGCGGTCTGGGCGTGCACGTGGAGGCTGGACAGTTCGGGCACCGTGTCCAGCACGGCGATGGCACCGGCACGGTCTCCCTGCGCCAGCCGGATCCGCGCCAGGCCGAACGCGGCGCTGACGAAGGAGTGGTCGGTGTTCCACACGGTCTGGTAGTGCCGTGCGGCGGTCGCGTGCTCTCCGGTGCGCTCGCAGGCCAGCGCCAGGGCCAGCTTGGGCGCGCTCTCTCCGGGCAGGTGGCCGTAGAGCTCGTCGAAGTGGGAGCGGGCCTCCTCGAAACCGCCGGTGCTCAACTCGGCGACCGCCAGGTACCACAGGGTGCGCCAGTCGCCCGGGACCCGTTCGCTGAACTGGTGGAGGGCGTCCATGGCCCGCCCGTGCCGACCGATCGTGATGAGCGTACGGGCCAGCATGAGCAGCGTCTCGGGGGTGGGCTCCGGCATGGACTGCAACGCCGTGACGAGTTCCTCCGGCGGCAGGGCCTGGAAGCCCCGCAGGTGCTGGGAGGCCGGATCGGCGGGGTCGATCAGGGGGGTGGGCAGCAGTGCCGCCGCCTCGGTGGGCGTCGGTGGCACGAGCATGCGATCGGCCCGGCCCACGTCGGAGCCGATGGTGAAGTTCTCACCGCCGAACAGGGTGGAGGCCGCCGGATGGGGTGCCCCCTCCATGTCGGAGAGCACCTCGCGCAGCACTCCGGTGAGCTGGTCGGCCATGTCGGAGGCGTCGTGGAAGCGACGTTCCATCTCGGGGTGGGTGGCCCGGCGCAACAGCCGATCGTAGGACTCGTAGCGTTCCAGCAACGGCACGGTATGGCGCGGCGGGAGCTGGTGCGGGTACTCGCGCATGAAGCTGAACCGGAAGCTCAGCACGGCCAGGGCACGACCCACCGAGTACAGGTCGGCGCTGATGGTCGGGCCGGGGCCGCGCAGCTCGTCCTCCGGGACCCGGTAGCCGGGCGTGGTGTAGACGGGGCTGACCGTGTCGTCCATCCGCCGCACGCCGCCCAGGTCGATGAGCTTGATCTGCTCCTCGCTCTGGATGATGTTGTCGGGTTTGAAGTCGCAGTAGAGCAGTCCTCGGGAGTGCAGGTAGCCGAGCGCGCGCAGGGCCTCCAGTCCGTAGGCGATCACCTGGTCCACGGGCAGGACCGCGTCGGGGTCCTGGTCCCGGCGTTCCATGAGGAGTTCGCGCAGGGACTTGCCGCCCACGTACTCCATGACGATGTGCCCGGCCGGGATGCCGGTGCGCGCGTCGGGGTGCTGGGAGAAGTTGATGATCTTGACGATGTTGGGGTGCTCGACCTCGGAGAGGAAGGCGCGTTCGGCCGCCGCGGCCTTGTGGGCCTCGGCGTCACCCGCGTTGAGCAGGCCCTTGAGCACCACCCAGCGGTCGTTGACGTTGCGGTCGCGGGCCAGGTAGATCCAGCCCAGACCACCGTGGGCGAGGCAGCCGAGGACCTCGTACTGGCCGCCGACCCGGTCCCCACCGCTGAGTTTGGGGGTGAAGGAGTACTGGGTCCCGCACTTGCGACAGAACCCCTCGGTGCGCCCCGTCTGGTCGCCGCGGGTGCGGCCGACCTTCTCACCGCAATTGCCGCAGAAGCGGTTCTTCTCGGAGACCACCGGGTTCTCCATGATCGCCGCGGCGGGATCACGGTAGGGCACCGGGGGGACGAGGACCATGCCCGCGCCGAGCATGCCCCGGGTGGAACGCCGGGTGCGGCCCGAGGTGGGACCCGATCCGCTCCCGGTGGGTCCGGTGATGCTGCCCGGTCCGGAGCGGCCCGAGAGGCGGATGTTGCCGGAGATGGGGTGGGAGTGGATGGGGTCGCTGAGGTCGTCGCCGGCACCGGAGGAGGACGGCCACCGATCGAGGGTCTCGCCACCGGAGGAGGCCCCGGGCGGTGGGGTGCCTGGACGGCTCCCCTGGTACGGAGCGCCGGTGGGCGGGCCGGAAGGGATTCCCGACGGCGGGAGAGGCGCACCGGAGGGAGACCCCGGCGGCGTTCCGGGAGGGCCGGAGAACGCTTGCCGCGGACCCGACCGCGGGAAGGGCGCACCGGTCGGCGGGGCACCGGGGACGGCGCCCGGCGGGTGCGCCCCGAAGGACCGCTGCGGCCCGGAGGGCGGTCGGGGCGCGGCGTACACCCCCTGGCCGCCGGGGGCGGGGGCCGGGTACGGGGCGCTCCGCGGCGGCTCCGACACGGGGGGCACCCGCGGCGCGGCGGCGGGTGCGGGCTCCAGACCGCACACGCCGCAGAAGCCGTCCTCGATCGCACCACCGCATTCGGGGTTCGTGCACTTCGTCATCTGTTCACACCACCATCGCTCTCGCCGTCTGACGCGCCTGCACCCGGTGTGGTTCTGTCCTCGGGGATTTCGGTCGCATCCGATCCCTCCAGCGCGCGACGGTAGGCGGACAGGGCGACCGTGGCGGCCCGCAGATCTCCGGGCGCCGTCCACAGGGCCCGATGCGCCCGATCATGGAGCCCGCTCGCCCGCTCGTCCTCGGCCAGGCCCAGTCGGACCGCGCGGGCGCGGTAGGCGTCGAGGCGTCCGCGCAGTTCCGTCCGGCGCGCGAGGAGGCCTTCGAGGTTCTCCTTCCGTTCACGTGCGTCGTCGGACGCCGCGTGGACGGCCGCCTGGACCTCGCCGAGCAGAACGCCCAGTTCGCGCCAGCGGCCCTGGGAACGCAGGGCGTCCATCGCGTCGATCCGGGCACGCAGGGCGGGCACCGGGTCGGGCACGTCGACGGCCTCGGGTTCCCGGATACGGGTGACGACGTGGGCGCGCAGTTCACGGAGGGAGACCAGGGAGGATTCCAGGTCATCGATGGCGGAGACGAGGTGGCCGGTGCTCTCCCGGTAGGAGTCGCGCATGCGCAGGGCGTCGCGCAGTTCGCCCCGAGAGGTCTCCAACCGTTTGCGCAGGCGTTCGAGGGACGAGGTGTCGACCTGACGGTCCGGACCCACGAGGGAGAGGGGGTCGCGGCGGACGGTGTCGCCGACCAGGGCGAGTTCCGACCGCAGCGCTTCGAGGCCGTCCTCGTCCCCCGACTCCTCGATCATGTCGGTGAGGGTGCCGATCTCCAGCCACAGGGAGTCGAGTGCGCCCAGGCGGGGGTGCAGGACGTCCCAGGCGGCCTCGGCGGCGGAGACGACCCCGGTGATCTCCTCGTAGTCGGCCGTCATCCGGGCGACCGCCTCGGCGAGGGTGATGTGCTCCTTGTCGGTGTCCAGCAGCCCGCGTTCGTGCAGCGGGGCCTTCGCCAGGGGCAGTTCCAGGGAGGGGCCGGTGAGCAGGAAGGTGAGCCGGACCTGGTCGGAGGCGCCTCCGCGGCCCGGTCCCCGGTGTTCGGCGGCCTCCCGGACCGTGCGCCGGAAGACGTCGAAGGTCGTCCAGAGGCGGTGGATGTGGCGCTCGGCGTGCTCCCAGCGTTCCCGGGTGAGGCCGTGCAGGTCGGCGCCCTTGAGCAGACGGTGCCCCACGTGGTCGTCCAGGTCTCTCAGGTTGAGCGCGATCCTCTCGGACTCGCCCTGCACCCGGTTGAGCGCGTGTTCGATGCCCTCCCAGCTCATGGGTGGCGTGTTCGCCTCCGACGCGCTCGCCACCTTCCGTATCACTCCCCGCGTTCGTCCGCCCCGCGCCCATCGGATGGACGCGAACGGTCAACGATCCCTTTACCTAGAAGAGTCTGTCGTCGGGCTCGGCCGACCACAAGAGAGGGCCGGATTTACGGCCGTGAACGGCCACTTCCGCACCGTCCACCGACAGATGACGGCTTGATCACCTCAAAAGATCTTTTGTCACCTGCGGCACACAACGCCAAGATCCCTGTCCTCACGTTCGGTGACCTCGACCCCGATCAGCACCCGGGAACCCCTCCGGCACGGCCGGAACGAACCGGTCCCGTTCCTCCACCCTGGCACGGGGAGTTCGACGAGGTCGTGTCCGTACCGGGGGCGGGCCGAGGTTCTCCGGGCCGGGGGGTGAGGGGCCGATGATGGGGACCCCGCCCCACGGCCCCGGGTGTACTGACCTGAGATGCTGGTGGCGCGGGAGGCGGGAGGGCCGACGAGCGCCGACCGTGTGGATCCGGAGACGCACGTCGTCATGGTGACAGCGCCCCCGGCGCACCACCGGAACGGTCCCGTATGCTCGGTCGGTCATCCGTAGCCGCACCGGGAGCCGCCGTGTCCGTCAGCCCGCTGTCCCTCGTCATCTCGGTCCGTGTCCTGCCCGGGCGCCGTGACGCCTTCGTCGCCGGGATCTCCCGGCACGCCGCCACATCGGTGCGGGAGGAACCGGGCTGTCTGCGCTTCGACGTGACGGCCGACGCCGCCGACCCCGACCTGTTCTGGGTGTGCGAGGTGTTCGCCGATGAGTCGGCCCTGGCCGCCCACCGCGCCTCGGCGCACTTCGCCGCCTGGCAACGGGAGAAGGCCCTGTCGGTCGTCCCCGGAAGCCAGGTCGACCGACACGGCCCTCTCGTCGTCAGTGCATCGTGAGTCCTGTCCGCGTCGAGCCGCGCCCGGCCTCCCGAAGGCCGGCAACGGCTTCGAGGAGGCACGGCGACCGCTCCGTCGAGGTCCCCGCCCCTCCGCCCGTGAGGCGACCCACGGCCGCCGCGGTCCCGGAGATCCACCCCGTCGGCCTCCGGAGACCCGTGGGGCCCTCGTCTCAGGTCTCCGTGGACCCGTCGCCGGGTTCCTCCGGGGACCGGTGACGTCCCCCGCCGGTGCGTCGGGCGGCGCTCGCGTCGTCGGTGCCCTCGGTGGCCTGGTCCCTCGGCACGTTCGGGTCGCCCCGGTAGCCCTCCCGGTAGCCCTCCGAGTAACCCTCGTCGAAGGCGCTCACCGGGCGCTCGGGCATCTCGGACATGTCCGCGGCGGCCATGTTCCGGGCGGTGGCGATGGCGTCGGAGGCGCCGCGCAGCCGGAACCCGGCAACGATCATGACGACACCGAAGATGACCGCGTAGACACCGACCACGAACACGATCGCCTGAGCGCCGACCAACGGCCAGAACCACAGCAGCAGACCGAAGACGATCGAGAGCGCGCCCGCGAAGATGAGCAGCCACTCGGAGCTGATGTGGGCGCGCAGGCGGACGGCGGTGACGATCTCGGCGACACCGGTGATGATCGCCCACAGGCCGATCACGAACACCAGCGCGATGACCGCGGCGACCGGCCAGATCAGGGCGATCAGACCCACGAGACCGCTGAGCACCGCCTGGGCCACCAACGACGCCCGTGTCCCCGATGCGGCCTGGTAGGCGGCGTAGCCCAGCACCGCGGCGTCGATGAGGGCGTAGACACCGAACACGACCGCCAAGGCGACCAGGGTCAGTCCGGGCCAGATCAGGGCGATCAGACCGAAGAGCACCGCGGCCACTCCGCGGAGGACCACCATCCACCAGTTCCGGCTCATGTCTCCGAGGACCTCCCCGGCCAGCATGTTCCGCATCATGGTTGCCCCACCTCCCTCGTGCGCTCCCGTCGGAGAGGGGCGCACCCTGCAACTTCCCTCAAAGTCGCACGTCGACGGCAGGGTGTCCGCAAAATACAGTAAAAGGGACGGTTCTGTACCGGTACAGATAGCCCGGATATCCGGACAAAAAGGACGCCCGCCCTCGTCGGTGACGGGGCGGGCGATCCATGTGCTCCGGGGTGGGACTAGCTCAGACCCGGGTAACGACGCTCTTCGGAGCCGATGTAGTGCTGGCGCGGGCGCGCGATCCGGAAGGCCGGGTCGTGCAGCTGCTCGCGGTAGTGGGCGACCCAGCCGGGCAGGCGGCCGATCGCGAACAACACGGTGAACATGTTGGTCGGGAAGCCCATGGTCCGGTAGATCACGCCGGTGTAGAAGTCGACGTTCGGGTAGAGCTTGCGCTCGGTGAAGTACGAGTCGGCGAGCGCGGCGGCCTCCAGCTTGAGGGCCAGCGTGAACAGCTCGTCGGGGTTCTCGTCCCGGTCGAGGATCTGGCTGGCCAGACCCTTGATCTCCTTGCTGCGCGGGTCGAAGTTCTTGTAGACCCGGTGACCGAAGCCCATGAGTCGGACCTCGCGGGCCTTGACGCGCTCCAGGAACTCCTCGATGCCGACGCCCGAGTCGCGGATCTCGTCGAGCATCTCCAGCACGGCCTGGTTGGCGCCGCCGTGGGACGGGCCGGACAGGGCGTTGATGCCCGCGGCCACGCTGGCGTAGATGTCGGCCTGCGAGGAACCGACGGTGCGCACGGTGGCGGTGGAGCAGTTCAGCTCGTGGTCGGCGTGCAGGATGAGCAGCAGGTCGACGGCCTTGCCGAAGAGGTCGCCCAGCTCGCCGTCGGCGGCGTTGTCGCCGAAGGTCATCCGGATGAAGTTCTCGACGTAGCCGAGGGAGTCGTCCGGGGCGATCGGCTGCTCGCCGATGGAGTTGCGGTAGATGCGGGCCGCGATCGTCGGCAGCTTGGCCATCAGCCGGATCGTGGCGAGCTCCACCTGAGCCTCGTCGGACGGGTCGACGCTGTCCTCGTAGTAGGCGGCCAGCGTGTTGACGGCGCTGGCGAGCAGTGCCATCGGGTGACCGTTGCGGGGCATCGCGTCGAGGAACGCGCCCATCTCGGCCGGGATGTCGGCGTTCTCGCGCAGCTTCTCGGAGAACTCCTTGAGCTGACCGGGCTCCGGCAGCTCACCGTAGATCACCAGGTAGGCCACCTCCAGGAAGGTGCTGCCCACGGCGAGGTCCTCGATCGAGTACCCGCGGTAGCGCAGGATCCCGGCGGCCCCGTCGATATAGGTGATCTTCGAGCTACACGAAGCGGTGTTGCCGAACCCCGGGTCCAGGGTGGTCATACCGGTCGAGCCCAGCAGGGTCTTCAGCTCGATGGTCTGCTCACCCTCGGTACCGGTGAACACCGGCAGCTTCAGCACGCCGCCCTCGTAGTGGAGCTCCACCGTGCGCTCTTTGTCGTCTTCGCTCATGCCCGAGGTCAACCTTTCCAGGCGGGGGATACGTGAGGTGCGTCAGACGCGGGGCGGTCGGCCACCACGTTCTTGATTCACTCGTTATTGTTCTGTTTTGTTAAACGACGGTTAAGCAAAATCATATAAGTTTCACCGATTCACGGACAGGTGACATGCAACACATACCCAGACGTGAGAAGAATTACCACTTGGTGAAGATTTACAATCTTTGCCGGATGTCGTTTACTCCGTGATCGCCCTGAGACACCGCAGAACGCCCGAGGGGTCGCCCCCGACGCAGCGCCATCTCCTGTACCGGTCCCCTGAGCACCCCGATCACCTCACGGACCTCGTCTTCCGGGCTTCCTTCACACATATGGACATACCCGGACATGACGAGGTGCGATCAGCCGTACGAACGCGCCCTAGTGGCCATCTATCAGAGTACCTTCGCCCTGATCACGGGGGTTGACGCGGGGTACCCCACATGTGGTGATCTTGGCCTCTGCCCGGTGGGCGTCGTCCCCCGAGGGCGGCCGGGACGCACGCGAGGGGGCCCGGGATGCACAAAGCCTGTGCCACGGGCACGAGAGTTCACATCCGCCGTGAGTCCTTGTGAGCGGTCGTCCGGGACCACCCGCCCATATCGGGGAGATGTCCACGGCATTCGTCCCGGGTGAACGGTGCCCGCCCTTTGTCGGAGAAAACCGAAGAGCCGTCACCGAGACGAAGCCGTGACGGTTGGATCGTCCCCGCTCCCGTGCGTGTTCCGCGGACACCCACTGCCGCTCGACGCCCCGGACGCCCGCCCGTCCACCCCTCAGAAGGCCCTCGACGGGCGGCACACGCGGAACACGGCTCAGTCGTCCTCGACGACGCCGCCGGCGAGGAGGGGCTCCATCAACAACGACGGATGATCGCGCTGGATCACCCGCAAACGCCACTTGTTGTGCACCAACACCAACAACTCGCCGTCGTTGCGGCGCTTGAGCACCTCCGCGCCCGACAGCGCGTGCAGGATCGGAGCCGAGGCCTCGTCGGTGCGCCGCGCCACCGAGTACTCCAACATCGACACCTCGATCGGCGACCGGAACTCCTGCTCCATCCGGTGCTTGACCACGTCGAACTGCAACGGCCCCACCGCCGCCAGCACCGGCGCCTGCTCACCGCGCACGTCCGAGGTCAGCACCTGCACCACGCCCTCGGCGTCGAGCTGGGCGATCCCCTTCTGGAACTGCTTGTACTTGCCCGCGTCCTTGGCCCGCGCCACCACGAAGTGCTCGGGGGCGAAGCTCGGGATCGCCGGGAACTCCACCTTGGGACCCTCATAGAGGGTGTCGCCCACCTTCAACGCCTGCGCGTTGACCAGCGCGATCACATCACCCGGATAAGCCGTGTCGATCGTGGAACGGTCCGCGCCGAACACCGCCTGGGTGTACTTGGTCGCGAACGGACGGCCCGTGGCCGCGTGCGTGAGCACCATGCCCCGATCGAACCGCCCCGAACTGATCCGCACGAACGCCATCCGGTCCCGATGGTTCTTGTCCATGTTCGCCTGCATCTTGAACACCTGACCGGAGAAGGGCGCCTCCACCTGCCGGGGCCGCTCCTTCACGTCGGGCTTCGCCGACGGCGCCGGGGCCAGCCCCACGACGGCCTCCAGCAGTTGTCCGACACCGAAGTTGGACAGGGCGGCACCGAACAGCACCGGCGAGGACTCCCCCGCCAGGAACGACTCCGCGTCGAAGTCGGCGCCCAGCGCCTCCAGCAGCTCCAACTCCTCCTGGGACCGCACCCAGGCGTCCTGCTCCAGCTCGGCGGCCCGGTCCGCGTCCACGACCTCCTCGATGGCCTTGGTCGCGCCGCCGGGAGTCCGCGTCATCTTCGTGTACTCACCGGAACGACGATCCACCAGACCACGGAAGTCGCCCGCGATGCCCACCGGCCAGTTCAACGGCGTGGGACGCAACCCGATCCGCTGCTCGATCTCGTCCAACAACTCCAACGGCTCACGACCCGGGCGATCCCACTTGTTCACGAACGTGATCACCGGCATCCGACGCGCCCGACACACGTCGAACAACTTCAACGTCTGCGGCTCCAGCCCCTTGGCCGAGTCCAACAGCATGATCGCGCAGTCCACCGCCGACAGCACCCGATAGGTGTCCTCGGAGAAATCCGCGTGACCGGGGGTGTCCAACAGGTTCAGGACCCGACCCTCGTAATCGATCCGCAGCGCCGCCGACGTGATGGAGATGCCCCGATCCTGCTCCATCTCCATCCAGTCCGACGTCACACCACGCCGATCACCCTTACCGTGCACCGCACCCGCCGAGGAGATCGCCGACGAATGCAACGCCAACGCCTCGGTGAGGGTCGACTTACCCGCGTCCGGATGGGAGATGACCGCGAACGTCCGCCGCCGACCGGCTTCCTCGGCGACCTCGGCCGCCTGTCGAGTCGCACCCGTCGTGTCCACACTCATGTGCCGCCCGCCCCTGGCCTCTCCCGCTGTCCGATCCATCCAGCCTACGCTTGCCCCGGGGCCGTCCCGACCACGCGTTCAGTGTCGGGGGACGGCCCCGTCGACCGCGGCGGAGAGGCGGCGCAGCAGTTCCTCCCGGCCCAGGTCCGCCGGGTAGACGGCGACCACGACCCGGTCACGCACGGGATCGTCGGCGGGGTGGAGCATCGGCCCGGCGGCCCGGCGGACGAACTCCATGGCGGAGTCGTAGCGCGCCCACACCTCGCGGGTCTCCTGTCCGGGGTGGCGCAGCCATGAGCGCAGCACGTGGTTGTGCGCGGAGATGAGTGCGGCCGCGGTCACCCCGGCGGCCAGCGAACGCTCCTCCGGGCCGCCCTCGCCCTCCCGGGCGGCCAGATAGCGGCTGAACGCGGCCTGGTAGCGGGCCGTCATGGCCACCTCGCGGTCGCGCAGCCGGGGGTGGGCGCGCACCAGGTGATAGCGGGGCACGGTGATCTCGGGGTCGCTCAGGTAGCCCTGGAGGACCAGCCGCGCGGCGGCGAAGACGACGTCCAGCGGCTCCCCGGAGTCGGCCTCCAGATGCCGGGAGACCGAGGCGAAGAGTTCGTCGTGCTCGGCGAAGAGGATGTCCTCCTTGGAGCCGAACCGACGGAACAGGCTGCGCCGGCTCACTCCGGTGGCGGCGGCGATGTCGTCCATCGTGGTGGGCTCGAAACCGCCCTCGGTGAACAGTCGGACCGCGGCCAGCACCACCTCGCGGGTGGGCACGCGCGCGGACGCCCCTGTGGACCCCGATCGTTCCCGGACCATCGCTCCCCTCCCCCTCGACCTCCGAAAGGTATCCGACCCCGGTCGGTGTACTTCGCACCTTTCACCCCCTATTCTGGCACTGAATGCCATACAGCGGCACGCAGTGCCACGAGTCGGGGGGTGGCGCACCTCCCGCGGAGGAACGCAGATGAGCGACTTCGACCTGTTCAAGACCACCGAGGAGCACGAGGAGCTGCGCGCCGCCGTGCGCTCCGTCGCCGAGGACAAGATCGCCCCGCACGCCGCCGAGGTCGACGAGAAGAGCGCCTTCCCCCAGGACGCCCTGGAGGCCTTGGTCGCCACCGACTTCCACGCGCCGCACATCGCCGAGGAGTACGACGGCGTGGGCGCCGACGCGCTGGCCACCTGCATCGTCATCGAGGAGGTCGCCCGCGTCTGTGCCTCGTCCTCGCTGATCCCGGCGGTGAACAAGCTCGGCACGATGCCGGTCATCCTCGGCGCCTCCGAGGACGTCAAGCGTCGTTACCTGCCCGAGGTGGCCGGCGGCGGAGCGATGTTCTCCTACGGCCTGTCCGAGCGCGAGGCCGGATCCGACACCGCGAGCATGCGCACCCAGGCGGTGCGCGACGGTGACGACTGGATCATCAACGGCCAGAAGTCGTGGATCACCAACGCGGGTGTCAGCAAGTACTACACCGTCATGGCGGTGACCGACCCGGAGGGCCCGCGCGGGCGCAACATCACCGCGTTCGTGCTGCACGCCGACGACGCGGGCTTCACCCTGGGCGAGCCCGAGCGCAAGCTGGGCATCAAGGGCTCCCCCACCCGCGAGCTGTTCTTCGACAACGTCCGCGTCCCGGGCGACCGGATCGTGGGCGAGCCGGGCGAGGGCCTGAAGATCGCGCTGCGCACCCTGGACCACACCCGCGTCACCATCGGCGCGCAGGCCATCGGCATCGCCCAGGGCGCCCTGGACCACGCCGTGGACTACGTCAAGGAGCGCAAGCAGTTCGGCAAGGCCGTCGCCGACTTCCAGGGCGTCCAGTTCATGCTCGCCGACATGGCCATGAAGCTGGAGACCGCCCGCCAGATGGTGTACGTGGCCGCCGCCAAGTCCGAGCGCGGCGACGACGACCTGTCCTTCTTCGGCGCGGCGGCCAAGTGCTACGCCTCCGACGCCGCCATGGAGATCACCACCGACGCCGTGCAGCTGCTGGGCGGCGCCGGCTACGTGAAGGACTTCCCCCTGGAGCGCATGATGCGCGACGCCAAGATCACGCAGATCTACGAGGGCACCAACCAGATCCAGCGCCTGGTCATGGCCCGCCAGCTGCTCAAGAAGTAGCCCACGGACCGGACGCCCGGCCCTCGCTCCGCAAGCGCGGAGGGCCGGGCGTCCTCTCGTTCCCGAGATCCGTCAGAGGGTGGATTCGCGGGCGAACCGGCCGAGGGGGATGGGCTCGCGGCCGAGCGCGGCGTGGACGTCGTCGGTGGTCTCGGCGGCGCGGCCCGTGACCGCGGCGGCGAACCGTTCGTTGAGGGTGTCGATGTACCGGTCGCTCCACCCCCGGTCGGAGGCCCGGTAGTAGAAGCGCGACTCGTCCACCGGCTTGAACCGCCACACCGGGCTGTCGGTGCCCTTGGTCGACCGCACGACCCGCCCGACGGTGACCGCCTCCGGCCCGGTGAGCGTGTACTCCTTGCCGCCGTGATCGTCCACCAGCGCGGCGACGGCGACCGCCGCCACGTCCCGGGCGTCCACGAAGGCGATCTCGGTACGCCGCTTGACCGGCAGCTCCAGGCGCCCGTTGCGGGACCGCGCCAGGTTCGCGAAGGTGCCCTCGGTGAAGTCCTGGAAGAGCCAGTTGGGGCGCAGCACCGTGACCCGCTCGAACAGCTCCTTGGCCTTGAACTCGGCGGCCCGCTGGTCGGAGTCGGAGGGCGCGTGCTCGGTGCCCATGGCCGACATGACCACGACCCGTTCCACGCCGATGGCGGCGGCGCGTTCGAGGAACGCCGCCACCCGGTGCCCCAGGGCGGTCCCCACCGGAGTGACCACGAACATGCGCGTGGTCCCCTCCAGCACCTCCGCCCAGTTGGAGGTGTCGGTCCAGTCCAGTCGCCGTTCGGCGGTGCGCGAGGCACCGACGGCGGGCAGGCCCCGCCGCGTGAACTCGGTCAGGACGCGTCGGCCCACCATGCCGGTGGCTCCGGTCACCAGAGTCTTCATCGTCTCCACCGTACCCACGCCGGGGACGGAAGTGGACGAGAACCGCGCGGAGGGTGACCGAAGTAGGGAAACGGGTGTCGTCGGTATCGTCCTCCCGTCGGGGAGGTCCCGCGGTTCCCGGGGGACCGTAGAATCGCGCTGTTATGCACACCGGCACCGGCCCGCATCGGCGTGACGTGCGCGACTGGATCGTGGACCTGTCCATGTTCCTGATCGCCCTCGTCTACGCCATCATGACGGTTCTGGACTTCCCTCCGCCGGGGCCGTCCGGCGGTGAGATCCCACCGTTCCCCGAACGCGACATACCCACCTGGTGGGAGATCGTCGAACGTATCGTCGCGCTGGCGGCCTGCGTGTCCCTGTGGTGGCGGCGTCGGTGGCCGACCCGGATCGCCGTGGCGCTGATCGTGGTCTCGGTCGTGTCCCAGCCGGCCTCCTGCGCGATGCTCATCTCGTTGTTCTCCCTGGCCCTGCACCGCCCCCCGAGGACCAGCCTGGTGGTGTTCGGCCTGGGCGTCGGTTCGGTGGGCCTGCGGTCGCTGCTGGTGCCCGACCCTTACATTCCACCGCTGCTGGCCTTCCTCCTGGGCGTGGCGATCCAGGGCTCGGTGATCGGCTGGGGGCTGACCGTCCACCACCGGCGCGAGTTGGTGGAGTCGCTGCGCGATCGCGCGGTGCACGCGGAGACGGAGGCGCAGTTGCGCGCCGAGCACGCCCAGCATCAGGTGCGCGAGGCGATGGCACGGGAGATCCACGATGTGCTCGGACACCGGCTGTCGCTGCTCAGCGTGCACGCGGGGGCCCTGGAGTACCGGCCGGACGCCCCGCCCGAGGAGATCGCCAGGTCGGCGAAGGTCATCCGGGAGAGCGCCCATCAGGCCCTTCAGGACCTGCGCGAGGTGATCGGGGTGTTGCGCGCCCCGGTGGGCGAGCTCCCCCAACCGACGATGGCCGATCTCCGGCAGTTGGTGGAGGAGGCCGACGACGTGGGCGCCAGGGTGGAGTTCACCACGGACTACGAGGGCACGGTCCCGGACCGGACCGGCCGCACCGCGTACCGGATCGTGCAGGAGGGGCTGACGAACGTGCGCAAGCACGCGCCGGGAGCGGACACCCGGGTGGCGGTGCGGGGGGCGCCAGGGGAGGGCCTGACCGTGGAGGTCCGCAACGGTCACGCCCCGGCCGGCGGCTCCGGCGGGCGTTCCGACGGCCAGGGGCTGGTGGGGTTGACCGAGCGGGTGTCCCTGCTGTCGGGCCGGTTGGAGCACGGCCCGACGTCCGATGGTGGCTGGCGCCTGTCGGCTTGGCTACCGTGGCCGGCATGAGCGAGACACAGGGGAACCGCCGGGACATCGGTGTGGTCATCGTCGACGACGACGCACTGGTCAGGGTGGGGCTGGTGATGATGATGGGCGGGGCCCCGGACATCAAGGTGCTGGCCGAGGCCGAGGACGGTGGCAAGGTCCTGGACCTGGTGGACCGGCACTCCCCCGACGTGGTGCTCATGGACATCCGGATGCCGACGGTGGACGGATTGACCGCGACGGAGCGGCTGCGGGCTTTGGAGGACCCGCCGGAGGTGCTGGTCCTGACCACCTTCGACGCCGACGAGCACGTGCTGCGCGCCCTGCGCGCCGGGGCGTCGGGGTTCCTCCTCAAGGACACCCCTCCGGCGGAGATCGTGGAGTCGGTGCGCCAGGTGGCGCGCGGGATGTCGGTGCTCTCCCCCAGGGTGACGCGTCGGCTGGTGCAAAGGGTGGGCGACAACGACGCCGACGAGCGGGCCGAACAGGCGCGGACGCGTTTGTCCACGCTCAACGCCCGGGAGTCGGAGGTGGCCGTGGCGGTGGGTCAGGGCCGCTCCAACGCGGACATCGCGGCATCGCTGTTCCTGAGCGTGCCGACGGTCAAGACGCACGTGTCGAGCATCCTCACCAAGCTGGGACTGAACAACCGGGTACAGGTGGCCCTGCTGGTGCACGACGCCCGCCTGGTCCCGGACGAGTGATCGGCTTCCGGGAACGGGGGGTGACGCCGCCCCGATGCCCCGGCAAGGGCGGTGAACACGGCGGGGAGGAGCGCGGACACGCCCCGGACCCGGCGGAGCGCACGCGGGTCGCCCCGGTGCCGGTTTCACGACGGCGGCTTCGTGGTCCATCGTGGAGACCGAAGGAGACGTCGAGGAAGGAATGGCCGTGAGCGACGACATCGACCTGTCCGACGCCCTCACCGTCGTCATGGAGCGGGTCCGCCCGCACATCGGCGAGGGGAAGGTGGCGGACTACATCCCCGAACTGGGCCGGGTGGACCCGAAGCAGTTCGGGTTCGCGGTGGCGTCGGTGGACGGCGAGGTCCGTTCCCTGGGCGACGCCGACGTCCGCTTCTCCATGCAGAGCATGACCAAGGTGTTCACGTTGGCCCTGGTCAACCAGGAGGGCGAGGACCACATCTGGGGCCGGGTGAACCGGGAACCCTCCGGTAGCGCGTTCAACTCGCTCTACCAGTTGGAGTTCGAGAACGGGATCCCGCGCAATCCGCTCATCAACCCGGGCGCGATCGTGGTCACCGACGAACTGCTGGGCGACACGGGGGACGCCTTCGCGGCCCTGCGCGCGCTGTTGCGGGCCGAGACCGGGAACCCCGAGCTGGACGCCGACGAGGTGACGGCGCGCTCGGAGCTGGAGACGGGCGACCGCAACCGGGCGCTGGCCTACCTGATGGCCGGGTTCGGGAACATGCGCAACCCGGTGCCGGAGGTGCTGGACCACTACTTCCGGCAGTGCTCCATCACCATCACCGCGACGGAGCTGGCCCGGGCGGGTCTGCTGCTGGCCCGCCACGGTGTGCGGGCGGACGGGACCCGGATGATCGACCGCAACGCCGCCCGGCGGATCATGGCGATCATGCTCACCTGCGGCACCTACGACGCCGCGGGCGATTTCGCCTACCGCGTGGGGCTGCCCTGCAAGAGCGGGGTGGGCGGCGGCATCCTGGCGATCGTGCCGGGGCGCTACTCGATCGCCGCCTGGGGCCCGGGCCTGGACGCCAAGGGCAACTCGGTGACGGGGGCGCTGGCCCTGGACACGTTCACCCAGGTGACGAGCTGTTCGGTGTTCTGACCGCCCGGTGCGGCGAGGACCGGCGCGGTCCCCGGGGCGTCCCGGGGACCGCGCCGTTCCTCTCAGGCGGCGGGGACGAAGGTCTCCGAGAGCCGGTCGAGGAGCTGGCGGTTGAGGTCGGGGTGCTCGTCGCTCGCCACCAGGAACAGCGCGTACCCCTTCGCCTCGGTGTGGAAGCCGCGGTTGATGGCGTGCATGCGCCCGTTGCGTCCGTCGAAGGTGAACTCCCAGTCGGCGGCGGTCAGGTAGGAGTCGGCCCAGCCGCCCTCGACCTCCTCGATACCGGTGCGCTCGTAGCCGGGGAAGTTCCCTCGGGCCCGGGGCTCGAAGTCGCGCCAGTCCTCGGCGGCGTCCGGGCCGGGGGAGTCGGTCTGGTCGACGAGCAGGTAGCCGCCGTCGGGGTTGCGGAAGTAGACCATGTGGCCGTCCCGCTCGTAGGTCCAGCCGTCCGGGTACTCCACGGTGAACCCGCTGGAGTCCTCGTGGACCTCCAGCTCACCCTCCCAGGGGTCGGCCTCGTCCTCCTCGGGCTCCTCGTCCGCGTCCTCCGAGGTGCTCTCCTCGGCTTCGGCCTCCTCGGAGGCCTCCTCCGACACGGGCGGGGCGGACTCCTCCTCGTCCGGCGCGGCCCCGGCCTGCTGTTCGGAGGCCAGTCCGGCGTCGGGTGCCCCGTCGCGGTTCATGCTCACCATGAGCGTGGCCCCGGCGGCGACCACCAGGACGACGAGGACCGCGGCGACCAGCAGCAGGGTGCGCCGGTTCCCGCGTTCCCGTTCGGCTCGGGCCGGGCGGGGGGCGGTCGGCCCGGTCTGCTCCGGCGGCGGGGCCTCGGCCGCCATCGCCGTCTCCACCACGGGTTCCTCGGCGGGCGCGGTGGTGGTGAGGGTGGGCGTCACCGGCGCCGCGGACTCGACCGTCTCCGCGCGATCCCGGATCTCCCGCAGTCGGGCCCGGACGGTGTCGATGTGCGGCCGGTCCTCCGGCTTCTTCGCGCACAGTTCCCGCAGCAGCGGTGCCAACGGCCCGGCGTTGACGGGGGCCGGCAGTTCCTGGGTCACGATCGCGGTCAGTGTCGCCATCGGGGTGGGCCGGTCGAAGGGCAGGGTGCCCTCCAGCGCCTGGAACAGGGTGATGCCCAGGGACCACACGTCCGAGGCCGGGGTCGCCGAGTGCCCGTGGGCGATCTCCGGTGCGAGGTAGCTGGGCGAACCGATGAGCAGCCCGGTACTGGTCAGGTGGGTGGCCCCGTCCAGGTGGGCGATGCCGAAGTCGGTGAGCACCGTCCGCCCCCGGGCGTTGATGAGCACGTTGCCGGGTTTGACGTCGCGGTGGACGATGCCGCGCCCGTGCGCCTCCGACAGCCCGGCGGCCATCTGCTCACCGATGTCGGCGACACGTCCGACCGGCTGGGCACCCTCATCGCGGATCAGGTCGCCCAGGGAGGAGCCGGGGACCAGTTCCATGACGATCCACGGGCGGCCGTCCTCCTCGGCCACGTCGAACACGGTGATGATCGACGGGTGGCTGAGCTGGGCGGCGCTGCGCGCCTCGCGGAGCATGCGGGTGCGCAGGACCTCCACCTCGTGCGCGGGCAGGTTCGGCGGCGAGGTCAGTTCCTTGACGGCGACCGGCCGGTCCAGGAGGGTGTCGACCCCCTGCCAGACGCGGCCCATACCGCCCGCCCCGATCACCTCGTCCAGGCGGTACCGGTTGGCCAGGAGTCGACCGGAGTCGGCTTCCGAACTGTTCATGGGCGCGCGATTCCTCTACGGGGGAAGGGCGTACGGGGAGACGTCGGGGGAGAAGGGTGCACGGCCGTGGGGGACCGAGAGAGAAGTCTAGGTTCCCCGGACGGCACGCGACGCTCCTCCCGAAGGTGCCGGCCCTGTCCCCTTGAGGTGACATGAATCCGCACATCACCCCTGACATGGGACGATCCCGCCGAAGTGCCGATATGGCACTCGCCGGACGGGATCGCCCATCCGGGCGTGTCAGGTCAGACGCACCGGCAGGCTCTCCACACCGGAGACGATGATGGACGGCAGCGGCGGCAGATCCTCCACCGGGATCGCCAGATCCAGCTTCGGGAAGCGTTCGAAGAGGCGCGGCAGGGCCTCGTTCACCTCCATGCGGGCCAGGTTCGCCCCCAGGCAGTAGTGCCGCCCATGGGAGAAGCCCAGGTGGGACGTGTCCTCGCGGGTGATGTCGAACAGGTGCGCGGTGTCGCCGTGGCGCCCCGGGTCGCGACCGGCGGAGGCGTACCCCATCAACAGGGGTTCGCCGGCGGGGATCGCCACCCCGGCCAGTTCGATGTCCTCGGTGGTGTAGCGCATCGGCACGAACTCGCCCGGGCCGTCCCAGCGCAGCACCTCCTCGACCGCCGTGGACCACGCGACCTCACCGTTCGTCAGCAGTTCCAACTGGTCCCGGTGGAGGAGCAGGGCCCGCACGGCGTTCGCGATGAGGTTCATCGTGGTCTCGTAGCCGGCGCTGATGATGAGCACCAGGCTCCAGATCAACTCGTCCTCGCTGAGCCGGTCCTCGTCGTCGCGGGCGGCGATGAGCGCGGAGGTGAGGTCGTCACCGGGTTCGGCGCGTTTGGCGGCCACCAGGGTGGTGAGGAGCGTCCACATCTCGAAGAACGTGGCCATGGCGGCGTCGGGGGTGATGCTCTGGTCGAAGAACACCCCCACCAGCCGGTGCAGCTCCCCCCGGTCCCGCGTCGGCAGTCCGAACAGGTCGCTGATGACCGTCATCGGGAGCGGCTGCGCGAAGTGCGGTTTGAGGTCGACGACGCCGTCGTTCCGCTCCGCCTCGGCGGCCAGTCCGTCCAGGAGTCCTTCGACGATGCCGACGATGCCCGAGCGCAGGTGCTCGATGCGGCGCGGGGTGAACGCCTTGGAGACCAGTCTGCGCAACCGGGCGTGCTGCTCCCCGTCGCTGGTGAGCATGTTCTCGGCGATGACCCAGGAGATCAGCGGCCAGTCCGGCGGGATCTCGCCCGCGTTGAACGCCCTCCAGTGCCTCTTGTCCTTCTGGACCCGGGGGTGGGCCAGGGCCTCGGTGACGGCGGCGTGGGTCGTGGCCGCCCAGGCGACGACGTCGCCGGGGAGGACGACGGGAACGACGGGACCGAGTTCGCGCAGGTGCGCCGTCTGGGCTCTGAGGTTTCCGGGCGCGAGGCGAACGGGTTCCACGGAGATCCTTCCGCTGAGGGGGTGGGGCGGGGTACGGAGTGGAAGGGCGGGGGCGGCCCGGTCACGACCGGCGCAGCAGCCTCACCAGGAAGTTCGACAGGGACGACAGCCCCGAGGAGGCCGGGGCGCGCGTGTCCGGAGCGGTGTCGAAGGCGGGGGGCACGGGTCCGGGGGCGCTCGCGGGGGTCGCGGGCGGGCGCGGGACGAAGCGGACCGGCAGGGTGACCGGCGCCCAGAACAGGGTGGCGAGCTGCCAGCGCAGCCCCTCCGGGGGGATCGCCAGGGTCGGCTCGGGCAGCCGTTCGAGGATCCTGCGGGTGGCGATGGTGGCGATCGCGGTCGCCTCGTCCCGGGCCGGGCAGCGGTGGGGGCCGGCGCCCCACGCCACGTGGGCGCGGTTGGCGCTGTCCTCCATCCGTTCGGCGTTCTCCCGCTGGAAGAAGTGGTTGGCGGCGGCGAAGCCGAGCAGGATCGGCGATCCCGCCTCGATGACGCGGCCGTCCTCCAGTGGGACGTCCACGCGCGGATAGATGACCGGGTAGTTGGTGATCGGGGGATCGCGCCACAGCACACGGCCCATCAGGTCGTCGAGGACGGCGACGGAGGCCCCACCGGCGGTGCGCAGGGCCGGATCCGCCAGCACGGCCCGCAGCGCGGAGTCGATGAGGGCGGCGGTGGGCTCGTTGGCCGCCGCGATGATGAGGAGGAGCTGCATGATGACCTCCTCGTCCGAGAGCCCGGCACGGTGCCGGATCAGTCGGCTGGTGAGGTCGTCGCCGGGATCGCGGTGCTTGGCGTCCACCACCTCCGACAGCGCCCGTTCGGCCTCGGCGTTGGAGCGTTCGGCGTCGACGCCGGCCCACAGGTTGCGCATCGCGGTGACGAACCGGACCCCCTGGTCCTCGTCCATGCCGAACAGGTCGTTCATGACGAGCAGCGGGATCATGCGCGCGTACTCGTTGAGCAGGTCGGCCTGCCCTCGCTCGCAGAACTCGTCGATGAGCCGGTCCGCGTAGCGGGTGGTGATCGCGGCGAGGTGGCCGGCGGTGACCGCGCCGAGGGCGTCGGTGATCGCCCGGCGCAACCGCTGGTGTTCGACGCCGTCCACGAACAGGGCGTTGGCCCGGGGCGCCATCATCGGCAGCAGGGGGCTGTCGGGGTCGACCCGGCCCTCGTTGAAGTCCCGCCACAAGCGGGCGTCGTGGCTGAAGGTGGTGGTGTCCCGCGACCAGGAGATGAGGGTGGCGTAGTCGGTGACGAGCCAGCCGCGCACTCCGGGGGCGAGTTCGGCCGGGATGATCGGCCCGTGTTCGGCGCGCATCTTCGCGTACACCGAGTAGGGGTCGGGGTGCGGTTCGCTCAGGTACAACGCGGCGCGGGGACATCCTGAAGACACGGCGACCTCGGGGAGTGGGGCTACGCGGTCCGGGACACGACGGCTCCGGACGTACTCGGCCCGGAACCGCAACGGGTGCGTGTCCGGGCTCACACTAGCGTCATGGATCGCGCGGATGCGAGAACCGGTTCCCCTCCCTCAGGGAATTCGTGGCCCCTGTGGCCATCGTGACCTGGGAGATCGCGACCCCGGCCGATGTCGGCCACGCGAGAGCGCCCGCCCCGGCAGTCGGTTTCGAGGGGGCGGGCGCTCCACGGTGTCCCCGTGCGCGGGGCGGGCGGTCAGCGACCGAAGCGGCGCAGCCTCTGGCTGTTGGTCACCACGAACACACTGGACAGCGCCATGGCGGCACCGGCCAGCATCGGGTTGAGCAGCCCGGCCGCGGCCAGCGGGATGGCCGCCGAGTTGTAGGCGAAGGCCCAGAACAGGTTGCCCTTGATGGTGGTCAGGGTACGGCGCGCGAGCCGGACGGCGTCGGCTGCGGACCTCAGATCGCCCCGGACCAGGGTGAGGTCGGAGGCCTCGATGGCCACGTCCGTGCCGGTGCCCATGGACAGCCCCAGATCGGCCCGGGCCAGCGCGGCGGCGTCGTTGACGCCGTCGCCGACCATCGCCACGACGCGGCCCTCGGCCTGGAGTCGTTCGATGACGTCGACCTTGTCCTTGGGCAGGACCTCGGCGATGACCTCGGTGATCCCCACATCCTCGGCGACGGCGCGGGCGACCGTCCCGTCGTCCCCGGTCAGGAGGATCGGTGTGAGGCCCAGTTCCCGGAAGGAGCGGACGGCCTCGGCGCTGGTGGGCTTGACGGTGTCGGAGACCGCCAGCACGCCCCGGGCGCGGCCGTCCCATCCGACGGCGACGGCGGTACGGCCCAGGTCGCGGGCCTCCTTCATCGCCTGGGAGAGGTCCTCCCCCAGCGGCTGGGACCACTCCTCCAGCAGGGAGGGGCGGCCGACCAGGACGGCGTGCCCGTCGACGATCCCGTGGACGCCCAGGCCTTCCAGGTTGGCGAAGTCCTCGGGGACGGGCAGGGCGCCGTGGGCGGCGGCTCCGGCCGCGATGGCCTTGGCGATGGGGTGCTCGGAGGCGTTCTCCAGGGCACCGGCCAGACGCAGGACCTCGGCCTCGTCCTCTCCGTCGGCGGCGACGACCTGCGCCAACGCCATCGTGCCGGTGGTGACGGTGCCGGTCTTGTCCAGGACGATGGTGTCGATGCGGCGGGTGCTCTCCAGAACCTCCGGGCCCTTGATGAGGATGCCGAGTTGGGCACCGCGCCCGGTACCGACCATGAGGGCCATCGGGGTGGCCAGGCCCAGAGCGCACGGGCAGGCGATGATGAGGACGGCGACCGCGGCGGTGAGTGCGGCGGCGACGGGTTCGCCGGTGCCGAGCCAGAAGCCGAGCGTGCCGATCGCGATCATGATGGCGACGGGGACGAACACCCCCGAGACCCGGTCGGCCAGGCGCTGGACCTGCGCCTTGCCGTTCTGCGCCTCCTCGACCAGGCGGGCCATCTGTGCCAGACGCGTGTCGGAACCCACCCGGGTGGCGCGGACGACGAGGCGGCCACCGGCGTTGACGGTGGCGCCCACGACGGCGTCGCCGGGGGAGATCTCCACGGGCACGGACTCACCGGTGAGCATGCTCATGTCGACGGCGGAGGTGCCGGTCTGGACGACGCCGTCGGTGGCGATCTTCTCGCCGGGGCGCACGACGAAACGGTCGCCCACCGCGAGTTCGTCGACGGGGATCCGGACCTCACGGTCGCCGCGCAGGACGGCGACCTCCTTGGCGCCCAGCTCCATGAGGGCCTTGATGGCGGTACCGGCCCGGCGTTTGGCACGGGCCTCGAAGTACTTGCCGAGGAGGATGAAGGAGGTGACGCCGGCGGCGACCTCCAGGTAGATGTCGGCGGAACCGTCGGTGCGTGCGATCGTCAGTTCGAAGGCGTGCGTCATGCCCGGTTCGCCGGCGGTGCCCAGGAACAGGGCGTACAGGGACCACAGGAAAGCGGCGGACACGCCCAGGGAGACGAGGGTGTCCATGGTGGCGGTGCCCAGGCGCAGGTTCTTCCAGGCGGCGGTGTGGAAGGGCAGGGCGCCCCAGACGACGACCGGCGCGGCCAGGGTGAGCGAGGCCCACTGCCAGTGGGTGAACTGGAGCACGGGGAACATCGCCATGGCGATGACGGGCACCGACAGGATCAGTGAGATGACGGCGCGGTCGCGCAACGCCCGGGTGGGGTCCTCGGGTCCGTCGTCACCCGGGGGTTCCTCCTCCTTCCGGGGCACGGTGGCGGTGTAGCCGGCCTTCTCGACCTGGGCGATGAGGTCCTCGACGGCGACGGGAGCACCCTCGAAGGCGACCCTGGCCTTCTCGGTGGCGAAGTTGACGGTGGCGGTGACGCCGTCGATCCGGTTGAGCCGCTTTTCGACACGGTTGGCGCAGGCGGCGCAGGTCATGCCGCCGATGGCCAGTTCGACGGGGGCGCTCATCCGTCGTGCTCCTCTCCGTCGTGGTCCGCATCCCGGGGACCGGGGTGATCGCCTCCGCCGGTGGTCTCCTCCACGTGGTCCTGCTGTGCGGGGAGGACGGGGCCGACCCATGAGCCGACCCCGAACATCGCGGCGAACACGACCACGAGGCCGAGGGCGTAGAGCCCGAGCTTCGTGGTCACTCTCATCTCAGTCACGCACCTCGTAGCCGGCCTCGTCGATGGCGGCGCGCACGGCGGCGTCGTCCACGGGACCCTCGCCGATCACGGTCACCCGCTTGGCGTCGAGGTCCACCTGCACCTCGGTGACGCCGGTGACCCCGCCGACCTCCTGGGTGACGGAGTTGACGCAGTGACCGCAGCTCATGCCGTCAACGGTGTAAACAGCGGTGGTCGTGGTGGCCATTTCGTCTCCTGTAGTGACGTGTGACTGTCCCGGCATGACCGACTATACCCCTAGGGGGTATAGGAACGTCAAGCGCCTCCACCTCCGGACACCGTGTCCCCCCTCACATTACCCCAGGGGGGTACCCCGCTCTCGGATGAGGCCCGTGGCACGCGTGGGCGCCCCGGCCCCCACCGGGGACCGAGGCGCCCACGTGAGCGCTCCCACCGCGCGACCGCGCCGGCGAGACGTCCACTACTCCTGTTTCAGCTCCAACCGGGCGATGGTGCGCTCACTGGTGTGATGGTCCACCAGGGTGAACCCCGCCCGCCGGAACATCTCCACCGTCCCGGCGTACACCTCCGCGCTGGGCGCGCGACCGCCGGCCGTGTCCACCGGATACGCCTCCAGCACCCGCGCCCCCTGCGCCCGCGCGTACTCGATCGCCCCGTCCAACAGTCGACTCCCGAGTCCTCGGCGTCGGCGGCGCGGCGGCAGCCAGAAGCACACCAGGGCCCACACCCCCGGTTCGGCGGGATCGGCGGGGCGCAGGGTCCGCGAACGGGCCAGGCGGACGTAGTCCCCCCGGGGCGCGACCGACACCCAGCCGCACGGCCCCTCCTCGTCGTAGGCGATCAGGCCCGGCACCCGACCGTCGAGGGTGAGGCGGCGCAGCTCCTGCTTGTTGTCCGACCCGCGCCTGGGACGCTCGCACGTGGTGCTCTCCGTGTAGTCCTTGGCCCGCCTGCGGAAGAAGGTGCACCAACAGTGGCCGTAGGCTCCGGTGGGTCCGAACAGGTTCTCCAGGTCGTTCCACCGCTCGGCGGTGGCGGGCTCGATGGAGACGATGGGCATGGGGGGCTCCCTCTCGGACACAGTGGCCGCCACGACTGTGATCCAGAACACTAGCGGTGATTCGCCGTGACGGAAAGAACACGGATGCAATCACATGAACGCTTTCTCGACGAACATCCCGAAAGTGCCCTGGTGTCCCCCTCGTCCCGACGGTCGCGAAGGGGCGACCGTCGGGACACGTCATGGGTCAGGCGATCCCGCTCACTGAACGAGGTCGGCGTACTCCGTGTGCTTGGCGATGTACGCCCGCGCGTAAGGGCAGATCGGCATCACCTTCAGCCCTTTCGTCCGCACGTCCTCCAGCGAGCGGCGCATCAGCTCGGCGGCCACCCCGCGCCCCTGGTGGGCGGGGTCCACCTCGACATGCGGAAGCGCCAGCACGCCCTCTTCCAAGCGGTGGTAGGCCGAGAAGCCGACCACCTTCCCGTCGACGCTGACCTCGTAACGCGAGCGGTCCGGAACGTCGACGACCGTCAGGTCCATGGCTCTCCCTCACTCATGTGCGCCTTGTGCACACACCTCACGAATGCCACTTTCCCACCCGGACCCCCCGCCCACACCTGCCGCTTCGCCCCGAACACACGAAGGGCCGCGGTCGCCCGCGGCCCCGCGCGACGCCATCAGACCCCGGAACGACCCCCCTGGTAAGGATCGGTGACCCCCCGCGGACAGGCCAGTGCGTCGACGTCCCACCCGGCCAGGGTGGCCCCGGCCCGGTAGGCGCTCTCCAGGAAGTCCAGTACGGCGGCGCGCGGATCGTCCTCCTCGCGCGCGTCCGCGTACCGGTACAGCGCCAGGTGCCCACCGCCGCTCTCCACCCACTCCGCCGCGTCCGGGCGCAGCGGCCGATCGGTGAGCCCCTCCGGTTCGGGCGCGGTGTAGGAGTAGAAGCACGGTTCGGGGACCTTGTCGTCGCCGAACCAGAACCCGGAGCTCACCACCTCGCGCGAGTACGCCTCGCGCACCACTCCACCGGCCTCCTCGGGCCGGGGCACCACGCGCGACGAGAAACGGGTCACCGCGATGTCGAAGGTGTGCCAGAAGTGGTGCACCGGGCTGGTCTTGCCGGAGAACCCGGCCGCGAACTCCTCCAGGATCAGGTTCACCCGGCTCAGGATCCGCCAGTACGCGGACGCGTGGTCGGGATCGTACGTGGCGTGCTCGGTGTCCTTCACGAACGGCCGCCCGTGATCGGGCAGGTCGAACGGGGTGGCGTCCGGAACACCCCCGTCCACGCCCAGGGAGTCCAGCGCCGACTGGAACGCCAGGTAGAACGACGCCACGTCGTGCCCCTGGAGCGGGAACGACACCTCTCCCCCGTCGATGGTGGTGGCGATCAGCCGGTGGCGGACGAAGTCGAAGTCGACGGTGAAGACGGGGTTGCCGTCCACCAGCCCCATCGGTCGCGTCGTGATCCCGCTCCCGGTCAGATGGAAGGGCGCGTTCCACCAGTGGTTGCGCCGCGGGCTGTGGTGCAGCCGCACCTTGCCGACGATCTGCTCGAACCGGTGCAGGGTCTGTTTGGTGTCGTTCCACTCTTCGAGGGGGAACGGTGGGAAGAGCTCCATGGCGAGTGTCTCCTCGTCGAAAGGTCGGCTGCGGGGCCGGCCCGGAGTCCGGAACGGGCTACCGGCCCCGTCGGCCCGCCCGTCCTGCGGCGGCGGGGCGCGGGCCCCGGGCGCGATGGACGGCGTGGGACCGGAAGAGGTGGCCGACCGGAGCCCTGTGGACGCGCACGATTCGAGTGAACGGTGAACGGTGACAGGACGAACGGGGCCACCCCGGGAGCGCGTGCCATCGCCACGGGGCCTCGGCGGCGGCCCTCGCGGCGATGTCCGGGCGAAGGATCCGGATGGGCCGCCCGTTCACCGCGCGTTCCCGTCGCGGTCGGGTCCCCCGGTACCCGCCGGCCCGAAGGCGTCCGGCCCCCCGGCGGCGCGTGGGCGCGGCACCTCGGGACCGTGATCCCGGCCGCCGACCAACGGCGGCGTGCGGCGGACCCCGTAGGGTCCCAGGCCGACCTCCTCGGCCGGGGGTCCCTGCTCGGGCGGGCGACGCATCGCCTCCCCGTCGTCCGCGCTCCGAGACGGCAGGCTCCACCGGACCGCGTTCACGACCAGGGTGTACGGCGTCCCGTACTCTTCCAGCCCGGCGGCCAGCAGGTCCAGTCCGGGCCGCAGGCGCGACAGCAGTGCCCCGCCCCTGCGGGCGTCGCCGCGCGCGGCGAACTCCAGCACCACCGCCAGGTGATCGGGCGGCTCACCGGCGGAGACGTCCCAGCCCGCATCCCGGTAGAGGGCCTCGATCTCGGCCAGGGCCCGGCCACGCCGACGGGTGTCCCCGTCGGTGTGGTGGGTCATGTACGGCGATCTGCCCTGACGCGGGTCGAACACGTCGACGTGGTGCCGGCACAGGTCGACCTCGGGTGTGACGGAGGCGTAGACGCAGAACTCCCGGAGTGCGTCGTGGACGGCCCCGCGGGGCAGCTCCGCGACGGCCCGGGCCACCAGCGGCAGCCTCTCGAAGAAGACGCGGTCGGGGTAACCGAGCAGGACCGACGCCACCTGGTGGGTCACCGCCCCGCGGTGCGCACGCCGGGCGGACCGGCTCGTGTCGAGCCAGCCGGTCCGGATCGACCCGGTGGTCGACCCCGCATCGGTGGCCGGCACGGCGTCCTCCGCTCCGGACCGGTCGGTGGTGGTACTCATTCCAACCTCCTCGCGCGGTGCGGCCGGAGCCGCCTCCGCCGTCGTCGGTACCGTGATCGCCACCGCGCGTCGGTGAGAGCCCGTCGGGGCGACCGTCGCCCTCCCGGTCCAGGAGACGGACCCGATCCTTCACGGGCCCCTCCCCTGCTCGACCGCCGGTGGCGCAGCGTGTGAAAGGTCTGAGGCGGCGCCGCACGGACGACGTCGGATTTCGCCTTCGGGGCGACCCGCCCCCGACGGCGGACCGTCGGCCTCACGGGTTTCCCACGTGATGTTCTCGCCTTTTACACGAACATCCCGAAAAAAGAACACGGTGCGGTTGACAACGAATGCCGAACGCGCCGTACGGCCGTGACTCCCATGGTCGCGGTAGAACACATCATCTTCAGGATCAACGCATCCGACCTGCGTCCCATCGTCTTCCGAGGCCGGTGGGCGGGCCGGACGCGCCTCAAGGCGGAACAGCGCGGCACTCGCTTTGCCATTCGCCTCCATGAAGATGACACCCCGTTCGAAGGCCCGCGTTCGGCACCTGCCGCATTCCCTTAACGAATATGCCTGGTCCGACTCGGAAGTCACGCGTCCCACACCGACAAGGGTGACAATCGCGGCAGATCCGACCTTGACGGTCGACGCGGTGTTCACGCCGACCGTACGGGCACGGGATCTCGGCGATCCGTCTTCCGGGACCCGCTCGGGGGACCCGGGGGCCGCCCGCCCCGGGCGACGGTCCCGATCGCGTCGCGGGTCCGTCCGGGGCCGCCGGGACACGTCCCGTGGGCACGGTCAGGAGGCGAGGTCGCGGGCACGCACCAGCGCGGCGGCCCGGTTGCCGATCTTGACCCGCTCCAGCGCGCGCACTCCCTCGGGCAGGGCGACGCGACGCGTCCGCGCGGTGATCACGATGACGGCCTCCGGGGGCAGGACCCGGCCGAGCGAGGCGAGTGTCGCGCCCATCGGGTCCGAGCCCGGGACCTCGCCCGACCAGTGGGTCATGTCGCCGTAGGGGACGTCGGTGACGACCAGGTCGGCGGAGACCGGCTCGGTGAGGGTGAAGACGTCGGCGACCGCCGCCTCGTGCGACAGGTCGCCTCCGGCCTCGGCCAGCCCTCGGGCCAGACCCCGGGCGTCCTCGGCGCGCTCCACGTAGGAGGGGCGGCCGAAGTCGCGTGCCGCGCGGCGCAGCTCCCCCTCGCGTTCCGCCAGGCCCTCCGCGGTCAACAGCCGCAGGTTGCGCGCGGCCAGCCCCACCGCGTCGGGGTCGATATCGGTGGCACGGACGGAGGTGATCCGCTCCCGGTGGAGCAGGCCCAGGACCGTCGCCAGATAACCGCTCCCGCAGCAGGGGTCCCACAGCCGTACGCTCGTACGGCCGACGTGCACCGCGGCCCGCTGGAAAAGCTCGCTCGCCAGCCGCACCGGAAAACCCGGGAAGCCCGGCGCCGAGCGGAGCACCTGCCCGCTCGCCAACGCCGAACGGTCGGTCCGTTCCACGGCGTACCGATAGGTCACGGTCGTGCCTCCCCCGACGCGCGATGGTGCCCGACGGCCCGCTCCCCGCCTCCGGTGAACGACTCCGCCCCGTCCGTGCCCGCCGTGTTCCCCATCGTCCCCCGGCCGCTCTCGGTCGCCCCGCACGCACCGCCCCCGTGGTGGCGATCGCAGCCCCGAGAACGGCGAAGGCCCGACACCTGGGGTGTCGGGCCTTCCACTGCGGTCCTGACGGGATTTGAACCCGCGGCCTCCACCTTGACAGGGTGGCGAGCACTCCTAGCTGCTCCACAGGACCTCGTTGCTGGTACAACTCTAGCGCGACTCCGGAGTGGTTCGTACCGTCGTCCCCATAAAGTGGCTCAAGACGCCTCGAACGTCCGACCGTGTTCCCGTCCCTCGGAGAGGATCCCGCGCGTGAGCGACGCATCGGCCCCCCTTCCGTCCGGCCCCGACAGCACCCGGGTCGACCGCTGGCTGTGGGCCGTCCGCCTCACCAAGACCCGGTCCGACGCGGCCCAGGCCTGCCGTGGCGGCCATGTGCGGGTCAACGACCGGCCGGCCAAACCCGCCTCCGTGGTGAAGGCCGGCGACGAGGTCCGGGTGCGGTTGCACGGCACCACGCGGATCGTCGAGGTGAGCCACGTCCTGGAGAAGCGGGTGGGCGCGCCGCTGGCGGCCCGGTGTTACGTGGACAACACGCCCGAGCTCCCGGCCCAGGCGACGATCCCCGTCATCCGGCGGGACCGGGGCGCGGGCCGGCCCACCAAGAAGGACCGCCGCCTGTTGGACCGGCTGCGCAGCGACCTTCCGCCACCCGTCTGAGGGTTCCGGAACGAGGGATCCCCCATGCCGCTCCCGAACCCCCGGGATCCGAACCACTGACGTCCGACCGTGACGCCGACGTCTTCGCCCTGGACGATCCGCCGGTGCTCCGCCGCGACCGGGACGGCCGTCCCCCGGCCGCCGAGGCGTCGATGACACGGCACGCGACCGGTCTCGGTCTCCCCGTACCGCGCATGCACGCGGTCGACGGGCCCGACCTGGTGCCGGAAGGACCCTGAGATCCCCCAGGGGTACTCGGGGAGGGGCACCGGCCGGGGACCCGCGGGGCCGGAATCTTCCGGGGGGATCCCGATACCGCCGCGGCCCGGGGGCGAACAGAGTGGAGACGAAGCGTTCACCCCTCGAAAGGGACCACCGATGCCGTCTCCTCCCCCCGCCGCTCCGACCGCACGCCGACGTCGTGGCGTGGTCTCCCTCACAGCGGTGACCGTCCTGTGCGCGTTGGTCGCCCTGGTGTCCGTCGGCGCCTACGTCGGCCTCGACCCGGACGATTCCAGGGTCGGCCTGCGCCCCTGGGCCCTGCACTACCCGTTCCTCGTGGTCCATGTGATGTGCTCGGTGATCGCCCTGGTGACCGCTCCGCTGCAACTGTGGCCCGCCTTGCGGCGCGGCGGGGCCCACCGCGTGATCGGCCGGATCCACCTGTTCGCGGGGGTGTTCCCGGGCGCGGTCTCGGGGCTGGTGGTCGCGGTGATGAGCACCTACGGCCCGATCGCGCAGACGGGCTTCATTCTCCTGGCCGTGCTGTGGTTCACCACCGCCGCGGCGGGGTGGCGGGCGGTCAGGGGCGGACGGTACGCCGACCACCGGAAGTGGATGGTGCGCGCGTTCTCGCTGACCATGGCGGGGGTGATGCTGCGGGTGCTGCTGCCGCTGTCGATGGCCGCCCTCGCCCCCCTGATGGGCCCGGAGTACGGAGAGGAGGACCTCTTCGTCGCGGTCTATCCGGCGATCGCGTGGCTGTGCTGGGTGCCCAACCTCCTCATCGCCGAGTTCTACCTGCGGCGTCGAGGCCGGACCGGCGTCCGGGAGCCCGCCCCGTCCGGGGACGTGCGGGGCTGAGTCAGCGGGAGCGGTCGGCCGACCACCCCAGCGGGTGCCCGGCGAGGAAGTCGAGGACCTCACGGGTGGCCTTGGCCTCGTCCTCGTGCAGGTAACCGTGGCGCAGGCCGGGCAGCACGAGCAGACGTGCGTTCGGGATGCGCTCGGCGAGCAGGGCGGCGTTGCCGACCGGGGTGAGTTCGTCGTCCTCCCCGTGCACCACCAGGGTCGGCGCCTGGATCGAGGGCAGCGCGTCCCATCCGTCGTGGCCGCCGCTCGCCCCGAAGTGCAGGCGCTGGGCGCGCAGCGGACCGCGCGGCAGGACGCGTGCGACGGTGTCGGGGTGGGCGTCCGCCCACCCCGGCGAGTAGAAGAGCGGCCCGATCATCTCGCGCCCGGCCGCCGTGCCCGCCCGGCGCAGGGCCAGGGTGGACTCGCGGGGGCGCTCCACCTCGTGGGGACCGCCCGGGGCGGTGGCGCCCAGGACGAGGGCGCCCAGGCGTTCGGGGGCGCGGACCGCGAACCGCTGGGCGACCTTGCCGCCCATCGAGAACCCGTAGACGTGGGCCCGGTCGATGCCCAGCGCGTCGAGAACGGCCAGGGCGTCGTCAACGAACAGGTCCAGGGTGTAGGGCTGGTCGAGCGGGGCTCCGCTGCCCCCGGTACCGCGGAAGTCCATCCGCACCACCCGGTGCCGACCGGCCAGGGCGGCGTGCGGCCCGTCCCACATCTCGTGGTCCAGGGACTGGCCGTTGAACAACAGGAGGGGGTCGCCCTCTCCGAGGACGTCGTACCAGATACGGGTTCCGTCGGAAGCGGTCACGTGGCTCACGGAGCCGGACATTACCCGAAAAACCGCTCATTGGCCGTGGTCCCGGTCACCGGGGCGCCTTCTCCCCGTGGACCCTGCGGTACTCGTCGGCGACACGGGGCGCGAGGTCGTCGACGATCATGCGCAGCGTCCCCCGGTCCGCAGCGGGGTCCAGGGCGACCTCGGCGGTGCGTCGCAGCGGCCCCGCCCACTCGGGGTGGTAGCGGCCGACGATCTCCGCCGATCGCGTCAGATCGCTGGTCCACCCGCCCCAGACCGGCATGACCAGGGTGAAGGCGCTGCGGAGGGTCTTGCGGGAGGAACCGCGCACGAGGGCGCGCACGGCCGCCTCGGTGTCGGCGTCCGCCGCCCGCGCCCGCCAGCGTTCCGGGAACAGGTACAGGTCGCCGTTGGTCTCCCGGGCCAGCAGCGAGGTGGGGCGGTAGGAGGGCAACCGGTCGGCGAGGTCGGCCCCGAACAGCGGTGTGCACAGGCGCGAGACGAAGAAACCACCGTCGTGGGGGTCACCGAGGATCGCCGCCGCCCCCTCCAGGAGGACACCGACCCCGTCCACCGGCTCGAAGGCGGCGTCGATTTCCGCCTCGATCCGCCGGGCGGCGGCCCGGTGCCCCTCGGTGGGCGGTTCGTGGAAGACCAGCATGAGGTCCAGGTCCGAACGCCCCGGTCGAGCGGTCCCGCGCGGGACGCTGCCGTACAGGTAGGTCCCGTGCAGGGCGTCGCCGTAGGTCCGGGCGATCCGCTCCCGCGCCGCCTCGACCACCGGCGCGAACACCGGGGCCACGAGATCGAGAGAGCCCTCCCGGGCGATCGTCCCGTCCGCGTTCAGTCCCTTGTCCTCATGCTCGTCCATGGTGTCCACCCTGGCGCGGCCCCGACGGGGCGGCAACGGGTTTCCGACCCCGCCCGCCACCGATGCGCCACGCCCTCACGCGGCGACCGCGGTCCGACCCGGAACATCGATCACCAACGGTCGAGGCGGGTCGTGAAGACCGCCTCGGTCCGATCACCCGAGAGAACGATCTCCGACCATTCGACGACCCGCCCGAGCGTGTCGATCGACGTCTTCCGCACGTCCATCACCGCCACTCCCGCGCTCAGACCGAGTTCGCCGGCCTCCTCCACCGTCGGCGGGCGGGAGATGACGCGCTCCACCACACGGTCGAGTTCGATGCCGACGCTGTCCAGCTGGCTCTGTGTTCCTCCCGGCCACGGCTCCGCAGCCTGGTCGAACAGGTCGGGGTTCTCCTCGATGAGACCGACCACCAGGTACGAGCGCACCAGCTCGAAGGGGAAGCGTCCGTCCTTGTGCCGGGTGCGGTAGCGGCGTTCCAGGAGTTCGTCCCCCTCGGCCAGCCCGAAGACCCCCGCGAGCACGGCGTTCGCCTTCACGCGCTCGTAGGTCGCGCTGAACACGAGGTCGTCCACGTCCAGGCCCGTGTCGCGTTCGATGGCGCCCGTGGACAGCCGCTCCTCCAGATCCGCCCGGACACGGTTCTTCTCCCACTGGTGCCGGTCGTTGGAACGCCGGACCCGGCTCGCGGGCTCGCACACCACGTCGCCGCCCTCGGGCCGCCTCTCGATCAGCCCCTCCCCTAGAAGGAGACCGAGCGCCCGCCGCACCGTCGGCGGCCCCTCGCCGTAGCGCTCGCCCAACGCCGCCTCCGAAGGCAGTCGGTCCCCCGGGGCCGGTTCCCCCGATCGGATCCGCCCCCGCAGGTCCTCCGCGATCCGCTCGTACGCCTTCTCCCCGGTCATCGGCGACCCCCCGGTCCTCATCCTCGCCACCATCGACCCTCATCACCGAGAGGCTCCGACCATAAACACGAAGGCCGCCGCATCCCCCTCGGGTTCCCGGAGGAGGCCGGGGGACGACCGGGTGGAGCGGACAGCGGCGTCGCCCACGACGGGGGTGCCCCTTCGCCCTGTCTGCGCGCGCGTCGAGGCGTCAAAAGCGCACGTCCCGTCGTCCTCGCCAAGGGCGGGAACGGGGCACACGCACGCGACGTCTGCCGTGCCCGGTGGTCCGCGGGAGCCCGCAGGCCACGTCAGGAGGGCGGCGCGGAGCCCGGAGCCGCCCGCCCGGCCGCCGGGTCCACGGGGCGGCGCAGACCGACCTGGGCGTCGCGTACGTGCAGCGCCAGATCGAGGAGACCCGCCGCCGCTACTGAGCCGTCCGGAACTTCAGCGCGTATTCAGCGCGGGTGTCCACCGAGACCCGCAGCCGTCCACCGACAACCACCGAGGCCGCAAAAGGCCCCGTCACCTGTTCTCGCAGGTGACGGGGCCTTTTTGCATGTCTGTGTGTTGTGGCTAGGGGCGGGGTCGAACCGCCGACCTTCCGCTTTTCAGGACTAAGCCTGTGAGCGATGTAGCCACCTGCGTCTTTCCACGTCCGACCTGAGCGATAAGCGCATAGGCGGAATGTGGCTGAGACAGTAGCGGCGAGCCTCCGCCACCGCAAGTCGATCCGAGTCAGGGCAGCTAGGCTCGGCCCATGGTCACCGATCGACGAGTCTTGGCTGGGCATCGGGCGATGGCAGTAGCTCGCGCCTACGAACTCCACCGTGGTGCCAGTGTCGTCGACGTCGCCGCGGGCACCACGACCGCAACAGAGGAGATCTCCGCTGCCTTCACTCGCCTGGCCAAGAAGCGACCGGTGCGTCCGAGCGCCGACCTTGTCTCCACTCTCGGCGACGAGATCCGGGTGATCGAGGTGAAGGGACGCGGCTCCAGCGGGCCGGTTCAGCTGCCCGAGCGGGAGCTGGATACCCTCGCGTGCGCGGGACAAGCGGGCTTCCTGTACGTCGTCTGGAACACCACCCAGTCTCACCCCGACGAGCTTTGGGTCGTTCGCGACCCGGCACGCCTGGACTGGGTTGAGGACCAGCCCGCCGCCAGGCCGCAAGGCGCATTCCGTGGTGTCCGGCACGAGGCGCGATATGTGATCAACAGTGCGAGGATCGAGCGCGCCGGGGAGCGCATCGACCTCACCTTTGTGCAGAACCTGCCCACCAAGCCAGCGTAAGAAGTCTCGAACCGCTGCCTACCGTCGCGGCTGACGTGCGAAAATCTCGGCATCTTCTTCCCTCGACCGAGGGAGCCGTGATGAGCACCCGCGCCCTGCCCCCACCACCCTCCTCTTGGCCGCCGCGATGACCGCGTGCGGCGGCGGCGAGACCACCCCGGAGAGCATGACCGTCGACGCCGAGGTGATGTGCGAGGACTTCGTGCAGCGCGAACTGGACACCGCCGCCGAGTTCTCCGGCACCGAGGCGACCGTCGCCGACGCCGAGGCGTGGACGTACGAGGTCACCGGGGCCGTCACCTACGACGGGACCAACGCCTCCTACATCTGCACAGTGGCCACCGACGAGACCGGCGAGGAGTGGACCCTGACCGACCTCACCTTCGAGTGACATCTCCGCTGAGGGGTGACCATGTCTCATTCCGCACAGAATCGGCCTCGGAGGTTGCCCGGCTAGCACCGGCCGGGACCGGGCGCTACAGTGGTTCTGGAACGAGTACACGAAGGCCCCGGCGACCACGTCACCGGGGCCTTTCGTCTGCCGTCCGGGGTCAGCCGCCGGTCTTCACGGAGTCGACGAACCGACGCCACTCCGGGGAGGCGAACAGCAGGTGCCCTCGGTCGCGGTACTTGGTGTCACGGACGGCCGACACGCCGGGGGCGTCCGCGACTTCCACGCAGTTGTCCTTCTGCGTGTAGGTGGACGTACGCCAGGTTTCTTCGGGGAACGAGTACATGAGTGGGTTTCCTATCGGGTGCGCAACTGCTTCAGGTACGGGATGGTCCGCTCCTCGTCCAGGGCCGACGTACGGATGTGGTCCCACAACCGCCGGTACTGGGTGACCTCCGCTTCCCTCTCCAGGTATAGCCCGTCCGTGTACGTTTCCAGGTACACGATCGGATCGGCGGGCTCAGCGAAGTCCATGATGACGAACGGGCCCATGGCCCCCGCGTGGACACCGGCCTCCGTCGGCAGCACCTGAATCGTGATGTGCCCGGCGGTGTCCGCCAGCTCGACCAAGTGGTCGACCTGCTCGCGCATCACGTCCGGGACGCTGGAGAGCCGCTGCAGAGCATGCTCCTCGATGACCGCCCATAGCTGGGTGGGAGTCTCTCCTGTGAGGATCTGCTGGCGGCGGATGCGCGCGTCCACCGCCCGCTGTATGTCGTCCGGATCGCGCCAGAGCCGAGCCCTCTGCATGAGGCGCGCGTACCCAGGGGTCTGCAGCAAGCCCGGGACGCCGAACCCCTCGTAGTTGGAGATCACCGTGGCCTCTGCCTCCAGCTCGACATAGGAGCCGTTCAGGAGGTCGTCGTACCGCGTCCACCATCCGCGCTGCTGCGCATGCCGGACGAGCGTCAGGACCGCTTCGTACTGGGGGTCCTCTGGCGAGACGCCGTACTCCGCCATCAGCGCCTTGATCTCGACGACGCTGGGCTTCTTCCTCTCGCCGGTCTCGATGTGCCCGAGCTTGGCCCGAGACCACTCCAGACGCCTCGCGGCCTCCTCCAGCGACAACCCCGAGTTCTTGCGCATCCTCCGGAGGATCGCGGAAAGCTGGCGCCTTCGGATCGTGGGACTGGCTGCCACCTTGGCCTTCCTGGTGCGTGCGCGCTGCTTCTTTGTGGTGCTGATGGTAACCCCCTGCACGAGAAATCGGACATTTAGCAATCTATGGATACTGGTCTATGGGGTAGCACTTGAATCCTAGATTTCTAGGGTTCATTATGGGCATGTACTCGTTCCGTTGTCGCCCCGTTCCAGGCGGCATCTGCCATCAGGAGGTCGCCTCGTGCGATACCTGCCCCTGTTCCTTGCGTCGCTGTGGCGCATGCTGGCCCCGCCCGCTCAGGGCCGCCACGCCCGCCAGCCCCAGCCCGCTCCCGGCCGCCGGCACTTCCGGCCCGTGCCGCACTGCCGAACCGCTCGGCGAGTTCCCGACACCCGCCCCCCAAGGTGGACCGTTCCGCTCTCCGCGCCGACGTGGCGCCCGCCCGTCCTCGATGAGACCCCGGTCCGCCCCTACTACCGGGCTTGGGAAGAGGAGCGGCGCCGCCGCGCCCAGGACCGTGACCGGCTGGGAATCGCCGTTCTGCGGGACATCTCCACCCAGCTCCCCCACCCCGACCTGCGGGAGCTGGCCACCGCCGTCCGCCAGTGGCAGCACCTGGGGGTGGGAGTGTGAGCGGCCTGGTGACCACCCAAACCCACGTGCGGCAGGTGACCATCACCCAGCCCGACGCTGCCGACGTGGCCCTCACCTGGGCCTCCGATGTGCCGGGCATGAGCCCTGGAGCCGTCCTGATGGACCTCGACCCGGGCGTCACCCTGCACCTGCAGACCGAGCTGGACGACCTGGACGCCCCGTACGTGGAAGCGCTCATCACGGCGCTCATCGTTGTCCGCGAGCGGATGCCCGAGGCGGTGAGCGCATCGTGAACACCCCGAAGCCGAAGCGCCGCCGCGCCAACCGGCTCCGTCCCTTCCTCCCCGACCTGACGGCCATGTGGGTCACCTCCGCTGAGACGGTCCTCCCACTCGTGCGAGACGCCCACCAGATACTCCGGGGAGGACCCCGATGAACGCGACCACCGTCGTCACCGTCACCGACCTGACCGAGGACGACGTCCGCCTCACCCACGACCTGGTCAACGGATCGGCGATGTCCCTGGTCGTCGCCGGGTGCTACATCGACGTGACCCCGACGGTCGTCCGCACGGACGACCCGGACGAGCGGATCGCCGCCCTGGAGCGGCTGGCCGACCTGGCGGTGTCCGCCGCCGCCGAGCTGCGCCGGGCCCGGATACGGGAGGTGCGCCAGTGATGAGCACCCGACCCCGCACCGTGTTCGAGGTCCGCGAGACCGAAACCCGCAACGCCCTGTGGCGATGGGCCCACCAGCTCGGTGTCACCATCCACCACCTGGGCTCGGACATCGAGGGCCGAGAGGTGTACGGAGCGATGCTCGGCCCACACCTGCGGGTCTGCCGCACCGCCCCGGAACGACTCCACCCGGCCCGCTGGGTGTCCCCCCTCGAACAGCTCCCCCGCCCCCGGAAGGCCCCGCCCATGCTCTCCTGCCCGAAGTGGTGCGAGAACGACCACACCATGGAGCCCTCGTCCGACGTCGCTCACCACATCCGGCTCCTGCACGACGAGACCGGACACCCGGTGACCGTCTACGTCGAACAGGACGACGAGGTGACCGGCCAGAGGGGCCGTCCCCAGGTCTGCGTCACCACCTGGGTCGAACCCGAGACCGTCCAGCTCCGGCTGGACGCCGCGCAGGCCCGAGCGCTGGCCGTGCTCCTCACCGCGATCCGGCAGGACGGCGATGTGGCGTCGGCGCTCACCAAGGCCGCCGAGCTGATCGACGCCAGCCTGGGCGCCTGACAGGCCCCCGCGCACCCGGTGACCGTCCCCTGGGTGCGCGGGCTCCACCCCCCGAAGGAAAAGCCCCGTGGACGACCCCGACGACTAGACCCCCGCACACCCCGAGCCCCCCGGGTGCGCGGGCCCGCCCGAACAACAACGAAAGCCGACGACGATGCCCGACCTGTGCCCCCGGTGGTGCATGAGCGACCACCGCACCGAGGACACCACCCTGCGCCACACACACGAGGTGGCCACCCGCGCGGGAGTGACCGTGAGCCTGCTCCGCGACGACCCGTGGACCGGCCCCCGCAGACCACCGAGGTGGTCACCACGGCGGCCGTCGGCCCCAAGAAGATCCGCCTGGCGCTCGATGTCGACCAGGCCCGACAGTTCTCCGCGCTCCTCACCATCGCGGGCGCGGACCGATCCCTGGCGATGGCGATCCTCGACGCGACCGACCTAGCCGACACCCCGTAGACCCTCATGGAGATCACGCCTTGTGAGGAGAGTGGCGTGACCGATCCCGGTGGGGTCACCGGACCGGGGAGAGCCGGTGGCCCCACCCCACCTCCCAGCAAACTCCCGCGCGGTTGGGCGCATGCCCGTCCTGCCCGGCCGCGCGGGGCCGCCTCCTCACCAAGGGGGACGGCACGCCAAAGGGAATAAGCCCTCTGGCACCTTTCACCCACACAACCCGAAGGAGAGACATGAGCGACTTCATGCCGCCGCCGAGCACGGCTCCGCCGACCGGCCTGTTCGCCACGGCCGGGCGCTCGGTCGTGCAGAGCGCCGAGCAGAGCCACGAGTACAAGAAGTGCGCGGGCAGCAGCGACGCCGCGCACACCTACGACACCACCGCCGTCTAGTCATCTGATCCGCTGAGCGCACGCCCTGGAGCAGCCTCCCATGTTGCGATTGCAGTTGACCCCCTACAGCGAGAATCCGACCTGGCACTGGTCCGGGGCGTGCTACGGCACCCTCGACCAGCGCAGCACGGTCGAGCCCTTCGACCACCCGATGGTCGAACACCTGGCCGCGACCGACGGGCGCCGGACCCTGCTCGTGGTCCGCGAGCGCGTCGCCGACCGCCCGGCCTGCGACCCCGGCGTCCGGGCCCTCACCCCCGCCGAGTACGACCAGGCCCTCGGCGCCGTCACCGGCTGGCCGACCGACTTCGTGCTCGTGGAGGCCGAACCCGGCCTGCCGTTGCGCGTCACCGCCGGACCGGCCCGGACCACGCCCCTGTACCTGGCCTCCGACGACACCACTCTGATCGGGTCCTGGGACATGGCCGACCTTCGCGGCCACGCCACCGGCATCAACCCCAAGGAGGCCGCCCGGCTGCTGATCTACCGGCCCCGGTACTCCGCCGAGACCCTGTACCGGGGCGTGCACCGGCTCACCGAGCGCGCGGTCGCACACTTCGGCGGGTCCCTGTGGATCACCTATCCCGAGCCCGCCCTGCACCGAACCCCCCGCGAGCTGGCACCGAACGCCGATGTCCTGGACGCGTTCATCACGACCATGGACACGGCGATGGACCGCCGCCCCTGGGCGCACGACACCACCCTGTTCCACCTGACCGGCGGGTTCGACTCGGGCACCGTGGCCACCCGGGCCGCCGAGCGGCACCCCGGCCGGTTCCCCACGGCCACCCTGCTGATCGGCGGACCGGGGCGCGAGCAGCAGATCCGGCGCCGCGCCGAGATGCGCTCCCGGGTGGCCTTCGCCGAACCGGACCTCGTCGTCGACGCCATGCGCCACCTCCCGCTCTCGCCCGACTGCCCCTGGGTCAACGGCCTCGTGGTCTCCCCCTACGAGGAGCCGTTGCACGTGCCGTTCGTGGAGATGGCGCGCATGGTCGCCGCGGCCGAAGCCCACACGGTGGTGACCGGCCTGGGCGGGGATGAGATGGTCGCCCTCACCCAGGACGAGGCACCGCACAAGGGGCTCGGCGAGATCACCGACGCCCAGATCCTGCCCTGGGTCGGGCCGCGCGCCCGCGGCGTCCTGGAGTTCTCCGACGACGGGATCGCACCCCCGGCGCTGATCAACTCCATGACCCTGCTCTCCCTGGAGACCACCGCCCCCGTGCTGCTGCGGCACGGGCTGTGGCCGGTGCACCCGTTCGCCGACCCGGGCATGGTCGTACTCGGCGAACAACTCCCCTACGCGTGGCGGGAGTTCAAGCAGCTCCAGCGGCGCCGCCTGCGGGCGCTCGGAATGAGCGAGGACGTCGTGCACCCGGTGGAGCGGGAGTCCTTCGCCGAGGTCATCGCAGCGTCCCTGACCACCCACGCGCCGAAGCTGTTCGCTCGTATGCTGGCCGAGGGCTCACCCCTGTTCGAGGAGGGCCTGGTGGACCCCGACGGGCTGCGCCGGTCGGCCGCACGGCTGGACCCGGCGACCTACTCCGAGGAGCAGGACGCGAAGATCCTGGAGGTCCTGAGCCTGCACCTGTCCGTCACCGCCTTCCTGTACTGAGAGGACCCTGCCCGTGTTCACCATGCGTCCCGCGACCGAGGCGGACACCCCCGACGTCGCTGCGATGATCACCGCACGCTGTACGTGGATGGAAGAGCGCGGATTGGTGTCCTGGCGGGAGAACGTCGACGACCTCGCCGGGCAGGCCGGGGCCGGGTTCATGTGGGTACTCGAAGCCGAGGATCGCATCGTCGGATGCACGACGGTGACGACGGACGCCCCACCGAAGGACTGGACCCCCGAAGAGGCCGCCGAGGAGTCCCTGTACCTGTTCACGACCGTCACCAACCCCGCATACCGGGAGCACAAGCCCGGTACGCTGATCGCCTTGTGGGCGGTCGACCGGGCGGCACAGCAGGGACGTCGGTGGGTGCGGCGCGGCTGTTTCTTCCCTGAGCTGGTCAAGTACTACGAGACCCAGGGGTTCTCCCTGGTCAAGGAGCAAGAGCGGAGCGCCGGGCACCTGTACCTGCTCGCGCGCCGCGCGGAACACCTGGACCTCGCCCAGCTCAGGGTCACAGAGAACGCCGTCTGACCCCGGCATGACGAAGGAAGCCCCGCCCCCCTTACGGGGGAGTGGGGCTCTGTACGTCCGCCCTCAGGGCGGATAGAAGGTAGCCGTCGACACCGACAGATCAGAAGCGGCCCGCGTTCACCGTCTCCTGCAACCCCCGTGTGGTCTGGGAGACCACCGCGCTGGTGAAGGTGACGATCCCCTTCGCTGACACGGACCGGATGGACGGCCAAATGCCGTCCACCGCCCGGCCGGTGAGACCTCACCGGCGCTGCACGGCACGGATGGTCTGCGGCCCCAGGATGCCGTCGACCCCGGCACCGCGCAGACCGCACCGGATCTGCATCGCCCGGACCGTGACCGGCGGCCCCCACACCCCGTCGTCCTTCACGCCCAGAGCGCGCTGGACCGCCTTGGCGGTCAAATCGTCCAGGCGGCCGTCGACGCCGAGGCGGCTTCTCCGCTCGCGAAGCGGCCCTACGACCTCCGGCACACCTGCGTGTCCACGTGGCTCAACGCGGGCGTCTCCGAGACGCTCGTGGCCCAGTGGGCGGGACACAGCGTGGCCGTGCTCAAGAAGATCTACGCCAAGTGCCTCGTGGGCGAGGAGGACCGCGCCAAACGCCAGATCGAAGAGACCCGCCGCCGCTACTGAGCCGCCTGGAACTTCAGCGCGTATTCAGCGCGGGTGTCCACCGAGACCCGCCGCCGTCCACCGACAACCACCGAGGCACGAAAAGGCCCCGTCACCTGTTTGCGCAGGTGGCGGGGCCTTTTTGCATGTCTTAGGTTTGTGGCTAGGGGCGGGGTCGAACCGCCGACCTTCCGCTTTTCAGGCGGACGCTCGTACCAACTGAGCTACCTAGCCGAATCCGCCGATCGATCGGCGAGCGCGGTCCTGACGGGATTTGAACCCGCGGCCTCCACCTTGACAGGGTGGCGAGCACTCCTAGCTGCTCCACAGGACCTTATTCGGTCGTCGTCCCGGGTTTCCCCGGTCCGCGTCCGCGGTTCCATTCTGCCAGACATCCGACAGTGGTCGAACCGCTTCGTACCCCCAACGGGATTCGAACCCGCGCTACCGCCTTGAAAGGGCGGCGTCCTAGGCCGCTAGACGATGGGGGCCCGTGTGACAGGTCCAGCATAGGGGAGATTCCCACCAACGCCAAAGCGATTCGGCCGACCCGACAGCGGCTTCGCCACCTGCGGGAACACGCACCCCCCTTCAGCTCAGGGGGTGCGCCGGTCCTCCCGGCCCTCCTCCTCGGCATCGGGGTCGGGCTCTCCCAGCGAGCGGTCCGGGTCGGCCTCGATGTGCCTTTCGACCTGCGCCGACGTCAGGCCGACCCCGCCCAGATCGATGTCGTCGCGGGCCTGGAGACGCCCGGTCTCGGAGTCGAAGTACAACACCGAGGCCTGGTAGGGGGTCGGTCTGCCCGTACCGTGATCAAGGCCACGCAGACCGGCGCCGCCGGTCGAGCCCTGGACGAGGAAACGGGTGCCCAGGTCGGTGAGCCGCGTGGAGCGCCGATGGTCACCGCCGGTCAGGACCAACGGGACGACCCCGTCGAAGGCCTCCGCCTGGGTGCCCGTGTGCATGAGGACGAGGTCGACCTCCTCCTGGGAGCCGATGACCTCCGCGGCCTGCTCCTCGCCCAGCGCCGCCACCCCTTGGAGGGTCGGGTTCAGCCGGGTCGCGTCGGGCGTGTACCGGGGGTCGCCCGCCCCGTACAGGGTGAGTCCGGCGACTTCGAGGACGTCCCCGTCCAGCACCACCGCGTTGGGCTGGGCCTCCACCGCGCGCTGGGTGCCCATGGAGTCGTGCCGGCCGCGCACCCACACGTAGGGGACGTCCAGTTTGCCGATCTCGTCGGCGAAGACGTCCTCCGCGGCGCTGCCCCGGTCGGTGAGGTCTCCCGAGTCGACGATGAGGTCGACGGCGTACTGCTCCCGCAGGGTGCGGATGATGCTCCACGACGCCGGGTTGAGCTGGATGTCGGACACGTGCAGCACCCGGACGACCGACTCGTCCTCCTCGTACACCGGCAGGGTGGAGGTGGCCTCGTAGATCATCGCGACGTTGCCGACCAGCCCCGCGAGCTGTTCCTGATACTCGCTGAACCGGCCCACGACCTCCTCGGCGCTGCCGACCACCTGGGGCGCCCCCGCGATGAGGCCGGTGTAGCGGGGTTCCGCGATGGCGCTCGGGTTGAAGGTGAGCCCGGCGGCGGCCCCCGAGCCCACGAGCACGGCCAGGGAGACCCCGGCCCCGGCCAGCGCCCGCCAGGCGCTCCGGAACAACAGCAGACCCATGAGGGCGGCGCCCAGGACGGCGGCCAGCAGCGATCGCACGATCAGGGCGATGACGCCTTCGCGGAGATCGGAGCCGATCCCCGCGGCCATCCGGTTGATGGCGTCGGGGTCGGCGAACATCTCCTGGGCGGCGGAGAGCCGGATGTCGGAGATCGTCGCCTCCAGCCGCAACGGCGCGTTGTGGGTGTCGAAGGCGAGCTGTCCGAGGGGCGCCACGTTGACGACGGTCTCACCGTGCCATTGGGGGCTGAGGCTCAAGGTGACGTCGGCGGGCCCGATGGGGGTGACGACCTGCCCGGCCAGGGCGAGGCCGAGCCATCCGCCGACCAGCCCCGCGGCGACGACGCAGGACCATCGCCACGCCCGCCCGTCACGCACCCGGATCAGGCCCTCGCGAAGCCGCCCTGCGGCTCCTCGGAAGTCGTACGCGCGGATCGTTTCCCAAGACAACACCCCCCCATCATGCCGCTGACGGGGATCGTTCCCAATGTTTCCTCCCGTCCAGTGTGTTATGTCGCTATCCCGTGCCCGTCCTGTGTCCATGGATGCGCTCCCCCGGTGTCGCCGCCCATCGTCCGGGCAGCACAATGGCGGGTGTGGTGGAACTGACGCGCAGGGAGTTCGAGGAACTGGTCGCCGACGCGCTGGACGAGATCCCGCCGGAGCTGGCGGGCCTCATGGACAACGTGGTGATCACGGTCCAGGACGAGTCGCCGGACGGGCTGCTCGGCCTCTACGAGGGCATTCCGCTGACCGAGCGGGGGGACATGTACTTCGGCGTGCTCCCGGATCAGATCTTCATCTACCGCCTCAACATCTGCGCGATCTGCGAGACTCGCGAGGACGTCGTCGAAGAAGTCCTGATCACCGTGGTCCACGAGATCGCCCACCATTTCGGCATCGACGACGAACGCCTTCACCAGCTGGGGTGGGGCTGATCCCGGTCACTCCGATCGGTTCAAGGTGACCGTCCGAAACCCCCATCCCCATGGGTACCCGGTCCCGCCTCCGAGGCTCTCCGTGCACGGGCGGCCTCCGCGCGGCCGTCCCGGGCGCGGGCGCGCATCCCCTTTCCATACGGGGATTCCGCAGTGAACTGCGCGGACAACGCACAGCACGAACACGCACATAACGCCCTATCACCCCACCACCCATTACGCGCAGCAACGAATCAGACACGAATTCACCTCAATGGCTTGCGAGGGGGCGCACGTTCCGGGACGGTTGGTCATTGGAACACGACACAGCGTGATTTCAACCCTGTAACAGTAAGGGAGTGCCGGATGGCCAATCCGCGCCTCGACAAGACGCCTGACGGCGAGGGTCACGAGCCCTCGTCCTCCCCTCAGCAGGACGCCTGGCGCAGCAGCTACCGCGATGTCATGGCGATCGGTGAATTCCGCGCCGTGTGGTTGGCCCACGCCCTCTCGATGATCGGCGGGAATCTCCTCAACATCGCGACGAGCATCCTCGTCTTCCAGCTGACCGACTCCCCGTTGGCGGCCGGTATCACCATCGCCGTCACGTTCCTGCCCCCCATCATCGCCGGCCCCCTCCTCTCCGGGCTGGCCGACCTCTTCCCCCGGCGTCAGGTGATGGTGGTCTGTGATCTCCTCCGCGCCGCGCTCATCGTGTCCATCGGCATCCCCGGCATGCCGGTGTGGGCCATCTGGACGCTGTTGTTCTGCTCGGTCCTGCCCTCGCTCCCCTTCGCCGCGGCCCGTGCCGCCATGCTGACCGAGATCGTCCAGGGCGAGCGCTACGTGGCCAGCACGGCCATCATCCAGCTCACCGCGCAGATCGGCATGTTGCTGGGGCTCGTGGCCGGCGGCGTCATCGTGGCCTTGGTCGGCCCGCACATCACCGTGATGTCCAACGGAGCGGTCTTCGTGATGACCGCCCTCATCGTGCTGTTCGGGGTCAAGGCGCGACCGGCCCCGGCCCGGGAGGAACAGGGCGAAGGCGGTGGCGGCTTCCTGACGATGGCCGGGGGCGGCGCCAAGCTGGTCTTCGGAGACTCCAAGCTGCGCACACTGGCCCTGATGGCCTGGCTGGCCGGGCTCTACATGGTCCCCTACGGGTTGGCCAACCCCTTGGCCGCGGAGGCCGGTGGTGGCGAGGCCGCCGCCGGGCTCATCATGGCGGGAACGCCGATCGGCGCCTTCGTGGGCGGGCTGATCCTGACCCGGCTGGTGCCCCCGCCGACGCGGATCCGTCTGCTGGGACCGCTCGCGGTCATGACGTCGGTCCCCCTGCTGATCTGGCTGTTCCAACCGCCGCTGTGGCTCATGGTGACCGCGCTGGCCCTGTGCGGTGCCGCGGGCTCGTACCAGTTCGTGGCCAACGCCGCGTTCGTGCTGTGCGTGCCCAAGGAGGGCCGGGCGCTGGCCTTCGGCCTGGTCGCCGCCGGGCTCCAGGCCGCTCAGGGGTTGGGGATCCTCGCGGCGGGCTTCTTCGCCGAGTTCTTCGGCACCGGCGCCGTCGTGGTGAGCGCCGGGGTGCTGGGGATCACGTGCGCGGTGCTGCTGACGCTCCCCTGGTCACGGATGAGCCACGAGGTCACGCGCAAGATGGAGGAGAGCGAGGCCGCGGCCTGATCCCGAAGGCCGAGGTCGACCCCCGGGCCGTCCCGGCCTCTCTCGGGACGACCGTGGTCCGCGGGCCCCGCCCCGAAGGGCGGGGTCAGCGGCCCCTGTTCTCCGTGCCGCACTCGACGACGGACTCGCGCTCCTCTTCGACCTCGCGCTCCTGGCGCGGCAGACGCAGTTCGCGGCGTTCCCACCCGGGGTGTGCTCTGAGGCTCCACATCAGTCTCGACTCGGCTTTCCCTGGAAGTTACGGATGATCTGTTCGAGCAGCGAGTGCTGCTCGTGCTCGCCCGGCATGATCAGCCAGGCGAGGATGTAGACGAAGACACCGCTGAAGCCGAGCAGGGTGAGGGCCACGAAGACGAGTCGGACGATGTTCGCGTCGACACCGAGGTAGTCGGCGATACCGCCGCACACGCCCGCCAGGAAGCGGTTGTCGTCACTGCGCCGGAAGCGCTTGCCCTGAAGTTCATCGTTCATGTTCTCAGCCTGCCCGTTCGCCGCGCCTTTTCCCATCGGGGAGAGCCCTGGAGCGTCCCTGACATCTCCCCGACACCCCGGAAGGGGCTGTGGGGCGCACCCCCGAAGGGGCCCGCGGACATCCGACGTCTCCGCCGTCTCCGGCGTTCCACGAGGTCGGTGAGTCATGGAACACGTTAGGGTCCGGGTACGACGAACGGGCGTCGTCCCCGCCCGTCGGTCCGGGCGTTCCCACCCGCCCGACCGGAGCCGCCGTCCGCCTCGGTCACCCCGTTCCGGGGCCGTAGACCTCGCCCAGGACGCGGAAGGCGGAACGGACCCTGTCGCGGACCCGCTCGACGTCCTCCTCCTCGGAGTAGTGGAGGTGGCGCATCGTGTGGCGCATCACCGCCATCGCCGCCACCGCGGCCAGCTGGGGCCGGTCCGCCTCGGGGGGCTCCCCCAGGCGCTCGGCGATGGCCCGGGCCACCACCTGCTCCACATCGTGGAAGCGCGCCAGCACCCCGGGGACGAGCTGCGGTTCCCGGTCCATCAGCCGTTTGCGGAGCCGCATCTCCTCGCGCTGGGCGGCCAGGTCCTCGGTGTCCACGAGGAAGGCGATGAGCAGGGTGATGAGGTCCTCGGTGAAGTCTCCGGTCGGACCGCCCCGGACGAATCCGCGGATGTCGTCCTCGTCGAAGGCCCCGGGCAGATCTCCGAGGAGTGCCTCCTCCTTGGTCCCGAAGTAGTTGAAGAAGGTCCGGGTGGACACGCCCACCTGGGCGGCGACCTCCTCGACCGTCACGTTCTCCAGGCCGTGTTCGAGCACGAGCCGCACCGCGGCCTCCCGGAGGGCGCGCCGGGTGGCCAGCTTCTTGCGCTCGCGCAGCCCCATGCGCTCCCCCTCCATCCGACCCTCGGTCACCGTCGTGCTCCTCTCCCGGGCGCGGCGCGACCCCTCCGTCGGGGCCGCGCCGGATCACCGCCCGACGAACCGTTCGGGGCGGACGCGGACGATCACGCGCTTCTCATCGTCACTGTGCCAGGGATAGGGGGTGCCGAGGTACTTGCGGGCCATCGCGTCGATGAAGGCCTTGTCCACGTCGTCCTCGATCCCCTCGACCTCCCCACGAACCTCGACGTACACGTACGGGTCGTCCGGGTCGAGGACGGAGACCGCGATCCGACGGTCCCGTGAGAGGTTCGCGAGCTTCTGCCGCGTGGTGGTCTGACTGAACCGGAGGAACTCCCCGTCCCAGTCGATCCATACCGGGCTGACCTGCGGTCCTCCGTTCGGTCCGATGGTGGCCACGTGCGCGAACACGGGCTTGCGCAGAATCTCCTGCTGGTGTTCCGGGAACGCCATGCGATCTCCTCCTCCGTCGCCGGCCGGGCGTCGGCCGATGGGTGCGAGTACATCAGCCGAGGACACGCGAACCGGTGACCGTCACGGTCGGCGTGGCGCCTCCGCCGTGAGGAATCCGACACCGGGAGACGCCTTTTCTCACCCATCACCGAAAAGGTCAACCGGAATTGAAGTCGCGAAGGAAAGAAACCTAGCAACCGAATGTCCGGAAAAAAACTGGAACATGACACCTCGCCCGGCGCCCATCACTACAGTCTCCTCAACAGCGGGTGCGCTTTTCCTGTATTTCGGACATCGGACCTCGGTCCGTCACCTCAAGGAGCCCATGTGGCACGGAAAAGGTTGCGTTCCGCTCTCATCGCAGCGGCAGCCCTGGCCACCCTGGTCGTCCCGGTCCCCGCTCAGGCGGCCTCCACGACCGGCGCCCTCATGATCACGCACGTGCGGCCCAACGCCGCCGGCGCGGACATCAAGAACAACAAGCAGGTCAACCTCAACGGCGAGTACTTCATCCTCAAGAACGTCACGAAGAAGACGGTCGACCTCGGCGGCTACGTCCCCGACATCACGACCAACACCTACGGCCGCGCCCTTCCGGCCTACAGGCTCCCGGCCGGGGCCAAGGTGTACGTGCACACCGGCAGCGGCACCCACCACAGGGACGCGAAGGGGAACCACCACGTCTACCGGGGGTACGGACGTCACGTGCTGCCCAACGACGGCACGAAGAAGAACCCCGACATCCGGCTGAAGAAGCCGGGTTCACGGGACGACAACACGGCCACCGGAGCGATCAGCTCCTGCAACTGGGGCAAGGCCGCCGACGGTAGGACCTACGCCTGCTGAACCCGCTTCACCGCACCCGCACGCCCCCGGACCCGCGACCTCCGGGGGTCCGCCATGTCCGGGCCGCATCGACGACCGTCACCGTCGACCGGCCCCGAATCCCCTCCCACAGGACGATGTGCCCGACCCCCGCCTCCTCGTAGGGTCATCGCGGGCCCGCCGCGGCGGCGCGCCCGACCGGGAGGAAGGACGCCCATGACGTGGTCCGAGATCGCGCTCCTCGGTTCGATCGCGCCGCTGCTCCTCGCCCTGTGCGCCCCGGCCCGGGCGCGCCGCCCCCTGGTGTGCGCCGCGCTGGTCCTCGTCGCGGGTTGCGCGGTCGCCGGTCTCGTGTCCGGTCCGCGCTGGCAGTGGTACCCGATCGCCGTGGGCGCGCTCGTGATGGTGGCCCTCGGGGTGCTGCGTCTGTGGCCCTCCGCCACGGGCCCCGAACCCCGCGGAAGGACGCGGAACACCGTCATCGTCCTGACCCTCCTCCTCGGTCTGGTCGCGGCGACCGGTGGCGGCGCGATGGCGTGGGCGATCCCCGTTCCCGTCTTCCCGGTCCCCTCCGGTCCGCATCCGGTCGGCGCGGTCACCGCGCAGTGGACGGACCCCGACCGGGAGGAGACCTGGACCGACGACCCGGCCGATCGGCGGACCGTCGTCGCCCGGATCTGGTACCCGGCGGCCCCGGGGGCCGACGGCGAGCGCGCGCTCTACCTGGGGCGCGACGCCCGGGAGGCGGACATCGTCGCCGAGGGTCTGGCCGCCGGCCTGGGCATGCCCGGGTTCGTCCTGGAGGACGCGTCCCGGGCCCGGGCGCACGCGGTCCCCGACGCTCCGCCCGTGGCGGGGCGCCATCCCCTGGTGCTCTTCTCACCGGGGCTGGGCGGAGTCCGCACCCAGAACACGGTGTGGGCGGAAGGCCTGGCGAGCCACGGGTACGTCGTGGTGGCGGTGGACCACCCCTATGACTCCGCGGTCGTCGTCCTCGACGACGGCACGGTCGTGCGCGGGGCCCTGACCGCGACCGGGGACCCGGAGGAGGACGATCGCCTCGCCGACGAGTGGACGCGGATCCGCGCCGACGACCTGGGACTGGTGCTCACCCGGCTGGTGGAGGAGGCCAACGCCGACGAAGGTCCCCTCTCCGGACTGGTGGACCCCGAGAGGGTCGCCATGGCCGGACACTCACTGGGCGGGGCGGCCGCACTGCTGGCGGCGGCCGGGGATCAACGGGTCGACGCCGTCATCGATCTGGACGGGTTGCCGCGGCTGCCCCGGGGGGCGTCCCTGTCGCAGCCGGTGCTCGCGCTGGTCGCGGCGGCCGGAACGGGGAGTCCGGAGGGCGACGTCCGCTACGCCGTGGCGTTGGACGGAGTGTTCGCGGCGTCGACCGCGCCCGGTCACGTGCTCTCCGTGCCGGGGACCGCGCATCTGTCGTTCAGCGACTCCCCGTTCCTGATCCCGCCGTTCCCGTCGCTCGTCGGCTCCCTGGGACGCGCGGAGCCGGCCCGGATCACCGAGGCGGCCTCCCTCGCCTTCCTGGACGCGACCCTGAAGGGGGCGGACGTGGACCTCGACGCCGCCCTCGCGCCCCTGGGAGAGGTGACCCCGATGCCCTAGCCGGCGGGGCGTGTCGAGGGTGGGTTCCGCCGTACGGTCCGGCGGTGAACCGTGGTGGCGTCGGTCACGGACCGGGGTCCGCGGTGGACTCCGGATACACCCGGGGGTATGTTGGGGGCACGAGGTGATGAAGCATGGATCTCAAGCCGGAGATGCTCGGAGACGCCCTGACCCGCCTGCGCCGGGCTCAAGGGCAGCTCAACGCCGTGATCTCGATGATCGAGAACGGCGAGGACTGCACGGAGACGTTGCAACAGTTGGCGGCGGTCTCCCGCGCCCTGGACCGGGCCGGGTTCAAGATCGTGGCCACGGGTCTGCGGCACTGCAACACGGCCCGAGAGCGGGGCGAGGAGCCGCCCATGAGCGAGGCCGAGCTGGAGAAGCTCTTCCTGGCCCTGGCCTGAGCCGCCCGCCTCTTCCGAGGCGGGTCCACCCATCGCGTTCACATACCCCCCGGGGTACAGGAGGGTGCACATCCGTCTCTCACATACTCCCCGGGGTATAAGAACGCCCCTCCCACCGACGCCGGGGGAAGACCACCCTTTTCTCCCGGGTACCACCACGACAGTGACCCCGGCGCCCTCCGCGGCCGGGGACGAGGCCGGGGACCACACCCCGGAGACCGCCCCGGCGCCACGTCGACGGTTCCCGGAACACCACGTCCGCGCTCCCTCCGGGGCCACCGGAGTCCACCGCCCGAAGACCCACCCGACCTCCGTGCACCCCCGGGTGTACGAGGAGCGGGGTTCGACACCATCGATCGACGAGGAGACCCATGACCGACCACACCATCGACGTCCACGCCGTGCGCAGTCTGGTCGAGACCGACCCCGACACCCTGCTGGTGGACGTGCGCACCCCCGCCGAGTACGAGGGCTCCCACATCCCCGGCTCGATCAACCTGCCGCTCCAGCGGGTGGACGCCCACCTGGAGCGCATCGTCACCGACGCCGGGGGGCGTCTCGTCCTCGTCTGCCAGTCCGGCAACCGGGCGCGACAGTGCCAGGCGAAGCTGACCACCGCGGGCCTACGGGACACCGTGGTGATGAACGGCGGCATGAACGCCTGGGAGGCGCAGGGCGCCCCGGTCGTGCGCGGACGGCGCAGATGGGCCCTGGAGCGCCAGGTCCGCCTGGTCGCCGGGGCGATCGTGCTCACCTCCGTGCTGACCTCGCTGCTGTGGCCGCCGGCCGTGGCGGTCGCCGGACTCATCGGCGCCGGGCTGACCTTCGCCGCGATCACCGACACCTGCGCCATGGGCATGGCCCTGTCCCGCCTGCCCTACAACCGACCCCGGAACCACGTCGACATCGAGGAATCCCTCACGAGGATCGGTGCCGGCCGGTGACCGCCGCCGACTGAACACCGACACGGGAATCCGCCCGATCACCCCGGCCCCGACGCCCGCGACCGAGGCCGCACCCTCTCCGGAACATACCCCCCGGGGTACCTGGAGAGCGACGGGGCACACCATCCGTCCCCGGCCCTCCCGGGCCGACCGACAACCCACGGAGAGACCATGCTGTTGGAACGCGTCTACGACGACGACCTCGCCCAGGCGAGCTACCTCATCGGCTGTCAGGCCAGGGGCGAGGCCATCGTGGTCGACGCCCGACGTGACATCGACGGATACCTCGACCTGGCCCACGCGCACGGCATGAGGATCGTGGCCGTGACCGAGACCCACATCCACGCCGACTACCTCTCCGGCACACGGGAGCTGGCCGCCGCGACGGGCGCCACCGTGTACGTCTCCGGAGAGGGCGGTGAGGACTGGCAGTACGGCTTCGAGGCCGAGCGGCTCCTCGACGGCGACGCCATCACCATCGGCAACATCACGGTCCGGGCCCGCCACACACCCGGGCACACCCCCGAGCACCTGTCGTTCCTGGTCACCGACGGCGCGTTCAGCGACCACCCGGGCTACCTGCTCTCCGGTGACTTCGTCTTCGCCGGGGACCTGGGCCGTCCCGACCTGCTGGACGAGGCCGCCGGCGGAGTGGACACCCGGTTCGAGGGGGCGCGCCTGCTGTTCGCCGGCCTCCGGGACGTCTTCCTCACCCTGCCCGACCACGTGCAGGTCTACCCCGCGCACGGGTCCGGCAGCGCGTGCGGCAAGGCCCTGGGCGCGCTCCCGGCCACCACGGTCGGATACGAGCGCCTCAACGCCTGGTGGGGGCACTACCTGCGCGACGGCGACGAGCAGGGGTTCATCGACGAGCTGCTCGACGGGCAGCCGGACGCGCACGCCTACTTCGCGCGGATGAAGCGCCAGAACAAGGAGGGCCCGACGGTCCTGGGCCCGACGGCCCCGCCGCCCGAACTCGCGAACGGGGGGATCGTCCGGTCCCTGCGCGAGGACGAGGTGATCTTCGTGGACACCCGGCCCCACACCGAGGTGCACCGGGGCACCGTGGCCGGGTCGCTCAACATCCCCGGCCCGGCCAAGGCCGCGAGCTTCGGCGCCTGGGCCTACGACCCCGAGACCGAGGACCGCCCCCTGGTGCTCCTCGCACCGGACGGGGAGACGGCCCGAGCGGTGCGCGATCACCTGCTGCGGGTCGGCATCGACCGCGTCGCCGGCTACACCACCACCCTGGAGGGCCTGCCGGCGGCCGTGCCGAAGGTCATCGCCCCGGCGGAGTTGGAGGGCTCCGGTGCCGCGCTCGTCCTGGACGTGCGCAACCGGACCGAGCACGCCGCCGGCCACATCCCCGGTTCCCGGCGGATCAGCGCCGGACGGGTCCTGTGGCACCTCGACGCACTGCCGGGCGACGGCACCATCGTGACCTACTGCCGGTCCGGTGCGCGCAACTCCGTCGCCGCCAGTGCCCTGCGCCGCGCCGGATACGACGTCGCCGAACTCGACGGGAGCTACGAGGGCTGGTCGGCCTGGAGGCGGGACCGGGACGCCCCGGTCGGTGCCGCCGCCGACTGACCGATGCCGGAGGCCGTGCCCGCCGTCCGGGACACACCCCGACCGAGCCCTGCCTCCGCACGGAACCCCGGCGGTGCCCGCGAAGGGTGCCGCCCCGCACCGGAGGGGCCGTGGGCGGTCTCGGGCCGGTGTGCCCACCGCCTTCCGCGCGGCGCCCGACCGGTTCGCCCCGTCGGGCGCCGCGCCCCCGGCCGCCCGGCCCCGCCGGGGCCGGACCGTCGGCCGTGCCCGTGGACCCAAGCCGCGAAAAGAGTGAGACATGGAGTTCCAACTGATCCTGGTCGTGGGCCTCGCCGTGGCGGTGGGGCTCTCGCTGGGGCTGCTCGGGGGCGGAGGGTCCATCCTGATGGTCCCGCTGCTGACCTACGTGGCGGGCATGCAGCCCAAAGAGGCCATAGCCGCCTCCCTGTTCGTCGTCGGCGCCACCTCCCTGGTCGGCGTGTTCTCGCACGCGCGCCGAGGAAGCGTCCGGTGGCGTACCGGACTGGTCTTCGGAGCCGCGGGCATGGCGGGCGCCTTCCTCGGCGGCCTGGCGGGCGGGCACATCCCCGGCACCGTCCTGATGGTCGGCTTCGCCCTCATGATGGTCGCCACCGCCGTCGCCATGCTCCGGGGAAGACGGAGGCCCGCCGCCCGGGACGGGGAACCGGCCGGGGAAGGGCTCCCCCTGAAGCGGGTCGTCCTCGACGGCCTGGGGGTCGGTGCGGTCACCGGCCTCGTCGGGGCCGGGGGCGGTTTCCTCGTCGTGCCCGCGCTGGCGCTGCTCGGCGGTCTGGCGATGCCGGTCGCCGTGGGGACCTCCCTGCTCGTGATCACCATGAAGTCCTTCGCCGGACTCACCGGATACCTGACCGCCGTGAGCCTGGACTGGACGCTGGTGGCCGCCGTCACCGTCGCCGCCGTGGCGGGATCGCTCGTCGGCGCGCTGCTGACCTCCCGGGTGCCCGAATCCGCGCTGAGGCAGGGCTTCGGTGTCTTCGTGCTGGCCATGGGTGTCCTCGTGCTCACCCAGGAACTCCCCTCACCGCTCGGCCTCGTCCTCGCGGTGGTCACGGCCGCGCTGGCGGGTCTGCTCCTCGTCTGCCGCCTGATCGGAGCGCACTGTCCCCTGGTATCGCCCCTGCGGGCGGGGGCGTGAAGGCGGTCGGGCGCGGGACCGGGGCCGACGAGGTCACGGTCGGGGCCCCCGCGTCACGTCCGGGGACGCGAAGTGGTGGGCGAGGAGACGGCAGCAGTTGGCGGTCGTCCACTCGACGTCGGCGAGGACGTCCTCCCGCATCCGTTCCAGGGAGCGGGGTCCGCGGGCGGTGGAGAAGGCCGCGGTGACACCCGAGCGTCGGAGTTCCTCGGAGGTCACCGAGACGTCCCCGGCGATCACCACGACGGGTCGGCCCGCCGGGGCGAGGCGACGGACGGCGTCGACCACCTTCCCTCCCAGGGACTGCCCGTCGAACCGGCCTTCGCCGGTGAGGACCAGGTCGGCGTCGGCCATGAGGCGTTCGGCGTCCAGGACCTCGGCGACCATGCGGGAACCGGGGAGGACCTCGGCGCCCAGGAGCGCCGTGAGCGGTGCGGGCAGACCGCCCGCCGCCCCCATGCCCGCGCGATCGCGGACGTCGTCCCCGGTGAGTTCGGCGAGCACGTCGACCAGCCGGCGCAGACCGGCGTCCAGGAGGCGCACGTCGTCGGGGGCGGCGCCCTTCTGCGGGCCGAACACGGCCGCGGCCCCCGTCTCACCGAGGAGGGGGTTGGTGACGTCGCAGGCGATACGCCAACGCACGGACCGGGCCCGCGGGTCGAGTCCGGTCGTGTCCAGGCGGTGCAGGTCGGTGAGGCTCCCGCCCCCGTCGGGAAGCTCCGAACCGTCCCTCGCCAGCAGGCGCGCGCCGAGCGCGGAGAGCAGCCCGGCACCGCCGTCGGTGGTGGCCGATCCGCCGATGCACAGGAGGATCTCCTCGGCCCCGGCGTCCAGCAGCGCCGTCACCAGGGGGCCGATGCCCCGGGTGGTGGCGGTCAGCGGGCGCAGGGGGACGTCGGAGACCAGAGGCAGGCCGTTTGCCTCGGCCGCCTCGACGACCCCGGTCCGACCGTCCGGGGACAGGCCGTAGCGGGCCCGGACCGGTCGGCCGAGCGCGTCGGTGGTGTCCACGGTGAGCGCGTCGGCGCCCCAGGCGCCGAGCAGCGCGTCGAGGGTGCCCTCGCCCCCGTCCGCGAACGGAAGGGTGTGGACGAGCACCTCGACGCCGGCGGCGGCGAAGGCGTCGTGGACGCCCCGTGCCATCGCCGCGGCCACGTCCACGGCGCGGGCGCTGCCCTTGAAGGAGTCCGGGACGATGGCCACGCGGACGGGAGGGGCCTGGTCGTGTACGTGCGACGCATGGGACATGACGAAGAGCCTAGGGAGAGAACCGGTGCGATTCGACGGTGATCCGCCCGGACTTCCCGGAGGTTCACGGTCCGTTCGTGTGCGAAAGGCACAGTGCCTCGTGTGCGTAGAGCGCCATCCGCAAGGCCGCGAGGTGATCGGCGCGGCGGATGTCCGCTCCGGTGACGGCGCGGATCCGCTCCACCCGTTGGAGGAGCGTGTTGCGGTGCACGTACAGCGAGTCCGCCGCCGCGCGCATCGAGGTCGTCGACGCCACCGCGACGAGGGTCCGCCGCTGCGCCTCGCTCAGCGCCGACGCCCGCCCGGCCAGATGTTCCAGGGTGCGCCGTGGCAGGTGGGCGACGGCCACCGCGATGTCGCGCGACCAGGGTCCGGCGTCCTCCGCGGTGGGGACGAGGCCGACGCGGCGGCACAGCGCCCGCGACCCCTCGGCGTGCGCCAACAGCACCTCGATGTCGTCCGTGGGTTCGGTGGCGGTGTGTCGGACGCCCGACGGTACGCCGGGAGGCGCGAAGGCGGCGCCCGAGCCCACCGACCACAGGGCGCCGTGCAGGACGGCGGCCCGGCGCCCGCGATCCGTGTTGAGGCGGGCCGCGATGGACTCGGCGAGCGGCGGCGGGGCCGCCGCCCCGCCCGGCCGGGGTTCGGCCGCCGCCCACAGGGCCAGCGACCAGGGCGGCGCCAGCCCGGCGGCGGCCAGCCGGTCCCGCGCGGACCCGGCCGAGGAGGTGCCCGAGGTCAGGGCGGCGATGAGGTCGCGGGCCTCGGTGTGGCGGCGGGTGGCGGCGTCCTGTTCGTCCTCCTGGGCGATGAGGAGCCGCACGGACAACGCCACGACCCGCGCCAGCGGGGCGACCTCCCGGGGGTCGCCGGTGATCCCGATGACCCCGCGCAGCTCACCGTCGATCATCAGGGGTTCGTTGGCGCCCGGGCGGTCGGAGGTCCCGGGTTCGGGCGAGTCGATGAGGACGGCTCGCCCCTCCGCGATGACCCGCTGGGCGCCCCGGTGGAGGGTGCCCCGGCGTTCGGGGTCCAGGCAGGCGATGATGGTGCCGTGCTCGTCCATCACATTGATGTTGTGGCTGATCGTCGGTGCGATCAGATCGACCACGCGCTGGGCGAGGGCCCCGCTCAACGGTGTCCGACCAGCGTTCTCGGCCATGATGACCAGGATAGGGAGCCCGGGTGCCCCCGCCCCTCCCCCGCCCCTAGTCTGGCGGCATGGAGTCCACGGGTTGCGGTCACCTGGCGGTCCGGTCGCCCTCTCCGGTGACGGAGATCGACGACCCACGCCTGCGCGGGGTGCGGCTGTGGCTCAAACGCGACGACCTGCTCCACCCCGAGGTACCCGGCAACAAGTGGCGCAAGCTCCACCTCAACCTCCGGGAGGCGCACGCGCGGGGGGCCACCACCCTGCTGACCTTCGGCGGCGCGTACTCCAACCACATCCGTGCGGTGGCCGCCGCCGGGCGGGCCTGCGGGTTCGCGACCGTCGGGGTGATCCGGGGCGAGGAGCGCCCACCGCTGAACCCCACGCTGGAGTTCGCCGTGAAGCGGGGGATGCGGCTCACCTACCTGGATCGGGACGCCTACCGGGCCAAGCACACCCCGGAGGTCGTCGCCGCTCTGCGCGACCGGTTCGGCGACTTCCACCTGTTGCCCGAGGGCGGGAGCAACGCCCTGGCCGTGCGGGGGTGCGCGCCCGTCGCCGGGGAGATCGGCGTGGACTTCGACGTGCTGTGCTGCGCCTGCGGCACCGGCGGGACCCTGGCCGGGGTGGCCGCCGGGCTGGGTCCGGGACGCCGGGCCCTGGGGTTCGCGGTCCTCAAGGGCGGCGGGTTCCTCGCCGACGAGGTGCGGCGGCTGCAACGGGAGGCCGGCACCGTCACGGACAACTGGTCCATCGATGCCGACCACCACTTCGGCGGGTTCGCGAAGTACCCGCCGGAGCTGCGGGCGTTCGTCGCCGACTTCGAGAACCGGCACGGGATCGAACCGGAACGGGTCTACGTGGCGAAGATGCTCGCGGGGATCTACGACCTGGCCGCCCGGGGGCGCCTGCGCCCCGGTACCAGGGTGGTCGCCCTGATCACCGGTCCCCCCGATCCGGGTGGAACCGGGACCGGGGCGGGCCGTGGGACTCAGGGGCTCGGCGCCCACCCGTCCCGGTTGGAGTAGGACTCGTAGGAGTGACGGGTCTCGCGTCGCCATTCCTCGCCGGTGAGGTGCTCGTAGACCCGGTCCGGTACGTAGAGCAGGCCCTCCGCCCAGAGCGGCTCCTCGGCGTAGGGGGCGAAGAGCACCGGATCCGCCAGCACCGCCTCGTAGGTCTCCCGACCGTCGGCCACGACGGCGGCGCGACTGTAGAGGAACGCGTCGGAGGACAGGTCCTCGCCGTGTTCGCGCCGGTCCAGCCGGTACAGGGCCAGGGAGAGCTGCTCGGCGAACCCGACGACCTGGGTCACCGTCCCGTTCGACAGCCGTTCCGTGAGGAACGCGGTCAGGTGATCGGCGTCGATGTCGGGGGTGGGGGATCCGGCGCGACCCTCGTCGATCAGCCGCCAGAAGAAGTCCTCGTCCATGCGGTCCAGCATGCCGGAGGGCACCGACGGGGACACCCGCTCCGCGGCGTCGCCGTCGCCGCCGCCGCCGAACGGCCCACCCGGACGGCGAACGGCGGCACCACCGGGGTCACACCGGGGCGGTCTCCTCCGCCCGGGCCCGACGCCGCGCCGCCAGGACGACGAGCACACCCGCCACGACCCCCACGAAGTAGGGGGAGGGCACGAGCAGGACGCCGCCGACGAGGCACCATGCCGCGAACCCCCAGCCGACCCAGGCGGGGACGGCCACCCCGCGCCCGGCGAGGTGCAGGATCAGGGCGCCCAGCAGGATCAGGGGGACGGAGAAGCTTCCCGGGCCGGCCCAGAAGGTGACCTCGTTCCGTAGATACGCCACCGTCGGGTCCGTCTCGTTCAACCCGAGCGGGACGGCGGCCCACACGCCCCGCTCGGCCCAGCCGACGATGTCCGACCACGAGGAGATCGTCAGCAGCGTCAGGTGTCCGACGCCCAGCACGAGCATGATGCCGCTCGCCCAACGCAGCAGGTTCCGTTCGGCGTTCACGATCCACCCCGTTCGTCGCGCCGCTCCGCGACCCTGTCGCGCTCGGCCCAGGCCCGTTCCCACTGCCGGCCCAGGGCCGGGTAGACGATGAGGTGCCGGAAGGGCGCGATGGCCGCCATGTAGAGCCGCCCGAGCCGGCCGTCGGCTTTGACGAGGACGGCCATGCGCAGCTCGTGCCCGCCCTCGTCCGTCGGGACCCAGCCGAGGTGCATCAGGGCGTGCGCGGTCCGGTTCACCAGCTCGCGGAGGGCCTCCGTGTCGGTCTCGTAGACCGCCTTCAGGGGCATGCTCGCGTGATCCGGACCCCGTGGCGCGGTGCGCAGGTCGTCGGGCAGGCGGTGGCGGATCGAGGCCTTCCGCACGTCGACGCCCGACTCCGGGTCGTCCCAGCCGAAGAGGGCGCCGAGCCGCCACCGGACCGCGAACAGGAACCGCACCGGCGGGGACATCCGATCGATCCCGCCGGCCGAGCGGACCGCCTCCAGCACGGCCCGGAAGTCGTCCGGGCCGGCACCGGGGACGCGGAACGCCCAGACGTCCTCGACCTCGAAGTCGGACGCGACGTCGTGCACACGCCACGGATGTCCGGTGTGGGCGGACTTCGCCAGTCGTTCCATGATCGGCCCCCTCGTTCTATACGAAGCCGTATATTTCATATGTACGGTACCGTACACAAGCACGGAACGACACCCCTGAGAACAGGTGAACGAGTGCCTCCCACCGCCCGCACCCCACGTGACCGCTGGATCCAGGCGGGGCTCGACGCCCTCGCCCGAGGCGGCCCGGACGCGGTCCGGGTCGAGACCCTGGCCGCCGAACTCGGCGTGACCAAGGGCGGTTTCTACGGGTACTTCGCCGGCCGTTCCGCCCTGCTCGCCGAGCTGCTCGACGAGTGGGAGCGGCGCTGCACCGACGACGTCCTCGCCCGCATCGAGGCCGAGGGCGGGGACCCGGTCGAGAAACTCCGGCGCGCCGGGGAGCTGACCTTCTCGGACGAACTGCACCGCATCGACCTCGCCGTCCGCCAGTGGGCCCGGCGGGACCCGGAGGTCGCGGAGCGGCTGCGGCGGATCGACAACGTGCGGATGGGCTTCCTCCGTTCGATGTTCGCGAGCTTCATCGCCGACCCGGACGAGGTCGAGGCGCGGTGCGCGCTGATGTTCGCGCTCGCGATCGGCCGCCACTTCGTCGCCGCGGACCACCCGGGCCGCACCGACCGCGAGTACGCCCGTATGGCGGGGGAGTTCCTGCTCCGCCCCTGACCGGCCCGCGGTGGTTCGTCACCGTCCCGGGGTAGCCTCCCGCCATGACGGAACCCCGTGTCCTCGACTGGTTGCTCGACTCCGACCCGAGTCTGCGCGGGCAGGTGGAACGCGACCTCGCGCACGCCCCCGAGGAGACCTGGCGGGCGACCCTTGCCCGGGTCCCGGTCGAGGGTTTCGGCGCGGCACTGCTCGCGAGACAGGACCCCGACGGACGGTGGGCGGGCGGCGCCTTCTTTCCCGCGGACGCCACGGCGGACGAGCCGGGACAGCCGTGGACGGCCACCACATGGTCGCTCAACGCACTGCGCGAGTGGGGCGTCGAACCCTCCGCGCTCCGGCCGGACACCGCCGGCCTCCTGGCGCGGAACGCCCGCTGGGAGTACGACGACCTGCCGTACTGGGGCGGAGAGGTCGACGCGTGCATCAACGGCTACACGCTCGCCAACGGCGCCTGGCTGGGCGCCGACGTGTCGCGCGTCGCCGACTGGTTCGTCGGACACCGGCTCCCCGACGGGGGCTGGAACTGCGCGTGGGTGGAGGGGTCGACCCGGTCCTCGTTCCACTCGACGCTCAACTCCATCAAGGGGATCCTCGACCACGAGATCCGCACCGGCGGCACCGACGCGCTGCGCGACGCCCGACACGCGGCGGAGGAGTACCTGCTGGAACGGCGGCTGTTCCGGCGGCTGTCCACCGGGGAGTCGCACGCGCCCTGGGCCACGCACTTCGCCTACCCGTTCCGCTGGTTCTACAGCGTCCTCAAGGCCGCCGACCACTTCCGCGAGGTGTCCCTGCACGAGGGCACCGGGCCCGACGGGCGCATGGCGGAGGCGATCGGGCTCATCCGTGACGCCCGCGACCCCGACGGGACCTGGCACCAGGAGCGCCGGCACGAGGGGCGGGTGTGGTTCGAGGTGGACGCGGCACCGGGCGAGCCGTCGAAGTGGCTCACCTTCCACGCGCTGCGCGTACTCGCGTGGTGGGACGCGGAGCGACCCGCGGCGTAGCGCGCGGGGACCCCGGAGCGGGTCGCCGCTCGCGTACGCCACGAAGGGGAACGCGTGGAACAGGGCGGAGGCGGCCGGGCGCGATCGCGCGCACCGAGGCCGCGCCTCGGGCCTCCCACAGCCGCGGGAGCGGCGCCGAGGCCCCGTCCCCGCGGTGTTCCGGGAGGGGTCAGGCCCGAGGGAAGAGCATGTCGGTGAAGGGGTTGCGGAACTTGCCCGCCGGGTCGAACCGCTCCAGAAGCCGGGCGAAGTCGGCGGCCCGTTCGTAGGAGCCGACGACGTCCGCCGGAGGCAGCGTGGTGAGCTTGCCCCAGTGCGGTCGGGCGCCCAGCGGTGCGAGCCGTTCCTCCACGGCCGCGATCACGGGGATCACCGCCTCCGGGTCCCGGAGCCAGGTGAAGTGGAAGGTCACCGAGTCGCGACCGTGAGCGGGGCTCAGCCAGAGATCGTCGGCGCGGACCGTGCGCACCTCGGAGACGTGCAGCACGGGAGCCACCAGGTGTCCGATACCGCGCAGGGCGGCGAAGGCCTCCGCGACGGCCTCGCGCGGCAGGTAGAGCTCGGACTGCAACTCCTCGCCAGCGCTCGGCGGGAGTTCGGGGCGGAAGTGCGGCAATCTCTCGAACCAGGGGCCGGCGACGCCCAGTTGTGCGGTGGCGGGGTCGGTGGACATCCCCGGAACGGGGTGCTGAGGGGCGTCGGCGGAACGTCCCCCGCGCCAGGCGCCCTCCGGCAGGCCCTCGCGGTGTTTGAGCCAGACCCGGCCGGTGTCCCCGCGCCAGTCGGTGAACAGGCTGACGCTGTAGGCGGAGCCGAACACCGCGTCGAAGTCGCCGGCCACCTCGTCCAGTGGCACGTCGAGCCGGACCCGCTGGGACACCGAGAAGGTCGGTTCGATCTCCAGGGTGAGGCGGGTGACGATGCCGAGGGCGCCGAGCGCGACGACGGCGCCGGGGAGGACGTCGGGGTGGGTACCGCGCTCCAGCCGCACCGGTTCGCCGTCGGGGCCCAGGAGTTCGAGCCCGCGCACGGCGGCGGCCAGGCAGCGCAGGCCGTCCCCGGACCCGTGGGTGCCGGTGGCGCAGGACCCGGCCACCGAGATGTGCGGCAGCGAGGCCAGGTTGGCCAGGGCGGAACCGTGCCGGTGCAGTTCGGCGGAGAGCTCGGCGTAGCGGACCCCGGCGGAGACCGTCACGGTCGCGGCGTCGGGGTCGACCTCGATCTCCCGGGGCAGGGCGTCCAGGCGCACCAGGTCGTGGTCGGAGTCGGCGACCCGGTTGAACGAGTGGCCGCTGCCCAGGGCCCGGATCCGCGGGGTGTCGCGCACCAGGGCGCGGAGGGCGTCGGGGTCGGCGGGCCGGTGGATGCGGGGGCTGGCGTAGGCGAGGTTCCCGGCCCAGTTGCGGAACGGAGGGGGCGGGGCGGACATGGGCTCTCCCGGGGTGCGCGGCCCGCGGAGTCCGAGGGCGTCGGCGGCCCACGCTACCGAACCGGGCGTTCGGGGAGACCCCGCCGCGTCGGTTCGGCGGCGTCCCGTGCCCGTACACCGGCGCGTCGCCCCCCATGGTGTCTCCGCCGGTGGCCCCTCCCACGTCCGAGAGGTCTTCGGAGCCGACGAGGGGACGAATGCCGCACGTCCGCGTGATCTCCTCGCGTCCGGCGGATGTGACACGGTGCACTCAGTGCGTCGTTGCACTCAGTGCACTCAGGTGTCTAGCGTGGAACCGTGAACGATCGGCCCATTCCACCCGCGACCGACCGGCGCGAGGCCCTGAAGTCCCGCCACCGCCGGGCCATCATCGACGCCGCCGCCGCGCTGACGGCCGAACGCGGGGACACCGGCTTCACCGTCGAGCAGCTCGCCGAGCGCGCCGACGTCTCCCGACGGACCGTGTTCAACCACTTCCGCTCGCTGGACGACATCCTCCTGGAGGTGTTCGGCCGGATGCTGGAGGAGATCGTCGACGGGATCGGCGCCAACCTCGACGCGGCGGACGACGGCACCGACGACGGGGCGAACATCTTCGACTCCCTGGCCGACGCCATCCGCGACACCGACCTGCTCACCCCCATCACCCGGCTCAGGCACTTCGCCGGGCAGGGGGACGGCACGCCCTCGGCCAGCCGGGCGGCGCTGTTCGAGCGGGCGATGACCGACGTGGGAACACGGCTGTCGGCGATCGTGATGCGCCGCCACCCGCGGGCCGACCCGCTCGTGGTGGACCTCATGTGCGGCGCGGTCATCGGCGGCGGCGCGGTCATCGTGGAGCACTGGGAGCGGATCACCGGCGGCGCCCTGGACGACGCCTCGCGCCGGGTCTGGTCCACGCTGCTGGAGCGCATCCTCACCGTCACCCGCGACGGCTACGGCTCGGTCGGCACCACCTGAGCGCACCCGCGCTCCCCACCGTCCCACCATCTCTCTCCTTCGGCGAAGGCACATCCATGGCTGAACTGCTCTACGGACTCGGTCGGGCGTGCGCACACCGCGCCCGCACCGTCATCGCGATCTGGCTGTCACTGCTCGTGGCGGCCGGCGCCTCGTTCCTCCTCTTCTCCGGGGAGTTGGAGGGCGGCTTCTCCATCCCCGGCACACCCACCGACGACGTGGACCGACTCCGGTCCGAGGAGTTCTCGGACATGGGCGGCGGATCGGGGACCGTCGTCTACCGGACCGGGGACGGCTCGCCCTTCACCGACGAGCAGCGCGAGGCGATCGCCGACCGCGCCGAGCGGGCCACCGAGGTCCCCGGGGTCTCGGCCGCCGTCGACCCGTTCGCCACCGAGGCCGAGCGGGAGGACGGAGCCCGGGAACTGGAGGAGGGCCGTGCGGAGATCGACGCGGGACTCGAAGAGCTCGACGCCGGCCAGGCGGAGCTCGACGCGGCCCGCGAGCAGGCCGAGGCCGACGGGACGCTCGACCTGACCGAGGCGGTGTTCGACGGCGGGCAGGCCGAGATCGACGCGGGTCGTGAGGAGCTGGAGGAGGGCCTGGCGGAGGTCGAGCGAGGCGAATCCCTGATGGAGATGGCCTCCGGCCTGCGCATGGTCTCCGAGGACGGCGACACCGCCCTGGTCATGGTCTCCTTCACCGACGAGCAGATGGACATCCCCCAGGAGACCCGCGACGCCGTGATGGCGGTCTTCGAGGACGACCCGGTCCCCGGCACCACCGTGGACTTCAACAGCGACATGGCCCAGAGCCTGCCCACCCTGTTCGGCCCGGCCGAGGTGGTCGGCGTGGTCGTGGCCGCCGTGGTCCTGGTGATCATGCTGGGGACCCTGGTCGGCGCGGGGCTCCCGCTGCTGACCGCGCTGGTCGGCGTCGGCATCGCCACCCTGATCTCGATGTCGCTGTCGGGGGTGGTGGAGATGTCGTCCGTGACCCCGATCCTGGGCCTGATGCTGGGCCTGGCCGTGGGCATCGACTACGCGCTGTTCATCGTCAACCGCCATCGCCGCCAGCTCAAGCAGGGCGTGGAGGTCGAGGAATCCATCGGCCTGGCCAACGGGACCGCGGGCAACGCCGTGGTCTTCGCCGGGACGACCGTGCTGATCGCGCTGCTGGGCCTGAACCTCACCGGCATCGGGTTCCTGGGGCTCATGGGCACCATGGGCGCCGTGGCCATCACCATCGCCGTGCTCGTCGCGGTCACCCTGGTCCCGGCGCTGCTGTCGCTGATCGGCGTCCGCATCCTGTCCCGCCGCGAGCGCGCCCGACTCGCCGAGCGGGCGTCCGGCAACGGGGGGACCGCACCGGAGCCGGTGCGGCCGATGTCGACCGGCGGTGCCCTGCTGCGGGCCGCCGTCGCGGTGACCGCCCTGGTGGTCGTCGCCCTGCCCGCCCTCGACCTGCGGCTGGGCATGCCCGACGGCTCCTCCGAGCCCACCGACTCCACCCAGTACCGGGCCCACACGATCGTGGAGGAGGAGTTCGGCGCCGGCAACAACGGCACCCTCCTGGTGGTCGCACGGCTCACCGGCGGCCCGGACGAGGAGGCCGCGGAGCTGAACGCCGAGCGGGAGCAGGCGCTGATCGCCGAGGAGATCCACGCCTTCGACGACGTGGCGGCCGTGGCCCCCATCGCGGTCTCCGACGACCAGACCCACGCCGCCTTCCAGGTGGTACCGGTCGAGGGGCCCACCAGCGAGTCCACCGAGCGGCTCGTGCACGACCTGCGCGAGCTGGAGCCGATCAAGGGCACCGGAACGCTGGGCGTGGCCGGCGTGGCCAGCGGGAACATCGACATCTCCGAGACCCTCGACGAGGCGCTGCCGATCTACCTGACGGTGGTCGTGGGGATGTCCCTGGTGATCCTGCTGCTGGTGTTCCGGTCGATCTTCGTGCCGATCGTGGCCACGCTCGGGTTCATCCTGTCGTTCTTCGGCGCGTTGGGCGGTGTGGTGGCCGTCTACCAGTGGGGCTGGCTCGGCGGCCTCATCGGGCTGGAGAACGCGGGGCCGGTGCTGAACTTCCTGCCGACGATCCTGGCGGGCATCCTGTTCGGTCTGGCGATGGACTACATGCTCTTCATCGGGACGGGCATGCGCGAGGCGTACGTGCACGGCGCGCCCGCCCGCGCCGCCGTGGTGCAGGGCTTCCGGGCGGGGCGCGCGGTGGTGACGGCAGCGGCGATCATCATGGTCTCGGTGTTCGGCGGGTTCGTCTTCTCGCACAGCGTCATGATCAGCTCGATCGGGTTCGCGCTCGCCTTCGGTGTGCTCATCGACGCGTTCGTGGTGCGGATGCTGCTCGTCCCGGCGCTCATGCACCTGGCGGGGAACGCGGCGTGGTGGCTGCCGAGGTGGCTGGACCGGCTGCTGCCCGACATCGACGTGGAGGGCGCCGCCCTGGAGAGGCGCCACGCGGCCGGGGCCGGGGAGACCGGAGGCGGGGATGACCCGCGCTCCCCCGAGGCTCGGGCCGGGGTCCCCGCCGAGCACCGCTGACGCCCCGGGGATCGACGGCGTTCGCACCGACGGCCCCCGTTCGGCCACCGCCCCATCGGGGCGGAGCGCTCGAACGGGGGCCGTCGGCGTGGGCGGTCGAGGACGGCGCCGGGAACCGCGGGGCGGGAACGACGGCCGTGCGCACGAAGGCGCTCGGTACCGGCCGGAAGGGGGCGGGCGTCCCCGTGCCCTCACCGTTCCCCCTCCCAACTCCCTCCCACGCGGTGTCAGGGGGCCGTGGGCGTGGCGGACGGATGCCGGTCGCGGTAGGCGAGGACGCGCAGCAGCCGTTCCGCGGGCCCGCGCACGCCCGCGCGTTCCAGCGCGGCGGCGAGGACCGCCGAGAGCAGCCAGGTCGCGACCGCCACGAGGGCGGCCTGCCACTGGGTGAGGACACCGCCGAGCCCGAGCCCCCAGGCGCACAGCAGGGGGGCGAAGACCACCGACTGGAGCAGGTAGCAGGAGAGGGATCGCTTACCGACGGCCGTCAGGGTGCGCACGAGCGCCCCGGCCGGTCGCCCGGTCGGGAGGCTCGCGACGACGAGGGCGATCAGAGCCACGTAACCGAGCGCGCCGAACAGGCCGGTGAGACCATGGAGCAGGAGCGGTGTCCACTCGGGGACGTCCCACACGCCGTACCGCACGAGCACGGACGGAAGGGCACCCGCCCATCCGAGGGCGATGCCGAGGACCGCCGTGCGCGCCAGCAGCGGCCGGTACGACTCCGGGGATTCCAGCACCCGGTGCCGCGCGCAGACGATCGCGACGAGCACGGCGACCGGCACGACGAGCCCCAGGACGCCCTGTCCCACCGTCACGACCGCCCACATCCCGAGTCGCGGCAGGATCGAGGCCGTGTAGGGCGTGATGGCGGCGATCTGCGACACCGGTCCCTCGAACGCGGCGTCTCCCCCCGGCGAGAGGACGGCTCCGGCCACCAGCAGGGCCACGGCGAGGGCGCCGAGAAGGCCGAACAGCGCGGCGGCCCACACCAGGAGGGTCCTGTTCCCCCGGCGGAGGAACAGCAGCACCACGAGGAGTCCGACCAGGCCGTACGCGCCCAGGACGTCCCCGAACCAGAGCAGGGCGGCGTGGACCGCGCCGAAGACGATCATCCAGAGGTGGCGCAGCAGGAGCAGCCGGCGGACCGACCTCTCGTCCAGGCCGATCGCCCGCTGCCTGGTGTGGAGCTGCCAGATGCCGTATCCGAAGAGGAAGGCGAACAGCGGGTAGCTCCGCGCGTCGATCGCGATGATCGCGACGGTCTGCCAGACGGCGTCGAGGCCGGTGGCGTCGGCGTGGTGGGCGCTGACACCCCAGGTCGAAGCCCCGTAGAGGAACCAGGGCACGTTGGCCAGGGCGATGAACAGGAGCATGATCCCGCGGGCGAGGTCCGGCGCGAGGGCACGCCCGTCGGGGCGGGGGGAAGGTGCGTGGTCGGTCATGGTCTCCGTCTTCCGGGGGGGGTGGTGAGCGGATCCGGGCGCTCGCGCGCCGGGCCGGGGCGGCTACGGGTTCTCCCCGGATGCCGGGGCACCGTCTCCGGGGAGCCCCGGGGGACGTCGGCTCTGGGCGTGGGCCAGCGCGCTGGGCGCCCGGCATCCGACGATGGCCGGGGCCTCGCGGACGAGGGTGTCGTCCGTGAGCGCCTCGACCATGAACAGCGCGAAGTCCACGCGACGGGTCAGGTTGCTCTCCAGCACCGGATCGCCGACGTGGCGACTCCACACGGGCAGCCCCTGGCTCTCGCCCTCTTCGAGGTCGCTGCCGCGGACGAGGGTCCACCGTCGGTCGCTGGCGAAGATCCGACGGCCCGCCTCCAGCTGATCGTCGATCTCGACGGCGCGCACGAGGCGGGCCAGCAGGGTGACGACGCGGACGGTCGCCCTGAACGTCCAGGAGTACCGGTCCCCCTCGTCCCGGGCGACGTGCCAGCCGCACGAGAAGACCAGACGGGCGTCGGGTTCGGCGTGGTCGAGTACCGCCTGTGCCGTGCCCGAGGAGTACTGCCGGACCCCCCAGGGGGCCAGCACGGTCAGCACGCCGTCGCAGCCCGCGACGGCCCGCCGGATCACCTCCCGGTCGTTCGTGGGCCCGGGAACGATCGTGATCCGATCCGCGAACTCGGCCAGCTTGGGAACACTGCGCTCACGACAGACGCCCACGACCTCGTATCCGCGGTCCAGCGCGTGCCGGACCATGTACCGCCCCAACTTGCCCGAAGCCCCGATGACGCAGACCTTCCGCATCGTCCCGCCCTCCTCACACCGTCACTTCTACTTACAACGTAAGTAACGATATACTTACACGGTAAGTTTCAGCAAGCCCCGAGGGAGAGGTCCAATGGAGGAGCGCGACGCCGAGCGGAACACCGGCCCCCGACGGGGGCGCCCCGCGCGGGTCCCGCTGAGTCGGCGGCGGGTGGTCACCGAGGCGGTCGCGCTCGCCGACGAGAAGGGCGAGTCGGGCGTCACGATGCGCGCGGTCGCCGGACGACTGGGCGTCGAGGCGATGTCGCTCTACAACCACGTGGCGAACAGGGGCGACCTTCTCGACGGAATGGTCGACGCGGTGTTCGCCGAGATCGACCTCCCGGATCCGGCCGCGACCTGGAGGACGGCCGTGCGCGACCGCACCGAATCGGCGCGCGCGACGCTGCGGCGCCATCCGTGGGCGGTCGGCCTGATGGACTCCCGCAGCAGCCCCGGCCCGGCGACCCTGCGACACCACGACGCCGTGCTGGGAGTCCTGCGGGAAGGAGGGTTCTCCATCGCGATGGCGGTGCGGGCCGTGTCGGTGATCGACAGCTACCTCTACGGGTTCGTGCTCCAGGAGACGAGCCTGCCCTTCGCGGACCGCGAGGGGCTCGACGAGGTCGCGGGAGGCATCCTGGGCGCTCTACCGGCCGGCTCCCACCCGTACCTGGCCGAGGTCATCACCGAACAGGCCCTCGGCGAGGACCTCACCGACGGGTTCGCGTTCGGGCTCACGCTCATCCTCGACGCGCTCCGCCCCGACCAGGCCTGAGTCCTCCTTCCGGACCGGAGCCGCGAGGAGGGGAGGGGCCGGCCCGTCGCACGGCGACGGGCCGGCCTCGGAGGGCGACTCACAGAGGGGTTCCGAGCACCTTCTCGGCCTCGGCGACGAGCGCGGACAGGTAATCCCCGGCGCTCGCCCCGGAGGCCAGCAGCGCGGCCTGCCCCGACCACAGGTTGAGCCGGTCCGCCCGCCCCGACGCCGCGGCCCGCGCCCGGATCGGCAGCATCAGGTTGTTCTGGGCGGGGTAGGGCGGGACCCGGTCCTCGGCGTCGGCCATGCCCCGGACCAGGGCGTTGGCGATCCCCCGGGCCGGACGTCCGGAGAAGAGCCGGGTCAGCACGGTGCTCCTCGCCCCCTCGAAGGAGAGCGCCTCACGGTGGGCCGGGCTCGCTCCGGACTCCGGGGTCCGGAGAAAGCCGGTCCCCACCTGGACTCCGTCGGCGCCCAACGTCAGGGCGGCGGCGACCCCGCGCCCGTCGGCGATCCCGCCGGCCGCGACCACCGGCACGGACACGGCGTCGCGCACCTGTGGGATCAGGGAGAACGTGCCGACGAGAGACTCGCGCACGGGCGCCAGGAAGGATCCCCGGTGTCCGCCCGCGTCGCTCCCGGAGGCCACGATCACGTCGCAGCCCGTCTCCTCCAGGACTCGGGCCTCGGCCACCGTCGTGGCGGTGCCGACGATCGGGGCCCCGATGCTCCGGGCTCCCTCGACCAGTCGGCGCGGAGGCGGTCCCATCACCACGCTGATCACCGGAGGCCTGGCCGCCAGGACGGCGTCGAGCTGGGCGTCGAAGTCGATCCGCGCGTTGGCCTGGGCCAGGTTCGGCGGGGTGAGGCCGAACTCGGCGTAGTGAAGGGCCAGCCGGTCGGTGTGGGCGGCCAGGGCGGTGGCGTCGGGGATCGGGCGCTCCTCGTCGGGGCGCGGTGTCCACAGGTTGACGGCGAAGGGCGCGGAGGTGGCGGCCCGGATCGCCTCCACCAGGGGGCCGATGTCCTCCGGGGCCATGGCGTGGACCCCGTAGGAGCCCAGGCCGCCCGCCTCGGACACGGCCGCGACCAGCGCGACCGTGGACAGCCCTCCACCGAACGGCCCTTGGACGATGGGGTGGCGCGTCCCCAGGGCGTCGGTGAGATCGGCGCCGGGCCGGCGCGAGGTCCTCATGCCATCACCGCGGCGCGCCCGTGCTCGAACCGCAGCGCCGCCTTCGCGACCTGGGCGCCCAGGTGTTCGGCCGTGCGCAGATCACTGTCGGCGGGTGCGAGGTCGGGCCCCAGGTCGGAGGACGACTGGGCCATGGCCCCGGTGAACCCGCCGAGCCGGTTGAGGTCGTCGCGGTGGCCCCGGCTGGAGTACTCCCCGCCCGGGAGCAGGCCGAGCGGCACCCAGACCATGCCGTGCTGGGCGGCGAACACCGCGAGCGCGCTGAGGACGGTGTCCTTGTTGCCGTTGGTCCCCGCGGAATTGGTGAACCCGGCGGCGAGCTTGCCCTGCCACCCCCGCCGCTGCCAGATGGAGGACGTGGCCTCGGCGAACGTCTGGAAGGCGGCGGAGACGCCGCCCATGTAGGTGGGGGTGCCGAAGACGATGGCGTCGGCGGCGTCGAGCGCGGACCACAGACCCTCGTCGAGCACGGTGGCGTCGTGGAGCGAGGCCCGGACGCCCTCGGTCCCTTCGGCGCCCCGGACGGCCGCCTCGGCCTGACGGGCGGTATGACCGTAACCGCTGTGGAAGACGACGGAGACTCGAACATCGGACACGGGGGTGTCCCCTCTCGCAGATCGGATGGGCCGGGTCGACCCCGACGGGATCAATGTAGACGACCGGTCAACTATTTGGCAACGCCCTGGTGCGCGGGGGTCGTCGCCCGGTAGTTGACCGTCCGTATACCCTCGACGCATGGGACGCACCAGCGACGCCAGGGATCGCATCCTCGACTCCTCCCGCCGACTCATGCGCACTCGCGGGTACACCGCCCTCGGTGTCGCCGAGATCTGCGCCGAGGCGGGCGTGAAGAAGGGCAGCTTCTACCACTTCTTCGACTCCAAGCAGGCCCTGACCGTCGAGACGGTGGACGGGCAGTGGACCGAGGAACGACGCTCGCTGGAGGCGTCCCTCGAAGACGCCGACGGGCCCGTGGACAGGCTCCGCGCGCTGATCGAATGCCTGATCGGCGTCCAGCGCGCCGACTACGGGGAGTCAGGGACGATCCACGGCTGCCTGTACGGCAACCTCGCCGCGGAGGTGAGCGAACGGGAGCCCGAGGTACGGCGACGGCTGGTCCTCGTGTTCGACGAGCAGGTCGACATGATCGCCGACCTGGTCGCGCGGGCGCGGAGCGCCGGGCTGATCGGGGGAACGGGGACGGAACACGCCCTGGCCAGGGCACTGGTCGCACAGATCGAGGGCACCGTGCTGCTGGCCCGGGTGCGCAACGACCCCACCCTGCTGGACGACGTCTGGCCCAACGCGGAGCGGCTGCTCGGGCTCGGGTGACGCCGGGCGAACGCCCCGACGGGTCGGCCGACCGGAGCGCGCACCCGTCACCGTGACGACGCCCCCGACGTGCTCCGCACCGGGCACGGCGAGGCGTCGGGGCGGCGGCCTTCCCCGAGGGCCCGGCGAAGACCCGGTAGGGGGACTCCCGCGGCGAGGCCGGAATCCCGAACGCCCGCACGTCCGAGGCGGCTCCCGGCCGCTCCGCCTCACCGGAGCGGCGGGGGCTCCTCCGGGGACGTCGGCACCAGAACGACGGCGCCGTGCAGGGCGTCGAACGCGGCGACGACCTCGCGGATCAGCGACTCCCCGTCCCCGGTGCGATCCGCGGTCCGGTTCTCCCGGATCCAGTTCTTGCTCCCGTAGCGGACCGCGGCGAGCGTCATGTCCGAGACCAGGCGCAACCGCACGTCCCGGCGACTGTCGACCCCCATGACCCGCTCCAGGGCCTCGATGATCCGCACCTGTAGGAGATCGGTGGCGGCGGTGTGCTGGGCGCGCAGCGCGGGTGTGCGGGCCGCCAGCCCCCGGGTGGCCAGGTAGCGCTCGGTCCACTCCCCCGGCATCTCGCGAACGGCCGCGACGTAGCGGTCCCGCAACTGCTCCAGCGCCGGGCCGCCGGGGGCGAGGTCGTGCAACCGCCGGGCGTAGGCCTCCCAGAGCTCCCCCTCGGCCGCCATGGCGACCTCCTCCTTGGAGGAGTAGTAGCGGAAGAAGGTCCGCACCGACACCCCCGCGCGCTCGGTCAGCTCGTCGAGGGTGACGTCGTCGTAGCCGCGTTGGAGGAAGAGGCGGAGGGCGGTGTCGGCCAGGGTCCGGCGCGTCCTGCGCTTCTTGCGCTCGCGCAGCGGCAGGTGCTCCTCGCCCTCCGGGGCGGGCCGGGTGGTCATCGGGCCAGGATAGCGGGCCGAAGACGGATACCCCCTTGCGCCCGGACACCCCCCGTGAAAAAGTGCCAGTCACTGGCATATTTTATGGAGGTGTCGTCATGGAGGAAGGTACCGGTGCCCACGAGGCGCAGCGGATCGAGGCGCTGGGAGACCAGCTCGTCGAGATCCACGACATGCTGCGCGGACAGCTGAACGACCTGCGCGCGGCACTGGACTCACCAGACGCGGGAACGGGCGACGACCGGGTCGCCCCCTTGGATCACCAGATCCGCAAGCAGTGCCTGTCGTTCTGCGAGTTCCTGCACGGCCACCACACGGCGGAGGACGAGCACATGTTCCCGGGACTGGCGGTGAGCCACCCGGAACTCGCCCCCGTCCTGGAGCGGCTGACCCGTGAGCACTCGACCATCAGCCGGGCCCTGGATCGCATCCAGGAACTGGCCTCGGGGCGGGACGCGGGCACGGGTCCGGTGCGCGAGGAGGTGGAACGCCTGGCCGCACAGGTGGAGGCCCACCTCGACCACGAGGAGGCGCAGATCGTCGAGGCCCTCAACTCCTACGGGCCCGTGACCCTCTGATCCGGGCGGGCCCCACGGCCCGAAGAGCGCGAAGGGTCGTCGGACGGCGGAAACGGATCCGGGGGCTCCCGGCCGGGGAGGACCGGGTCGGCGACCGAGGCGGCACCCGTGCCGTCCGGTGATCCGGGCGGTGACTCCCCCATCCGACGCGCGGAGGGGCGAGGAAGGACGCCCCTCCCCCGCCCCGTGGGCCGCGCACCGGGAACCGGAGCCGTCACGACACGGCGACGTAGACGGTGTTGGACGCGTCGCGCCCCTGGAGCGGGTTGGGGAAGTGGACGACCTCCGCTCGGGCCTCGGCGAAGACCTCCGCCAGGAGACGGACGAAATCCTCGTCCGGCGCGTCGTTGGACCACAGGGCGAAGACGCCGCCCGGCACGAGGAGGTCCTCGGAGAGACGGCGCAGCCCGTCCGCCGTGTACAGACCGGCGTGGGCGGGGTGGAGCAGGTGACTCGGCGAGTGGTCGATGTCGACGATGAGCGCGTCGAACGGCTCCGCGCCCACCTGCGGGGCCGTGCCCGATCCGGCGCCGACCAGGGCGAAGAAGTCACCGTGTTCCAGGCGGCATCGGGAATCGGCGACCAGCGCCGCACCGACGGGGAGCAGTCCTCCGCGATGCCATTCGATGACCTCGGAGAGCGCCTCCACCACGACGAGGGCACCGACGTCCGGGTTCTCCAGCACCGCCTGCGCGGTGTACCCCAGCCCCAGACCTCCGACCGCGACGCGAAGGCCGTCCCTTCCCTCCAGCTCGGCCAGGGCCAACCGGGCCAGCTCGATCTCCGCCGCGGTGAACAGGCTCGACATCAGGAAGTCGTCGTCGAGCTTGATCTCATGGACCTCCTTCTGGAAAAGGGGGTCGTACCGACGGCGGAGGCTGAGTTCTCCCATCGGCGTCGCCCGCCAGTCCAGCTCTTGGAAACGGGCACTCATCCGTGTCTCCTACTCGTCGTCGGGGTGCGGTCGACCGGCGTCGCCCGCGGCGTCGAGTCTTCCACGGAAGTGCCCGCGCCAGACCTCGAAAAGCCGATCACGGTCCGGTGACCGCCCGCCGTGGAGGTCATCGGACCGACGGGCCCGGATCCACGCGGAGTGCCGGACGGCGGACGCCGGGCCACTCTCCGGCGGGGCTCCGACAGCGGTGGGGGCCGCCGGAAGGATCTCCGGCGGCCCCGTCCCACTCACCCCGCAGAGGTCAGTGACCACCGGTCAGGGTGCCGGTCAGTTCCTTGTGGAGCTTGCTGCTGGGCTCGTTGAGGCCGGTGACCTCGACCTCGACGCCGTGACCGCGGAAGTGCTCGCTCACCCGGTCCAGGGCGGCGACCGCGGAGGAGTCCCACACATGGGCCCCCGACATGTCCACCACGACCTTGCTCAGACCCTTCTCGGCGTAGTCGAACCGGTTGACCAGGTCGCCGGTGGAGGCGAAGAACACCTCGCCGTTGACGGAGTACACGCGGGTGCCGCCCTCGGGGTCCAGGACGCTGGTGACGTCGGCCTGCATGGCGCACTTGCTCGCGAACAGCGCCATCGACACGATGACGCCGACGATCACGCCCAGGGCCAGGTTGTGGGTGATCACCACCACGACCACGGTGACGACCATGACCAGGGTCTCGCTCCAGGGCATGCGCTTGAGCGTGGACGGGGCGATGCTGTGCCAGTCGAAGGTGACCGCCGCCACGAAGATCATCACCGCGACCAGAGCCGCCATGGGGATGAGACCGACGATGTCGCCCAGCCCCACGCACAGGATCAGCAGGAACACCCCGGCCAGGAACGTGGAGACCCGGGTGCGGGCGCCGGACTTGATGTTGATCATGGTCTGGCCGATCATCGCGCAGGAGGCCATACCGCCGAAGAGGCCGACGAGGATGTTGGCGATGCCCTGACCGCGGGCCTCGCGGCCGTGGTTGGAGGTGGTCTCGGTCTGGTCGTCGACGACCTTGGCGGTCATCAGCGACTCCATCAAGCCGACCAGCGCCAGGGTGAGGGCGTAGGGCGCGATCAGGGTCAGGGTGTCCCACGTCATCGGCACGTCGGGCAGCAGCGGGACGGGGAAGGCGTCGGGCAGTTCGCCCTCGTCCCCCACGGTGCGGGTGGAGATCCCCATCGCGACGGCGGCCACGGTGAGCACGACGATCGCGACCAGCGGGGCGGGGATCGCCTTGGTCAGGTAGGGCAGACCGAAGATGATGCCCAGGCCGATGGCGACCATGACGTAGATGGGGATGTCGAAGTCGGTCAGGTAGGGCATCTGGGACAGGAAGATGAGGATGGCCAGGGCGTTGATGAACCCGGTCATCACACTGGGCGGCACGAACCGCATCAGTTTCGCCACGCCGAGCAGGCCCAGGCCGATCTGGATGAGCCCGGCCAGCAGGGTGGCGGCGATCAGGTAATCGACGCCGTACTCGATGGACAGCGGCGCGACCACCAAGGCCATGGCGCCGGTGGCGGCGGAGATCATCGCGGGGCGCCCGCCCAGGAAGGCGATCGAGACCGCCATCACGAAGGAGGCGTACAGGCCCACGCGGGGGTCGACGCCGGCGATGAGGGAGAAGGCGATCGCCTCGGGGATCAGCGCGAGCGCCACGACCAGACCGGCCAGCACGTCGGTGCGGATCTGAGCGGGGGAGGGCATCCTCGATCGCCACGAACGAGGCGTCTTCACAAGCAGATTCATGGAACCCATCAGGTTTCGGGCAGCCCACGACGAGGACCGCGGTGTTCGGGTCAGGTGTTCGGCGACGATGCGATCGAACGCGCCCGTGACTCGGGAGCCGTGGTGCGTTCGGGCGTCTGGATCCGGTGCGGCACTCGTGGTGCCCCGGGCGCGGCTCCGTCGCCGCAGACCCGACCGTGCCCCTGAGGCAGGTCGGGAAGAAGGCGGTCATCCCACGCTCATGCGCGAGAAGTGACCTGAAAAGAACTTACCCTTACGTGAGGGTTCGAGTCACGTAGAGCAACTGAGGCAACTATCACAACGGCGACTGTTCGGTGGTTCATCCAGTTCATGGGCGTGATATAGATGACGCCCACATTTCCCGCTTATAACCCAAAGTGATTTTTTGGGTGGGCTCATGGGATGTTCACATTTAATGTTCACGAACGTGTTCGTCCGAGCCGACGGGTGATCCACCGATGGCGGGAAGCGGTGCGCGGGCGAAGCAGACCAGGACGGCCACCAGGGCGCACAGGGCCGCCAGACCCATGACCCCGGGCCGGTAGGAACCCGCCCAGCCATGGGCCAGGGACAGCAGGATGGGACCGACGGCGGTGGAGGCGACCGCGACGGACTGGGTCAGGCCGCGCAGGGTGCCCAGGTTCGCCGTACCGAAGTAGAAGGGCAGCGCGGCGCTCTCCACCGCGCGGGCCCCGGCGGCGGCAGCGCCCAGCGCCGCTCCGTACAGCAGCGCGCCCAGCCCCGGGGAGACGGATGGCAGGGCGACCAGGGCCAGGGCGTGCATGGCCATGGCGGCGGACATCAGCACCTTGGGGGAGAGCCGGTCGGTGGCCGAGCCGAACAGCAGCGCCGCCGCCAGGCCCGCCAGGGTCTGGGGCAGGAAGTTGGCGGCGGCCTGGGCGGGTGTGAGCCCCTGCTCTCCCAACAGGGAGATCTGATGGAAGAAGACGGCCGTGGAGACCAGCCCACTGCACGCGATGGCGCCGGCCATCGCCCAGAACATCGAGGTTCTCGCGATGGTCGCGAGGGGCCAGGACGGTTCCACCGGTTCTTCGCCCCCCTCCTCGCCAGCAGCGGCGGTGTCCCGGGCCGGGCGCTCGGCCCCGCGCAGGCCCCACCAGGCCAGGGGAAGCACGACGACCCAGATCAGGATCCCCTCCGCGACGAAGGTGTAACGCCAGTCCAGCACGGTGATCACCCGCTCGGCGAGCAGGGGGAACAGGGAGATCCCGGCGGCTCCGAGCGAACTCGTCAACCCCAGCAGCGCACCTCGGTTGCGGGTCACCGAGATCGCGACGGCGGTGGTCGCGATCATGCTCAGGCCGCCTTGGCCCAGGGCGCGCACCCCGACGAATCCGGCCGTCAGCCCGACGAGTCCTTGCGCGCCGGCCAGCAGGACGAGGAAACCACCGAAGCCCAGGGCCACCAGGGCGAGCACCCGCCGAACGCCGAAACGGTCGACGGCTCGGCCGATCCAGGGCAGCGCCAGTGCACCGGTCAGGGTGCCGACCATGTAGGCGAGGGAGACGGCGGAACGGCCGACATCGAGGTCGGTGATGACGTGGTCGACGAAGACGGCGATGCCCGCGGTCTGGCCGGGGCCGCTCAGGGCGAGGACCAGTGCGGACGCCGCCACGATCCGGGCGGTGGTGCGGCGCGGGGTGGACGTGTCCGTGGTGGACGGCGCGGAGGTCAGCGGGACTCCTCGTCAGAACGGGGGCAGGGCCGGTGTTCGCGCTCACGGCCGAGTCGCCGTACCGCGCGGCACCTCTGGGACAAGGCCTGGTGGTGGGTCAGTATTCCTCGTCGACGACGCCGCCGGCGAGGAGGGGCTCCAGGAGCAGGCCCGGGTGGTCGCGCTCGATGACGCGCAGCCGCCACTTGTTGTGCACCAGCGCCAGCAGCTCACCGTCGTTACGGCGCTTGAGCACCTCCACACCCGACAGGGCGTGCAGAGCGTCGGCGGACCCCGCGTCGGTACGCCGCGCCACGGAGTAGTCCAGCGGGGAGGCCTCGATGGGGGCACGGAACTCGTGCTCCATCCGGTGCTCGACCACGTCGAACTGGAGCGGGCCGACGGCGGCCAGCACGGGGGCCTGTTCGCCGCGCACGTCCGAGGTCAGCACCTGCACCACGCCCTCGGCGTCGAGCTGGGCGATCCCCTTCTGGAACTGCTTGTACTTGCCCGCGTCCTTGGCCCGCGCCACCACGAAGTGCTCGGGGGCGAAGCTCGGGATCGCCGGGAACTCCACCTTGGGACCGTCGTAGAGGGTGTCGCCCACCGCGATGCTCTGGGCGTTGACCAGCGCGATCACATCACCGGGGAAGGCCGTCTCGATGGTGGAGCGCTCGGAGCCGAACACCGCCTGGGTGTACTTGGTGGTGAACGGGCGGCCGGTACGGGCGTGGGTGAGGACCATGCCCCGGTCGAAGCGGCCCGAGCTGATGCGCAGGAAGGCCATCCGGTCCCGGTGGGAGGGGTCCATGTTGGCCTGCATCTTGAAGACCTGACCCGAGAACGGGGCCGCCACGGGGCGCGGTTCGCCCTTGGCGTCGGTCTTGGCGGTCGGGGCGGGGGCCAGCCCCACGATGGCCCGGAGCAGTTGTCCGACGCCGAAGTTGGGCAGGGCGGCGCCGAACAGCACCGGCGAGGACTCCCCCGCCAGGAACGACTCCGCGTCGAAGTCGGCGCCCAGCGCCTCCAGGAGTTCGACCTCCTCCCGGGCCCGCTCCCACTCGGTACCCTCGACCCGTGCAGCCTCCTCGGGTGCGAGGACTTCTTCGAGGGCCTTGGTGGCCCCGCCCGGCATCCGTGTCATCTTGGTGTACCGGCCCGTGGCCCGGTCGATGAGACCACGGAAGTCGCCCGCGATGCCCACCGGCCAGTTCAACGGCGTGGGACGCAACCCGATCCGCTGCTCGATCTCGTCCAACAACTCCAACGGCTCACGACCCGGACGATCCCACTTGTTCACGAACGTGATCACCGGCATCCGACGCGCCCGACACACGTCGAACAACTTCAACGTCTGCGGCTCCAACCCCTTGGCCGAATCCAACAACATGATCGCGCAATCCACCGCCGACAACACCCGATAGGTGTCCTCGGAGAAATCCGCGTGACCCGGGGTGTCCAACAGGTTCAGAACCCGACCCTCGTAATCGATCCGCAGCGCCGCCGACGTGATGGAGATACCCCGATCCTGCTCCATCTCCATCCAGTCCGACGTCACCCCACGCCGATCACCCTTACCGTGCACCGCACCCGCCGAAGAGATCGCCGACGAATGCAACGCCAACGCCTCCGTCAACGTCGACTTACCCGCGTCCGGATGAGAGATGACCGCGAACGTCCGCCGCCGACCGGCCTCCTCGGCGACCTCAGCCATCACCTTGTCCGCGGTCGCCATTGTGGTCACTGTCGCTCCTTACGGTTCTGTTCTCACGTGCTCGCGTTGTTCCTGGCCCGTTGCGCGCGGAGTCGTCCGGCGAACTCCTCGGCCTTGGACAACTGGTCGCGCAGCGCCTCGCAGCGGGCGGTGACGGCGGCCTCGAAGGCGTCGAGCCGCTTGCTCAGGGCCTCGCGCTCTCCGCGTTCGGTCCCGGTGGCGTTCAGCCCGTCCAGCGCCTCCAACAGCTCACGGGTCTCGTCCAGGCTGAAGTCCAGCGGCTTCATCCGCTTGATGAGGTTCAGCCGGTCGACGTCCTCCTGCGTGTAGAGGCGGAAACCCCCGCGCGAGCGGGCCGAGGGCTCGACCAGGCCGACCTCCCCGTAGTAGCGGATGGTCCGCAGGGACAGGCCCGTCCGCTCGGCGACCTCACCGATCTGCATGTGACCCGCTTCGGGCATCGCGGCGCTCCTTGCTCTCTGAATCTACTCTAACGTTAGAGTCGGATTTTCGGTGTCGGTTCCTGTAGCGCGCAACGGTAGCGCGCCGGCGAACAAGGCGAGCGTCATGCCACGTCAGATGACCTGACCACCCCGCGACGAAGAGGGCGGAACGATGGGCGGACGTCCACCGGAAGGGACTCGGATCCGCCGCGGAGCCCGCTACGCACGAGGGAATCGGGACACCCCCGTGGCACGCGACCCCCACGGTTCCGTCGCACCGCCTCCCGCCGTGCGGAGCCCAGACGCGGAGACGCCCGTGCCGACCGGCGAAAACCCACCCCCGACCGGTGACGGCAGGCCGCGATCACCCGCCGCGCCGACACCGCAGGGAAAGACGACGCTTCTTCCACCGAGGTGGCCCCCCTCGATGATTTCTACCCTGACGTGAGGGTAGAGTCATGGAGTGCCGGGAGTCCGCGCGCCCCTCCTCCCCTCCCGTATGTGCTCCGGAGAAGGAGGGGCGTGTCTCCCGTCCACCGCCGAGATGTTGGAGCCCACCATGGCCTACTACCGAATCCGAACGAACGACGGATCCTCCACCACCCACCAGGCGCTGCGGATGCGCACCGACGCCTCCGCCCTCTACCTCGAAGACCGCTCCGCCGGCCTGTGGCGGGTCGTCCGGTCCTGGCGACTGGGCGAGGTCGACACCGTGCAGCGCCGCTTCACCGAGCACGACGGCACGTGGACCTGGCTGACGGAACCACTGCCCGCGCCCATCGGCGTCCGTGGCTGGAACTGAACCCGCTCGCGGGCCCCACCGCCGGGGGCCGCGGCCGGAACCGAGCCGGCCCGCGGTCACCCCTCGCCCTCGCCGCGCGTCGCACCGAGAACGGTGCTCAGCGGCACCAGGGGCATCTCCAGCGTCCGCGCCAGAAGGGCCGGCAGGCCCTCCCCCGCGCCGTCACGGTCGACGAGCACGCCCACCCCGGCCCGTCGCGGTCGGCAGGCCGGGCGGGCGGTGTTCGCCCGCCGGGGCGCGCGTACCTCCACCACGGGAATCCCGCGTCCCGCCAGGAGCAGGTGCGCACTGACGACCCCGCCCCGGGGCCTGCTTTCGGAATCGTGCACGAGCCGCCCGGCGACCCACGGCCCAGACCGCAGAACCACACTCCCCTCAAACGCCCCTCGGCACGTCGCCCAGGTGTTTCCACAGGTCACGCAGGTGGGAGTAGGTCCCTTCGGGCAGCCGCCCCAGGGCGGCGAGCAGCTCCCCGCTCGCGCCGCGCAGGTCCGCAGCGCTGATGATCTGCCTGCGCGTCAGCGGACCGGAGCCGAAGGCCCCCTCCAGCGAGTCGGCGATGTCGGTTCGGGTGACCATCGGTCGTACCTCCACAGGAGCGGACGTCGGAACATCCTGTTCGTGGTCGCGGCGGCCCCGCCGGAGAAGACGGCTCACGTCCGTGGCGGTGCCGCCGCGAGGCCGGAGCGGGGGACACGAGATCAAGGGGAACGCCCCGACCGCTCCACACTCTACCCTCTCGTAAGAGTAGGGTTTCCTTCGACGTCACATCAGGACGGAGAAGATCCGATGCCCTCCTCGCCCTCCGGACCACACCCCACGACCTGGGACCCGCCCGGATCCCCCTCCCGAGATCGCGACCGGGGCTGTCTGTTGGCCGCCGCCTGCGGGGACGCCCTCGGCGGTACGCCTTCGCGCAAGGCCGAGGCCCCACCCCTGCCGCGCCCCACCGGCATCACCTCTTTGACGCTCGTCCTGGCCGAGCACCTACGAGGGAGGACGGACGACCGGGGCGCCACCATCGATCGAGACCGCCTGGTCGAGGAGTTCACCGCCGCGTGGCAACGCGACCCCGACCGGGGTTTCGGCGGCGGGGAGATCAGGATCTTCCTGTCCGTCGTCAACGGCATCGCCTGGGAGAGCGCCTCCGTCTCGGCCTACGGCGGGAAGGGCTCCTACGGTGCCGGTGCCGCCGCGCGGGTGGCCCCGGTGGGCCTGCTGCCCGTGCCGATGAACCCGCTGGCCCAGTTGGCGCGGGACAGCGCCTACGTCACCCACGCCCACCCCCTGGCACTGGAGGGCGCCGCGATCCAGGCGTGCGCCGTCGCCTACGCCCGCCGCGCGGACAGGGAACGACCACTGGCCGCGTTCCACCTGCTGTCGACCGTGGCCCGCTACTCCACGTCCTCGGAGTTCAGGTCCCAACTGGCCCGGCTGGGCGCCCTGACCCGGGGACGGTACACCCACAGGGACGCGGTACGCGCCCTGGGCAGAGGGGGCACCGCGGCCGAGGCGGTACCCCTCGCGCTCGCCGCCTTCCTGCGTTCACCCGACGACCTGCCCGAGGTCGTGCGGTTCGCCGCGAGCGTCGACAACGGCAGAGGCCGCGTCGCGGCCATGGCCGGAGCGCTGGCCGGAGCCCGTAACGGTGTCGACGCGGTCCCCCGGTCCTGGGCGCGTTGCCTGGAGGAGTCTCAGGAGGAGTGAGGAGGAGGCGCCGCCTCACGCGCCCGGGAGAATCACGGCGGTCGGGCCGTCCGGCACGGCGACGGACCGACGTCCGAGGGGAGCGGCTTCCGGAGTCGTACACCACCCGGAGCGTTCGACCCCGGACAGGTGCGCTCCCCGAGCTCGACCCGAGAGTCGTCCCGCGCACGCCCCCGGCTTTGGCGCGAGCGGCCGGACACCGTCCCAAGCCCCTGCGTGGCGGCACGGACCGCGGCAGAGATCATGACCGCGGCCGTGCCATCACGGGAGGGCTCAGAGCGCGGAGGAAGCAGGTCGGCCCTCCGAGAAAAACCCTACCCTCTCGTGACAGTAGAGTCACCTCGACTCTCAGAACGCGCGGGTCCGCGCCCGCTCTCCGCCGCACCCCGGCATGATCCACGTGACGACGGAACCCGTGTCCGCATGCGACCTGACTCACGAATCCGATGACACGGACGGCACCCGGAACGGGATTTGACCGCCGATCGCCCCCATCCGCGCACCATGTCCCGAATGTGCTCCGGATCACCGTCGTGTTCCGGCGCCGCCTCCGGGTGGTCTCCACCCGCGCGACCGGCCTCCGCGTCCTTCGCGAAGACACGCGGATCGAATCCGGGTCCGAGCGAGTCGGGAAACGGGAAACCGTGCGATGAGAGGTCCTCCCGCGCCGGCCGTGAGGAGATGAGGGTGGGGCCGGTATCCCGCCCACGGCGTTCCACGGTATATCTGCACCACACCCTCGTCAGGAAGGACGGCACCCCGCCCGGTACCCCGCACACCGGTCGTGGCGCTACCGTTTGCCTGCGATCGGTGGCCCGGGCCACCGATCGCGGTCCCCGATCCGCCGGAAACACGGTCCCCACCGGTTCCGGACGGTCCCCCGACCCACCCCTTTCCACGGGCGTGTCCCGACGTACCCCGTCCACCGTGGTCGCATCCCACCGCACAGGGGCGACCGCAGCAGCTTGGAGCAGACTCTGCCGTGTCACTCATCGAAGCCATCGTCCTCGGCCTGGTCCAAGGCCTGACCGAGTTCCTCCCGATCTCCTCCAGCGGGCACCTGCGCGTCGTATCGGCGTTCTTCGGCTGGCCCGACCCCGGTGCCGCCTTCACCGCCGTCAGCCAGATCGGCACGGAACTGGCCGTGGTGATCTACTTCCGGCAGCGGATCTGGGCCATCCTGTCCACGTGGACCAGGTCCCTGTTCGTTCGCGACCTGCGCGGCGACATCAACGCGCGCATGGGCTGGTACGTCATCCTCGGCACCATCCCCATCGTGGTCCTGGGCCTGCTCCTGGAAGACCAGATCGAGAGCGTCTTCCGCGACCTGCGGCTGGTCGCGCTGAACCTCATCATCTTCGGTGTGCTGCTCGGTGTGGTGGACCGGTACTCGCGCAAGCACCGGGAACTGGAGGACCTGAACGTCCCCCGGGGTATGGCGTTCGGCATGTTCCAGGCGCTCGCGCTGATCCCGGGTGTCTCCCGGTCGGGCGGCACGATCACCGGCGGGATGCTGCTGGGCTTCAAGCGCAAGGACGCGGCCGAGTACGCCTTCCTGTTGGCCCTGCCCGCGGTCTTCGGGTCGGGTGTGTACAAGCTCACCGACATCGGCGGTGACGAGTACGCCGGGTGGGGCGCCACCCTCGTGGGAACGATCGTCGCGGGCGTGGTCGGCTTCGTGGTGATCGCCTGGCTGATGAAGTTCATCTCCACCCACAGCTTCATGCCGTTCGTCTACTACCGTGTGGGCCTGGGCATCGTCATCCTCGCCATGGTGAGCTGGGGCGTGCTCGACCCCCAGGGCGGCGCGGAGTCCCAGGCCGGCCGCGGCGAGATCGTCGCCGAGGAGGAGGGCCCCGCCGGGGAGGCACCGGAGACCGGGTCCGCCGCCGAACCCTCGACGGCGCCGTCCCCCGAACCCACCGAGCCCGCCGCCCCTCCCGCCGAGTCGGAGGAGACCCCCCGGATCGACCCGACGACCGGCTGGGAGATCGACCCCCACTCGGGTCTGCCGCGCAACCCCGCCACGGGGCTGCTGCACGACCCGGACCTGGGGATGGACGTCGACTACGACCGGGAGACCGGCCTGGCCACCAACCCCATGACGGGTGAGCGGTACGACCCCGTCCCCGTCGGCTGACACACGCCCCCGCACCCGCACCGTCCGGTGCCCGACACGACGATCCGTCCGCCGGGCACCGGGCCGTGGGCGGGGCGGACCGCGCGTGGGACGAAGACCGCCGGAGGCGTCCGAGCGGCCGTCCGCGTCCCCCGACCATCGCGCGGCGCCGACCGCGGGGCCATGACGGAACGGGGCGGTATCCGTCGGACGGGACCATGTCCTCGCCCCCGCCGAGGCGACAACGCCGGACCCGGGAGATCGCGGAGGCGGAGGGCGCCCTCCGCTCCCGGCCCCGGGGGCTCGTCCGGCGGCGGACTTCTGGGCGCGACTCACCCCCAGAACAGCAAGAACACCTCAAAGGCATCGATATTAGGCGAAAGCTCGAAAACCCCCTATAACGCGTATGTCACAAAGAAGTGCTCCAGTCATAAACCCGGGAAAAACGCGCATCATCAGTCTTCGGAAGGCCGGAACAAGCGCGGAGAACGGGAGGCGGTCCGGGGCGTGACGAGTGGCGCGGAGGTGCCGAGCGGCCATGGAACACCGGTCGGACAGGAGGCACAGGCCTCCTACTACAAGGACCTCGTGGATCCCGACTGGTCCGGGCTTCCAGGTCGCCGACGCCCCATCCTGCTCGTCCACGGGCCGGAGGGATACGGAAAATCCCATTTCGTACGGCACAAGGCCGAGGAGCTGGAAAGACTCGGAATCCCCTACGCCCACGTGGACCTCGCGGACATCAGATATCACTCCAGTGTTCCCGCGGTATTCGCCGCCATCGCCTCCCACCGGGAGAAAGGGCTGGCCCGCGCACTGAGGTATTACGGGCGCCTCCGGTTCCCCCGGCTCTGGATCTGCCTGATCACCATTCGCCTGGACATCGGCCCCGACGCGGTGCCGGGCGAGTACGGCGACCTCATGGGCGGGGAGGAACGCGCACACGCCCAGATCACCGAGCTGGTGGACCAGGTGTGGCCCGGCGGCATGGGGCGGCTGGGGAGACTCCTGGGCAACGCGGGGGACCTCATCCCTCCGGCGGAGTTGATCGGCGCCGACCCTCTGCCCGTCGACATCACCAAGTGGGTCACGGCGGTCACGGGAATGGGCGTACGCGCCCTTGAGGGTGTCTTCGAGTGGATGCGGACCCAGGGCCAGGGCGGGCAGGCCAGAGAACAGGTGGCCGACTCCCTCTACCACCTGTGGTTGCAGGCCCGCGAACCCGACGCCGTGGACACCGTCTCCCGCGTCTCCAACCGCGAGAAGGTGGGCCGTTTCCTCAGCGAGGCCCTCTTCACCGACCTCCGACACGCGGCCCGACGCGTGGGATACCAGCCCACACCCGTTCTCCTGCTGGACAACGCCGATCGGGGGGTCGGCCCCGTGCTCCTCAGGTCCCTGGCCGAGGCGCCGGCGCCTTTCGGCAGGGCGCCCCTCTTCGGCGGCGTCGGCTTCCCGGAGCCGCTCACCGTCGTCGCCACCACGGTCGACACGGTCCCCCCGGAAAGGCTCTACGAGAGCACACGGCAGTACATGCTCTTCTCCCCTCTGGCTCCGCTGGGGCGGCGTGACATCGGTGAGCTGATCTCCCGCGCGCGCTCCCGGACCAAGGGCGGCGGCCACGTCTCGAACGAGATCGTCGACCTCCTCGGGGACTTCACCGGAGGGCACCCCGGAGCCACCGCACGGCTCGTCGACGCCTGGGTCGCGGTGCGGGGCAGCAGCCTGCACGACGCGCTCTCCCACCGCCCGGTGGACCCGGCCACCGGGCTGGAGTCCCCCGTGACCGTGGAGGAGCTCATGCTCACGACGGCGCTCGGAGTCGATCCCGACCTGCTCGACCAGCGCCTTCGGGACGCGCTCGTCACCTGCTCCGCGGCGAAGGACTCCGACGCGGGGCTGTGGTTGAACCGTTCGGGCGAGTTCACCGAGCGCGTCGAGGAGGAGCGTCTCCTCGAACACCCGTTGTGGGACCGGACGGACCCGGAGGCGGTCACGGTGCTGCGACGCCTGCTGTCGCGGAGACTGGCCAGGCGCCCGGAGGGCTCCCCCGGGAACTGGGACGCGGTCCACCGCAGGCTCGCCGACCACTACCAGAGCGGGCGGTCCGCCGACCGGAACTCCGCCGAACACGAGATCTACCACCGCCTCTGCGCCGGGCAGCCGACCCGCGTGGCCTGGCACTTCCAGGGCTGGCTCAGGGCACCGGACATCGGGGGCGAGGAGTGGGTCCGGCTGCTGCGGAGCGTCACCACGGCGCCCCTGCGCGTGCGCCCGTCGTCACCCCTTCTGGACGCGTGGACGAACACGTGGCAGGCGCACGCGGTCTCGGAGGGGACGGAGGGCTCCGAGGAGACCGAGATCCTCCTCAAGCTCATCACCGCCCGTCACATCCTCAGCGACCCCGACCTCTTCCGTTCGGGGGCCCTGCACTCGGTCTGCCACATGGCGCTGAACGACCTCGCCGGGCGGGCCCCACGAGGGGCGGCCCACATCTTCGAGGAGGCCGCCCGGCACCTGCGGCTGGTCGCCAGGTTCGGCGTCAAGGCATGAGCGACCGCCCGCCACAGAAGGGACGACCATGACCGGCCCCAACGACACGTCCCCGTCGGCGCACGTGCCCGACGGCCCGACCTCTCTCGTCCGGAGGTGGCTGAGGCGGTGGTGGAAGCAGGTCGTACCCGTACCGGTGCTCCTGCTCGTCATCCCGGTCGTTCTGCACTGGGACGTGTTCACCTGCGGCGGGCCCGCCAGCGGCGTGCGGCTGACCGACGGGCAGTGCGTGGGCGTGACCGACGGCTCGTTCGTCTACCACGAGGAGTACACCGAGGTACAGGCCGACATCGTCCGGGAGAACCAGCGGGTGGCGGAGGCCGGCGGTCACGTCGTGCGGATCGCCCTGCTGAGCACGCTGACCTTCGGCGAGGTCAGCCCGATGGACCCGGCGCGCGTCGTCAGCGCGTTGGAGGGCGCGCACACCGCGCAGATGCGGGCCAACCACTCTCCCCACTTCGGCGACGAGAGCCCGGCCATCCAGTTGTACCTCGCCAACATGGGGGGCCGACAGGGACAGTGGGAGCCGGTCGTGGACGCACTGGTCGCGATGGCCGACGACGAGGCGAACCCCCTCGTCGCGGTCGTCGGCATGGGAGTGAGCGTGGAGTCCACCGCGAGCGTGGCCGATCGCCTCCACGAGAACGGCATTCCCATGGTGTCCGCCGCGGTCACGGCCGACGGCCTCGCGCACCCCGAGACGCCGGGCCTGATGCGCGCCGCGCCCAGCAACACCGAGTACGTGCGGGCGCTGCGCTCCTACCTCGACGAACAGAAGGAACCGGCACGGGCGACCCTGGTCTACGACGCCAACGCGTCCGACCTGTTCGTGGGCTCCCTGCGCCAGGCCTACGAGAGCCGGCTCGGCGCCCACCTCGTCGGCCACCCCCAGGAGTACGCGGGCACGACCGTCGGCGACCCGCCCCGGGCGGGCCTGTTCCACACGGTGGTCCTCAACATATGCGCCTCGGGCACCGACACGGTGTTCTTCGCGGGCCGCACCCCGGACCTTCGGGAGTTCCTCGCCTCCCTCGCCCACCGGCCCTGCGCCGGTCAGCCCTTCCGGGTGCTGTTCTCCGTCATCGGCCTGAGCGCCCTGGACGACGAGGAGGTCATGGGCCACCTCGCCGAGGGCGACATCACGCTGGTCTACGCCTCGTCCATCGACCCCCGCTGGAGTACGGGCGACGCCTCGGCCGAGGTACCGCCGCACTACGCGTCCTTCGTGAACGCCTTCCACGAGTACATCGGCGACGACGACCCCGCCGCCCTCAACAACGGGTACGCCCTGGTCCACCACGACGCGTTCGCCGTGGCGGCCAGCGCGGTGCGGATGACCAACGAGATGGACCTGGGGGACGCTCCCCCGACCGCGGCGGAGGTGGGCTCCCAGCTGATGCTGCTCAACAGCGCCCACGAGGTCCGCGCGGGCGGCGGGACCCTCAGCTACAGCGACGAGTACGGCGGGGAGGCGGTCGGCAGGTACGTGCCGGTCGTCGAGCTGCCCTTGAAGGGGGACCTTCCCCGCCCCTTCCCGCACGTCATCGGGGGCGCCGGCCACGGCTGAGCCCGGGGGCCCACGGGGAGGTCCACCGTCCCCCACCCGAGAGCATCGGGTCGCTCGGGGCGTGGGAGACCCGGAGGAGCGAGTGGACGGCCCCGGAAACACGAGGATCCCGAGGGCGGCGACTGGGGCAGGAACCCGACGCGGGGTCTCGTGGGTGGACCTGCGGGGGCTCGAACCGTGGACCCATGGATAAGGGGCCGCCTCCCGTCGCGGCGGTACGCCCGCCCGTGCCCCGATGACCCCGCCACCCGGCCACCGGCCCCCGGCGACAGAGCGGTCACCGGGCAGGCACCCCGCCTCGCAGGCCACGGATCGAATCCGTGGGCCTCCGGCACCCGCCACAGTCTGCGTCACACCCGTCACGGAACAGGTGGCGGAGCACCGCTCCCGTCCCGATGATCGGCTTCTTCGCGGTCGTGTGGGACGCCCTCACCACGGTCGGTGCCGTCCGACCGGCGGGATCGCCGAGGAACCCGCGCCGCCGTGCCCGGTCGACTCGCGGTGCCCGGCTAGCATCGAACGCGTGTCCCGTCGCGACTCCAGTTTCTCCTTGCCCCCACTCGCTCTCGCGGCAGCCCTGACCCTGCTGTGGCACGCCGTGCTCTTCGTGGCCGCCGAACTCGTCCCCTCACAGGACGCCCCCCATCTGGGTGCCACTCTCATCACCCTCTGCACCCTGCCGGTACCGGTGCTCGCGGCCATCGCCATGGGCGATTGGCGTCACACCGGGTTCGCGCCGATCCGGACGGGCGTCCCCGGTTTCGGGGTCACGGTGCCCCTCTTCCTGGTCAGCGCCGTCTACGTCGTACCCGGCATCGAAGGCGACGCTCAGACGCTCGTGCGTCTGGCGGTGTTCTGCCTGGTCGTCGGGATCACCGAGGAGAGCCTCTCCCGAGGCGTCGTACAGCACGTGCTCGCCCGGTCGGGGCGGATGCCCGCAGCGGTCTGGGTGGGTGTGCTCTTCGGGCTCGGTCACGCGCTGTCGGGTGTCTGGTTCAACCGCGACCTCGGCGACACACTGTTCCAGGTACTGAGCACCGCCGCCTTCGGCTTCGGCTACGCCGCCGTGCGGTTCCATCTGGCCACGATCTGGCCGCTGGTGGCGGCGCACGCGCTCTACAACTTCGCGCAGTACGCCAGCCCCGGTGCCGCCCCCTGGCCGGTGCAGCTGGGTGTGGCCGCGGGTTTCGTCTGCTACGGAGTGTGGCTCCTGCGCCGCCTCGATCGCCGCGAGGAAGAAGCACCCGCTCCCGCCGATTCGCGGTGAGCGCTCCGCGCCGCGGGTGATGGTGGTGTGTCCCGCGTTCTCCGGAGTCGGGTTCCCGGGATCTGGGACCGCATGGCCCGCGAAGGGCGTCGTGGAACGTCGTGGACACCCGGCTGAAGCGCTCGGGCCGGCGGCGGGCGTCGCGCCGGGGCGGAGGAGGTGCGCCGCCCCGATGGAGGTGGCCGTGGAGGCGCTCGAAGCTCCGGTCGGCCTCACGCGGCACGGCCGCCACGGATCACGTTCGATGGAGGTCAGGGGCATCGCCGACACCCTCGGCGGGATCGTCTCCCCCGCACCGGGCCCGTCCCGGGGGCGCACCGCCGCCGCGAGGGCTCGACGGGGAGTCGGCCCGTCGGGGGCGCGGGTGGAGCGATGCGCCGATCCGCTCAAGCGGGACCGGGCCGCGACCCTCACGACCCTCGGGCCGCGGTCTTCGACGGGGCCGTGCCCGTGGCCCCGATCCGAACCCGGCTCCGCGCTCTCACCGGTTCGAAGAACAGTGTTCAAGGACGTTCGCGCACGCCGGGACCGTCCCGCCGCCGGCGCTCGCGAAAACGGGTGGACCCGTCGGACGGCGGTCCCCTACCTTGGGGCCTCCCCCAACGTGAGGACTCCGCGCGCATGACGCCCCCCGCTCTTCAGATCTGACACTTCTCCGTGCATCGGTCGCCGACCACGCCGTCGGCTCCCCGGAGTGCGAGCGATGAACACCTGAGGCGGGTCGACACGGCACCGGGGCGTTCAGCGGCGGGCGGACCGCTGCCGGGCGCACACGGTCCACCCGTTAGCCGCACCGCCGCAACGGGGTCATGAGCCTTCACCCACGACCGTGGGTGAAGGCTCATGGCGCAGAGGTCGGGTGAGGCGGAGAACGTCGGCACCTATCGATCTCATCGAGGATCGATCGCACGAAAGCGTTCGAGGTTGTTCCGCGTGGTCAACGTATCCGGATGATCGGCGCCCAACACCCGCGACCGATCCTCGATCAACGCTTCGGACTCGGCTGCCGCACCCGCCACATCACCAGCCTCACCACGGCAGAACGCCAGATTGTTCCGCGTTGTCAACGTGTTCGGATGGTCAGCCCCCAACACCCGCGACTGCACCCGCGACACCGCCTCGAACTCGGTCACCGCACCCGCGACGTCACCGCCCTCACCACGCCAGAACGCCAGGTTGTTCCACGTGATCAAGGTGTCCGGATGATCCGCGCCCAACACCCGCGACCGTGCGTCCAGCAACGTCTCGAACTCGGCCACCGCACCCGCGACGTCACCGCCCTCACCACGCCACGACGCCAGGTTGTTCCACGTGATCAAGGTGTCCGGATGATCCGCGCCCAACACCCGCGACCGTGCGTCCAGCACCGCTTCGGACTCGGCTGCCGCACCCGCCACATCACCCGATCGCCCACGCCAAAGGGCCAGATTGTTCCGCATGGTCAACGTGTTCGGGTGATCGGCGCCCAACACCCGCACGTGCGCGTCCAACACCGCCTCGAACTCGGCCACCGCACCCGTCACATCACCACCCTCACCACGCCACGACGCCAGGTTGTTCCACGTGATCAAGGTGTCCGGATGATCCGCGCCCAACACCCGCACGTGCGCGTCCAACACCGCCTCGAACTCGGCCACCGCACCCGCCACATCACCACCCTCACCACGCCACGACGCCAGATTGCTCCGCGTGGCCAGTGTGTCCGGATGATCCGCGCCCAACACCCGCACGTGCGCGTCCAACACCGCCTCGAACTCGGCCACCGCACCCGCCACATCACCGCCCTCACCACGCCAGTTGGCCAGGTTGTTCCGCGTGGTCAACGTGTTCGGGTGATCCGCGCCCAGGTTTCGCTCAGCGGTCCGTGTCATGTCCCGCCAGTAGGCGATCGCCTCGGACACCGCCCCCGCTCCGCCCAGGCTCGATCCCAGTCGGAACAGCACCAGGTGCCCCTCCGGTTCCCACAACCAGTCCCCGGCATGAGAGGCCAGAACGGTGGTGTTAGAGCGCAACCGTTGACCGTGGACGGTGGCGTGCACCGTGTCCGGCCAGTCGCCGGCCAGCGTGTCCGCGGCGACATCGACCAGGGCCCGGTCGGGGCGCAGGTCCGGGTCTTCACGGGTGGCGCGCTGCACCAGACGATGCACCGTCACCACGACGCCGTCCCCCTCGGAAACGTGCGAGGTCTCGGTTCCGGTGAGTGTGACCAGGTGAAGGCGGTGCAACAACTCCAGAGCATCGATCACGTCGTCCGTCTCGGGAGGATGCCGGGCGTCATCGCCTCGGGCCAGGTACTCCAGCACCGGCTCGGACGTCAGGATGGCGAGGGGGATACCCGTGGGGTCCAGCAGAGCGATCAGCCGCATCAGCGGACTCGACAGCCCCTGGGGGATGAGGGTGTCGGCGTACTCGATGGAGATCTTCCAGGTGGTGGCCACCGTGGCGGGGTAGTCCTCCAGCGGCTGATCAGGGAAGTTCCGGTCCAAGGCCCGCCGATGGTTCCTGAACCTGGCCAGGTAGGCGGTACAGCCCATCCGGCCCTCTCGGGCATGGAGGAAAGCGGTCGCGTGCGTCAACGCCAGGGGAAGGTGTCCCAGCTCCTCGGCGAGTTCGTCCAGCTCTTCCTGGAGCGCGGGTAGGCCGCCCAGGGCTTGTCGCAGGTAGTGCAGGGACTCCTCTGGCGTGTACAGACCCACGTTGATCGAGGACCGTTCGAGTCCGGGCAGGTGAAGATCGGTCCTGCGGGTGGTGACCACCACCCGCCCCGCCACCGCGCCCTCCCTCCTCTCGAAGCCTTTCCCATCCGGGTGCGGCACAGGCGTGGTGGGCGGCCACAGCCCCTGCACCTGGAAGGGGTCGTCAAGGTTGTCCAGCACCACCAGCCAACGCTTGTCGGTGGTCTGCAACCAACTCAGGAACCGCACCGCCGCCGCGCCGGGCTCCTCGGGCACCGCCCCGTCCAACAGGTGATGGGCGGCCTGGGCGTAGGTCTGCACGATCCGAGAGCGCGACGACGCCGGCACCCACACCACCAGGTCCACCCGTCCGGACTCCCACAAACCCCGCGCGTGGTGGGCGGCGAGCTGGGTCTTGCCCACCCCGCCCATCCCGGCCAACACCACCGCGTGCCGATCGTCGGCCAGGCGGTCCAGGCGCTCTTCCTCTCGGCGGTGCTGGAAGTGACCGGCCCGTGGCGGGACCTGTCCCAGCACCACCGGCCAGGACAGCTGTTTCGTCCGGTGGATATGGGTGACGCGGATATCGCCGTGCGCGACACCGATCGCGACGCCGTATCCGGAGGCCGTCGCGGTCACGTCACCGGTGACCGTGGTTCCTGCGAGAGGTGGAGGGGTTTCTCCGGGGGCGGCGGCTAGGCCTTCTTCTCCGCCCCCGGCCGGGGAGGGTTTGCGCCGATGTTGATCCCACCCTGGTTGTTCGCCACGGCGATCCCCTGGTCCCGCGCCTTGACGGTGAGGTCCCCACCCACCGCCAGACCACCGTCCCCGGCCACCACACCGGTTTGGGCGGCCTTGTCCAGCACCGCGTCGGCCAACGTCAGCAACTCTCGGGCCAGGGCGTCGCGTTCGGCGGGTTCGAGTTCATCGAGGAAGTCCTCGAACCGCTCCCGCCACCTCGCTTCGGCGTTCTCCCGCACCGCGGTGTCCTCGGGAGCGGCCTCGATCTCGGCGCGGGTGGCCTCCAACCGGAGCAACGCCCGCTCGGCCTTCCTCTCCCCGAGGTTGTCCAACCAGCCCTTCAACCGGGTGTGGAGGTCCTGCCACAACCCGGTCCCGGCGGCGGTGGCGATCGCGGTGGCCCCAGCGGTCGCGGCAGCGGCCCAGTCAACCATCACAAACCCTTCAACACAGGGAGTTTCGCGGTCACAACGTGGCTCTCATGCAACCACACCCACGGCAGGGATCACCCGACCCGGCGCCCGGTGGCCGTATACGGCCACCGGGCGGGGTCAACGCGGCATCGGGGCGTGTTCAGCGGCGCAGCGGGCCGCGGACGGACCGGGGGCGAGCACGGCGAAGAAGGGTGGAACGAGCATGCTCGGAAGGTGAAAGGCACGGCCGAGACAAAAGAACGAACTCCGAGCGACCAACCGGCTCCGGGAACGAGGAAAACCCAGGTCCGAGACCTTGAAAGCGGCCTCTGAAATGGGGTTTTTCGGGTAGCCCCCCCAGGGGCTCGAACCCTGATCCCACGGATTGAAAGTCCGCTCGCGTGGCGCCGATACACCCAGCCATGCCCCGATGAATCCCCCACCACCGCGCAGCACCGACACCACACAGGACCACCCGAACTGCCCTGGATCTTCACTCCAAAGAAGCAACATGAAAAATTTTACTTTATTCTCAAGAATCTTCGCCGCACAAGAATCCGACTCGGGAAGTTCCCATCGAAGATCTAGCATTAGGAATGCCGTTTTCGTTACGCTCCTAGGGCCCAAATATTGGAGGTTGCCATGAGCGAGCGGTTGGTCCGAACGGTCGAAGTACCCTTGAGTGACAGCAGTGATGAAACAATCCGCGTGCAGATCCGCGAGGTAGACGAAGCCCTCGTCCGGGTTGGCCGTGGCGGCCGATCCATGGCACGAGCCGAACGGTCGTTCGGTCAGATGCTGGACACCGTTCGACCTGTGGCGGAAAGCTTTGTAGAAAGATTCAGAGAGCTGGCTCACGCACCGGATGAGATCACTCTGGAGTTTGGAGTTTCGCTGTCGGTCGAGGCGGAACTTGTCGTGGCTAGCACCGCAACAGAAGCCAATTTTTCTGTGAGCCTGACTTGGAACAAGAGCGACATGAAAAATTCTCCTTCTGATAACTCACGGCAGGGCTGACCAGCGGACTTCACTCGGATAAGGGGCAGGGGCGCTAGTGCCAGGGATGCGATCTCGGAGTGCGGACGAAATGTTGGCTTCAGGGGTGGCCCGGATCAGGGGAGAGGACGGTGCGGTCTGCGGCGCGGGCACCCTCATCGCACCGGACCTGGTGCTGACCTGCGCCCATGTCGTTTCGGATGCTCTCGGCCGTTCTCGGCAGGATGAGGTGGCAGCCGGGGCTGTGGTCATGGTCGATTTTCCGCTGGCCGAGCCGCTGCCCGATGGCCCCGGTCAATGGGTGGCCGAGGTGGAACAGTGGAGACCGATTCGGCCGAACCGTACAGGAGACGTTGCTCTCCTGCGGCTGCGAGAGGCCGTTTCCGGTGCGCGCCCACTGCCCATGGCCGAGCCGGAAGACGTGTGGGAGCATGGGGCGCGGGCCGTGGGGTTCACAAGCGGTGAACCGACCACACTGTGGTTCCGGGGTAAATTCGGTGGCGCCACGGAGGAGGGCTGGATACAGCTCTCCCGCGCTGACGGACAGGCCGCGTACGTCAAGAAGGGCTTCAGCGGCAGTCCTGTCTGGGACAACGAACTGGGTGCGGCGGTCGGCCTCGTGGTCGCGGCACAGCCGGAACAGGACGCCCAGCAGGTCTACGTGCTGCGCACGAGAACTCTCCTGCGCGAGATACCCGAGCTCGCGGCCCTTCTGCTTCCGCCCACGCCTTTCCGAGGGCTGGCCACTCTCAAGGAAGACGACGCGGACGTCTTCTTCGGTCGGGATGCTGATGTCGACGAGGCGGTCGTGGCTTTACAGGGCACTCACCCCGTCGTCACCGTATACGGACCGTCCGGCTGCGGTAAGTCATCCTTGGTTCTTGCCGGTGTGGTGCCGAGGATGCGGCAGGAGGGCTACGAGGTCCTGGTGGTCGATGCCGGCGGTATCGCATCTCCGAAGGCGGCCCTTGCGACGAAACTGTTCGATGTTGCGAGGTCGGAACGCTATGGTCCCGCGCGGGCGAGCAGCCTTGATCAGATAGAACAGTGGTTGGACGATTCAGGGCTCCCAGATGCCTTCCATCATGCAGCAGGAGGACAAGCAGAACGATTACTGGTCGTACTCGATCAGGCCGAAGCTCTGTTGAACCGCTCTGCGCCGGAAATCGCACAGGCTGTCGCGCTGCTCTTCCCAGAGCACCAGCCGGTTGGCCTGAGGGTCATTGTCACCCTACGTGCCGATTTCATGGATGCCACACTGAGTCACGCGCAACTTGGCCCTGTGTTGAAACGTGGTGTGACGCTCCCGCTCACACCCATGACACGAGACCAACTGCACGAGGTGATCACCGAACCGCTCAGGCGGATTCCGGCCGTCGAGTACGACCCTGGGCTTGAGCGGCGCATCTTGGACGATGCCGGTGACGAACCGGGGATCCTCCCGCTGCTGGGCTTCGTCTTGAAGGAATTATGGGAGCGCCGGGCTGTCGGGCGGCTACAGGCTTCGGTGTACGAGGACCTCGGCGGGGTGTCCGGTGCCTTGCGAGGCCATGCCGAGGAGGCGTGGCGCACATGCGTCAGACCAGGGGACGAGGCGGAAGCACGACTGCTGCTGACAGGGCTGGTGCGGGTGCTTCCGGGAGGCGAAGCTCCACTACGGCGCATTCTGACGCGGGAAGAAGCCGGGGACAAACGCTGGCGTTTAGTGCAGGCTCTGGCTGAACGGCGCTGGCGCCTGCTGGTTCTGTACGGCGGTGATGGTCAGCCCGAGAGCGCGGAGTTGTCCCATGAGGCGCTGATCGCGGCTTGGCCGGCGCTCGCCGATGAGGTCCGAGCAAGCGCTGGTTTCCTGGCAGCACGCGCGGAGGTGCAGCACGACCTGGAGCGGTGGCGTCATGCAGACAGTCCGGCCGACCTGCTCACCGGCACCCAGCTCGCCGCTCTGGAAGGAAGACTGAGGGGGCGCGAGGCGGACCTGACCGGAGAGCAGCGGGAGTTCCTGGCCCAGGCCCGTCGACGCCGAATGGTGTTACGGAGACGAGCTTGGACGGCCTGGACCGCGGGCGTCCTGGCCCTGGTGCTGATTGCCGGACTACTCGGGTTCTACATCCAGGAATCGAACGTGAGCGCGCAACGGACGGCTGAGGGATGGTCACGGGCGCTTGCAATTCAATCGGACGAGTTGATGGCGTCCAACCCCAGTCAGGCTGTTCTGGTCGCACTCGCGGCGTACGAGATCGCACCGACGCAAGAGGCCCGTAGCTCGCTGATGCGCCGGTATGAGGAGTTCCAGGATGCTGCGTGGACGCTATCGGGCGCTGAGGGGATGATCCTGGGGGCTGCCATGAGCGCGGACGGTGCGGTGACACTGGTGACGACCGAGGGAGGTCGTGCCACTCTGTTCGTGCGCACGACCGAGGGTGAGGTCAGGCAGGAGCAGCTCCGGCTCGCTGAAAACGTCTTGTCACCTGTGGTCAGCAGGGATGGGCGGCGGATCGCCTACACGCATGACGCAGACGGGACAGTCGTCTGGCATGACGTGATGCCTTCAGGGCAACAAATGGTCGGACCTCCACATCGACTTCAGGGCGCGCTTGAAGAACGCTCCCTGGGCGCATGGGTATTCGGCGATATAAAAATATTGGACTTCTCTCCGGATGCCCGCCGGTTGGTCGGGGTGTCAGCGGTGGACTCAGAACAGCCTACGCGGATCTGGGATTTGGAAACGGGACGGTATCAGTTGATGCCAGAGAACGTCACCCGACTCTCGGATGTGTGGTTCGGACCGGACGAGAACACGCTCGTGGCCATACACAGCCCTGACTCCGATCCGCTGTCAATAGAATACTCGATAGTGGTGGTCGATATCGATACCGGCATGATGAGTGAGCTGGCAAGCGGTATCGAAAGTGAGAGCACAGGAGTTTCCGGGGATGGCAGCATAGTGGTCGTCTGCCAAGAGGTGGATTCTAATATCGATTTCTATAGGGAGGCCCACTATCAAGCCAGACGTGTGGCTGACGGAAAGGTTTTAAGCGACTATATCGAAGAGGGGGAATCCTGCGAAAACGTGAACGTCACAGCGGCAGGAGAGCGATTCGTGATTCGCGACATTGAGGGTGGATGGAATCTCGTGGACATCTCGACGAGACAGGGGAGGGCGATGCCGTTCTTCGGCCCCACGAACTTATCAGGAATCGCTCATCTACCTCTCTTGGGGACAGCACGCGAGCCCGTTCTTGTCACCCGGAAAGAAAACGGGATCACTGGATGGGCACTAGTCGAAGAAACCGGAGGCACCGCCTACGGATTTCCAGAACTACTCGGCGACGGAGGCACCATGGTGGTCCGAGTGGGTTCAGACGGAGACAAATTGCATGTCATCGATACGGAGAATAATTGGAAAATTCTCGCCGAAGCCGATATTAGCGCCTCCGCGCCCCCGGACACATACCAAAGTCTCGCACTCAACGACACCGAGACTCTGGTGGCCGACGTGTCGGATCAGAACCGGATCACGGTCCGATCGCTTCCCTCGCTACGTCGAGTGACCGAGTTCGCCGTGACAGAACCCCTAGCCGGTGAGAACGAATTGCAGGAATTGCTGCAATATCGCTTCCTGAATGACGAGCAACTCGTGACAACTTCAGGATCACTCATTGAACATTGGGATGCCCACGAGGGACGCCGCCTATCACCGCCCATCGATCTAAACGACCTAAGGCTCACCACAAAAGAACAGCCGCACTATTTTGTGGGTCGCCATCCCGCACCGGGACACGTAGGAGTCACAGTCCGAGGAGAGCCAGACGTACATGCCGTAAATCTGTCCACCGGCGAGGAGAATAAAGAACTTCGCATTCAGCTCGGACCCGATCTCAATGTGGCTGTATTTCTGGAGGACCCGCGCTACGCGGCCGTGATGACAACAGGCGGCATGGTGGAATTATGGTCAGTACTTCCAGGGCAAAACCCCGAAAGAGTGGTGGGACCTCTCGGGCCGCTGAATCCAGACCAATGGACAGCGGACTTGACCGGAGGCACCGGATTCTTCCTGGCGAATAATAGTTCTGTGCACTTCCTACAGGCGGACGACCCCGGACATCGGGAAACCTACCAGTTTGCAAAACCTCAGACCTTTATAGCTGCGGCAAGCAATGGTCAGGTACTGCTGCGATCTTCGGAGGGACGCTTGGGATTGTTCCGCCTCGACCCAGACCTCTGGAAGCGCCATTTGTGTTCCGTTGTTGGCCGTGATCTCACCAGCGAAGAACGTAGCTATTTCCCCACCAATTCACCCATTGAGATTTGCACTTAGAGCGTGTTTGAGAAGGGTGGATAACGGTCCGAGCACTTCGCTCTCACCCGGCCCCAGGACCTGTGGTCGGAGATCAGGTCCACCTACGGGCCCGACTCCTCCCACTTCTTCGGGACCTGGCTGCTCAACCTCGTGGGTCGCGCGCTCAACAAGGAGAGAGGAACTGGAGACCGTCGACGGGACACCGCTGCTGCACACCGGTCACGGCAGCTCCGAGGACCGCGCCGCGCTGGAGCACCTGGCTCGCACGGACACCGACCGTGTCTCCCTCCTCCAGGAGGACCTCGACCACTCCATCAGCGAAGCATTCGGCACATCCATCGATACGACCATCTCCGACTGGGCGATCGGCCACGGGGATCTGCACTGGGCCAACCTCACCGCTCCCCGCCTGTTCCTCCTGGACTGGGACGGCTGGGGCATGATGCCCAGGGGTCTGGACGCTGCGAAACTGTGGGAGTCGGCATTCCGGGTGCCCGACTTCACCGAGGAGATCACGCAGCGCCTGACCCCCGACCTCACCAGCCGGGACGGCAAGCTCAGCCGGCTGTGGGTCTGCGCGAACAGGATCCTCGGAGCCAGACGCCGAGGCAAGGCGACCGACCAGACCGAGCACGCCCACAGGACGGGAAGGTCACTGCTGGCAGAGCTGTCGTGATCGCCGTGGGATACACGCACATCGGGTTAGCGCTCAAGAAGGGAAACACCGTGGAGATCACGCTCTCCCCCATCGCCACCGTCATCGGCGGCCGATCCGAGGTCAGTGACGACTACTGGGGCGACGTGCGGTCCGTCATCCGCCTCAACGACGACCTGCCCCTGGACACGTTGAAGGGCCTGGAGGAGTTCAGCCACCTCGAAGTCGTGTGGCACTTCAGCCAGGGCTCCGACGCCGACGTGCACCTCGGAGCACGCCACCCGCGCAACAACCCGGCCTGGCCGGAGACGGGAACGTTCGTCCACCGCAACCACCGACGCCCGGCCAGGATCGCGATCTCCCACCCCCGACTGCTGAGCGTCGAAAGCCGCGACCTGCACGTGGAGGACCTGGACGCGGTCGACGGCACCCCGGTCTACGACATCGCCCCGTGGTTCGCCGAGTTCGGCCCCCGCGGAGAGGTCGACCAGCCCTCCTGGCCCGGAGAAATGCTCAGCCGGTACTGGGAGAAGCGCTCGAACACGTAGCAGCGACAGCATGTGTCCACGACGGTACGGTCGGCCCCCCTGAAATCAGCTCGGCCCGACACCACTCCTCAGCATCGAAGTAGGAAGAGGAGCCGGCGCGCCTGCCGCCAAGCTTCGCGCGAACCCCCGGATTGCCTGGTCCGGCGGCCTCCGGCCTCCTCCGCACGAACATTCGGTCAGGTCGTCGGACCCACGCACCAAGCTCAGTACACGCCAGAGCTTCCATCACACCCGGCACGAGACAACAGGAGCAAACGGGGCGCGGACGGCCGAGTCCCGCACCGAGCCGACGGCAAGCTGCTCAAAGGCCCCCGATACCGACCGCCCACCCTCGACGGCCTCGTCCAATGGCCGACGGCCGAGATTCACGTCGTGGATGCGCCACCCGCCGCGCGGCGGAACCTCGTCGCGAGGCGATCGAACGCCGCCGCGAGTTCGTCTCCGTCGATCACCTCGATGTCGACGTCGAGCCGTGTCATCCACAGCGCGAGCCGGTCCGGGTCGTCGGAACCCAGCTCGACACGGCACGTGGACTCGTCGACCACCTCGATATCGACCGGAATGGGGATCTTCGCGGCGACCCTGGCGGCGGGAGCATGCACGAGTACCCGGGCGCGGTACTTCCAGGTCGCCTTGCTGACGCGTCCGACGACGTATCCGACGGCATCGCCCCCCGGGATCGCGCGCGGCCGGAACCGCACACCCGTCGGTGCGCGGACGGCCATGCGGTCGACACGGAAGACCCGCCAGTCGTCACGGTCGAGATCCCACGCGAGCAGGTACCAGAACGGCCCCCAGCCGACCAGCCGTTGCGGTTCGGTGTGCCGGGACCCTTCGCTGCCCCCGGGCTTGGTGTATCCGAACCGGAGCCGTTCACGGCCGCGGATCGCGGCGGCGACCGCACCGAGAACCGAGAGATCGAGCGGCGGTTCAGCCCCTGGAACGACGCTCGTCGCCTCGCGTACCGCCTCCACGCGCCGACGCAGGCGCGAAGGCAGCACCTGCTCCAGCTTCGCGAGCGCGGTGAGCGATGTCTCTTCGACGCCGAGCCTTCGGGTCGCGACCGTACCCAGTCCGACCGCGACGGCGACGGCCTCGTCGTCGTCGAGCAGTAGTGGGGGCATCGCCGTTCCGGCGGCCAGCCGGTACCCGCCCGCGACACCGGGTCGCGCGTCCACGGGATAGCCGAGCGACCGCAGCCTGCCGATGTCGGCGCGCACGGTCCTGGTGCTCACATCGAGCCGGCCGGCGAGCTCGGAGCTCGTCCAGTCGCGTTTGAGCTGGAGCAGTGACAGCAGTTCGAGCAGGCGGGCCGAGGTCTCCAACATGCTCTCCATCGTTTCAGCAATCGCGGAAGCGAACCTGCCGCATTGCCTGGGAGCGTCGGTGCCATGAACGAGAACGAAGCACTCACACCATTTCGCATCGACATCCCGCAGGCCGACATCGACGACCTGCGCGACCGGCTGGCACACACGCGCTGGCCGATCCCCGTGCCGGGCCGAGACGATCGCACCGACTTCAGCCGCGGCATACCGCTGGTCTACCTGAAGGAGCTCGCCGAGTACTGGCGCGACGGGTTCGACTGGCGTGCGCAGGAGGAGAAGCTCAACGAGTACGAACAGTTCACGACGGTCGTCGACGGCCAGACGTTCCATGTCGTCCACGCGCGATCGGCGGACCCGGAGGCCACCCCGCTGATCCTGAACCACGGCTGGCCGGGCTCGTTCGTCGAGTACCAGCGGCTCATCCCGCTGCTGACCGATGCGTTCCACGTGGTCATCCCGGCGCTGCCCGGCTTCGGGTTCTCCACCCCGTTGTCGGGGACCGGCTGGGAGCTGGCGCGGACGACGGATGCCTACGCCGAGATCATGACGCGTCTGGGTTACGAGAGGTTCGCGGCCCACGGTACCGACATCGGTGCGGGCACCACCGGCCGGCTCGCGGCGCTCTACCCGGAGCGCGTCATCGGCACGCACATCGGCAGCGACCCCCGGTTGCTCGGGTTGCTCGGCGACAAGTTCCCCTACCCAGACGGTCTGTCCGACGAAGAGAACGCCCAGATCGAGGCGGTGCGCACCGAGGACGCGGCCGAGCGCGGGTATCTCGCGATGCAGGACCACCGTCCCGACACGATCGGCGCGGCGCTCACCGACTCGCCGGTCGGTCAGCTCGCGTGGATCGCCGAGAAGTTCAAGACCAGGGCCGACGGCGACCACCGGACACCGGACGAGTCGGTCGGCCGCGACCAGCTCCTCACGAACATCAGCCTGTACTGGTTCACCCGCAGCGGCGCGTCGAGCGCGCAGTTCTACTACGAGTCCGAGCACTCAGGAATCGACTTGGTCATGGCCTCCGACGTGCCGTCCGGATGGGCCGTGTTCGACACCCACCCGCTCATCCGCCGCGCGGTGGACCCGTGGAAGGCGATCGGCCACTGGAGCGAGTTCACCGAGGGCGGTCACTTCCCCGCGATGGAGGAGACGGAGCTGCTCGCGAACGACATCCGCACCTTCTTCCGCGCCATCTCCTGAACCCGTATCAGGACCCGCGGGCCGCGCCGCCGGGTTCGGGGCCCGGCCGGTCCGGCACGTCCAAGACCTCGTCGGCCTCGAACCCGGCGGCGTTCAGAGACGCCTCGATCTCGTCCCGCTCGTCGAACCACAGGGGCGAGATCGAGGTGACCCCACTCGCGGGGGAATGCCCGGGGTGCGGCCCCGGGCGGGTGCGGTGGCGGTGGCGGGGCGGGCCTGGTCGTCTCTGCGGATCCAGTTGCGCAGAGGTTCGCGGTTGAGGCCGAGTTCGGCGGCGATCTGCGCGATGGTGGCTCCAGGGCGGGGGCGGTAGAGCGCGACGGGGTCGGCTTTGAACTCGGCCGGGTAGTGCTTCATGGCCATGGGTGTGGACTCCTCCTTGTGTTTTCAGTGTCGGAGATGTCCACTACTCGGGGGGAACGTCCCGCCACCCCCGTCTCCACCCAAGAAACCCTTATCTACCTGCAGGTGCGCCGGTTCTTCTGCGACCAGAACACCTGCCAGCAGAAGATTTTCGCCGAGCAGATCCCGGGCCTGACCCGCCGCTACGCCAGCCAGACCTCGCACTTGACCGAGTTGCTGACGCAGTTGGCCATGGCTCTGGGCGGGCGCGCGGACGCCCGCTTCACCGGCGATCTGGCTGCCGCGGTGATCCGGATGAGTCTGTTGCGCCTGGCACAGGGGAAAGCGGCAATGGGCTGGTAAGCGGGCAGCGGTCCAGGCGCGGGGCCTGCCGCACCAGCGCCGGGGGTGCCCCGTGATCTACCATTCGACAACCGCGGGCCTCGCGGTGGGCGTAGCCGTAGCCCGGTGGCGGGTCGGGGAAGGGCAAGGGGCACGGGAATCGGTTCAGCGGCGTGGGAGCTTCATCTGGCCCAGGACCATCTGGTCCAGGACCCGGTCCGGGACCAGGCGGGAGACCGGCACCATGAAACCCGCGTCACGGCCGACGGTGTAGCGGGTACGGGGCCTGCCCGCAGTGATCGCGGTCTCCACGACCGCAGCGACCGCGGCGGGCTCGGCACCGTCGCGAGCCCACCCCTGGACCGTCTCCCTGTAGGCCCGCATCAGCGGGCCGTAGCGGCTCCTCTGCTGCTCGGTCATTGTCGCGGCCACCCGGTCGGCCTCCTCCAGCCCTCGTTCGGTGAGGCTGGTCTTGACCGCGCCCGGAGTGACGATCACTACCTTCACCCCCAGGGAGGCGACCTCACGGCGGAGCGCGTCACTCACCGCGTCCATCGCGTACTTCGCGCCGGAGTAGGCTCCGAAACTCGGCATGGCCACCCTGCTGCCCACCGAGCCGATGTTCACGACGCGGCCCCGGGAGGAGAGCAGGGACGGCAGGAGAGCCTGGATGACGGCGACCTGCCCGAACACGGTGACCTCGAACTGGCGACGCCAGTCCGCCAGGCTCAGGGCCTCCACGGGCGCGTTGATCGCGATGCCCGCGTTGTTGACGACCGCTCGCAGCGGCCTGCCGGACGGGTCGTTCTCCACGCGCTCGCGCAGCCGGGCCAGGTGCTGCTCATCGGTCACATCGAGGATGACCGGCTCGATCCGCGGCCCCGAGACGCGTTCCGCGTCGGCTTGGCGGCGCACCCCGGCCAGGACGTGGAACCCCGCAGCCGCGAGCCGCGAGGCCGTGGCGAGGCCGATCCCGGTCGAGGATCCGGTGACCACTACGAGTTGCCCACTTGCGTTTTCGTTCATGACACCGATCCTCCCCGCCGTTCCCACAGGCCGGGAGCCACGGAACATCCTGGTATAGCCCGTACCAGTCTGTTCCGACTTCGGCGGGTGATACTGGTGGACATGAACGAACTCGGCAGAGCCCTGCGGGCGTGGCGAGAGCGCACGGACCCGGCAACGGCCGGGCTGGCCCGCACCACGCCCGGGCGCACCCCCGGTCTGCGCCGTGAGGAGCTCGCGGTCGCTGCCGGGATCTCCGTGGAATACGTCGTGCGGCTGGAGCAAGGGCGGATGGCGACTCCCTCAGCGCAGGTGTGCCTGTCCCTGGCCCGCGCACTCCAGCTCACCGATGACGAGAGGGCCCACCTGATGCGGTTGGCTGGCCACCCGGTGGTCCACCGGCGGGTGCCGCAGCTCATCCCGCACAGCGTCCACCGGATCCTGGAACGCCTCGACGCCCAACCGCTGTCGGTCTTTGACGCGACATGGAACCTCCTCCACTGGAACCGCCTCTTCGCGGCAGCGTTCGGCGACCCCGAACAGATCCCCACCGAGCGGCGCAACCTCCTGCTGATGCAGTTCGGGAACGACCACGACCGGAGCCGCATCCGCTTGGCCGACCAGGCCGCGTTCGAGACGTCCCTGGTGGCAGACCTGCGATCGGCGTCGGGCCGCTACCCCGACGACCCGGAGCTGGCCGCGCTCCTCGCACGGCTGAACACCCTGCCCCGGTTCGCGGACCTGTGGTCCTCGGGGTCCGTCGCCGAGCACCGCAGTGGCCGCAAGACCGTCCTGCACCCCGAGGTCGGAGAGATCGAGCTGGACTCCGACACCCTGACCACCGATGGCGCCCACCTGCACATCGTCATCTACACACCTCGGCCGCACACCGACGCGCGAAACAAGCTCGACCTGCTCGCCACCTTGGGCACACAGCGGTTCAGCACGCCCTCCCCCTGAGCTCAGGTGCCACCGCGCGAAGGTTCCACGTCGTCCCGGCCTCGTCTCACCTGGGCCAGTGGCTACGTGGACGAGTTCGGGGGCACACGGACACGTCAGGCTGTTTCGTGCCGGGTTTATTGGAGGCTCGGAACCAACGCTTCGCCTTCGGTTGACCCGGCCCGCCGCCCGTAGAAGTCGTCCTCGAACTCCGCCGGCGGGACCAGACCGATCCCACCGTGCAGGCGGCGGTGGTTGAACCAGTCCACGTACTCGGCCACCGCGATCTCGACCTCGTCCAGGTTCTTCCACGGGCCCCGGTTGCGGATCAGCTCGGCCTTGAACAGCGAGTGGAACGCCTCGGCCAGGGCCTTGTCGTGGGAATCGCCGGTGGTGCCGACCGAGGCCACCGCCCCCGCCTCGGCCAGGCGCTGGGTGTAGCGCACCGCCAGATACTGGGTAGGTTCAACCGGTCGTTGCAACACCGGGCTGTTGAATCCACCCTGCACTCCGCGGTCGGAGTGGTGGACCAGGCCGTCGATGCGCCGGCCCACGTGCCGGCGGTTCCAGACCGCCATCTCCAACGCGTCCAGGGCCAGGTCGGTGCGCAAGGACTTCGACACCTGCCAGCCCACCACCCGGCGGGAGAACACATCGATCACGAACGCGGCGTAGACCCACCCGGCGAAGGTGCGGATGTAGGTGATGTCGGCGACCCACAACCGGTTCGGAGCATCCGCGGTGAACGCCCTCTCGACCAGGTCCGGCCGGGTGTCCGGTCCCGAGGCCGGGGTGGTGGTGCGCGGGCTCTCGACGCGGGTGATGCCCCGTAGCACCGCCCGGCTTGAGGGTTCGGATGCTCGGCTCTGCGAAACCCGGCGTGGACCAGCCCTAAGGGTCCGCGAGCGCCCCGACCATATCGAGGACCAGGTCGAGACCGGGCCCGAACTGCTCGCCGAAGGCGTAGTCGGCCCGCATCAGGTGTCCGTTGGCGAACGCGGCCAGATGCGGGTACAGCCCTCCATCGAAGCCGGCCATGGCCGACGCCACCGCTTGGGCGGCATCGCCCTGGTCGTCGAAGGGCAACGATGCCTCCTGCAGTACGAAGCCGTAGACATAAGCGTCGATGATCACGTAGGCGCGCTCGGTCATCGCCGGCGAGAACCCGTTGTTCATCAGCACGCCGACAACCGAGTCATGGTGGCGGAGGGTGCCGGGCCCCGGTGTCGTCCGGGTGTCCATCAGGGCCAGTGCCCACGGGTGCCGGGCCAGGACCGTGCGTGCCGAGACGGCACGCCGACGTATCTCGGTCCGCCAGGGCTTGTCGACCTCCGGCAGGTCGATCTGGCCGAACACGAGGTCGACCATGCCGTCCAGCAGGTCCTCCTTGCCGCGGACGTAGTGGTACAGCGACATCGGTTTCACGCCCAGCGCCTGCGCCAGCGACCGCATTGTCACCGCCCCGAGGCCGTCGGTGTCGGCGAGCGCCACCGCGGAAGCCAGTACACGGTCGCGGTCCAGGGCTTCCGGCCTCCGGGAGCCCCGGCCCTGTGCGGTTTCGGACACGTGGTGGACCTCGTTCGGAAGCGTTGACAGTCTGGACGGCCAACCCTATCGTACTTTGTAAGCTTACTAAGTACGACAGGAGCACCCAGTGTCACATCGCAACGCCGGCCGACTGGCCGGCGCCCTCTTCCTGGCAGCGTTCCTCCTCTACGGTGGCGGCAGTGCCTTCGCCGACAACCCCCTCGGCCTCGGGCTCATGCTCCTCAACTCGGCCGCGGTGGCGACGATCGGGATAGCGGCCTTTCGTGCCCTGCGGGAAGCCGCACCACGCACCGCCCGGGTCTATCTGGCCGCCAGAGCCCTGGAGGCCGTCCTGCTCGCCCTTGGCACGCTGTTCCTGGCTTCCGGAGCGGCCGTGGGCAACGACATCGCGTACGGAGCCGCCATGCTCGTGCTCAGCGCGGGCAGCATCCCGTTCTGCCGCGCGCTGGCGACACAGCGCTGGGTGCCTCGCTGGTTCGCCTGGTGGGGTGTGCTCGGATACGCCCTGCTCGCCGTCGGCGCGGTACTGGAGTTCGCCGTTGCCGGTTCCGGTGTCCTCCTCGCCGTCCCCGGCGGGCTCTTCGAGATCGCTTTCGGGCTGTTCCTGCTCCGCTGGGGATTCCCGGAACCGGCCGACCGCCGTACACCGGGGCCGGTCACGGAAGCCGTGTGACCGCTGAAAGGCAGCCCAGGCTTCCCCGGCCCTGCCGACCAGGGTGCTCGGTGGTCGTTCCGGTGCCGGTGCCGGTGCCGAGGACGTGGGTCACCGGCGGTGGCGGGTGGTCCGGTACGGTGCCGGCGTTGCGGGGCGATAGGTGTCTATCGGCGCATGGCGGGGCGTACCGGCGCTTCGTGAGCGGACTTTTACGAGTTGGTGCGTGATAGCGGGTGAGGCATGATGGCCCCGTCCGCGGTGCCGGTCAGGTGTTCGCGGTGCGGTCGGAGACCAGCCCGGCAATGGCCCGGTAGGTGGCCGGGAGGTTCTCACGCCGGTGCGTCCAGCGCGTCAGCTGCTTCCAGCGCTTGTGGTCGGCCAGGGCATGTTCAACGGTGATCCGATCCGCCGAATGCGCGTGGCGGTGGTGCTTCCACCGCTCGTGGAACTCGGGCAGGGCACTCCGGTTCGGCTTGCGCGGCGGAGTCAGGGCCTGATGCGGGTGGTCACGTCACAGACCCAGGTACCCGTCGTCGAGCAGTACCTCCACCTCGGGGAAATGCCGGAAGCAGGAGTCGATGCCCTCGGGGCGGGCCGCGGTGGCGTCGTGCATCCGCCCCGGGCGCATGGCGTCGGCCCCGCAAGGTGCGCCCGTGGTGGTCGGCCACGACGGTGGCCTTCATGGTGTTCTGCTTCTTCTTGCCCGAGACGAACGCCCGCCGGCCGCTCCTGCCCGCGCGTGGCCGCCGGACCTGGACCTCGGTGGCGTCCAGCCGCAGTTGCACACCCTCGGCGTGGGCGTAGGCGAACACGTCCTCCAGGGTGCGCAACCGTACTCCCGGGCGGTTCGGGACCGCGCATCTGCGCTCGGCCGACAGGTGGCGGATCTGGCCGACGGTGCGGGGGAAGGGTGGAGCGGTCCACATCGAACAGCAGGTCCAGGACGGCGTGCGGCAGGTCATGGCGCAGGTGGATCAGGGTGGCCACCAGACGGTCCACGAAGACCAGGCGGTGTCGGGCGCCCGCCCCGGCTGCCCGTTTCCTCGACCCGCCCCGGACCTGGCTCCTATGATCCTCCACGGCCACTCCCCAGGGGCGGGCCAGTTCCTCGACGAGCGCGGCCAGGTGGTGATGCGAGATGCCGGTGAACCAAGGATGGGCCAGGACCGCGCGGTTGAGCTTGATCGCCACGGCCAGAGCATGCCACAGCTCTTCAGCGGGGCCTCACCCGCTATCACGCACCAACTCGTTAGAACGGCCCACCCCTTTCGGCCCGTCAGTGCAGGTCAAAGCAGGTCCGGGTGGGCCCTTCGCAATCCAGAGACATACCCAAGTGGGCAGTTCCTCTTCACGTAGGGCGGGGCGGGCCCCACCGGGAAAGCCCCCGCCCCGCCCCTGTGGACGCCAATGGCACCGATTCGGGCCGGGGTGATGTGCGGCGTTCAGCGGGCCTGCACGTCCACATCACGTACCAGGACCACCAACGGGTGTCCAGTGGCACAGCGGGCGCTGGTGGACGTACGTGGGCTCGTGTCCGGGGCCGGGGCGGTAACGGCGTGGCGGTGCCCGGCGGAGGAGCGCGGGGCGAGGATGCTCGGGAGGTGGGAGGCACGGCGGAGACAAAAGAGCGAGCTTCGAGCAACCAGCGGGCACCTGGAACGAGAAGAACCCAGGACCGAGACCTTGGAAAAGACCTCTGGCCTGGGGTTTTGTGGGTAGGCCCCCAGGGGCTCGAACCCTGAACCCACGGATTAAAAGTCCGCTCCGGCCGCGCCAATACGCCCCACTATGCGCCGATAGCTCCCGCACCACCCCGCAGTGCTGGCACCACACAGGACCATCCGGGACCACCAAAGACCGCCCCGCCCCCAGCACCGGAGCAACCACCGAGCAACTGCGCTATGTCCCGAGTCTCGGGCCAAATCCGTGGGCTGACGGAAGCAATCCAGGGCAACCAAGGGCCCGTTGAAAAACGTCTGAATACCCTACGGGCTTTATAGGTCTGCGGAACTGCAACACGGCTACAACGGGCCGGTGATGCACAACTTGTTTCCATGCCCTACGGGCTTTATAGGCCCATGGAACGTGAGCTTGACTGGACCAGCGCCATAACGGCGCCCGTTTCCATGCCCTACGGGCTTTATAGGCCCATGGAACCCTTCCCCGTTTTCAGGGGTCGTGACCTGCGACGATACACCCCCTCTGCACGCGACCACCCTCTTCAGTGCCGCCTGACCCGTGACCCAGACCACTTTTTGCATCCGGGAGCCTCTGACCAGCACGAACACTCTGCACGCAACATGGGGTTTTCGCACCCGAACCAGATTCGGTGTACACGACCCGGTCACACGATCCAGAAGTCCTCCCGTTCCTCCAACCTACGCTCCCCCAACACCGTCACCTTGTCCAGATCCGGAACCCGCAACAGATACACCCGCACCTGATCCTCCTCACCATCGATCACCCCCACCAGAGCCGTACGCAACTCCTCGAACACATGCGGAGAAGGCATGGCGACCTCGAACACGCTGTACTGCACCCGCGGCCCGTACCCCGCCAGCAACTCCGACACCGCCTGTCGGCGATCGTCATCAGCCACGTCGTAACACACCAGGTAGAACCGGCGTCGCTGAGGATGCTCTCCCACCCCGCATCACCGCCACACCACGGGCTCATAAGCGTCTGCACGACCTGCCAGCACGTCGGCTAACACCCGGGCTTGGGCGGTCAGCGCCGTCCGGTACGACACCCGACAGCCCATCCCCGAATGCCGGAACAACGTCAGCATCCGCTTCTCATACGCGCCCAGGAACACCTTCAACGTCTCCGGCGACATCCGGCACCCCTTCGCCTCATCCAGCGGGTGGTCGAACCCCTCCGGGGCGACCTTGCCGCCCAACACCAGAGCGGTGACGACCGAGTCCACGACCACCGGCCGGAACTCCTCGATCAGGTCCAACGCCAGACTCGCCCGACCCTGTGCCAAGGAGTGCAGGTACCCGCCCTCAGGGTCCAGACCGGCGACGTGGCAGGCCACCACCGCGTCGTTCAGCAACAGGGTGTACCCGAAGGACAGCATCGCGTTGACCGGATCCGGAGGCGGACGCCGCCGATGGGTGAACCCCCACACTGGTGGGAACATCCGCCCCCAGCAGGCGAAGTAGTCCCGTGAGGCCGCACCCTCGTGCCCCATCAGCTCCGCCAACCCTGTGGCCTCCATCGCCCCGGACCGGGCCTGGATGAGCCGCTCGGCCGTGGTCGAAGCGTCCTGGGCGGCTTCATCAGGGGCGCTGGTGGCCCGGGAGGCCCGCAGCACCGCGGTGCGCAGGTTGGTGATCTTGCCGACCACGAACCCCCGGGCGAACTCCATCGCCCGGGTCCCGTCCAACGCCGTCTCGTACTGGGCCGCCCGTACATGCACGTCCCCGCCCAACGCCCGCGAGAGCCTGCCCTGGAACCGGCCCAGGTCGTCCAACAGCACCAGTTCCACCCCCTGGCGCAGCGCCCGGTGCAGGAACGGGGTGCTGTACCCGACCCGCCCGACCCCCACGACCTGGCGGACCCGCTTGAGGTTGACCGACAACAACACCTCCTCGCCGTGCTCGATCCGCACCCGGTCCCCGCGACTGCGCACCAGAGCACCCGGGGTGGTGACGTAGACGGTGGCCTCCAACGGGCGGACCCGATCCTCCTCCACCGCACCGTGCACGGCACCGACCGTCCGCCCCAGGAACACCACCCCTTCGTCGAAGGACACGATCCGCGACTTGTCGGTGTTGAGCTCCAACCCCCACTCGTCCAGCATCTCCCCTGCCACCACCAAGGCGTTCTCCGCATCGGCCCGGGAGTCGGCGGGGATCGCGAAGTCATCGGTGTACCGCAACACCTGCAGGCCGCGTTCGAGCATGACCTTGTCGAAGGCGTCCAGGTACAGGTTGGTGAGCGCCGGGGACAGCGCACTGCCCTGGTGCAACCCCCGCCCCTGGCGGCGGCCTGCCCGCACCCGCCCTGCGGCCGGGCCGGTGGCGTCCCGGGAGACCAGGTGCTGGAGGAGCAGGCACAGCTCCGCGTCGGGCACCAGCTCTCTGACCCGGGTGATCACCGGCCACCGGGGGATGCGCTCGAAGCAGTCCTCGATGTCGGCGCGCACCACCCACCGCGCCCCGGCCTCCCGTGCCCGGGTGAGAGCCCGGATCGCGTCATTGACTCCCAGCCCGGACCGGTAGGCGAAGCTCCACGGGGACAGCACCGGGTCCAGGAACGGTTCGACCACCTCCAGCACGGCCCGCTCCACGATGCGGTCCCGCACCGCGGGGATCGCGAGCAGCCGGGTCCCACCCGAGGACTTGGGGACCTCGATCGCGACCACCGGCCCAGGCGTGTACTCACCGGCAGCCAGTTGCTCGCTCAGCTCCGTCAGGTTCCGCAGGGCACCGCGCTCGAACTCGCGGACCTGCTCCGACTTCACCCCGTCCTCGAGGTCGTTGTCCCGGACCTCGTTCCACGCGGCGAAAAGCCGCTCGCTGTCCGCGACACGACGCAGCAGATCACCCACGATGCCCTCCCGGCAGCCAAGGAATTTCGACCCGAACCAGGCATAACGAGCATTGGCGGTAGAGATGCCGCCTGGCCGTAGTTTCCATGCCCTACGGGCTTTATAGATCTACCGGAAAAACATCCTGGAGGTCGAGCCGGCTCAGCGCTGAGTTTCCATGCCCCACGGGCTTTATAGGCCTACTGGATCGACCAGAACCCTGGCGGAGGTGGCGCCGAGACAACGGTTTCCATGCTCTACGGGCTTTATAGGCCTGCCGGACGTGCCTGCCTCGCATGGGCATGGCGGTGGAGCTTGTTTCCATGCCCTACGGGCTTTATAGGCCTGCCGGACCCTTGCCTGTTTTCAGGGGTGATGAACTGCGATGATGTAACCCCTCTGCACGCGACACCTCTCTCCAACACCTTTCAGCCCGTGACCCGCGCCACTTTTCACGCCTGCGAGCCTCCGACCAGCAATAACACCGTGCGCGCAACTCGGGGTTTTCGAACCCGAACGAGATTCTGTGCACACGCCCCTGTCCCTCAGCCGGAGTCAGTGACACCTTTCACCATCCCTACCCGATCCCCGACCGTCAACCACCCCACTTGCCGCTACCGGACACACTTCCCCGTTTCCCGGACACACCACCACCAACGCTGCTACCTTGCTGCCCGCAAGGCGGCACCGCACCGCGCACCCTGACACTCCACGACACCCGTCCCGGAGGCCGCGTGCCCACACAGTGGACACTCACCCTCACACCCCCACCCCCCGCTCCGGTCGACCCGCGCCACCTGCACGCCCTCGCCTGCCACATGCTGGAAACCCCCACCACCGACCACACCGCCCCCACCAAGCCCTTCACCGCGGCCCTTAACAGCGGCCGACTCGTCCTGGGCCTCCTGGACGACTCCCGCCCCCTCGAACGCCTCGCTGTTCCAGCCGGTACCGCGCTGCGCCTGGGGTCGCGCACCTTCCACTGCTCACCGGTCGGCCACCGCGCCGAGCCCTACGCCCGCCTCGCGGCCTGTCCCCCCGCGATCAAGGCTCACATGGAGTTCCGGACCCCCACCTACGTGAAGCGCTCCGGCCGCCAGGTCCCCCTGCCCGATCCCGATCTCCTCCTGGCCGGGCTGGCCCGCCGCTGGGCGGCGCTGAGCCCGCTGCCCCTGCCAGCCGCCGCGGTCACCGGGGTCCTGGAGTCGGTACACCTGGCCCGGCACGACACCCGCACCGAGGTCTGCGGACAGGGCCCCGCCCAGCGGGTCGGGTTCGTCGGCAGCGCCACGTTCGGGTTGAGCGGGCGCCCCTCCCTCTCCGCACGGCGTGCCTTCGCTGCCCTGTGGTCCTTCGCCTCCTTCGCCGGTACCGGTGCCCAGACCACCCACGGATTCGGTCACGTGCACGTCCGCCTCCAGCATTCCGTCACCGTCGCCGATCCCGGCGACGCCGGTGTCCGAGAAAAGAACACGAGCCCCCCGCACCCCAGCCGCACCACCGACCGAACACGAAACGGAGCCGGATGAGCGGACATGCCCCCCGCGATCCCAGCGATCCCCGCGACCTGGTCGTCGTCGCCCTGTCCGGGGTGCAACGGTTCATCACCGAGTCCCGCACCACCGTCGACCTGCGCTCGGCCAGCCAGATCGTCGCCCACCTAGCCGCGGAGACGGTCCGGCACCTGCACCACGCCCACCAGGCGAGAATCGTCTTCCCCTCCCTGAGCGAGGGCAGGGTGCGCGGTGCCGATGACGGGATGCCGAACCGGGTCGTGGCACTGGTCCCCGCCGGGCAGGGTTCCCCTGCGGCCTCCGCCACCGCAGAGCGTCTGACGGCGGTGTGGGAGGGTTGGGTCGCCGAGGTCTTCGACCAGCCGATGCACGCCGTCCCCGGGTGGCCGGTGGTGCAGTGGGTGAGTGTCCCGGCCGCCGTCGGCCCCTACCCCGACCAGTGGCGCGAGGCCCAGCGGACGCTGGCCGAGCGCAAGACGGTGCGCGACTTCGCCCAGCCCTGGGACGAGCCGGAGGAGCTGTGCACCCTCTCCCCCCGGTGGCGGTCCGCGCCTGCCCCCGCTGTGGTCACCCAGCGCATGAAGCACATGGCGGACGAGAAACTGGCCGTCGCCAACTGGGTCAAGCGCCTGTGGCACCGCAAGACCCGCACGGGCCGCTCGTCCGGTTTCGCCTCCACCAACGCCCTGGCCTCCTCCCCCTACCGGGCCGAGGTCCTGCGCCTGTGGGCGGCGGACCCGGACATCGAGGATGCGGTCGCAGACCTGCACCTGTGCGCGGAGGAGCTGGGCGATGACCCGGTGGGCGAACGCCCGCTGGAGCACCTGCCACACGTCGCCGATTCCGAGGAGGCCGACTGGGTGCGCGGGCGCGGGAGCCGGTGGGTGTTCCCGGCCTCCTGGCACCTGGACGCCCTGGCCCGCGAGTTCAAACGCGACCGGGCCGATGCGGAGTTCGCACGCACCGTCCGCGACGGCTGGGAGGCCGCCCACCGGTTGGCGAAGGTCATGGCCCGGCACGGGGTGGACCCCCTGTCTCCGCACCTGGCGGTGCTGGTCCAGGACCTGGACTCCATGGGCCGCCACTTGTCGGGGCGGCGGACCCACCCGGACCGGGAACCGCTGGAGGTCGCCGAGGAGTCCCACGCCGACATCTCCCGGCTGCTCTCCCGGGTGGCCGCCGACCAGCGCGCCGCCATCACCGCCGCGGGCGGGGTCGTGGTCTACGCCGGTGGCGACGACCTTCTCGCCCTGGTGCCGGCCGCGGCGGCGCTGGAGGCGGCACGCGCCTGTCAGAAGACCATCCCACCGGAGCTGCCCACCGCCAGTACCGGGTTGCTGTTCTTCCACCACGACTCCTCCCTCGGCCAAGCCCTGGGCCGGGCCCGGGACCTGTTGGACCTGGCCAAGGAGCGGCCGGGCAAACACGCCCTGGGGGTGGGGTTCGTCCGCCACAGCGGGGCCCATGCCCACTGTGTTCTGCCCTGGTCGGCAGATCCCGCCCCCGACGAGGCCTTGCGCGTGTTCCTGCCCCGCGGGGATTACGCCCGTGTCCGGCTCTCCCCCGGGCTGCTGGGAGACCTGGCCGCCGAGGCGGCGCACCTGGACGGCGGCGATGCGGAACTGCGCACCCGGGACCAGGACGTGCTCCCGCCCCAGGTGGCCCGGGCGGAGATCCGCCGCCTGATCCTGCGCCATACCGCCCTGGGCCCGGGCTCCGAGGGTCGCCCCGGGGAGGCGGACCGGGCTCTGCTGGAGGGGTTCTCGCGCCATGCCGCCGCCCACCTGGAGCACCTGTCCCCCGCCGGGCGGCTGGTGGATGAGGACGCCGTGCGGATCGCCCTGTTCCTACGCCAGGAGGCGTCATGACCACCACCAAGAACCCGGGCGCCTTGGGGGTGTGGGTGACGCTGGACCCGCACGACACGGTGCAGGTCCGCGACGGACGCTCCTTCGACGCCGGGGCCGGAGGGGTCGCGCACAGCGTGCGCCCCTGGCCCTCCACGGCGGCCGGGGCCCTGGCCGCCGCCCTGGGCGGGGAGCCGGAGAGCCTGCGCGGTCCCTTTGTCGCCCACCGGGACGGTACGGCGTGGAGCCCCTACTTCCCGACCCCGCTGGACCTGGTCACCGAACCCGACGCCGCGGACGTGTGGCGGCTGCGCCACCCCCAGGCGGAGGACGATGGGACGGACCGTGAAGGCGGCGAAGACGACGATGTCCGTATCAGGACCGACCTCCAGGCCTGCGGCCAGCCGGACCTGGTACCGCTCTCCCTGCCCGAGGGGGTGGAAGAAGCCGACCCGCTCAGCGGCCTCCTCCCCGGTAACGTCATGGAGTCCTACCTGCACGGCACCCTGGTCGAGGCGGGCGACGTCGCCTCCCAGGACGAGTGGGGCCGGGCCGAAGAACCGGTGACGGCCGAGTCGCGCATCGGCGTGGGGCTGGACCCCGACGCCCGCACCGTCAAGGGCGGCCTGCTCTACCGGACCACCCACCTGCGGCTGGAGGAGGACTGGGCGTTCGCCGTCCACCTCACCCCCCGCCCCGGGCGGCACCGCCCGGTGGAGAAGGTGGCCGACCCGGTGCGCTTCGGCGGGCTGACCCGGCTCGCCGACCTCGCCCCGGCCCGGGTCACCGGGTGGCCGGACCGGCCTGAGGACTTCCCCGGTGGCAAGGTCCTGCTCTACGTCGCCACGCCCGCGGTGTGGCCCACCGGGTGGGTACCACCCCTGCCCGACGATGCCCGGCTGGTGTCCGCCGTGGTCGGCGACCCGTTGCCGGTGGCCACCGCGTCCCCGGTGCGCGACTACAAGCACTTCCAACGGACCCGCGCCATGGCCTGGGCGGTCCCGCCCGGGTCGATCTACCTGCTGCAATTCCTCGACCCCGACGACGCCACGACCTGGGCCCACTCCCAGCACGGGCAGGCCCTGGGACCGGCCGCCCGCCCCCGCTGGGACACGGCCGGGTTCGGTGTCGTCCTGACCGGAGTGTGGTCGTGACCAGTTACCTGCTGTACCTGTACACCGAATCCCCCCTGCACGCGGGGGGCGCCGAGGCCGAGGGGTCGGTGGACCTGCCGATCCAGCGCGAGGGCTCCACCGGCTACCCCCTGGTGTGGGGCCAGAGCCTCAAGGGGGCGCTGCGCCAGGCGGCCTACGACTCCGGATGGGGCGGGTACGCCGACGGGGACGACTCCTTCCTGGACCAGGTGTTCGGCCGGGCCGTGGGAGGGGAGAACGGCCCCGGGGTCAACCCCAGCGCCGGGCTGCTGACCGTCGGTGACGCGCAGCTGGTCGCCCTGCCGGTGCCCGCCCTGCACCACGGGTTCGCGTGGGCCACCTCCCCCGTGGCTCTGGGGCGTCTGGCCCGCAAGCACACCCACGCCCGCACCGGCCGGACCCTGCCCGGCATCCCCCAGGTCAACCCCGCCGAAGGGGTGTGCGCCACCGACGCCTGGGCGGACACCTCCGGGCAGGTGCTGGGGCCGTGCCTGGTCCCCACCAAACGCGCCCGTGACGGCGCGGCCAACCCCGCCGCGGCCTGGGCGGACCTGATCGCCGGTGAGGGGATCGGTGACGAGCCCCACCTCGCGACGTTCGCGGACAAGTTCCGCCAGGACCTCATCGTGGTCGGCACCGACGTGATGGCCCAACTGCTGCGCGAGTGCACCGAGCACACCGTCCGCGTCCAGCTCGACCCGGACACCAAGACCGTCAAGAACGGCCCGTTCACCAGCGAGTACCTGCCCGCCGAAAGCGTGCTGGCTGCGGTGCTGACCCTGCGCGACCACACCAACGGCGAGAACCACCGCGAACTCCTCGAAGGCCTGCTGGACCGGCAGGTTCTACAGATCGGCGGAGACGAGACCCTGGGCAAGGGACTGGTGTGGTCCCGCCTGGTGAAGGCGGTGCCCGGTGAGTAGCGTCCAACGCCTGGACCAAGAGCTGTCCGGCCTGGCCCTGAAGATCCTGGGCCGGCGGGTGAGCAAGGACCTGCGCACCCGGATGCGGCAACTGCCCTCCCGGCTGCGCGGCGGAGGCCTGGCCGCTACCTACGCATTCGTGCTCTCCAAAGCCGACCCGAACCCGGCCAAGGAGCTGGGGTACGCCTACCACCAGCTCGCGGTGAAGATCGCCGAGCACGTGTGCCACCGCCGCCTCCTGGGCGGCAACGGCACCGTCCTGCCCCCCAAACGCTTCCTGGAGGCGCTGTCCTCCGCCACCCCGGCCCAGTACGCCCGCGCCTGTGCCGAGGTCGACGCCCTGGCGACCTGGCTCAGCCGCCTGGCCGACGCCCTCCACGAACCGGCCCCGCCGGCGAACACCACGGGCGGCACCGACGGCGCGGACAGCGACCCGAACACGGTGGAGGGGGACCATGGCTGACCAGCGGTGGGGAGCAGGCTATGACGACCCCTCCGAGGAGACCGTCACCCTGGGAGCCGCGCACGGGCCGCTGGGCCGCACGGTGCACCTGCGCCACGTTGAGGTCGAGACGAAGGGCCGCGGGACCGAGGCGACCACCACGTTGCGTGCGGGCGGCAAGGACGTGGGCGGCGACGCCAACGCCCTGATGGTCCTGCGGCGGCTGTCCTTCGAGGCGACCGGCGGTCGTAAGAAGAAGTGGCAGGCCCACCGGCCGCTGCACGACTGGGCCGCCGTCTCCCAGGGAGGCCAGCACGACAAGGTCCTGCTCAACCGGGTCACCGAGCGCCGCCAGGCCCTACTGGACCGCTGGTGCGCCCCGCGCCCGGTCCCGAGGTCGGTCCAACGGCGCTTCCCCGACGCCGCCGGGCCCTCCCCTCGGGGGTGTGTGCTCCGGCTGGTCCTGACCTGCGAGTGGCGGCTGGCCACCGGGCTCGGGTTGCAGTTCGGGGTGCTCGACAGCGGCATGGCCCTGCACGGCACCTACGGGTGGCCCGTCATCCCCGCAGCCACCCTCAAGGGCCTGGCCGCCGCAGGGGCGCGCCTGGCAGAGGCCGCCCCCGAGCGGATGCGGGAACTGCTGGGCGACCCGCGTCCCCTCCAGGCCCCCGCCCGGACCGGTCCCCGGGGGCGGGGCGGTGTGGTCTTCCTGGACGCACTGCCCGACACCCGGACCGGGCTGAAGGTGCACAGCGACACCATCACCCCCCACCAGCAGCCCTACTACACCGACACCATGCCCGGCGCCGACCCCGCCGGGGAGCCGCGTCCCCCTGGCGAGCACCACGCCCCCGTCCCGGTGCCGTTCCTGTCGGTGAGCGGGCGGCTGTGCGTGGACCTGCTCGGCACCGGCCCCGCCGACCTGGACACCGTCAGGCAGTGGCTGGACCTGGCCGGTGAGGAGGTCGGCGGCGGCGGACGGACCACTGCCGGATACGGCTACTTCACCTGCAAACCCGCACCCGCCAAGAAGACCGGCAAGGAGAAGCGGCCGTGAGCGCGAAGCCCCGCACCGTCCACCTCATCACCGTCGGGGTGAGCCTGTTCGACAACCTCCAGCACAGCCTGACCGGGCTCAGGGGCGGCGGCGCGGACGACCGTAAGGGCCTGCTGGAAGACGACAAGGCCCTGGCCAAACGCATCTGGGACGCGCGCAAGGAACTTCACGACCCCAAGAGCGAGCTGACCGCCGACCTGGAGCGTGAAGCACAGGCCGCCTGGCTGGCGGAGGTGACCACCCCGGGGTCGGGGGCGGCCCGGGACCGTCTGGAGGAGCTGCTGGTCCGGATCGAGCCCGGCCGGTGGCCGGCCGAAGCCGGTGCCGAACTCAGTAGTTTGGCCGCGCACAACCTCCCCTCCAAGCGCGTACCGGTCCCCGACCGGGACACCGCCATCCTCATCACCAGCGACACCGGCAAGGGGCTGCGCGCGTCCCTGTTCAACGCCGTGGCCCTGGCCGGAGGCGACCTGGACCGGGTGCGGTACCTGCACGAGCCCACCGAAGAGGGGATCGTGCGTGAACGGGGGAACATCGTGATCGCCCGTCTGCCCCACCTGGACGTCGGTGGAGAGAAGGAGTTCACCGAGGCGATGCGCGACCTGGGCCGGATCGGACGCGGTGTGGACCGGCTGCTGCGACCGGAGGACGATGTCGCCCGCTTCCACCTCTCCGGTGGTTTCAAGGCCGCGCTGCCGTTCATCCTGGGGCTGGGTGAGGCGCTACGCGGACTGCGCGGACCGGTCAAGGTACGCGCGTTCGCCCTGCACGAGCTCGCGCCAGGCCTGCGGTCCATCGAACTGCCCCTGCGGTCCCTGCCCCCGAAACCGGTGAACGAGCAGCTGGAACCGTTCGGCGACGACGGTCGCATGGTCGGCGAACCCCCGCAGGGGGCGCCGTTGCGCGGGTTCGCCTACGACCGGGTGAGCGACGGCCGCACCTGGCGGCTGACCCCCTTCGGGGAGGCACTGCGCGAGCTCCACCGCGGCCGCCGCGTGGACGAGCGATGACGACCGTGGACACCACCGCCGAGAGTGGGGGCGGGGATGGCGAGCGGGATCCGGAAACCCTTCTCGGCGGGCTCGCCCACCGGCTCGGCCGGGGCTTCGGGACGGTCCTCAACGAGGGCCGGGAGAACCTCGCCCGCACCCACGACGAACCCGCCCTGTCCGAGCCCGTCCTGGCCGCCGCCCTGCTGAAGCTGACCAACGCCCACAGCGACGGCACCGGCCTGACCCGCGCCCACGACGCCCTCACCGCCTGCTGGGACGAGCACCCGGAAGTGGTGCGGGTCCTGCTGCACCGCCCTGTCACCTTCCTGGACCGGCTGCCCGAACTGCTGGCGGGCACCGGGCCCAGCGCACCGGCCGCCGCCCCCGCGCTGGGGGACGGGGAAGGGTGGCGGGTCTTCGCCGCCTGCGCCGACCTGCTCTGGGACTACCTCAACAGGGACACCCCCCACACACGCAAGCACCGCCACCTCGCACCCCTGGCCGCCCGGACCCGGTTCCTGGCCCTGTCCGAACCCTTCCGCCACCCCGACGACCAGGTCTGGTCGGACCTGCGCGCCACCACCGGTGCCCTGTACCGGATCTTCGGACACGGCACCTGGCCCGAACCCGCCCGCCGGGCACAGGAGGCCCGGGAGACCTGGCGGAACCACCTCAACGGGCACCAGTCCATCCCCCTGTTCGACCACGCTCCGCCCACGGCCGTCGAAGACGAGGTGCGGTCGCTGGCGCTCGTCCCCGCCACCGGGTTCTCCGGCGACCCGCTGGTGCTGGCCGCCCCGTCCGCACCCGGGTCAGCGGGGGACGAACGGACCGTCCGGGAGCGTGCGCGGGCCGTGCCCCCGGCAGAACGGGCGCTGCTGGAAGAGGTCGTGGAACAGCACCTGCTCCCCAGGTTCGCCACCGGACGGGTATGGGCGATCGCCCTGGGGCTGCGCCGGACCCACCCGCCCGCCGGGCAGGCCGTGGTGTTCGCGATGGTCGCCGTGTGCGCGGCCGGGGCGCTCGCCTGCACCGTGTGGGCCCTGTTCGACCAGGACATGCCCCTCACCATCGGCCTGGGGCTCGCCGCGGCCACCTATGTCCTCATCGGAGCGGGCACCCTGTGGTTCGGCCGCCTGTGGGCGATGCCGCTCATGCTGCGCCTGCCCGCCGCCGCGGCCGTCGGACTGATCGTGCTCGTGGCGCTGCACCCGGACTGGTGGACGAACATCCGCCCCGGGCCCGACCTGTCCACGCTGCTGGCCCTGTTGGGCGGTGTCTCGTTCGGCTACCTCCTCATCGAGGCCCGCAACCACAACTCCGGCCAGTTCCCCCAGCGCTTGCGAGCGGCGGCCGGGCCCCTGGCACGCATCACGGGACGGGCCCTGTCGGTGACCCTCACCGGGCTCGTACACGCCTCCCTCGTCGCCCTGCTGGGCATGGCCGTCATCGCCCCCGTCTTCTCCGAGGAGGGCCCCCGGCTCACCACCGCCTGGACCGGCGAAGAACAAGGGGCGGGTCAGGAGACGGGTGAACCCGCCCCGGAGACGGCCGACACTCCCGAGCCCACCGAGGACACCGCAGCGCCTCCTCAGGAACCCCCGCGCCAACCCGGGGAGCCCTGGGCGATCCTGGCCGCCGCCACCTTCTGGTGCCTGGCCGCCGGAGTGTTCTCCCAGATCCTGTGGGACGACCAGCCCATCACCGCACCGCTGGCCCACCGACGCTGGCGCAACGAAAGGTAGAACGGGTACGCCCATGGCCTGGACCGACTTCCAGCTGACCGTGACCACCCCGCTGTTCAACGACGACGACCCGACCGTCGGGCTGCGGGTCTCCTCCGTGCGCGGCGCGATGCGCTTCTGGTTCCGGGCGCTGGCCGGAACCGTGTACGGCTCCGGCGTGCCCGCACTCGCCCGCGCGGAGCAGAAGGTGTTCGGCAGCACCGAGGAGGCGTCCCCGGTGCGGTTGCGGCTGGCCAACCAGCCCACCGCCCGCGCCATGATCAAGGCGGGCGAGCCCTCCTCCTTCCTCGCGGGAGACCCGGCCGAGGACTACGAACCCGGGAAATGGGTCGCCTACCTCCTGGGGCAGGGACACGCCGCCAAGAGGAAGTCGGGCTGGGTCACCACCCGCCCGCACACCCGCCCCAACCACCGATTCACCCTGAAGGTCGGCTTCAGCGGAGACCCGGCGGTCGACTCGCTCGCCCTGGCGTCGCTGTGGGCGGCCTGCACCTACGGCGGATTCGGCGCCCGTACCCGCAAGGGGTTCGGCAACGTACACCTGACTCACAAGGGCGGCCCCCTGCCGGAGGGCCCCTGGCAGGACGACTCCCCCGATACCCCGGGGTTCGACCACTACCGGGAACTGGACCACCTACCGGTGGACGGTCCACTGAAGGCCTGCACGGACCTGCTCCCCGGTCTGGTCCCGGTCCCGGAGGGCGCCGATGGCCCGGGGGTCGCCCCACAGCCCACCCTGGGGGCGGGGAACACGAGCGCCGTCCTCGCCGACTTCACCGCAGACGACTGGGAGGCGGTGGCCGCCGAGACCGGGGAGCGGTACCGCAGGTTCCGCGCCAGCGTGCCGCACGGATCACCCGACCCCGGCTACAAGCCGCCCATCAAGACACCTGAATACGGAACGGTCATCCACGGCACCGACGACCGGTTCCCTCTCGGAGCCCTGGGGCTCCCGGTGAACTACAAGGGCGGAGCCAAGGTGACCGCTTACAAGGGGGAGAGAGACGAGCTGCGCCGCGCCTCACCGCTGTGGTTCCGGTTCATCAAGAACGAGCACGAAGGAACGTGGGAGTTGTTCTCCTTCGCCTTCCACAACCCGTTCCTGCCCGCCGACCAAGGACTGAGCACTCGACTCACCGGCAAACAGGTCGACAGCAGGGAGGTGTACATCACCGACGAGAACGTCCGCGAACGAACAAAGGCATGGATGGACCTGGTCCGAGGACCGGAATCTTGAGGCGCGAACGGTCGGCCGCATCGCTCCGAGAACTCGAAAGCCGATCCGCTACCAGGCAACGGAGGTCCGGACGCGGTTCCGGCTCTGGCCAAGAGGGCTGCGCCGGAGCAGTGTGGGTTGAGGTGCTCGAAGGGCTGCGGGATCGCGGGGTTGGCGGGACGTGTACACCGAATCTCATTCGGGATTGAAAACCCCACGTTGCGTGCAGGACGTTTACGCTGATCAGAAGCCCACAAAAGCAAAAAGTGGCCCCGGACACAGGGAGGAGAGCACCCGGAAGGGCAGCCGCGTGCAGAGGGGTTGCATCATCACAGGTCACGATCCCCGAAAACGGGGAAGGGTTCCGTAGGCCTATAAAGCCCGTAGGGCATGGAAACACGGGTTGCCCCTCCTCCACCGCCAGGGTTCTGGTGTTCCGTAGGCCTATAAAGCCCGTAGGGCATGGAAACCCAGGAACACGACCGCAAAAGCGATCAACATACCTGTTCCGTAGGCCTATAAGAGCTCATCTCATTTGGCGAGTCGGCGATAGCAGATCAATGTGCAGGCGATGCCGGCGAAGGCCAGGAAGTGGTCGGCCGGTAGCGGCGGTGCAGGCGGCGGCATCCGGCCAGCCAGGCCATGACACGCCCGGTCTGCCACCGGCGCCTGCCCAACCGCTGCGAGCATGCCGAGCAGTTTCTGAGCGTCCGGGGCAGAAACCTACGCGCACTCGAATAAGCGCGGTGTTCGAACTATGCGAGCTGTTCGATTTCTCACTCCCGAAAGGCGCAGAGACTCCGGAGAAGATCACTCCGCTTCGGAAAGAACCCGAACGCGGAGACGGCCCCGTGGTTACTGTGGAGTGATCTCGTTGCACCCCCAGGTGACGGAGGAACCCCTCGATGCGTTGTGGAAACTGCGGGCGAGACCGCGGCGCCCACCATGGGTCCTGTCAGTGCATCCCCTCGTGGGTATGGCGGGATCCGGAGATGGTGGACGCCGTCCGGGAACGTGACGCCCAGCGGGTGATCCGTTTTCTGCGCCGACGGGTCAAGAACCTGTCCCAGGAGGCCCTGGCCAGGATGTGCGGGGTCGCCCAAAGCACCATCACGCGCGCTGAAGCAGGCAAAGGACTCAGCGACCGACGCAAGATTCACGAGGCTCTCCAAGGGCTCGGAGCCCTGGACCCGCTCCCGGCCGACGAAGCACCTCGCTCCCTCGCCGAGCCCGAGCAGCCGACGCCCGCAAGCGGAGGCGGTGATGTCGACTGGAAGCGGGGCATCGCGCTGCTGGAATCCCTCGTCAACAGGTACGACCTCCCCGACGACGGGCGGGTGCGGTCTCTCGGCCAGCTCCAGCGAGAGGTCAACAGCATCATTCGGTGCCGCCTAAACTCCCACTACAGCTGCCTGATGAAACGCCTCCCGGAGTTGCTCCCGGAGCTGAGCCGCTCCCTGTTGAGCCATCACGGGCAAGAACGTGCCCACGCGGCCCGCCTGCTGGTCCAGGCGTACAGGGCCGCCGACGCGATCGCGGACAAGTTCGGTCTCCACCACCTTTCCGCCCGCACCATCCAGGTGCTCCTGTGGGCAGCCGACCAGACCGGAGACGACGTCACGCGGGCCGCCGCCACCTACGTGCGCGGGGAGACCTTCTTCTGCTCCGGGGAGCATGAAGCCGGACGCCGCCTACTCGAACGCGCAGCCGAGAACCTGACGCCCTCGGACGCGCGCTCATGGGCGGCCTACGGGTCCCTGCACATGCGCGCCGCCGTGTTCGCAGCAAGAGACCACAATCCCCGGCAGGCCGTGCCTCACCTGGCACAAGCGCGCCTCGCCGCCGAGCACACCCGGGAGGCGGTCTACACCGGCACGGCCTTCGGTAGCGCCTCCGTGCGCATCCACCAGGTCACCCTGGCCTTGGAATGCGAGGACCCCGACCAGGCCCTCCACGCTGCCGTGGGTTGGACTCCGCCCCTGGAGCTTCCCGCTGAGCGGGCTTCGCACTACTTCATCGACGTGGCCCGTGCCCACCACCTCCTCGGACGCCAGGAGGTGGCCTTGGCCAACCTGCGGGCCGCATGGCAGAGAGCCCCGGAGCACACACGGCTCAATCCCCACGTGCGAGCGCTGTCCGGACTGCTGCTGTCGTCCGGCCGGGCCCAGGCGCAGGCTCGTGAGTTCGTCGCTCAGACCGGGGTCAGTCCCTTGCGGTGAGCAGGCCCGGCAGTTCCTTGATCGAGTCGATGACCCAGTCCGCGTGCGCGCGCACCTGGGGCTCGTCCGCCCACAGGTATCCCCAGGGGCCGCGACGGATCAGCGCCGGCCGCAGCCCCGCTTCACGGGCGGGGAGAACGTCGTTGTCGCGGTGGTCGCCCACGTACACGATCTCCTGCGGTTCCCCGGGAGCCATGGCGATGACACGGTCGAAGAAGCCGGGGTCGGGTTTGGCCACCCCCCACTCCCCGGATGTGGCGATGGCATCGACGGGAAGGTCCAGCTGTCGGAGGAGCTCTCCGGCACGGGCGGTCTGATTTCCCGCGATCCCCACCCAGAGTCCGGCGTCCCGCAGGGCCTGTAGTCCGGGCCGAACGTCGGGGTACAGGTCCACGTCCTCGATGAGTTCCCCACGTCCCGCGTCCTCACGCCGTTGGCGCTCCTCGGCCAGGTCGAAGCCTGGACGGAAGTAGTCGAAGGTCTCCGCGTTGTTGCGCCCCTCGGCCGTCACAGCACCCAGGACGGCGGAGAAGGTGTGCAGGGGAACGTTCAGCCAGTCGGCCCATCGCGCCCACTCCCGGGTGTCGTCAATGAGGGTTTCTCCGACGTCGAACACCACTGAGCGAATCATGCTCTCCTGCTCTTTCCAGACCTGACGTGCACGGGCTCTCGGTGTTCAGCGTAGAACCAGCAGCCGATCGAGGCATCCGCACCCAAAGCCCTACATCCCTATGCACTGGCCATACCGGGTTTTTCGAACACCGCGCATAAATCGAACGGCGAGATTATGCGTGTGCGCATAGGTCGGTGTCCCGGTTCGCGCGACACTGCTGACTCCGGTCACCGTTCGCGGTACGAACCCCGCTGGGCGGCGGACCGGTGACCGGTCCCGGTCATCGCGATGGTGACGACCCCACGGAAAGGCGCACATGAGCAACAAGGCCAGTCTCACGACGTCCACCGACCGTACGACGCAGCTCACCATCGCCGACCTCGGCAGGATCATGACGCTCACCCTGCCGCAGGTCGGCATGGACCGGATGACCACGCCCCGGGTGGAGGAGACGCTGTCCTGCTCCGCCCTGACCGCTCACTTCTAGACCGACGAGTCCGTCGACCTCAGAAAACGAAGGAGTCTTGAGTGAGCAACTGGGAACGGGTCACACTGCTCTTTGCCAACGGGGCGAGGCCCCTGGCGCAGAAGAACGCACTGTCGTTCGCCGATCTGCTGCGCGCGAACCGCTTTCCGCCGTCCATGTTCCAGGCCTACGAAGTACCCGGCGAAGAGATCAACCAGCCCTCCTGGCCCGGAGAAATGCTCAGCCGGTACTGGGACAAGCGCTCAGACACGTAGCTGCGGCACCACAGCCGCCATCTGCCCACCAAATCTCTTCGTGGTTCTCAGAGCCCTGCTCACAAGGCGTCACCAGCCCTTGAAAGCAGGGCTTTCCGCATCTTCCACCGGATGGCACCTGGTGGATTCTTTACCTTCTGAGCGGCCTTTGAGTGCGCCGTGAGTGTGGTCTGAGTCCGGCGTGAAAGTGCTCTGAGCAGGGCGTTCGTCAAGGTTCGGGTGTCCGATGACCCGCACTGGCGAAAGGTCTGCTCATGGGCTCGCGCTCACCTTTGCACGTGGTCGAAGTTCGTCTCGGCCTGCCCACAGCCTGTGGATGCGGTGCGCGCACCACCACCCCAAAGGAGAACGAGGACCGGTGAGCACCGTACGCGAAGGCTCCACCTTCAAACGCTGCACCTGCCGCCACCCCGACACCCGCACCCCCGTCGGAGCGCGCTGCCCCAAGCTGCGCCGCCGCAACGGCACCTGGAGCTCCACCCACGGCCGATGGGGCTACCAGATCGAACTCCCGCCCACCGCCGACGGCAAACGCCGCCAGGCCCGCAAGATCGGCCTGGCATCCCAGGAGGACGCCTTGGGCGAACTCGCCCACATCAAGATCCTGCTCGAAACCGCCCACCAGGACGAACCCGAAACCCTGATCAGGGTCGCCGACCTCATCCAGACCGCCCTGCGCGCCCGCACACCCCTACCTGAGGTCGAGGAGGTCAAGCGGCGGATCAACCTCGGCGTGGACGTCCGCACCACCGTCCCCACCCTCGCGGAGTGGTTGACCGAGTGGCTGGGCGGCAAACCCGGGCTGGCCGAGGGCACCCGCGCCTCCTACGCCGGGCACCTGCGCAACCACCTCATCCCCCACCTGGGGCACCTGCCGTTGAACAAGCTCCAAGCCCGCCACATCGAGGCCATGTTCGCCACGATCGAGGAGAACAACGAACACGTCCTGGAATGCCGCGAATCCGCCGACCCGCAGGTGCGCGCCCAGGCCAAAGGAAAAAGGGTCACCTCGCTGTCCACCAAGCACCGCATCCGCGCCACCCTGCGCAGCGCCCTGTCCGACGCCGTCCGCTCACCCGAACTACCCGTCACGGTGAACGTCGCCTCCCACGCCCGGTTGCCGTCCTGCCCCAGGAAAAAGCCCCTGGTGTGGACCGCCGACCGGATCGCGAAATGGCACAAGGACGGCACCGTTCCGGGTGAGGTCATGGTATGGACACCCGACCAGACCACCGCGTTTCTCACCCACGCCCGCAAATACCCCTGGCTCTACGCCCTGTTCCACCTCATCGCCATCAAAGGGCTCCGACGCGGCGAAGCAGTTGGTCTACCGTGGCGGAACGTGCGGCTCACCGACGGGCAGATCGACATCACCACCCAAATCGTGCAGGTGGGATGGAGGACGATTACGAGTACTCCGAAAAGCGACGCGGGTTCGCGCACCATCACCTTGGATGCCACGACGGCGCGGGTGTTGAAGCGGTGGCGACGCCACCAGTTGGAGGCCAAACTCGCCGCCGGAAAGGACTGGGTGAACAGCGGACTGGTGTTCACCCGCCAGAACGGTGAAGGCTGGCATCCGGCAGAGGTCACCGACTGGTTCAACCGCATCGGCAAGGCGGCGGACCTGCCACCGATCGGACTGCACGGGCTACGCCACGGAGCCGCCTCCACCGCCCTGGCCGCCGGCGTCGACGTCAAGGTGGTCTCCGCCGAACTCGGCCACGCCACCACCCACTTCACCCAGGACACCTACCAGACCGTGTTCCCCGACGTCGCCAAGGCAGCGGCCGAGGCCACCGCCGCGATGTTCACCGCCAAGCGCACCCCGACCGCAAACTGACCTCACACGCCACCATCACAAGGCCGGGGCAGGAGGACCAACCTCCCGCCCCGGCCTGCGTATTGGCAGTATTCGCCATTTCATTTCCCACGGTCTTTATAGGCCTGCGGAACGTGCAACTGCCCGAACGGCAGACAGGGAGACTGAAACTGGTTTCCATGCCCTACGGGCTTTATAGGCCTGCGGAACGAGGAGCAGATGGTGGAGAGGCTCCACAACCTCGGTTTCCATGCCCTACGGGCTTTATAGGCCTGCGGAACGCTAACCAAGAAGGACGACACAAAGACGTGCAGTTTCCATGCCCTACGGGCTTTATAGGCCTGCGGAACACACAACCTGAGAGCGCAGCCGGAGTGATCCATTCGGGTTTCCATGCCCTACGGGCTTTATAGGCCTGCGGAACCCTTCCCCGTTTTCAGGGGTCGTGACCTGCGACGATACACCGCTTCTGCACGCGACCACCTTCCTGAGCACACTCCAACCTGTGACCCAGGCCTCTTTTCGCCCAAACAAGCCCCTGAACAGCGAGAATGCTCTGCACGCAACACGGGATTTCCAGACCCGAACCAGATTCGGTGTACACGTCCCGCCCCGAAGAGGTCGCCCGCAGCTCATCACTCCTCTACCCGCTCATACCCCTGCCACCACCCGCTGGCCGCAACCGGCCGCAGGCACCCTCGGCCCGAGCACGCCGCCAAGGGGACAGACACGGCACACGGGCGCCCAGCGGGGCGTTGGCGGGTGTGCGCGGACCCGGGGCGGGAACGACATGACGGCGCCCCGGCGGAAGAGCGCGGAGCGAAAATGCTCGGGAGGCGGGAGGCACGGGGGAGACAAAAGAGCGAGCTTCGAGCAACCAGCGGACACCTGGAACGAGGAAAACCCAGGCCGGGGACCTTGAAAATGGCCTCTGACCTGGGGTTTTGTGGGTAGGCCCCCAGGGGCTCGAACCCTGAACCCACGGATTAAAAGTCTGCTCCGGCCGAGCCGATACGCCCCACTATGACCCGATAACTTCCCCGCCGCCCCGCACCGCCAGCACCACGCGGGACCACCTGGCGCAACCGGAGACCACCCCGTCCCCAGCACCGGAGCAACCACCGAGCAACCACCCCACCTCGTAGGCCACGGATCAAATCCGTAGGAGCCAGGCCAGCGCCTCCGCCGCGTGCCCTTGTCCGCTCCGTTTCGGATGAGGCCACCACCCAGAAAATCGATCAGGAGGTCGCCGATTCCGTGTTCAGTGAACGTTCAGGTCAGCCCGGCCACGGGTGATCGGAACCGGCCGGCGGACACCGGTTCAGTGTGAGGCGCAAGCACTGCCACAGCGCAGGCTGGCATCCCCTTCTAGGCCTCGTACGGCGTGAAGAACGGAGGGTCCACCATGTCCGCCACAGTGAAGTCCTCAAAGGTGACATCGGTCAGGACACGGAAGAGACACTCCGAGGCTGACATCGGCAAGAGCTGCCAGTCACCGGCCTCCTCCCGCGCCACCACCGGCCAGTCCTCCGGCGGAGCCTTGGCATCAGCGGCCCAACAGAACTCCGCGGCCGTCACCGACATACCCCAACGGATCAGACCTTTCCCACCCGGACGGTAGACGCCATATGGGCCGAAGACATCCTCCGCAGCCGAATGCTCCTCCAGTACACGCCACAGCGCCGCCGACCGGTCCACCAACTGTGAATCAGTACCTCCCGGCGAACCGTACACATGCAGGTACCCGCTGAACTCCCCCACGCCGAAACACCGGCAGAGCTCCTTGTAGTCGGCAGGAAGCGGCGTACCCAGACGCTCCTCGATCACATCCCACGCGATGTCGATGTCCCTCGGCTCCCACTCGACGGCATCAACAATCCGACCAACCCACGACATAGCGCCTCCATTGTCTGATTACCACGGCAGGTTCTTAATCCGGGCCGCACCCACTCCCTGGACATTACCTGACCATCGAATATCCAAGGAAACGGGCACAGGATTGCTTCCCGTGTAGTTAGGTACAACCTGATAGTAGATCGTCTCACCACTCTTCACGCGAGCAGCGATCGAATTCTCGACTTTTTCCATGTCCGGCGTGTTCGCTTCAGCATAGAGGGGAACAAAATTGCGCAGATCATCTCCACTCCCACCAAGTTGCCGAGCAAGCAGGTGACCCCGGTGGAAACCACTGCTACCACGATAACCCCTCGGAATATGCTCCCAGTTAATCGGGAATTCTGCCGACGTACCGACAATCTCCGTGAAATCGGTATCAAACGCCCAGTTTCCCTTGTCATTCACGTAATTGAAATCACCACGGTTAAGGCAGGCGTAGACCCCCTGCGCGCGTCCATGCTCATCGAGGGGCATGTAGTGGACTGCCGATGCGCCTCTGGAGCAGTCCTGATGCCGTACGAGTGTGTCCTGACCAGAGGGCATTTCGAAGCGCGACGTTGGCGTCAAGTACAGCGACTCGCTGTAGTCGGCAGCGATGGAGGGCAGGCCAGGAACATAAGGCTCATTCGCCTCCAGTTCCTTCTGGGACAAGGTAAATGAGTCGTCGACGAACTGGTCGAGCTCGAAATCTGTTATTGCCTCAGTGACCGGACGGGCATGCTCGATAGCGAGAACGGCAGCGAGGATCACCTTCCACGGAGGCGGGGGCGGCGGAGCCGCAACACCAACACCACCGCCTCCGTCACCATCCCAGTAGTAACCGCCTCCCGAAGGATTCGGTATCCACGGAGGATTGGGCCCATAACACGAAACGCAAAAGTTTTCCCCATTCCCCGGAGGTTTCGGGTACACACCTCCAGGCCCCCAGCCCGGCGGCTGCCAAGGAGTCGAAGGAGGCGTATAGCAGGGGCCACCACATGTACCATCCGCCAGCACCCCCGGAGCCAGCCAAGCATCAAAGAAAACTCCTACAGGACTTCCCCACTTCGCGATTCTCCAGCCCCATTTTGCAGCCTTTAGGAGAGTCCCATACTTCAGAGGCCTGACGATTTTGTTAAATTCCCTCCTCTCGCTATCACTCAATGGCTTCATAGGACAGTGGGACTTCGGCGGACAAATAACTGCATGCCCGTTGGGATCGGCGAAGTTCAGCGGGGAGCCGTTGGCATAGGTGTACCGGTTGGCCTGCACCGACGGCACCGGGTTGAGGGTCCAGCTATCCCTGGAGGAGAACCCGCCCGTGGCCGGGTCGTACCAGCGGGCGTGCATGTTCACCCGCCCGGTCTCCGGATCGGTGTACTCGCCCTGGTAGCCGAGCGAACCGGTGGTCCCGTCCTCTTGGGCCACCTCGCCGAACGGTGCGTAGGTGCGCGACCCGGTGATGGCCCCCGTAGAGGGGTCCAGTCCCGCGATGACGTCGCCGTGCTGGTCCGCGATCGTGACCACCCCGGCGCCGTCACCAGAGCCGATCGACAGCGGCATTCCGGCCAGGTCCCGGGAGATGAGCTCGCCGCCCACCGAGACCGGGTCATTGGCCTGGTCCGCGTAGTCGATCCGCTCGCCGCCACGCTGGACGAGCCGGTTCAGCGCGTCGTAGAAGTAGGTGAGGTCCCCGTCGCTGATCATCCGGCCCCGGGCGTCGTGGGTGAAGGCCGTTGTGGTCCCGTCGGCGTCCGTGGTCTGGGCCAGGGTCCCGCGAGCGGTCCAGGTGTAGTCGGTTCCGGCTCCGTTGATCAGGCGGTTGCGCTCGTCGTAGACGGCGCTGTCCTCACCGGCGGAGGTACGGTTGCCCGCAGCGTCCCACGTGTAGTCGGTGACCGTGTCGTCGGGCGCGGTCCAGCTGGTCAGGCGCCCGGCATGGTCGTAGGTGTAGGTGTGCTCGCCCTCCCCGGCGATACCGGCGGTAGTCCTGCCCGTGACCTGTCCGGCCTTGTCGTAGGCGTAGGCGGTGGACAGGGTCGGCACCGGCCCCAGGGTGAGGGTGGTGTCGGTGAGCAGGCGCCCCTGGGCGTCATAGGTGAACGAGCGCTGCGGGGACGGGTCGGCTCCATAGGTGATGGTGCCCAGGCGTCCCACACTGTCGTAGGCGTAGCGATGCTGCACCCCGGTGAGCGGGTCACCGACAGCGCTCACACGCCCCGCACTGTCATAGGCGAAGGTGGTGGTTCCAGCCGCGTCGGTGCGCTGGGTCATCCGCCCTTCGAGGTCGTAGGAGAAGGACGCCTCCCCCGGACCGCCGGCGGCGGTGAGCAGGTTGCCCCGGTCGTCGTAGGTGTAGGTGGCCGTCCCCGCGCGCGTCGGGCGACCGACCAGGTCGTAGGCGAAGGTGTCGATCTTGGTCTCGGCCTCCGCACCACTGCCGCTGACCTGGGTGATACGGCCCAGGGCGTCGAAGGCACGCTGCTGGACGACACCTCCGGGTTGGCGTTCCTCCACCGGGTTGCCCGCGACGTCGTAGACAGTCGTCCAGGTGCGGTCGTCCAGGTCGGGATGGGTGTCGGTGGCCGGTTCGATCACCGATTCCAGGAGCCCGTGGGTGGTGAAGGTGTACCAGGTGGTGTTGCCGCGTCCGTCGGTGAGGCGGGTGCGGTTGCCCGCGGCGTCGTAGCCGAACGTGGTGGTGATGGAGGTGGCGTCGTCGACGGGCTCGGTGAGGGTAGTCAGTCTTCCGAGCGGGTCGTATTCCTGGGTGGTGGTGTGGCCCAGGGGGTCGGTGGTGGCGACGGGGTTGGAGTCGGCGTCGTAACGAGTGCTGGTGGTGGCCAGGGTGGTGCCGGAGGCGTCCTCGGCCGTGGTGGCGGTGGCACGTCCCGCCCCGTCGTAGGTGGTGCGCAGCGTGGTGCCGTCGGGGTGGGTGACCGCGGCGGTCAGGCCGGTGGGTCCGTAGGTGTAGGAGGTGGTCAGCCCGGCGGGGTCGGTCTCCGTGACCGGTTGTGCCGCGGCGTTGAAGGTGGCGGTGGCGACCGTGCCGGAGGGGGTGGTGGTCGAGGTGAGGTTGCCCGCGTCGTCGTAGGCGAGGCTCGTGGTGTGGGCGCCGGGGGCGGAGTGTCGCTCGATCTGCGTCAGGGTGATCTGGCGGCCCAGGTCGTCGTAGGTGGCCTCGGTGCGGGCGCCGGTCGGGTCGGTGACGGAGAGCTGCTCGCCCAGCAGGTCGTGGGTGTAGGTGGTGACCGGGGCGTCTTCGCCCTGGCGGGGTGCGGGTTCGGTGACGGTGGCGATGTTGCCGAGCTGGTCGTAGGTGTAGGTGGTGACGCCGCCGGCCGGGTCCGTCTCGGAGGCGATGTGCCCGGCGGTGTTGTAGGTGGTGGTGAGGGTCGGGGTCAGGGCGGTGGAGGAGCCGGGCGGGGTGTAGTCCGCGAGCGTGACCGACACGGGGCGCCCCGCACCGTCGTAGGAGGTGCGGGTGATCTGTCCCTGGGCGTCCTTCTCGTGGGTGGCCTCACCGAAGGCGTTGTAGCCCACGAGGGTGGTGGGGCGGCCGGTGACGGCTTCGGCGGACCATTCCTCGATGGTCACCGAGGGGCTCTGGGTGGCGACCGGTCGGCCGAGGGCGTCGTAGGTGTGGTGGACGGTTTCACCGCCGGGGGTGGTCTCGGTCAGTGCCAGGCCCCGCTGGTCCAGGGTTCGGGTGAGGGTGAGGTCCTGGTCGCCGTTCTCGATGGTGTGGCTGGTCCAGGCTCCGGTGATGTCCCGTTCGTAGGTGGAGGTCTCGGTGCGTGCGCCACCGGCGCCGCTGCGGGTCTCGGTGAGGACCTCTCCCCCGGCGTCGTAGGTGTAGGCGGTGCGGCGGGCGAGCCCGTCGGGGTCCAGGACCAGGGCGGTGATGCGGTTGGCGGCGTCGACCGTGTAGGTGGTGGTTAAGGTTCCGTTACCGGCGGTCTCCCGGGTCAGGTTGCCTGCGGCGTCGTAGGTGCGGTCGGCCAGGACGATGTCGCGGGTGGTGCCGTCCTCCTCGCGGAACCCGACGCGGATCTCCTGTGCGGGGAGGCCGTCGTCGTAGTAGGTGTAGCGGGTGGTGCGGCCCATCGCGTCGGTGTGCTCGGCCGTGCGGCCCACGGGGTCGTAGGCGTAGGAGTCCAGGACGACGTCGGTGGCGGGCTGGGGGTCGGCGGGGTGCCCGGTGTAGCCGGTGAGGACGACTTCGGCCAGGTCGCCGGTGGGGGTGTGCTCGTAGCGGAAGGTGTCTCCGCCGGGCATGGTGCGGGTGTGCTGGTTTCCGTAGGTGTCGTAGGTGTAGGTCTCCGTCCGGTTCTCGGGGTCGGTGACCGAGGCCAGGCGGCCGTGGTCGTCGTAGGTGCGGGTGGTGGTGCGCACCTGGTCGGTGTCGCCCAGGTCGGTGACGGTCTCGGTGAGGGGCAAGCCGTCGGGGTCGTAGGTGTAGGAGACCGAGGCCTGGTGGGAGGTTTCGGTGACGGCGTTGACGGTGGCCGGACCGGTTTCGGTGGTCACCCGGGAATCGCCGTCGTAGGTGCGGGTGGTGGTGATGCCGTCGGGGTGGTCGTCGGTGATGACGGTGGCGGAGACTTCCCGGCCCAGGGTGTCGTAGGTGTACTCGGTGATCAGGCCGTTGGGTGCGGTCACCCGGGCCAGGTCGCCGGTGGCGTAGTACTCCCGTGAGGTGACGGCGCCGCGGGGGTCGATGGAGGTGAGCAGCAGACCGGCGGGCACGGTGCCACCACCGACGGCGGTCTCGGTGCCGTCGGTGAAGGTCTGGGAGGTCTCCCGGCCCTGGGGGAAGTCCGGTGTGGCCGGGGTCGTGGTGGCGATGCGGTCGCCGAAGGCGTTGTAGGTGTGGAACGTCGCGTAGGTGTCGTCGTCGGCTCCGGTGGAGCGGGCGTCGCGTTCGACGGTCAGCTGGTCGTTGCGCGGGTCCAGCGGGTCGTCGGCGTTGAGGTGGAACCCGTAGTAGGACGTGGAGCAGGAGCCCGGGTCGGAGGCGTCGCGGCAGGTGGTCTGGGAAATCTTGTTGCCGCGTTCGTCGTGCCCGGCCCGGGTGACGGTGCCGTCCGGTGCCGTAGTGGCGGCGAGAAACCCGCCGGTGTCGTAGGCGAAGGCGGCGGTGTTGCCGGACACGTCGGTCTGGGAGATCAGGCGGTGCCCGTTGAGGGGATCGTAGGTGTAGCTGGAAGTCCGGTCGTCGGGGTCGGTGACCTTGACGGTGACGGTGCGCTTCGTCTCGGGTACTTCCTCATCGTCGCCGGGCGGGGTTCCGTTCGCACCGGTGAGGGTGTGGTCGGAGATGCGGTAGGTGGCGCCGTTGGCGTCGGTGTAGGAGCGGACGCGGTCGTGGGCGGTGTCGTGCTCGATGGTGGTGTGCACGCGGCCGCTGGGCAGGGTGGCCTGGGTCAGCTTCTGGGAGAGGGTGCCCGCGGCGTGGTGTTCGGCCACGGTCTGGGCGCCCAGGGGACGGTTGTACACGGCGATTTCGTCGAGGTCGCCGGTGAAGTGGGAGATGTCGCCTTCGCTGCCCGGCCAGTTGGACCAGGAACCGGCGCCGGCGTAGACGTAGCGCTGGTCGTCCTGGGTGATGGCACCGGTGAGGCCGCCGACCTTGGCGCCGTCCAGGTACAGGGACTGTCGGTCACCTGCCGCGGTGAGGGCGACGTGGTGCCAGGCGCCGTCGTTGACGGCCTGGTCGGTGGTGATCGGTGCGACCGTACCGTTCCAGAACTGGCCGCGGAGCCTGCCGTCGGTGCCGACGTACAGGGCGGGTGTGGCGGTGCCGGTGATGGCCTCGTCCAGTGCCTGCTGCTGGTAACTGAACAGCACGCCGTGGGCGTCGGTGCGGAACCACATCTCAACGGTCAGGTAGGGGGTCTGTCCCACCAGCCAGTCGGACAGGCGCAGATGCGAGGAGGTGCCGTTGAAGGTCGCGGCACTCTCCGAGCTGCCCTGCAGGGCGCCGCCGGTCCCGAGCTGGACATCGTGGTAGACGCCGGTGTGGCGGTCGTGGTCCAGCAGCAGGTCGTTGTCGGCCTCGGTGGAGCCTTCGGCTTCGCCCAAGCGCCAGTAGGCGACCGGGCCCGCGTCACGCACGACCGTCAGGTAGTGCGATCCGTCGGTGTAGCTGTAGCGCGTGCAGGAGCCTTCGGTGTCCTCAGGGCCGCAGACCTGGACGAGCCGCTCACCCTCGTAGGTATAGGTCCACGTCAAAGGTGCGGTGTCGGTCTGGGGCGGGTCGGTACTGACGCTGGCGACCCGGCCGTTCTCCCAGGTGAAGTGGAGCGTGCGTCCGCCGGGGTTGGTGACGCTGGCCAGGGTCCCGTCGGAGGCGTAGTCCAGGTGCTGGGTGCGGTCGCGGAAGTCGGTGATCTCCACGACCTGGCCGGAGGCGTCGAAGACGTACCCGGTCTGGTTCTTGTCGGTCAGGCGCCAGCCGCCCCCGTCGGTGGAGGTGAGGGTGGCGAAGCTCCCGAAGGGGGGTGCGTAGGTGCCGTCGGGGTTCTGGCCGAAGCGGACCTGCTGGCCGTGGGGGTAGGTGACCACGACGTTGCCGGTGCCGTCATCATCGGGGCTGACACGCATGTCGAAGCGAGTACTCCACCCGGCGCCGAAGACGTTGTCGGTGCGCGGGTCACGGCTGTTGTAAGTGCGCTGGATGCCGAGTGCGGGTCCGACCGCTGCGACCTCGGCGTCGGTGTCGGTGAGGGTGTGGTTGCCGATCAGCGGGTCGACGTCGCGTCCGGCGCCGCTGAGCCCGACACCGCCCAGGTGGGAGGTGATGGCGGGCTGCTCCACTGCGGTGACGAAGGGGTAGTAGGGGCTGGTCGGGCTGGTGGTGCTGCCCTCGCGGGTGCGGACGCGCCAGAGGAACTGTTCACCCCAGGCCAGGGTGCCCTCAGGGACCAGCCAGGTGCGGTCGTCCTGCCAGGTGGAGTCGACGCACTCGCCCGGCTCACCGTCGTTGTCGGTGCAGACCTCGAACCAGTACTCCACCTTGGCGTCGGTCGGCCAGTTGTCGATGCTCTCGCCCTCGGCGAACAGGGTGGGGGTGAGGCTGCCGACCTGTGCCCCGGGTCGGGGGTAGATGTCGTTGATGCGCGGCCCCACGTCCTGGGATTTGACGGTGACCGTGGTCACGGGGACCGATTCGCTGGAGAGCCAGCGCTGGTCCTGGAGCCTTTGCATGTCGAAGTTGAGGAGGTATTCGCCCGGGGGCAGCGGGGGGATGCGGGCGTCGAGGGTGGCCGAGTCGTTGGGGGTGAGGCGCTCGGTGAGGCGGGTGAACGCCACCGCGTCCAGGAGCTCGCCAGTGGCTTTGTCCCGAACCCGGGTGCCCAGGCGGAACTCGTTCCAGCCCTGGGGTTCCCAGTCCTGGCTGCCGAGATTGGTGACGGTGACAGTGACCTCGCCGCCCTGACCGCCGGTGACCGGCTCGGTTAGCGAGCCGACGTCGTAGGAGGCGCCCCACTCGCTGTGGGTGATGGCGAGGTAGGGCTGGTTGGCGGACTGGCGGCTGCCGAAGCGCTTCCAGGCGTTGGTGTTGTCGAAGTCGGCCCACAGGGACAGGCCGTGGTTGGTGACCGACCCTTCGACCCAGTCCTGGACCAGGTCCACGCCCTTCTTGCCGAGGTCGACGGTCTCCCACTTGGCACCGCTGCAGCTCTCACCGTGGGAGAAGGAGTCGGTGGCCACCGCGGTGCTGGAGCTGGATGGGCGATTGTTCCAGGTGACGGTGGTCGCCGACCAGGACTCGGTGATCTGGTGGACCCGCATCTGGCGGGGCGAGCAGTTCGCGGACCAGTGGTTGAACAGGACCAGGTCGGCGTTGAGGATGTAGCGGTTCTTCAGCTCGCTGTTGACGTCACCGAAGCGCAGGTAGCTGATCGCCCGGGTGCTGCCGTTGTAGCTGCCGATCTTGAGTTCGTCGTCACTGCCGTAGTTGGTGGTGGGCCAGTCGTTCTGGACGAAGGAATCACCGTTGGTGTCGATGTCGGCGACGCTGGGGTCCACCTGAACGGGGTAAACGCGGTCGGGGTCGTCCAGCCACGCGTCGTCGAGCACCACGACCAGGGACCAGTCGCCGTCCGTCTCCTCCACCCGGTAGCTCACGGCACCGGACAGGGCGGGGCCACCGGTCTCCTCGTCGAAGGAGGAGTCCTCCATCCACCCGGTGGGGATCACGGCCTGGGCTTGGCCGTCGGCGTCGGAGAAGAGCACGGCGCCCTGGTCGTCCAGTTCCGGTGTCAGGCCGTTGAGTTCGAGTGGGAAGGTCCACTCACGGGGCGCATCCGCAGAGTTGAGGATGATGGTCTCTTTGACCATGCCGGGGGCGGCCTGCAGCTCTAGGTCCGCATCGGGGCGCACGTCCTCGTACAGGACGGTGTCGTCCTGAGTCCGGCCGGTGACGGGAGCCGCTTCCTCCAGGCCGAAGGCGACGCTGTGCTCGCCGTTCTCGGTGACGCCGAGCGTGACCAGCTCCGGGGAGTCCCCGTCGGTGGAGACGGTGAGGTCGGTCTCCTCCACGGCCATGCCGAGGAGGTCCTCGTCGCCCTCTGTTGCTGGGGCGCTGGCGGCCGGGGCCTTGGGGACCAGGGTCGTGTCGATCTCCTGCCAGGCGCCGTTCTCGTCCCGGGCGTGGACCGGATCGGTGTAGAGGAGTGTGGTGGTGGTGCCGTCGGTGTTCTCGAACTCCTTGGTCCACCGCGTGCGCTCGTCGACCAGCTCCTGACTTTGCTCCGGGTCAAATCCCTCACCGGCAGGCGTGGACTCGACGATGTCCTCGGTCTGGTCGGTGAGTTCCTGGGGATCGATGTCCGGGGTCACCGGGGTGAAGGGGGCGGCTCCGCCAGCCAGAGGTAGGGCGTCGTTGTCGGTTTCGAGGTCGGCGGCGTCGAGGTCGTTGCCGCCCGTGGCATCGGTGTGTTCGGCCGGAACCTCGTGGTCGCGGCCGGAGGCGTCGCCGCCGAGCTGTTCGGGCCCCGAAGGAGTCTGTGCGGGCACCAGTGCACCAGAGACGCCCTGCCCCCAGGCCGGTTGCGCCAGGACACCGGCCACCAGGGAAAGAGCGACGGCACCGGCCAGGGTCGAGGACCAGATCCGACGGCTCAGGGTTCCGCCATGGTGCGACGCGTGCACGACGCTCCTTCACTTGCGATGCGACAGCAACAGGCCGACCGGGGCAAGGAGAACGACACGGTCGGCCCTACTAGAACCCGGACATATTAGGGTCAAACACGTAAAACCACCACAACTTTTGAATAACGTATCGAACATTTGCATAGTTATGAAAACATGACAAAATGAGAGCCTTTTGTGAGGTTCAGGGTGGTTAGGGTTCCGCCGTCCCAATGTTGACGTCGAAGGTGCCTGATGAAGCAGAAGCGTTCCCAGCTGTCCACTTCACAGAAGTGGCTCGCGGCCGCAACCGGCGTGGCGGTCATCGGGGGGATGGGCACCTACGCTTTCGTCGCCAGCTTCACCGACCCCCGAGCCACCCCCTACGACTTCAATGGGGACGGCTACCCCGACCTGGCCGTGGGGCTACCGGGGGACACCCTCAACGGTCATGCCAACGCCGGTTCCGTCGCCATCGCCAGCGGAAGCATCACCGGTGATTTCGGCTCCGGCTACCTGATCCACCAGGACTCGGCCGACGTCGCCGGAGCACCGGAGAAGAACGATAGCTTCGGCCAGAGCATGGCCAGCGGCGACTTCGACGCCGACGGATACGCCGACTTGGCGGTGGGCATCCCCTTCGAGGCCATCGGCGATGTGGAGGGCGCCGGATACGTCACCATCCAGTACGGCAGTGGATCCGGGCTCATCAACGCCCGCAGCCAGTCGATCCACGAGGACAGCGCCGGTATCCCCGGTAGCGTGGTCAAAGACGAGATCTTCGGGTACTCCCTAGCCGCTGGAGACCTCAACAACGATGGATATGACGACCTCATCATCGGCCAACCCCTCGATAGCGCCAACGGCAGACCGAATGCAGGGACCATCCGCATCATCTTCGGGTCCGATTCAGGGCTCGTCATGAACTCGACGATTTCCATCGACCAGTCCACCGCCAACGTCCCAGGAGCTCCGGAATCCGGTGACCGCTTCGGTGAACAAGTCGCCGTCGGTGACGTCAACGGTGATGGGAAGGCCGATCTGGTCGTCTCCACCCTCGGCGAGCAGATCGCTGGGAGCTCGGACCGTGGATCCGTCCATGTCCTCTACGGCCCCTTCACTACGGGACCAACAGGTGGGGACTCCATCAACTCAGCCGATGTCGACGGCATCGGTGAGTTCTCCGGAAGCGCCCTGGCCCTGGGTAACTTCAACGATGATCCCTACCTCGACATCGCTGTTGGAGTATCCGACCAGAAAGTCGGCGAAGACGGCGCAGCAGGTAGCCTCGCCATCTTCTACGCCGGAGCCGACGGCCTTTCTCACCGCAATGTCGAAGTCATCAATCAGGCCACCCCCGGGATCGGCGGTACCCCCGAACCGGAGGACTACTTCGCCTCCGACCTGGCAGCAGGGGACATCGACGGTGACGGCATTGACGACCTGGTCGTGGGCATGCGCAGCGAAGCGATCGGCAGTGCCACCGGTTCCGGGGCCGCCATGATCCTGTTCGGCAACGCCGACGGCGGCATCTCTCCGGCGGATTCTGTGTGGATCGACCAGGACGTCGAAGGGGTGCCCGGAATCGTTGCCAAGCACGACCACTTCGGCTGGACTGTCGGAATCATCGACATGGACGACGACGGACACGCAGAACCCCTCATCGGCGCCCCGGGCAACGCAGCCGGGACGGTCACCGTCCTCGAAATGGAACGTGGCACCCTAGTCTCCGCTCGGGCCTACTCCCAGGCTGACCTCGACCTCGGTAACGGGGTCAAAGGGGATGCCTTCGGTATTGCCCTTCCCAAGTAAGGTACTCACGGCCGCACATCTGACCTTTGTCCTTCGCGACCCCGAGCACCAAAACGGTCTGCCTGGTGTGTATTAAGTGCCGTAGTGTCGGACTTTCTGGATTCACGGTCATGCTCATGGGCCATCGTCTACTACCTGCGGTCAGGGGACGAGAAGCTTTTCCGCCAAGAGTTTGATGTGAGGTTGAAGACGGGCGTGGACGCGGTCGCGGTCGGCGGCTTGGATGATCTCGGCGCAGATCACCCACTGCGCGAGACGCCCGCCCGGGGTGTCGAGCACGTCGGCGAACACCTCTCGCACCCGTGCTGCGGTTGCGGGTTCGTTGAGGGCATAGGCGTGCAGGACCGCGGCGTCGTACCCGGCCGGGGCGCTGCCCCAGCCTTCCCAGTCGATGATCTGGAGTGGATCGGTGGTGAGGTTGGCCCAGTGCAGGTCTCCGTGGGAGGTCTCCCACCGCTCCACGGTCAGGTCCCGGCCATGGAGAGCGGGGATGAAGCGGGGAATGCGGTTGATGTAGTCCTGCGTCATCACCTGTCGCCCTATCGGAGCTGGTATCCGGTGCAGGTGATCCAAGGCAGTGAGCAGGTCGTTCCACCACTGGTCGGTGACCAAGATCGGGATGTCCAGGTTCGGGGTCGGTGAAAGGGCTTCTCCGTAGAGACGTTCCCAAAGGTGGGCCTGGAACACCAGGCCGTTCTCGTCGCTCCAAGAGAGGTCGCCGAGCAGGGCGGGCCGGGGGACCTCCTCCGGCAGGAGGACGTCGGCCAGATTCGCGCCCTCCCAGATCTTGCCGCCCGCTCGGGGCGCGGCCATGACCCGCAACCACCCCTGAATGCCTTGGACCATGACCGGGCCGCCGAGGGTTCTGCCGCCCATCCCCGCCCGCAGTCGCCCTCCAGAGTCGGGGGTGGCGGTGAGTTCGCGGGCGGCCCGGTGCCAGGGCCCGGTCAGGTCAGGGAACGGGTTGGAGGAGGCCACAGATGTCCTTGAGTCGAAGCGGCGACAGACGTTGGCCGGTGACCGTCTCGGCGGCCTGGCGCCAGTGGTTCGTGTTGGTGGTGCTGAGCAGGACCCCTGTGAGCCCGGGGGTGGAGGCCGCGACCAGCAACGCCGCTCGCGCCGGGTCGGTGCCGGTGGCGATGTAGTCGGCCAGCGGGTCGTTGATGCGGGCGGGCAGGTCTCCGCCGTGCAGCGGCGCCGATCCCCACACCTCCCATCCTGCACCGCGAGCGGCCGGGATCGGGCCTTTTCCGGCGAGGGCTTGGCGGATCGGATCGATCTCCACCATGGACACCGGCAACTGCACCGCTGCCAGCCCAGTGCAGGGATCTCCTGCCGCTTCCTCCGCGAGGCGGGCCAGTTCGGGGACGGTGAACGCGCCGTCCCGGAACCCCGACCAGGTGGCGACCCCGTACCCGAGCAGCATCCCCTCGGCACGGGCTTCCTCCAAAGGGGTGAACGCTTCCCGAATCCGGGCGTGCAATCCCTGCCGGTCGCCGTTGTGGTGGTCGGGGTTGTGCAGGTACACCAGGTCCAGCACGGGGCGCCGGAGTTCGGCTCGGCTCATGCCCACCTGGTGGCGCACATAGGCCGGGGCGATGCTGTGCCGGGTAGCGGCCTCGGCCTCGGTGAGCACCCCACCCGTCAGGGCGGCGCGGGCCTGGCCGGTGGTCATGTGCCCGATCTTGGTCGCGATCCGCACCCTGGGGTGTTCTTTGAGAACCGGGGCCAGGGCCGCCTGGTGGGTGCCCTTGCCGTAGGCGGGGGCGGTGTCGATGAGGGGGCATCCGGCCGCAGCCGCGATGGTCGCCGAGGTGACCACGTCGCGGCTGCGGTAGGTGCCCAGGCCCAGCAGGGTCATCCCGCCTCGCCCTCCCACACCAGGGCCCCGTCCTCCAGCAGTCTGCGCAGCAGGTCGACCAGGGCATCCCGCGGGACGGCGGGGAGGAGCTGGGCCAGTTCCTTGACCGTGGCGGTGCCGGTGTCGGCCAGGTAGGAGAACACCGGGGTGGCTGCGGGGGCGATGCGCCAGCGGCGCCCCTGCGCGGCGTAGACGGCCTCGCCCCGGCCGGTGGTGAGGGTTCCCCGCAAGGTGGCCAGACGCAGCAAAGAGGTGTCGGTGAGGTGCCCTGTCACGGCCACGGGGAGGCTGAATTCCATCCGGGCCGTGGCGGTCTCGTTGCCGCTCCGCCAGTACTCGCCCACCACGGCCGGGTCCTGGAGGCGGGCGGTGAGCAGTTCGCTCATCCGGTAGGACCAGTGCGTGAACGCGGCCGGGTCCCGCGGGACGTCGGTACGGACCTGTTCGTGTTCGACCATGCGGGCGGTGAGCCAGGTCAGGAAGTCGGCCCCGGTGGTGGTGTTCAGCCCGCAGGTCAGGTGCAGGCTGGGTTCGCCCTCGGAGGCGGCGACCGCGTGCCAGCATCCGCGGGGGACGTGGAGGATGTCGCCGGGTTCCATGACGAACTCATCGATCGGGTCGGTGGGCGGGTCCTCGTCGAACTCGACGTCGTGGTGCAGGGGTGCGGTGCGGGTGGTGCCGTAGATGCGCCACCGCTTGCGGCCCAAGACCTGGAGCACGATGACGTCGTGGTCGTCCCAGTGGACGCCGAACCCCTCCTTGGGGGTCCAGCTGGCGTAGGCGTTGGTCTGGATGCCGGTGCCCAGCCAGGCCTCCATACCGGCGACGAGGTCGCCGATGGGCGGGTGCATCTCGTCGATGGCGTCCACCACCAGGGTGGCGCCCTCGCGGAGGTGGCGGTGGAGCAGGTGGGGGACGGGGGCGTTCCAGTCGGGCATGCGCCGGTACCGGCGCCGCCGGGTGTAGCGGCCGACCTCGATGGTCTCTCCGGCCGAGAGCCTCACGCGGGGGGTGTCGATGCGGTGGGTGGCCAGGAGCCGGTTCAGGTCCTGCCAGGTGAGCAGGTCGGCGAAAATATCCGGGTTGCCTGCGGGGGCGGGGTAGCGCTGGTGGTGGCGGCCGAGGACCTGGGCGGGGAAGGTGTCCCCGCCCAGGCGGCCGCTGATCAGATCAGCGGACAAGGGTGCTCCTCAGGGGGTTCCTAGTGGAAGCCGTCGTTGGTGTCGGAGCGGCCGGTGCCGCCGCCGTCGGAGGGCTGGTCGCCGCGCGAGCGCAGGGCGGCGATGTCCTCGACCGCGATGAGCAGGCCGTTGTCGGGGGCCGTCCGCGGGGCGGGGGCCTGGGTGGTGTCCGTTGCCATCGGGTTCACTCCTTGGATGAGGGTTCGGTTCCTGTCGGGTCGGTAGCGCCGGAAGGGGGTGCTCGGGCCATGGCCATGGGTGACGGCTCTCTCATCGCGGGAGGTCTCGTGGACGCCGGTGGCGGTTGCCCCGGCTCACCGTGCGATCTCCGCGTACACCCCGGTCCCGACCGTCAGCACTCCCCACTCCAGGCACAGGGCCTCGACCAGGAGGAGACCGCGACCGTGGGTCGATGAGGCGTTCCGGGGGCGAAGCCTGGGGGCGCGGCCGGGTTTGGGGCCGGCGTCCTTGACCGCGACCCTGATGCGGTCCTCGTGGACATAGAGGCGGAGGGTGACGTTCTCACCGGGCAGGCCGCTGCGGGTGTGGGTGAGGGCGTTCGTGACCAGCTCCGAGGTCACGAGGGGCAGCATGTCGGGGACCGCGATGCCCCAGGTGCGAAGAATGGACTCCACCCAGGTACGGGAGAGCGCGACCGTGGTGAGGGCTTCTCCCGGGAAGGTGCGCCGCGCCTGGTGGAGCGCTTGCCGAACCGGGGCCACCGCGGTCACCACCCTGCCCGCTCTCGGTAGGCGGACTCCGCGGCCGGCGAGAGTTCGAGAGCGGCCACGGCCGGCGCGAAGAGCGCGGTCCGCAAGCCGCAGGCGATCTCCTCCGCGGTGAGTGGCGCCCGGTCGTAGGCGGCCCACTGCCTTTCGGGAACGGCGCGGGTCAGGACGCGCACCACCCATCCGAAATGGTGGAGGCCGATGATGTGGGATAACGTGCGCAGCCCTGGGGGGACTGCGTCCGGGACGGTAGAATCCGGCATGCTCTCACCTCGGGTGTAGGGGGTGAGGGCCGTACCCGGAGCTGGTCGCACAGCTGCCGGGTTCCTTATTGCACCCTCACCGAGAAGCGATTCCGTGGCGCTTTCGTGCCACTCGGTACGCACACCCTCGCTGACCAGCGCTGAAGCGTCCAGAGACGTGCCATTTCTGGAGAGCGAATCGCACAAGCACTACCAGGCTGCTTGCGTTTGTGGTTTCTTGGTGCCATGACTGGAAAACCAAAGATCGTTGATGAAGTCGCCCAGGAAGAGTTTGCCCGCGAATTGATACGTTTGAGAACAGAGGCCGATTTGTCCCAGCGGGAGCTGGGGAGACTCACAGGTACCTCGGGCCAGCAGGTCGGGGCCATCGAACGACTTCAGCGCCGCCCTTCCAAGGAGTTCACCGTCGCCGCTGACAAGGCACTCGGTGCCAACGGTCGGCTACGAAATCTGTGGCCACAAGGTCGGGCAGCACCATCCCGTTGGCTTCAGAAGTACGTTGACATTGAGGCGAAAGCCCTGGTCATCCAGCAGTTTCAAGCTCAGGTCGTTCCAGCGCTCGTGCAATCAGAGCCCTATGCACGAGCAACACTGGAAGCGGCCTATCCTCCAAGCCCGCCAGAGAAACTCCACGACCTGCTGCAATCACGCCTACAACGACAGAAACTGCTGGACCGGAGCACACCTCCGCTGGTCCAGTACGTCATCGATGAAGCGACGCTGCATCGGACCATCGGTGGCCTTGACGTCATGAGGGAACAGTTCCAGCGGATCGTTGATGTCGTGACGAGCAAGCCCTTCGTCACGGTCCAGGTACTGCCCTATGGACGCGGGGCACACTGCGCGTTGGAGGGAAGCTTCACCCTGCTCGGCATGACCCCGAGCGAGTACCTTGTGTACAGCGAAGGCGCTGGACGTGGCACCCTCTACACCGAACCTGATCTAGTTGCAGCTAACACCCTCAGGTTCGGCGCTCTACGGTCGCTTGCACTGACACCGGCCGAAAGCGTGCAGATGATCCAGTCACTGGCGGAAAGGGGAGCAGCATGAGCTCCGTCCCTTGGCACAAGTCCAGCTACAGCGGCAACACGGGCGAGTGCGTGGAAGTCTCGGAGGGCCCGGAGACTCGCGTCCGAGACACCCAGCACAGGGACCTAGGACTCCTCTCCGTGTCGGCTGCAGAGTGGTCGGCGTTGATCAACGCCATCACCAAGTAGGGCCACGACCTAACGAGGGTCGGTCCCGCACCGGGCGCAGTGGTGCAGGACCGATCCGCATCCGAACCGTCTCGGGCCGTCCAGCGCGAGCTTGGGGCTTGAGGCGGCACGCGCGGTCGGACTTCGATCACTTCGTCGGCCCTCGGCCGCGAACGCGAAGACAACCCAGAGCCTCACCGCCGCAGTGCATGATGTCGCCATACCTCCGTGATGAGCAGAAGGGGTTAGCGATGAACAAGTCACCGGTGCCGCCTGGCACGGACTGGCACAGGAGCAGCTACAGCAACGGGGGCACCAACTGTGTCGAGGCGCGCGAGGGCTCGCAGGGAGCCGACGTGCGCGACTCGCAGAACCCCCTCCTGGGTCACCTGAGTTTCGCCTCCCCGGAGTGGGCCGGATTCCTCCAGGGTGTCAAGACCAGCCGCCTGGCCTGACCCACCACGCACTCACCGCTAAGCCCCGGAACCACTGTTTCCGGGGCTCCTCCGCCCTTGCTCCCCTTTCACGCAGTGGCACCTCTGACCTGCGGGGATGGAGTAACGGATTATGCGTCCGCTGGAAGCGGGTGTCGACCAACGGATTTCCGGAGGAGCGGGGTGAAAGCTCCCGAATCATCCGGGTTTGGAAGGCACCGAACAGGGGTGTTGCTCCGGGTTGCTCGGTGAGGTGGGAGACACGGCGAAGACAACGGAGCACGTTCGGAGCAATCGACGGTCGCCGGAGACGAGGAAAACCCAGGCCGGGAACCTCGAAAAGGGCCTCTGACCTGGGGTTTTGTGAGTAGGCCCCCAGGGGCTCGAACCCTGAACCCACGGATTAAAAGTCCGCTCCGGCCACGCCGATACGCCCCACTATGCCCCATTAGCTCCCCTACCGCCCCGCAGCACCGACACCGCACAAGACCACCCGGCACCACCGGGGACCGCCCCGTCCCCCAGCACCGGAGCAACCACCGAGCACCGTGGCCTGAGAATCCGAAAACACGGCTCCACCGAAGCCGGTACATGCCAACCTGTTCGTGTTTGAGCATTGCGGCACCGGTGAAGTGGACCGGATGGGACGCGAGAGACTGGGCTGAGTGTTTGCAGCTTCCCAAGGAGCGGCACCATGACCGGACGAGCACTGCGCGAAGACCGATCGGATAGTGGCAGGACATGCCTCCCATGGAGGTTCGTTGGCGTCAGCGGCGGGTGATGTGCCCACGGGTGCCGACGAAACCGAACTCGGTGCTCGTCTCGAGTGGGCCCAAGCCCTGGCGGAGCAGTACCGCAGTGGCGGTACATGCGGATCCCGCCATCGCGGGACGCGGCCGTGGCGCCGACCGTGAATCCTGAACTATCGATGTCAGGAGGGAGCGTGCGGGGTGAATGGTGGTGACATGTTGGAGCCGTCGCGCCGAGAACGTCGCTGGGCGGGTCATGCGGGCGCCACCTTGCTCGTGCTTCTGGTGGGCCTGGTTCCCGATCAGCCCACGAGTTCGGTGGTGTGGTCGCCTGAGCAGTTCGCCCTGAATCTGCTCGCCGCGGCGATCCTTCTGGCTCGCGACCGCATGCCGTTCGTCGTGTTGCCGCTCCTGACGGTGCTCGCGTGGATCAGCGTGCCGCTGGGCTTGTTCAACCCGGGGGTGGTCACCGCGGCGGCGATCGCGGGCTACGCCGTGACGCTGCAGGTCGATCGGCGCAGGTCCTTGGCCGGGACCGCCGTTCTGGCCGTAGTCATGCTGGGTGCAGCCCTGGCCGCGCACACTGCCGTACCACAGTCGGTGCTGGTCGTCTTGCTCGGTGGCGCCATCGGTGACGCAATCCGTACGCAGCGTGAGCACATGGCCGCCATCACGGATCGCGCGGTGCGCGCCGAGAATACACGCGAAGCAGTGGCCCGGCAGCGAGTCGCAGAGGATCGGCTTGCGATCGCCCGGGATCTGCACGACGTGGTGGCACACCAGATCGCTGTGATCAATCTGCACGCTGGGGTGGCGTCGTCGGCGCTGAGGGACCGGCCCGATGACGCTGAGCGGTCACTCGCGACCATCCGTGAGGCGTCCCGGTCGGTCCTGACCGAGATCGGTGACCTGCTGACCACCTTGCGAGATCCGGCAAGTTCCGACATCGGACCGCCGGGGCTGACGCAACTCGATGACGTCGTGCGCGATTTCGCCACCCACGGCCTGCAAGCCACAGTGAGCTGGGTGGGCGATCCGTACGACCTCCCGGGAAAGGTCGATGTAGCGGCGATGCGGGTCATCCAGGAGGCATTGATCAACGCGAACAAGCACGGAACGGGCCGCCGAGCGAGCCTGGTCATCGAGTACCTGCCGCGGTCGCTGCGGGTGACCGTCGCCAACCCCGCACCGGAGCCGCGTGCCGACGCTGTCGCCACACGGGGGACGGGCACCGGGTACGGCCTGGTCGGCATGGCGGAACGCGTCGAGTCGGTTCGCGGGACGCTCGAGCACGGCCTTCGTCAGGACGGGACCTGGGTGCTCACTGCGCAACTGCCCACATCAACGCCGGAGAACCCCGAATGAACAGGACGACCGCCACGGGAGGCTCCCGTCTGACCAACGTGCTCGTCGTCGATGACCAGACCCTGATCCGCACGGCGATCATCGACCTCGTCGCGCACGGCGACGGGCTGGAAGTAGTGGGCGAGGCCGCCGACGGCGGCCGTGCCGTCGAACTCGCCCGCAGGATGCGGCCAGACGTCGTACTGATGGACATTCGCATGCCCGGCATGGATGGTATCGCCGCGACACGCACCATCTGCGCGGATCCGGATCTACAGGAAGTTCGGGTGCTGATCCTGACGACCTTCGAGGAGGACCGGTACATCGTCGGTGCGCTGCGTGCCGGGGCGAGCGGGTTCATCGGCAAGGGAGCCGAACCGGAACAGATCGTCGGCGCGATCCACGCAGTACACCGGGGAGACGCCTTACTGTCACCCACGGCGACGCGCAGTCTCATTGACCGCTACGTGCGGCAGTCGGCACCCGACCAGCGCGTGCCCGAGGCGCTCGCGCACCTGACCGAGCGTGAGATCGAGGTGCTCACCATGGTCGGCACAGGCCTGTCCAACGACGAGATCGCCGCCGACCTGGTCATCTCGCCGCACACCGCCAAGACGCATGTCAACCGTGTGATGACCAAGTTGCATGCGCACGACCGGGCCCAGCTCGTCATCGCTGCCTACGAGAATGGTCTCGTGCGCCCGCAGGACCGCTGACAACCTTGTGGGTCTCCGCCTTCGGTCCCGAGCGTCCCTGTCGGAGGGCCGAGTGGCCGACCGCTCGGATACCGCGACGGCAGTAGGGAAGATGCTGCGTTAGGGGGACGTCCCACCTCTGGGTCGGCGACGACAGTAGGGACATGACCTCTTCCCGTCCCGTGCCCGCCACTGTGGGCGGTGCACGCCCAACAGCAGTTGCGACGGAGCCGACGGCTCAGCCGACCGGCGGTCGTCGCATCGGCGCAGTGTTCGCCGGCCTGCTCGTCGCGATGCTTTTGGCCTCGCTCGATCAGACCATTTTCTCCACAGCCCTGCCGACGATCGTCGGCGAGCTCAACGGCGTCGACCACATGCTGTGGGTCACGACGGCCTACCTCGTCGCGGCGACCATCACGATGCCGATCTACGGCAAGCTGGGCGACCTGCTGGGCCGCAAGAGCATCTTCATCGGTGCCCTCTCGCTGTTCCTCGTCGGCTCGATCGTCGGCGGCCTGGCCCCAGATATGACGTGGCTCATCACCGGTCGCGCCGTCCAGGGCCTGGGGGGCGGCGGTCTGATGATCCTGTCTCAGGCGATCATCGCCGACGTCGTGCCGGTACGGGAACGCTCGAAATACATGGGCATCATGGGCGCCGTCTTCGGGGTCTCGAGTATCGCCGGCCCACTGCTGGGTGGATGGTTCACCGAGAGCATCGGCTGGCGGTGGGCGTTCTGGATCAACATCCCACTCGCCATCGCTGCGATCGTGTGCGCCGCGATTTTCCTCAAGCTGCCCCGTCACCAAACCCGACCCCGGCTCGACGTATGGGGCATCCTCACGATGGCCGTCGCCGTGACCTCGATCATCCTGGTCACCTCGTGGGGTGGCACCGAGTACGCATGGGACTCGACCACGATCCTCACCCTCGTCCTCGTCGCCGTGCTCGCCACCGCGGCATTCGTCCTGGCCGAGTACCGGGCGTCAGAGCCGATCATCCCGCTCTCGCTGTTCAAAAGCCGCAACTTCGTGCTCGCGACGGTCGCCGGGCTCGTGATCGGCGTCGCGATGTTCGGCGCGCTGGCCTACCTGCCCACCTACCTGCAGATGGTCACCGGCGTGAACGCCACTGAGTCCGGCCTGCTGATGTTGCCGATGGTCGTCGGCCTCATGCTCAGCTCGATCGCGATGGGGCAGTTCGCCTCACGCACCGGCCGGTACAAGTGGATGCCGATCACAGGCATGATCGTCGTGGCCGGCGCGCTCTTCCTCATGTCCACCCTCACCGTCTCCACGCCGTTGCCGGTACTGCTGAGCTACCTCTTCCTACTCGGCCTCGGCATCGGACTGGGCATGCAGATCCTCGTCCTCATCGTCCAGAACTCCTTTCCCGACAGCCAGGTCGGCACTGCGACCGCATCGAACAACTTCTTCCGCGAGATCGGCGCGTCCCTCGGCGGCGCGGTCGTCGGCTCGCTGTTCACCAGCCGACTCACCGACCTGCTGAGCGAACGGATGCCCGATCACGGTGCGACGGGCACGCCCGACACGAACTCGCTCAGCCCGGCCGCGCTCGGCACCCTGCCCGACGCCGTCCAGGACGTGATCGTCGGTGCCTACAACGACGCGCTGACGCCCGTGTTCCTCATGCTCGTTCCTCTGGCCGCGGTCGGCCTGCTCGTCCTGTTGTTCATCAAGGAAGTACCGCTGCGCGCCAGCATCGAACAGGATCCGCTCGGCAGCGACGCCGACCAAGCCACGAAGGCGGCACACGTGGCAGCCGGCGCGGACGGCACGCATGAATAGGGGGCGCCGAGACAGAACTCGTCACGGGCGCCCGAGAGATATCAGGACTCCTGCCCACCACACAACGCAGCCGCGCCTGACCGACAACAGCATGGAGATCTCCAACATGGGAAGCACCGGCACCCCACGCAAGGCCCTGGTCGTGGGGCTGGGTATAGCGGGCATGGCGTCCGCGAAGCGCCTGACTGAGGTGGGGTGGGATGTCACCGTGATCGAGCGCTCCGCAGAGCGTCGTACGGGCGGGTACTTCATCGCACTCTTCGGCTCCGGAAAGGCGTCCGCCGAGCGGACCGGGATACTCGACCGCCTCCCGACCCGTGCCGGCCCCGAAGCCAAGACCTGGCAGGTGGCCCGCAACGGGCAACGCACGCCGGGAATGGGGTTCGCCGACATCCCCGACGCACCACGGGTACTCCTGCGCGGTGACATCGAGGAAGCCCTGTACGCGGTGCTGCCCGACACCGTCGAAGTGCGGTACGGGACCGTGCCGACCGTGATCACCCAGGATCCGGACGGTGTGGACGTCACCCTGCGCTCCACGGCGGACGGCACAGATACCCGTGAGCGGTTCGACCTCGTCATCGGGGCCGACGGCGTTCGGTCCACGGTGCGGCGCCTCGTCTTCGGCCCGGACGCGAACTTCGTGGACCAGACCGGCTTCATGATCGCCGCGACGCTGCTCGACCGGCCGGTCACCGGCTACGAGACGAACGAGGGCGCCGTCCTGGCCGAACCCGGCCGCTCCGCGTGGGTGTTTCCGTTCGACAATCGGCCACCGAGCATCCTGTTCACCTACCGCACCGACGATATCGACTCCGAGTTCACACGTCCTGCGATCGACTCGATCCGTGCCGCCTACGGCCCGGAGACCCCGGGCCCGCTGCTGAGCGAGCTCTTCGACCGGTTCGAAACCGCCGAGGACTACCTGTTCGACTCCGCCCAACAGGTGCGGATGCGGCAATGGCACCATGGCCGTGTCGCCCTCATCGGCGACGCCGCATGGTGCATGACGCTCTACTCCGGCCTTGGAGCCTCCTCTGGCATCGCCGGCGGTGAGCTGCTCGGCACGATGCTCGAACGGCATGACCATGACATCCAGGCTGCCCTCGCCGCGTGGAACGCCCGCCTGCACCCCTATGTCGACTACCAGCACCGACGCATCGATACGAACCGGCAGATCTTCGTTCCGGCGGACAAGCGCGAGCACCTCCGCCGCACCTCGATGATGCGACTTGGCCGTTCCCGGGTGCTGCAACCGGTCCTGGGCCGCCTCCAGGCGGGCAGCGAGGACTTTCGTATGAAAGCCATGGACATTGCCGCTCCGTGAGCCCTGATCCGGCGCTCTGGAAGCCTCGGGTGCCGGGCTTCCAGAGCGGCCTGGCAATCCATGACCTCAGCTTGTCTCGTGCCGGGTTTGGTGGAGCCGAGTATCCGATCTCTCCTCAAGCCGAGCGGTGGGCGATGACTGCGTCGGTGTACTGCTCGGTGGTGAAGGCGTCCTCGCTAATGTTCAGTTCGGCGAGGACGCCGCGTACGGCGGCTGGGCCTTCGGAAAGGTCGGCCTCTTCGACGAGGGTCTCGACCTCGATGAAGGTCCCCTCCAGCTCAGGGACCGTCACCACAGTGGCCAGTCACTCCTGTCCGGTCGCGGTGGTCAGGGGAAAGTTGGTGCAGTGCTTGGTCAGCGCCACCAGGTGCTCATAACCCAGGCCGGTCAGGATGGCGTCCAGGACCTTCGCGGACTCGCCACGGATCTCGCGCTCGGGCTTGGAGCCGGTCTCTTCGTCCACCTCCGGGGCCTTGTAAGTGAACACCACCTGCTCCGAACCGCCGCGCTCCATCATCCGCACCCGCAGCTCCCGCTCCTGCGCGGTGAGCGACCAGCCCGGGAAGTCGCAGTAGATGTCCCGGCACACGGCCTCCTCCCCGGCGTCAGCTCGCGCAGCGCGGCCAGCACCCACTCCGGGGCGGTTACCTGTCCCTTCACCTCGGCCTCGATCACCGGCGACATCTCTTCATGAGCATCGCAGGAGGCGTCGCGCCCCGCGCTGGAAGTCTTCACCGTGCATGGAGTTGCGGACCTCGAAAAGTCATCTGGTCGGGGTCAGGTGATGGCCGTCGTGGCTACGGACGTAGGGAGTGTAAGGGTCCAAAGCGTCGAGGAGACGGACCGCGTAGACCTCGCCCATGCGCTCGGACACCTCCTCGGGGGTGAGCCAGGCAACCTCGGTCGACTCTGGGGAAGGGCGCTCTGTGCCACCGGAGGGTTTGCAGCGGAAGACCAGGGCGACGACACCGCGGGTGGTGTTCTTGTAGACGCCGGTGAGGCGGTCCACCTCGACGTGGATGCCCGTCTCCTCCCAGACCTCCCGGCACACGCCGTCCTCCGGTGTCTCCGCGAGTTCCAGGACCCCGCCCGGGAGTTCCCAACGGCCGTTGTCGGCACGGCGGATCACCAGGAACCGGCCGCTCTCATCGATGACGGCGCCAGCGACGGACACCGAGTGCAGCGGCGTTGACGGCCCATCTCCGGTGCTGTTACTCATGTACAGGAGCATAGGAGGTACGGAAGGACCATGGCGAGCACTGTAGGGGCGCGGTCCGGTAAGCCCCGGTATCTCCAGATCGCGGACGACATCGAAGAGCAGATCACGACCGGAAGGTTGGCCCCGGCATCAGAGATCCCGAGTGAGACGGTACTGGTGGAGCGTTACGGCGTCTCAGCGGGCACGGTTCGTAAGGCCATCGCCCAGTTGCGGACCGTCGGATTGGTGGAGACCTTCCAGGGCAAGGGTTCGTTCGTGAAATCGCGCCCGCCGGTGACCCGTAAGTCCTCCGACCGGTTCCGGCGCTCGCACCGCCGTGCGGGCAAGGCCGCCTACATCGCCGAGACCGAGCAGGCCGGGGTCAAGCCCGCTGTGCAGGTGCTGTCCATCGGTCCAGTGCCCGTTCCTGCCGAGATCGCCGAGCGCCTGGGCGTGGATGAAGGCGACAAGGTCCTGGCCCGCCGACGCCTGTACTTCAGCGACGGCACGCCCACGGAGGAGGCCACGTCGTATCTGCCGTGGGACGTGGCCCGGGACATCCCCGAGCTGTTCGAGGAGAACCCTGGAGGTGGCGGGATCTACGCACGGCTCGAAGAGCACGGCCATGAGTTCACCGAGTACACCGAGACGGTGCGGGCACGGCTGGCCACCAAGCAGGAGGCGAGCGCGCTGGGCCTGAGCCCGGGTTCGCCGGTCTTCCACCTGACGCGCAACGCCGTGACCACCGCCGGGCGTGTGGTGGAGGTGTGCGACACGATCATGGCGGCGGATCAGTTCGTGCTCGACTACCGCATCCCCGCTGTGGACTGAGGGCTTTCCGGGTTCTTCACGCCCAGGGTTGACTCATGTACATAAGTGGGGCAATCTGATCTCATCACTCATATACATGAGTGCATGAGCCAGACACATCTATATGTGATGGCTCTTCGCCCACCCCAGCCCTCTTGGAGCGTGCTCCGTGAACGCTGCCGCCGTCCCGATGCCGAAACTAATTGCCACGAACGAAGACGTTCCCCAACCGACACCGGGGGCAGGCGGCAGGGACGAACCGGTCGCGCGTGCTCCGCGCGGGTCGAGTGAGTTCGGTCCGTTGCTGCCGCCGCCGCGGGCCGATGATCCGGTGGGGCACGGGTACACGGCCTTCCAAGTAGTGCGGTTGGCGGTGTGGGCGGCCAGGGAGTGCCGGTGGGTGGACGCCATGGACCCGGTGCACCGCGCGGAGACCGCGTGGGAGGCCATCACCGAACACCTCCAACTCGCCCCCGAACGGCCGGAGGAGACGGAGCTGATCGCCCTCGGGTGGAAGGCGATGAAAGCCCAGCACTACCAGGACCGCAAGGTCCGCGGCCTGGGCGGCAAGGACAAGGCCCTGCTGACGCGAGCGTTCGTGCGGTACTGGACCAGCGCCTCGGCACCCGCCCACTCCCACGAGGACCACATCGTCGACCGCCTCGCCCTGGCCCAGATCTGGACCGCACTGAAACCCGCCCATCGGGAAGTATTGACCGCCCTGGCCGAACACGAGGACCGACGCAGCGCCGAGCGCTCCCTGAACATGGACCCCGTCGCCTTCACCCGCACGTTGGGGCGAGCCCGCCGCGCCTTCCTCGCCCTGTGGCACGAGGGCGAGACCCCGTCCCTGCTGTGGGGCTATGACCGCACCGGGGCGCGGCACCAGAACGTGATGTACCTGGTCCGGCTGCGCAAGCGCCGAGCATTGCAGCGCAAAGCCGAAGGACATGTGCGCCAGCACGGGCACCGCCCGCCCCGGGACCTGGGAGTGCCCGACACCGAACTGCTGGCACGGCACGAGGCCGGGGAGAGCTATGCGGCGTTGGCCGAGTGCTTCGGTGTCAGCCGCGCGCTGATCGCCTCCCGGGTGGCCAAGACCCGAACCCGGAGGGAGAACCAGACAGCCCATGCGAAGCCACTGACGACATCCCGCAAGTAACGGAAGCCAAGAAAGAAAAAGGTGCCCCGACCGGTGCTGGAACACCGGACCGGGGCGTGATCACCACCTGACACCAGCAGGAGGAAATCATGCGTCACCCTACTACCGGCCGCCACCGTCGGCCCTGCAACAGCATGGCCGGGCGCGTATGGGCCCTGACCGCAGCACTGTTGGCAGCAGCTCTGGCCGTGCTCTTCATCCCCGGCCGAACTGGCCCGGGACTGCGCGCGTTGCCCGCAGCGCCGACTTCTGGCGGTGACCACGGGCGCGGCAGGCGAGAAGGTGACCTGCTCGCCAACTCACCCGGCTTCCCCGAGCAGAACATCTGGGCAACCGGAGCATCCGCCACCTCAAGCCGCTGGGAGCAGGGCTACCGAGACCGATCCGCGCCGTACGCGCCAGGGGACGCGGTGGACGCCGACCCCGACCAGATCGCCGGAGCCCTGGTTCGTCCCTACCTCAGCCTCGCCATGATTCCCCGGCCGCGTCCGGCCGAGCCGAGCGACCACCCGGCCAAGCCCTCGACTCCGGAGCCCGAACCGGTGGAGGACGAGTTCGCCGAGCTGGCCGACCGCATTCGCACTTACCTGGCCATAAGGAACTGAACCGCCCTTTATCGGGCGTGGACCTGTGACTCCGCCTGAGACTCCGCCTGTGACTCTGTCGCACAGAGGGCCTGTGACTCCGCCCGATACTGGACCCATTAGAACGGCCCGCCCTTTTCGGCGCGTCAGTGCAGGTCAAAGCCGGTGCGGGTGGGCCCTTCGCAATCCAGAGACATACCCAAGTGGGCAGTTCCTCTTCACGGAGGGCGGGGCGGGCTCCGGCGGGAAAGCCCCCGCCCCGCCCTCGCGGAACGCCAGCGGCAGCGATTCCGGCCGGGCGACGTACGGCATTCAGCGGGCCTGCACGTCCACCACCCACCGACCAGACGACCAGCGGGTGTTCAGCGGCGCAGTGGGGCGCTGGTGGGTGTGACAGGCCCGAGTGAACGGCGCCGCGGGGCCCGGCGGAGGAGCGCGGGGCGAGGGTGCTCGGGAGGTGGGAGGCACGGGCGAGACAAAAGAGCGAGCTTCGAGCAACCAACCGACGTCGGGAACGAGAAAAACCCAGGACCGAGACCTCGGAAAGGTCCTCTGACCTGGGGTTTTGTGGGTAGGCCCCCAGGGGCTCGAACCCTGAACCCACGGATTAAAAGTCCGCTCCGGCCACGCCGATACGCTCCGCTATGCCCCGGTAGATCCCCCACCGCCCCGCAGCGTCGGCACCACACACGACCACTTCGCACCACCGGGGACCGCCCCGTCCCCCAGCACCGGAGCAAACACCGAGCAACCGCCCCACCTCGAGAGCCACGGACCGAATCCGTAGGCCCAGCGAGGCTTCCCATGAATCCGACGATGTGACTCCGCCAAGAGCAGTACACACCAGCACGGTCCAGAGCATGTGTTGGTGTGGTCAGTGTTCAGATGCTCTCACCCGGCGCTGGCGATGGGTTGTCACTGGCGCAGGCAGGCGTCTTCGGAATTATGACAAAACGGAATTGCAATTGTAGCACTGGCAGGTCTCAGCGGTAGAAGAACGCCGACTCCGACCACGCCAAGCTCCGCAGCCCCGGTGGGAGAGTGGCGGCCTGACTCAAGCAACGCAGCATCCTGCGCCACCAACGCTGCTGCCCGCGCCGGTTCGGCCAGATCACCCGAGCTGTGCTGGTTAACTCCACGAAGCAAGATGAAAAAGGCTCCATACACCGAAACTTCACCAATGGAAAACGCGCCACAGAAAGCCGAAAAAGGAATTGATCACATTAAATTTTATTCCTCGCTGACTTCATCAAGACTTCCGAGCAGTTCATCGAGCTGGCGTGCAGATTCGCTAGCAGCCAGGTACTCTTCGTACTGATTCTGAGCACCTGCAATCAATGCATCATACAAAACAAATCTTCCATTAATCGGGGCGAATTGGCTCTTGTAGAAATCTTCAGGAGCAATTAGAGCCATCCCTCTGGTTCCCGGAGGCTTTCCAAGAACGAATATGACCTCAATTTTTGATACCTCGTCGCCTCGCTGCTGCTGCTCCAGGAGTGACTTGAGTGCAGTAGCATACTTCGCTCCCTGGCGAGCCAAATCATTTGTTTCTACTTTAACACTATAGCGCTTAAGCTCGACAATTACATGACGCCCCGAAAGCGTTGCATAACGAATATCGATCCTCCCTGTGATCTCATCCCCTTCAGGCTCTTTAGCAAAAAGTCCCGGTTCGATATTTCGGAGATTTTCCTCCATTTTTCCACCAGCGACAGCACGCTCCCACGATGCATCGAGAAGCCATAGATGATCGAACAGATGTTGCTGAAGAACCTTTTCTTTTTCATCTATACTTGTGAGATGCTGAAATTGCTCTATCGCACGTATGCGCGACTTTAGAATATCTACCCAAAGCCCTGCTTCGTATGCATCTTGCTGACCAAGCAAGGGCAACAGATCAACAGCTGTAACGCCGCTCAGCTGTTCGAGATCTTCGGAAGCTTGACGCAATCCAACTCGTTCAAACGCAAGCACTCCTGACCTAAATAGCGCCTTGCGGTCTTCGCCAGCCCTTCTTCCCTCCAATTCCAAGCTAGCAATCGTTCCAATCATTTTCTCAGCAGAGTCACGCTGCCATGGAGGGCGAGCATCAACCCACTCTTTCAGTTTTGGGAAGCGTTTTATCGCATCGATAGCCTCTTTTTTTGGGCGCACTTTACTCCACTCCTCAGATGCGCCTACAAATGCCTTGCGCAAGAAAGCTTGCAAAGCTAGCACTCGTTCATCATCTTCTATTAGACGCTGGCGATCACTTGTTGCAATATCCTCAAATTCTTCACCGTCAAGATCAAGGAAATCAGCTTCTATTTGCCCAGTAACATAATTTCCAAAAAGGCGGGAGAAATCCAACTTCTCAAGGATTCCCTCTTGGATGGGGCGGCCACGCGCAAGAACAATGATGTTCTTCAGAGAGCCCGCTTCTTCGTCATCAGTTAGATCAGTCGGCTTTTTTGCCGTACCGAACCAGCCCTTCAGTTTCCAATTTCTGCCTGAATCTATAGTTGCATCTTCAATGACATAGCGAGATACTCCTACAGGCAGTGCAACGGAAGGAATGGTTTCCTCTCCAAACTCCCATATAAATTCAAGTTTCTTAAGTTCTTGCCTATCGGCAAAAGTAAGTGGGTTATCGTTAACAACGATCTTGAAACCTCCCTCTTCTGAACTGCGCTCATCCAAAACATCGAATCGGCGAGCAAGGCGTTTACGCAAGGCAGCAGCTGTGATAGCTGCTCGCTTTGTCTTAAGATCGTCGAGAATTAATGTCGTACCCTTGACTGCGTACTCATCCGGAACTTCGACAGGTTCGGGATGGTACGACTCGTTTTCCTTGATTGCCTCCTGTAGAGCACCAGCCTCAATCCGAAGACCTTCGGGGATTCCACCTTCAGTCATAGAGTAAACTGTCACCGAGCGGGAAATAGAGAAGACCGAAAGCTTGCCAATTCCTTTTCGGCCCATGAAAGGGCGATTGAATTTGGGTGAAGAGAGGCCTTCTTCGTCGCGTTTCTTATAACCTGCCGTCAGAAAGCGATCATTGATCTGCCTGACATCCATTCCACATCCGTCATCACGGACAACAATCCTTTCTCCGTCTAGCTTCCAGTCAATTGTAACGCGATTTGCATCTGCGTCGTATGCGTTTGCTACAAGTTCCGAAAGGACGGCAGCAGCATTACTGTAGAGATTTATTCCAAGCGCCTCTAGAACAGATAGCTCGACGCTCATTGTAAACTTTTGGTTTTTTGTTTCTTCGTTCATTATTTTCCTTGATTTCTTGAGCTGCATTCATGGACATGATTAAGCAGGGATGAGCCGATTGATTTCGCCAAAGGCGGTGGAACTGCGTTACCAATCAATCGTGTAACGGGTGCAAACTGAGGCATCCGTCCAGGCTTTGAGAAAAGGTAATCTCGAGGGAACCCCTGAAGCAGTGCCGCTTCTCTCATGGTGATGGGTCGGTCTTGCTCAGGATGGCCGAACCGCCCAGCGCCAAAATTCGTAGCAAGCGTAGTTATTGTAGGCGAAGGATCATCCCATGACATGCGCGCATAAACATTTTTGAAGGTTGATCCACTTGACCTTCGATGGCATTCCGCGCGCAGCTCTTCGGGCCAGTCTTCCCAGGTACCACCAGGCTTTGACATAGCGATTCTTTTCATGTTTATATCGGATAGCCGACGTGATGCGTGCAGCGGATCCAATTCATGGCGCTCGCCAGATGCAACCGACGGCAAATCTCCAATGGCTGTGCGAACTGTTGCGAAATCTTCAGGCTCAAGCGAACCCTCAGGAACCTTGATCGGCCCCAGTTTCGATGCTACTAGGACAAGCCGCCGACGATGCTGCGGGAGGCCATATCGAGGACCGTAACAACTTTTCCAGTCAACCCAGTATCCGTTCGTTCGCAGTTTTCTTAAAAATTCTATAAACACCTCCGACTTGGCGATTCGGGGAACATTTTCCATTGTTACGAGTTCTGGCAAGGTGCTAGCGATCAGCCGTCCAAATTCTGCCAGCAGCGGCCACCCTGACTCGTGAGAAGTATCAACCCCCCTCCTGTAAGAAGAAAATGGCTGGCAAGGCGCGCATCCTGCAAGCAGCCTCACTTTGTTACCAGCCCAGATGCTGTTCAGGTGTTCAGCACTTATCTCACGTACGTCACGAGCCAAGAATGATGCACCAATATTAGCCTCGAAAGGGTACGAGCAGGTCTCATCAATATCGATTCCGGCGTTTATGGTAATACCTGCCTGCTGCAGCCCGGCCGACAGGCCGCCTACACCACAGAACAGATCTACGCCCGCTATAGGGCTAGGACGACGGCTCATAGCGATCAACTCTAGACGAGTGTCGGCTGCTCGTCGACGCTACATGCGTGATTGGCTACAGGAGATGCCACTGAGGTTGAACGGTTGGAGTTACCTCATGGGAGATCGAGCCCGGTCTCTGCGATGAAGCCGTCCAGCAGGCTGGGACGGTACCGCATCTTCTTCAACCGGGGCCTGACCACCACCGCGAGCTGGTCGATACCGCGCGGCGCGAGGTTGCCCAGCCTTTGGCGCAGATGCGACCACACCCCCTCCACCAGGTTCAGCTCCGGGGCGTAGGTCGGGAACCGGAACACCGTCAACCACTCCCGCGTCTGCATCGCCTGGCGCACCACGGCCCCCACATGGCGGCGCTCGTTGTCTCACACCAGCACGATCGGCCCGCCCAGCCGCCGGTGCACCTCGTCCAGCAGGTCCACATAGGAGCGGGCGGTGAACCCCTTGGGTTCGTGGCGCTGGCCGCTATGACGCACCCGGGTGCGAAAGACCAGCCGGGTGCGCTCTCCGGGTCAGGTGCACACCAGGCTCGCCAACGACACCCGCCCGTATCCCATGCCGGTCACCCGCACCACCGGAGTGTGCCCGCGTGGGGCCGAGATGCGGGCTTTGGGCGGTCTCAGGTGCTGCCCGGGCTCGTCCTTGAAACACAGCCAGGCCACCGCCCGCCGGGCGGTGGTTTTATGCGCGGCCGCGTGTGGGCTTTCCATTGCGCGATCACCTCCTCATCGCGCTCGATGGCGCGGTGCGCGGGGATCTGAGGGCTCCAGCCCATGCGGTGCAGCAGGTAGGAGACACCGCGGGAGATGTAGTCCACGCCGAACAGGGCGTGGATCAGGTGGGTGATGCGGGCCAGGGGCCAGCGCTGGTCCTCGGTCCAACCGTGGGCGGCAGGGCCCTGGGCGAGCGCGGCCTGCAGGCGGTCTTGCTGGTCGGGGGCCAGGCGGCAGGGGGTGCCGCCGGAGCCGCTGGAGGCCAGGGCTGCGGTGCCGCCGCTGTGCCAGGCTCGGTGCCAGCGGTTGGTGTGTTTCGTGCCGGGTGTGATGGAGGCTCTGGCATGTACCGGTTTTGGTGGAGCCGTGTTTTCGGATTCTCAGGCCACGGTGCTCGGTAGTCTCTTCTCGAACTCTACGGGTGTCAGCCAGCCGATCGCCGAGTGTCGCTGTTGCCGGTTGTGGAAGATCCCCAGGTACTCGAAGATCGCGTTGGCCAACTCCAGCCGGGTCCGCCACCTGCGCCGATCCAGCAACTCGACCTGCATGCGCGACCAGAACGACTCGATGACGGCATTTTGCCCTCGGCCGTGCGGCGCAGGGCTCGTGCGAGTTCCGGCTTGGTGCAGATCGTCCGGTTCAAGAAGAGCGAGGCCGTACACGCAGACAGGCACGGGGACCCGTGATCATTGTGGTGTCGAAGCCAAATGATCCCGAAGGTCTCCCGTGCCCGCCCCACCATCATCCACGGTCCCGGCCGTGCTCGCCAAACTCGCACCCCTCGACCCCCGCGACACCGCGGACCTGCGCCCCTACCTGGCCACAGTTGCCGACCCCCGCTCACGCCGTGGCCGCTGGTACCCCCTGACCTGCATCCTGACCATCTGCGCCTGCGCGGTCATCTCCGGAGCCAGAACCATCGAGGAGATCGCCGAATGGGGGCAACGCGCCCCGGACGCGCTCCTGGCGGCGATCGGCGCCCGCCCCCACCCGCTGCGCCGAAGGCGCTCCCCGGCGGCCTGCACCATCGACCGTGCCCTGTGCCGCATCGACCCCCACGCCCTGGACACCGCCGTGTGCGCCTACCTCGCCGACCGCCACAGCGCCACCACCGACGGCGACAAGGACACCCGGCCCGCACACCAGGCCATCGCCGTGGACGGCAAAACCCTCAAAGGATCGGCCCGCACCGACCAGCCGCGCCGCCACCTGCTCTCGGCCCTGACCCACCACCCGCCCCTCACCCTGGCCCAGAGTGAGGTCGGCGCCAAAACGAACGAGACCCGCCACTTCCTCCCCCTGCTTCAGGGTCTGGACCTGGCCGGATGTGTGATCACCTGCGACGCCCTGCACACCGTCCAGGACCACCTCAAGCGGCTCGTCGAGGACAAGAAGGCCCACTACGTGGCCGTGGTCAAGACCAACCAGCCCACCCTGCACGCCCAGATCTCGGCCCTGCCCTGGGACGTGTTGCCCCTGGCCCACACTCGCTCGGAGAAGGGCCACGGTCGGCGCGAGTCCCGGTCGATCAAGGTCCTGGGGGTGGCCGACAGCCTCGGCGGGATCTGCTTCCCCCACGCCGAACTCGCCTTGCGGATCCACCGCCGCCGGCAGCAGGCCGGTAGGAAGCAGACCCGCGAGATGGTCTTCGCCGTCACCAGCCTGGACGCCCACCAGGCCACGCCCGCCCAGCTCGCAGCCCTGGTGCGTGGGCACTGGGCGATCGAGAACTCCAACCACCACATCCGGGACGTGACGTTCGACGAGGACGCTTCCACGGTCCACACCGGTGGTGCTCCCCGGGCGATGGCCGCATTGCGCAACCTGGCCATCGGGGTGCTGAAGGTGGCGGGGGCGGTCAACATCGCCAAGACCACCCGCGCGATCCGGGATCTACCCGAACACGCACTCCCGTTCTTCGGAATCGGTCACGAACCCCACCTCTCGGGAACTTGAACGAGCCCTGCCTCCCAGTGCCCCGGGACCGCACGATCGGCGGCCTCGGCGGGGCGCTGTGAGAGGACGACATCGGCGGTGACATGCCCCTGCGGCTTGTTGCGTACTCGCGCCCGAGGCTGGCGCAGCGCCCGCCCGGTGCGCAAACACGCCACCAGCTCGCGCTTGAGCACGCCGCGCCCCTCAATGAACAGGGACTGGTAGATCGCCTCGTGGCTGATGTGCATGGACTCATCCTCGGGGAAATCGACCTTGAGCCGGTGGGAGATCTGCTCCGGGCTCCACGCCGTCGCCCATCGCCGGTCCTGCCGAGGCGGCTTGTTCAGCCCCTTCCATGCCGGTGTCCGGGGCCCTGCGACGATGGTGCCGTCGGGTCGGCGGACGCTGCCGGCCAGCCGTTCCTGCACGTACTCGCGGAGCCGCTCGTTGCCCATGAGCTTGGCCGTCTTGGGGCGCTTGGCGGCCTGCTGTGCCTTCCACTGCGCCACCAGGGCCCGGTACTCGGGCTTGCCTCCCCTGGTGGCCGCGTTGCGGCGCACCTCACGCGAGATCGTCCCCGGATCGCGTCCGATTCTGCGGGCGATCTCTCGCACCCCGACCTTGCGGGCGCGCAGCAGCGCGATCTCCTCACGCTCACAGAAGGACAGGTAGCGGCCCGTGGGCTCGTCCAGGCTGATCGGCGCCATGCCGCCAGCGTGCCGGAACCAACGCGCCCCGACCGGCCATGACACACCCACGGCGTGCGCGGCCTCGACGGTGGTCACCCCCGAGGCGATCTGCCGCCAGAAGTCGCGTTGCACCGCGCGGGAGGGCTCGGGGCGGCCCGGTGAGCGCATCGGAGGCCGCAGGGCCCGGTCCGCCGCCCACTGGCGTCGTGCTCCCGCAGGCTTCTCGGGGAGCTGCTTCTTCTTGCGTCCCATCGCACACCCTCGTGATCGAGGTGTTACGACGACCAGTTGAATCCACCCTGCACTCCGCGGTCGGAGTGGAACACCGTCCCCGAAGCTGGTTGGCGGTTGTCGATGGCCATCCCGAGCGCGTTCTTGGCCAAGGCGGCCGTGGGTGAGGAGTCGATCGCCCACCCGACCACACACCGTGAGCACACGTCCAGCACCACCACGCAGTAGACCTTGCCCTCCCGGGTGGGGTGCTCGGTGATATCGGTGATCCAGAGCTGGTCCAGGCCCTGGCGGGTGAAATGACGGTCCACCAGGCCGGACAAGACCAGATCCGGCGCGCCCGCCGCCACTTCGGACGGTCGGCGATCCCCTTGATGCCGACCCGGGACATCAGCATCGCCACCGTCCCGTGCCAGACCCGTAGTCCGCGGCCCAAGGTGAGCTCGGCGTGCACCCGCCGTACCCCGTAGACTCCGTTGGACGCGGCATGGATCTGGCGGATGGTCTCGGTGAGCAGCACGTGCCGGATCGAGCGGGCCGAGGGCCCTCGATCACGCCAGGCGTAGAACCTCGACTCGATAACCCCAGCACCCGGACGGCGACCTGGACCGGATGGCCTTCGGTGGCCATCACCGCGATCGCCTCAAACAGTCTTTTGGGGCACCACCTTCCCCAGCAGCTCACTGGCCCGGCGGTGGATCGCCAGCTCGGCCTCCAGTTCGGCGATGCGCTTGTTCGCCGCGGCCAGTTCGGTCATCTCGATGCTGGTCAAGCCGGGTGCCAGGCCTCGGTCGATACGGTCCTGGCGCCGTCAGGCGTAGATCGTCTCGGTGCTGATGTCCAGATCGCGTGCCATGTCCGCGACGCTGCGTCCGGCCTGGACCAGGTCCAGCACTTTGCGGCGGAACTCGGCGGGGTATCCACGACGTCCCACGATGCCCTCCTTCAAGGGTCACGCGGTCCCAGGATCCAGAAACCCGACTCCGAAAAATGCAGGACACACCACATCGCGTTCTCGTCGTCTCCACGTTGGTGACCGTGATGTCGATGACTCCGGAGAACAGTACCCAGGTGATCCAAGAGCAGACCTCGTACATGGGATTCGACGCTGCCGAGAGGGTGCGACCGGGGCTGAGGATTCCTGATAATCACCAACAACAGTTACGTTGTGTGACTGTTCCACAAAAACCGAGCCAGAACCCTACAACACCGACGTAGCCAAAAATGGTGAGACCCGGTCAGCTCCCGTCGTATGCCACTTGCAATCGTATGGTGCCTTTGACCGTGCGCAGGAATGCGTCGCCTTGTCCGGCCAGAGCTTCGGCTCCAGTCTCGTCTAGAATTATACGACTGTCGGTCGCGGTTTTGACCCGCAGAGCGAGTTGGGCAGGGAAATTAGAGCGGATTGTCGTCGATATAACGTCCGCACTCGGTCGTTGCGTAGCTGCAATGACGTGGATTCCCGCAGCTCGGGCCTTCTGTGTCAGGCGCTTGAGTAGCGCTTCGATCTGCTTCTTCTCTTCAGGATCGCTGGTGAGGTCGGCATACTCGTCCAGGACAACAACGATCCAAGGCTTTCGGTCTGCTTCATCTACCTTGGCGTTGTACTCGACGAGCTTGCGTGCGCGGATCGCCTTCATCTCCTTATAACGCACGGCCATTTCTTCGACAGTTGCCTCAAGAATCTCGATGGCGTCGGCAGCGTCCATGCCAATCATGCCGTCAAGGTGAGGGGCGTTCTGAAAGTCGACGAGCTCGGTTCCCTTGGGATCAACAAGGCGGAGTCGCAGGGTTCTCTTGTCGTACCTGATCAAACCCTTAAGAATCGTATCCAGAGCAACGGACTTTCCTGATCCGGTAGTACCAGCCACCAACAAGTGCGGTGAGTCTGCCGAGGAAAGGTCAATGACGACCGGGTTGCCTTCGATATCAGCGCCCAGCGGGGCGATGAGGCTCTCAGGATTGGTTGGGGACTGCTGCCATAGCGTCTTGGCGTCGACCCCGTACTTCTCGTCGTTAATCTTCGGAATCTCAAAGATCACGGCGCCTCGGTCACTTCGGGTACGAATGCTAAATCCAGAGGGCAAGGCCAGGGCCAGGAAAACCTCGTCGCGTCGGTTGGTCAACTTATCTACGGTCACCCCAGGATTGGGAATGAAACGGAAAATGTAGAAACCGGGCCCTTCTTGCCACTTATCGACCTCCGGAGCGGTGACCGCGACCTTGTGGAGGGCAAAGACGTCAACGATCTTGTTATATCGAAGCCTCAGATCCTCCGATGAGAGCCCACCCCGGTGAGCCTTCAGAGATACAGGATTTACTTCTGTAGAAGAGTGATGCGCAACCACTGCCCCCGAAAGGGTTGTCGGAGTAGTTGCATCGCCAACCTCGCCAAGTACCGACAATTCTTCGGGATTTGAGAGCTCAACGGAAATCCCCACTGAGGAAGTTCTGACGATCGTGTCAGAAGCCTTCATGGTTTCTCTGAGGTCACTAGGGAAAACAAGGGCGTTGACGTCGGTGGGCTCCTGATTGGCGCGCAGAGCGCCAATCAGATTCAGCAGTTCCTGCCTGTTCAGCCTCACCAGAGTGTGCTTACCGAGGCTTCGGGGAGCGGGTGCCTGTTGGTCGTCCTCGGCTGAGATGGCCACGGCAACACCGGTGACTTGAGCAAGCTGAACATCCTCGGAGCGCAGGGCGTCAAGAACCTTAGCCTCAATCTGGCGATGATCACCATTACCGATCAAGATACGCGCTGGAAGATCTGCGGCCTGCAGGGCGCTTCCACGAGTCTGAGCGATCGCGGCGGCAAGCTCGTCCAGCCAGAAGGGACGGTCATGGCGAGCCTCGCCGTCTGAGCGAAAAGCATCCTCACACAAGTCAGTGGTGCGGTTGAGCTGTTCTTCAGCCGAACCGACATCGAATGTCTGGCGAAACTTGGACTCGGCGACCAGAATGTCTAGGAGAACTGTTCCGTCGTCTTGGACAGTCAGCACGAAACGGCCCAGATCGGCACGGGTTTTGTGTCCGCGGCCGAACCAGCGGTGGTGCTCATCAAAGCTGATCCAGGTGACCAGGCTCGTGCCTTGCCGAGAGACGGGAAACAGCTGGTCGATGACAAACCTCGTGGCGACCAGACCGACGACTTCGTTAACCGTGGTTCCGATACCGAGGGAGCGCAGCACGGCGCCGGGGGCCACGTTGCGGCCGACCTCGTAGATTCGTTTAGCCGTGCCTTCGGAATCCTGTGGGGTGACGACGCCGATCTGCTCCAAACGGCGCCGCAGTCGCTGGACGACGAACTGTCGGCCAGTCTGCGAGCTGACAATGAGGGTGTAGGACTCGTTCTTGCCGACCTTGGGCTTAACGAGGATAACGTCAGGGCGGTTACGCAAAGCATCGATCTGCTCACGTCCAATAAAGCTGTCGAGAGTGACGACCCAGTGAGCTACCCGGTGTAGAGTGGCGAACAAGTCCTGGTGCTGGTCGAACTGCACCTGCATCTCAAAGTAATCGATGCCGTCAACGCTCTCCCGCGAAACCGGGGAACGGCGGTCGTAACGCACGCACAAAGTTGACCAGGACTCAAGAGTCTCGTCAGCAGTCTCAGGCAACAGTGCTCTCACGACGTTCTCGCTGGTCTGAGTCAGATTATGTGAGGCTGGGTGCTTCCAAGGGTTGAATGATCCAGACAAAGACTCTTTCTTAGTGCTCTCCTTGATACTGCTTTGAGTGCCGAACAACGCCGGAGCCAGGGCGAGGTCGATGGTGTCTTCTAGTCCTGACAGGTCTGCTTCCTGGTCGGGCTCCCATGCCTGCAAGATGAGCTGGACGTCGGGCAGGAAACTGTCCTCGGACATCTCCGCACCGGAAAACTGCAGGTCGAAACCCTGAATGATCTCGTGATGGGTGGCCTGGGGAGCTAGGACAACCAGATCAACTTTCAGACGAGGGTTCTTGGCTCGCATCTGTTTAGCCACACGTATCGGCAGGACAGGGTCGCCGTTGCGATCCAAAAGCAATACACGTAGGCCGTCAAGCTTGTGGGGGTAGGTCATCAGATAATCGGTGATGGCGCGGACCATCTCGTCGATCGCGGTCTCGTCAACGCTGGAGAGCCAGTCCTTGGATTCATTTCCGCCGTAGCGGACCGACGCGTACTCTTCGTGACCAGCTGATTCTCGCATCGGAATGGCAATCGTACCGCCGGGCCCCACGAGAACCGCCGGTGTCCCATGTGGGGAGATACGATCGATGGCGTCGAAGAAGAGGTCCTCGTTTTCATGGTTGAGGCTCAGACCTCCCTCCCTGTTCAGGGCAGTCTCAATACTACTGGCGGCCTCTGCGTAGTTCTTTGCCATCCAGCGCAGCTTCAAAGGATGGATGGCTAGCATCATCAAGCGATGATCAGCCAGCCCAATAACATCGCTCAGGACGACAGCCTCAAGGTCTGCGTTTGGAGCGTTATTGGGAACCAGAGTGGTGCGAGCCTCGCTGAGCACACCTTCCCACTCACGTACATAATGATTTATTTTTTCAGCATCAAGGCCATCGCGAAAACGCTTGAAGTGCTCCAGCTTGAGATTCTCCAGCTGACTAGAGAAATGTGATTCGGAGACAGGAAAAGCCTCGCCATCCTGCCATTTTCGAGGATCGTTAAAGTTTTCGAGGAATTTATCGAAGGTCAGATTTCTGGCATAACCAGGGTGAGGCCGCCAACCATGAATTAGGGCCGCCAATGCAATCTGCCCTGGGGTGCCCAAGGGGTCCCAGCGGAAGCGTCGCTGAGCGGCGCCATCCATCTTGACCAGGATGCGCAACGGGGCCCACTCGACATTCATGTCAAACGGCTCATTCTCTTCCGGCAAGGTCGGCTTGGTCAGGTCCAGCAGGAAATCCTTGACCTCCAAGGCCAGTCGGAGACCGGTAGAGTCCTGGACATCACGCAGGGTGCGAGCGTACAGGAATGCGAATAGCCAGCGGCTCCACCGCCCAGCTTCTTGGTTACCTTCGAGACCGACAACAACGGAGCCCTCCTCTTCGTCGGAAAAATAAGTCAGCTCACGCAGCAGGGCACGCAGTGGGTCTTGGACAAACTGAGAGTCTGGGAAGGCAAGCTTCTCAACTTTGCGACGCGACCGCTTGGTCAGTAAGTCGGCTAACGGTTCGGTCCCACCGGCAGAGACCTCGTCAAGAAAGCGCTGCGCGTCCTCCTGCTCTCCGCGGTCAAGTCCACCTTCGACCATCATGGCGTCGAACTCATCGACCCGATCTACGTCGGCCCTTTCTATTTCCTGCCGCACCTGCTGGCCAAGGCCGCTCTTCTTAGACTTCTGCTCGAAGACTTCAAGCCAGAGGGTGAGATCCTGATCGCGGCGCAGCTGACGAGAATCTTGAGGGTTAGAGCCACTGCGATTAAGATTGAGTACGAGACTGCGCATACGCGTCTTGACAGTCGTGGAGTTCGTACCGATCTGGTCCAAATTTTTCTTGCTGAACTCGGTCGTGGTGATGCGGTCTATCAGATCATCCTCGGCGATCTCCTTTCCTGTTGGTTGCTTGAAAGCACTAACCGAGACGTTCTTTTTGATCCGAGTGGACAGCGCAGCTGAATAGTTGAATAGTTCCCGGTCTGGGAAGAGGTCAAGCGCGGGTAGGGCTGCAGAAATCTCCGCGCAGACCGCGTCATGCGTGTGAATTTGAGTTGCCGCGACCTTCTGCGCAGTCTCAACCAGGAAATCTGCCCAGCGGTGCAAGGAACGGGGTTCCTCGTTAGTAATAGAATGCCATATCTCCGGCAGAAAAGTAACCATTATGGCTGGAGCGGTGCCAATTCCACCCGATTCCCGCCATGCTTCTTCTATGAACCTGTCGAACCCGCGTTCACCGGAGGTGTCATGGTAGTCACCCAGAATCGTGGCATCGTCAAGGGAATTTATGGCCGCCAGCCCTTGTGCGTCCGGGGACTGCCCCCACTCAAAGAGCAACACCGCCTTACCTTGTCCTGAATTTCGCCACTTGGTCAGCTGGTCCTGCGGCGCCAGCAGGTATTCAATGGGTACGCCTTCGATTGTCTCTGAAGTTCCGACCTTGACGATGATCTGGCAGTCCGGCGACTCCGACAATCTCTGGGCTGTGTGACGGAGAGCCTCGATAACGGTCAACTGGTCGAACCCGCTGATTCTCAGGGAAGCACGGGATCCGTTGATCTCAGTTACTTTGCGGAGTGCTTCGTCCGCGACGAAGCGGCCAAGCGCTCGGATGCTGATGTCGGTCATCGAGGCCCCCCTTGAACCATACTGGTCGCATCTGAATACTGAGTAAGCAAACCGATAGCGGCCAGCTTCTCCCGGAACGCCTTGCCGTTGTGGTCAAGGACCGATGGGTCGACCTCGTGGGCCAACGGACTCACAGCAGCAACCTTGTTCTCTACTACGAGCCCGTATTTTTTGTATAGCAATTCACATAATTGATCGAACTCCATTTCCGTACCCTGTGGAAGGGTCGCAGATACCAAACCCTCAAGCATCGGGGGTTTCATGGTAAAATGTCGGCGCCCGGCCGTAGCGTTCAGGGCCCCTACAGCGGCAAGGGTCTCACTGAAGAAAGCTCGAGGCGAAGCGACCGCGCTGCCAGCTTCCTTAGTGAATTTTTCGTAGCGGTGCTTCTTGCTTTCGTCGCCTTCGGCTTCGACTTCGTCGATCATTTCCCGAGCCTGAACATTGATCGCATTGACGATGTCGTTGCGGAATCCGATGAGGTGCTTTTGTGACTCCCTGCGCAATGGGCTTGCCTCATTGCCGAAATCCAATAGGATTGACTCACGATCAATAGCACCTAGCTTCATGCGTGCGAGGTGCAGCTGGTGGCGCGCCAAGCAGTAGGGAACCCAATGCATCAGGCTCTCGGTGCGCTTGGCCCTGGGGACCGTCACAATCCGAGTGACGATGTTGTGGATCCCTTCCCTCAACAGATCAGGCCACGGACTGAGATCCTCGTGCAACTTGATTCCTGCGTCTGAGCCCTCCATGGGCGCTTCGTCGTAGTCGAAGTCGTGCGCACTGAGGGCCTTAGCAAGTTTGCCTAGCGGTGTACCGCTATCTTGAACGAGGTCGTGCAGGCCCTGCCGGGTCGCTTTCTTGCGGTCAGGATCAGGATCGGTGCGTAGGACTTTGTAGGCCCAGCTTCCACCATCACGGAAGAGGTAACGCTCGATACTCGGAGCGTTGATGCCAGCAGCAACCTTGCTAGCCTGCTTGCGCTTCTTGACGCTCTTCTTGGAGGAGGCGTCACTTTGCTTGATTCGTCGTTCGACCGCGTCGTAGTGGATGAGCTCACCGACGAACGGATATATGTGGACTCCAAACCAATTGGGCTGGTTACGCCGTCCAGGGATCTCGACCAGCAAGGACGTGAACAGGGCATGGAGTGTTTCCATTGTCTCGGTTGATTCCAGCTCGACGGCCTTCCCCAGTTCCTCGTTTCCCTCAACGATATTGGCCTTAGTAGCAATCCGTCGAGCCAGGTCGTGAGAGGTTCTCTTGTAAGCCATTTCCTTTCCGTTATCTAGGAGCCCTGGGAAATTTGCTGGGTCTTCCTGGTGAGCCAGGTAGACGCCGCGTGCGATCGCGAGCATCTCAAGCGGGACATAGAAACCGCGTCCCTGCTGTTCGAGATTCACTCCGAAGAGGCGAAGGACGACCTCAGCCTTAGAACGATCAGCCATCACACACGCACCGATCTGATCTTGTCGCCAACGTCGATCATGAGCTTTCTCGTGGCGTTGCCCACCAGTACCTGAATCTCGTCATCCTTGTTCAACGAGTCAGCTAGCTCTGCCAGAGATCCGCTCAGGCCGCGGATCTCTGCCTCGTGCTGGACTTCGCTACGCAGGCCCGCGGCCCACCGCGTCAGCAACTCAAAGCGCAGAAGGTCAGCTTCCACCGAGACTGCGTCCTGGTCAGGGGCGACGGCTGGGATACGGATGTAAATAGCTCGGTTAAGCCACTCGACAGCGTTCTGCATCTCAGGGATGATGCGCGCACCGGCTTCCTTTTGCCACTGGGTGACCTGGTCAACAACCTCAACGCCCTTACTAGGCACACGCCGGGAAACTACGGCAGCGCGGGCACGATGGGTGAAGAAGGCAGGGTCGAGTATGAAGAAGTCAGGGTTGCTCCCCACTCGATGGATGCCCTGGACGGCCTCCAGGCCCTTGAGAAAGCGGTCTCGCACCCTAGTGTCCGCCGGATCTCGATTTTTGTCCTGGACACGGACGAAGTCGTCGCCGGCCTGCAGCCCCATACGAGCAAATCGGTCTGTGTTGTCATCACTGTTAAAGAAGTCAGCTCGCCGCAGGAATGTGTACAAGCCCCGCAACTGTTCGGCCTGCTTCTGAACGTCCCGATTCGTACGGATCTTCTTCAGGTAGCCACTGGTGTCCGTAGGAGGGAAGTCGCCAGCCGTGTCCGGGTCCAGTCGGTCGTCGACCCGGCGGCGGGAGACCTTGCCCGGGTCCAGCTTTCGTAGCGCGAAAAAGGCGGGAACCAGATGACGCTGTTGCTGGGTCAACCGGTCGCCGAAGAGCGCCTGGTGGTACAAGTGGGAAGCCTGCCACAACCTGTTCGAATGCGATCGCTGGTACTTTACATGAACGTTCTCGCAGGATAGGCCGCCGGTGAGCATGTAGCTAATGACCGACAGCGCCTGACGTGTCGTGATTACAGCTCCGGTGCGCTCGGCCGCGGCGAACAAATCCCGGATCCCGGTCCGACGCTGAGGTCCATAGGTAGGGTCGCTCAGCTCGTTGCGATTGGCCAAGATCGGGCAGACCTTCCTTGCGTCACAGGTCTCGCAAGGCTTCCACCGTGACCATTGAGTCGTTGTCCACTGCTTCAAGACCCAAGAGATGAGCCCTCCGTTGAGATTGTCGGCCGCTACGGACTGATAGTTTAGGTTGATAACAGTAACTGCCCCATTGAGGTCGTTAACCTGTCCTCGGACTATACCTTCCGTGAGGATCTGCACCAAGATCTTGGCGCGCCCGGTACCACCTTTGCTAAGATTGTCGTCTTCGGCAGCGCACTTGCGTAGTTGGCCCTCGTTTGCACAGATGATCGCAATGCCCTCGTCAGGAGGATCAAGAAGTTCCACGAGCTTGTGAGCGCCCGCCTGTGGGCTGAGCTCGCTAAGGTCACTGAGGATGTACAGTGGCCGTCCGCTACGGGTTCGACCAATAGGGCTGCGAGCGTCTCCAGCCTTGGCCAGCTCAAGGAAAACTGCCTTCCGGACATCTGGTGTGACCGGCTCGGCATCGACCCGCAGCTCAGCGAGAAGGCTGGCGCACAAACTCGTCTTGCCATGTCCAGCATCCCCAGTGAGGACGATGGTCTTCGTGGTCGACCGCTCAATGGCGTCCAACAGGTAATTCAGCGTCACGACAGGGAATAGCGACTGCGTCCGGTCTTCCTGTAGCTCGTAGATCATTTCAGAGGCGTCGGCGTCGAACGGCTGGTAACGACGCATCCGTTGGACGTGTTTGTTGACCTCTAGCGGCATGCTGCTGTCCTTCGTCGGCCAGGCCTGGGCACTACAGGATTCTAACTCCCAGCACTCCCAAAGGTCGATCAAATGTGGTGTCAGAGTACCGAGGTAACCTTAGCTCGCCAACGCGTGACTGCGTCGCGGAGCTTGAGAACACGTGATCACCGCACCTGGTGCTGGGACACTCGATGTTGACTGCGATCGCGTTGAGAAAATTTGGGGTATCGGCCCTGTCGATACCGCGACAGTGAGCCTTTTTCATCCTGAAGGCGCAGGTCACAGCGTGGCAGCAGCTGCCCGGAACCGCCCCTGACAGCAAGAAGCCCCTGGTAGGTGGGTTAACGACCAAGAAAACCTGCCACACCAAGGGCTCCGATGCTGTTCTACCGCTCTGCGCTGCCGTTGTCACGTCGCACCCTGAACCTGGCCGCCCGCACCATCCGCGCCCACCGCAGGAAGACCGGCTCCCGATGGCGGCGCCTTGACCTGGCACAGCAGGCCCTGCTCGTCCTGGTCCACCTGCACAAAGGAGAGCCGTTCGCGCAGGTCGCGGCCGGTTTCGGTGTCAGCACGGCCACCGCCTGGCGGTACGTGCGCGAGACCACCGGCCTGCTCGCGCACCGTGCGCCCACCCTGGAACAGGCGCTGCGCCGAGCACGGAAGACCGGGTGGGCTTTCGTAGTGCTGGACGGCACCCTGATCGCGTGTGACCGCCTGGCCGCGGACCAGCCCTTCTACTCGGACAAGCATCGTCACCACGGAATGAACATCCAGGTCGTGGCCTCCCCTGACGGTGGCCTGCTGTGGACTTCATGGTCGCTGCCCGGCGCGATCCACGATGTCAGAGCCGCCCGCTGCGGGCAGCAGCGGAGCTTGCGCAGAACGCGCCAGTTCTTCAACTGGGCCATCGCCTGCTCTCCCGGGCTGCGGAGCTTGGCGTGTTCGGAGTTGGCGTCTTTCTTCCACTGCGGCTTGCCGCGGCCCTTGAACGGGCAGAACACCACGTCCGAGAGCCCCACGTACCCTTTGTCGCCCAGACCGAGCAGGCCCGCGGCTCTGATGCGCTCGGCGATCTTCCACACCCGGGCGGCCCGGGTGTCGTGCACCGCCCCGGGCAGCGACCACGAAATCCACAGGGGTTCGCCGTCCGGGGCCGCGACGACCTGGATGTTCATGCCGTGCCGCTTGTGCTTGCCCGAGCAGAAGGGCCGGTCGGCCGCCACCCGGTCGCAGGCGATGAGGGTGCCGTCCACGATCACGTACCCCCAGCCCTTGCGGCGTGCGCGGCGTAGCCCTGTTCGAGGGTGGGTGCCTGCTCGGCGAGCAGGCGGGTGGTCTCGCGCACGTACCGCCAGGCGGTCGTGGTGCCGACCTCGAAACCGGCCGCGACCTGCGCGAACGGCTCTCCTTTGTGCAGGTGGACCAGGACGAGCAGGGCCTGCTGTGCCAGGTCAAGGCGCCGCCATCGGGAGCCGGTCTTCCTGCGGTGGGCGCGGATGGTGCGGGCGGCCAGGTTCAGGGTGCGACGTGACAACGGCAGCGCAGAGCGGTAGAACAGCATCGGAGCCCTTGGTGTGGCAGGTTTTCTTGGTCGTTAACCCACCTACCAGGGGCTTCTTGCTGTCAGGGGTGGTTCTGCGTGGTTGGTGCACGGCTGTGACCAGCAACTTCAGGATGAAAAGGGCTCCATGTACAAGATCGCGCCAACTATCTCGCGGCGGAGGTGTTTCTCCGGGCGGCCGCTTGTGTTGCCCGACGGGAGCAGGGGTTCAACCAGCGTCTACTCGTTATAGGTCAGGTCCGAAGGGTAGGTCGGCTCACGACTCATGAAGACCAGGATCACAGAGCCTGTGGCCGGAGGAGAGCGAAGTGATCGGACCGTTATCCCCTTCTCAAAAACGATCTAAAACGACCTCAAGTGAGATCAGTCCTGTAAGATCAGGAAGCCATGTCTACAGCAGAGGCAGTAAATTTATCCTCAACCTCTTGGAAGACGTCATCTTTCAGTTGTAGAAGACCAGCGTCGAAGAGTCTAGAGGTAAGGGCTTCAGTTAGGGGTGGGGGTACGGCGTTGCCAATGATTACCTGAACCTCTGTGCGAGTCAGCTCGTAGCGAGGCTTGGTCCTCTCATCAACGAACTTAAAATAGTCTGGGAACCCTTGGATGCGCGCGGCCTCATGTGCGGTCAGGCATCGAGGAAGACCCGGGTGGACAAAGCGTCCGCGACCCATTGTCGCGAAGCCACTGGTAATAGTCTGAGACGGGCGATCCCACCACAGGCGGCCATACATTGAACCATAATTGTGTTTGCCCTGGTGGCACTTGGGGCGCTCTTCGTTTGGTAGATTGTGTTCGTCGTTTTCGAAGAGATATTTCATGCGCCGCTGGTTATCCGGATTGGGTACAGCAGCTTCATCGAAAAACGACTTCGGTCGAACGTCAAGCAGGTCGCCGATCGCCCAACGCAGATCACGGGGTGCGGCATTATTGTGTTCGATCTGAAGCAGATCGGTAGCCGAAAATCCAAAAGGCAGCGCGTCTTCACGGATGGCTAAAAGTATATGCCGCTTGCGTGTCTGGGCAACCCCGAGCTTAAGTAGGTCAATACGACTAGTGGCGACATCATACCCAAGCTTCTTGAGATGAACAATGGCGCGGGCAACCACTTGCTGCTTGTCATTGACAACGGCCAGCACATTCTCGATGACGACCACTCTGGGGCGCAGAACCTCTGTGGCGCGAGCCATGCGCAGGTACAGCCGGTTCTTGGGATCGTCGCGGCGAGTGTGGTTGTTGAGGTTGCTGTGCCCCTGACACGGTGGTCCACCGATCAAGAGCTCCACCTCACCCACCATTGAGAGAGTCTCGGCCTCCCGAGCAGTCAACGAGGCGCCAAGATCACCGTCGAAGTAGGACTCGACAGGTGCTTGTTGAACGTTGGCCTTGGGGAAGTTGGCCTTGAAGACCTTGGTAGGAGCTGCCTCAAAGTCAACTGCGAGACGTACATCAAGCGAGACGTCATACTTGTAGGCTGCTTGGGCGATACCGAGGGTTAGGCCACCACAGCCAGCGAAGAGGTCCACGACGCGCAGGGGGCCAACACCCTTCTCAAACTTCGGCCGCCGCTTGGCTCGCAAAGGGTACCGCTCACCCACGTGCAACCCCACTCCACGCTTGCTTGTAGAACCGGCGGAACGAGCAGTCATCGTACTCGATCAAGGGCGGGCTCGCGTGATAGACCGACCTCTGAAGCGTTGCCTGATGTGCCGATCACGATGATTCCATGCCTCACTCTCTGGGGCCATGAGCTCCGGAACCAGCACATCAACCGCTCTCAGCTGCGGCGTTGCTACTGAGTGGTATGCGCCGGGGTTCGTAGAGCCGAGCATCCGGACCCTCAAGCCGAGCGGTGAGCAATGACGGCGTCGGTGTACTGCTCAGTGGTGAAAGCGTCCTCGCCGATACCCAGGTCCGCGAGGACGCCGCGTAGGACGGTCAGGCCTTCGGAAAGGCCATCCTCTTCAACGAGGGTCTTGACCTCGATGAAGGTCCCCTCCAGCTCGGGGACCGTCACCACGGTGACCAGGCACTCCCGCCCGGTCTCGGTGGTCAGGGGAAAGTTGGTGCAGTGCTTGGTCAGCGCCACCAGGTGCTCATAACCCAGGCCGACCAGGATGGCATCCAGAACCCGCGCGGATTCGGCACAGGTCTCGTACTCGGGTTTGGAGCCGGTCTCCTCGTCCACCGCCGGGGCCTTGTAGGTGAACACCACCCGTTCCGAACCGCCGCGCTCGCTCACCCGCACCCGCAACTCCCGCCCCTGAGCGGTCAGCGAGCGGTCCGGGAGGTCGTAGTACACGTCCCGGTACACGGCCTCCTCGCCCGGAGCACGCTCGCGCAGCGCGGCCAGCACCCGCTCCGGGTCGTCCACCCGTGCCTTCACCTCGGCCTCGATCACCGGCGGCATCCCTTCATGAGCATCACAGGAGGCGTCGCGCTCCGCACTGGAAGCCTTCACCATGCATGGAGTTACGAACCTCGAAAGGTCATCTGGTCGGGGAAGCTCCTATAGATGTCAAGTGGCTTGTAGGAGCTGTTCTTCGGTCAGGTGTGTGCGTGGTAGCCGCTGGTAGATCTCACGGGCCACGTAGCGTTTGAGGCATCGGATGACGTCCTTCTTGGACATGCCCTCGGCGGTACGCCGGACGACGTAGTCACGGGTGCGGGCGTCATAGCGCATCCGCACCAGCACGATGGTGTGCAGAGCGCTGTTGGCCTGGCGGTCACCGCCCCGGTTGAGCCGGTGCCGGTGCGTGCGCCCCGAGGAGGCCGGGACCGGGGCCGCCGCGCACAGGTGCGCGAACGCCGACTCGCTGCGCAGCCGCTCGGGGTTGTCCCCGGCGCTGACCAGCAGCTGGCCGGCGGTCTCGGGTCCCACTCCGCGCAGGGCGACCAGGTCCGGTGCGGCCCGCTTCACCAGATCGGCCAGATCGGTGTCGGCCTCGCCGATCTCAGCGCCCAGCGCCTGGTGGCGGCGGGCCAGACGGCGCAACGCGATCTGGACCGCCACGGCCGGGTCGGCCGGGTCCCCGCCCGGGCGGGACCGGGCCAGTGTGGTGATGAGTCGCCCGGTGGGCAGGCCGCGCAGCTTCTGGCGCACCGCGTCGGGAGCGGTGACGATCAGGGTGCGGATCTGGTTGATGGCCTGGGTGCGGGCCTTGACGGCCGAGGAGCGCGCGACCCGTAGGGCGCGGACGGCCTCCACGATGCCGTTCCGGGTTTTGGGTGTGCCGGTGGCCCGCCCGGACAGCACGGCAGTGGCGGCGGCGTAGGCGTCCACCGGGTCGGATTTGCCGTGGTCGCGGCGGGCTTTGCGGTCGGGTCGGTCGACCTCTACCACCGTGACGTCCTGGTCGCGCAGGTGGCGGGCCAGACCGGCCCCGTAGGCGCCGGTGCCCTCGATCCCGACGGCGGCCGGGTCTCCGTGTGAGCGCAGCCAGGCGAGTAGGCGCTGGTGGCCCTCGGGGGTGGTGGGGAAGGTTTCGGTGGCCAGGTGGCGGCCGACGGTGTCGATCACCGCCACCTGGTGGGTGTCGGTGTGGGTGTCCACGCCGCCGATGATCGTGGGGTGTTCTGTCATGCTGGGGATCGCCGTCCTTGCGTTGCGCGCGTTGGGGGTGGCACGCGCCGGCCGGGTGGACGGACAGGACAGTGATGGGACCTTTGGCCAGGCTCCTATGAGGTCACGGACACCCGGTCGGCCGCGCGTGTGGCGGCACCGCCCGGTGGGTCGACGATTCCCCATCAGGACAGCCGGGGCGTCAGTCAGGCGGTGGGTCAGACCCGCGGGCGGTGCCATCTACATCCTCACTGTCAGGCGGGGGCCGTCGTGGCTGCGGACGTGGGGGGTGTTCGGGTCCCGGGCGTCGAGGAGGCGGATCGCGTAGACCTCGCCCATGCGCTCGGACACCTCGCTGGGGGTGAGCCAGGCGACGTCAGTTGATTCCGGAGAGGGGGCGTTCGGTGCCGCTGAAGGGCTTGCAGCGAAAGACCAGGGCGACGCACCGCGGGTGGTGTTCTTGTAGACGCCGGTGAGCCGGTCCACCTTGACGTGGATACCGGTCTCCTCCCAGACTTCCCGGCACACACCGTCCTCCGGGGTCTCCGCGAGCTCCAGGACACCACCAGGGAGTTCCGAGCGGCCGTTGTCTGCACGGCGGATCACCAGGAACCGGCCGTCCTCGTCAATGACGGCTCCGGCAACCGACACCGAGTGCAGCAGCGTTGACGACCCATCTCCAGTGCGGTTACTCATGCCCAGGAGCATAGGAAGCTTGGAAGGAGCGTGACAGGTGCTTTGAGAGCGCCCCTGTCAGGCAGCGGTGCCTCCAGATCGTGACCGGGGTCGGTCGGATATCGGCGGTGAGGGATTCCGGCCTCTCGCCGACCTTCCCGCCCGGTGAGCGACGGCAGGACACTTCGGGGCCGAGAACAGCAGCCGCAGGCAAGCAGGCCCTGACCTATGGGTGGCGGGAATCAGGACCTGTCGCACGTGTTCGGTTCAGTGGCGCTCACGCAGTTTGACGCGCAGTTCCTCCACCGTTCGCGCGCTCACCGCTGGGAGCTCACCCACCGCCTCGGTGCGCCGCTTCGCGTACAGCCGCCCTACGGTGCCGTTCCACGGGTGGCACGGGCCGATCTCCCACCTGTCCCCGAACTCGGCTTGCAGCTGGTCCACGTGGGGGCGCACCAGGTCCAGGGCCCTCTCTTGCTCGGGAGTCAGCACCACGCCCGTTCGCCGCTCGGTCACAGCGTCACCTCCCTGTCGCGCAGGGGTCGGCCGATCCGGTGCGGCGGGTGCATGAGCAGCCTCTCCAGTCCGCTCACGGTGTTGGCGTGCAGGGTCGGGTCGTAGGTGCTGTGGGGGTTGAGGTTGGTCGCAACCCAACCGGAGGGGGTGCCGCCGTCACGGCTGCGCCACACCCTCCAACCCGGGTACTCGCGGTTGAGCCTGTCCAGCTCGTTTCGGTCGCTCTGGGGAGTCGCGTCGTTCATGGGAGCGATGGTGGGCCGGTCAAGGGGGTGCACTGTTCCAAGTTGGAACATGCCCGTCTCCCGAGGCCGGGAGGGTCCGTCAGGGCGCCTTGGTGAGAGAGTCCGCGACCTCGCGCCACGTGGGGAGGCTGCGGTGGGTGCCGTGTAGGAGGGTGACGTTCGGGATCTCCTCCAGCATGCGGAGACTGCGGCTCCAAGCGGGGTGGCCGCCGAGCCCGGTCCCGGCCTTGGGCACGAGGAAGGTGGGCACACCGCGCCCGATCATCTCGCACACGAGCGCGACGGCGAAGGTGTCCGCGAGCCCTAGGGCCGTCTTGTTGGTGGAGTTGAACGACCACGGGCAGGCCAGGACCGCGTCCGGAGGAGCCAGGCTCACGCCGGTGCCGGGGCGGCGGAAGTCCACGCGGACCGGCTCGCCCGTCAGCTCCTCCAGCGTGGCGAGGTCGTGGAAGCGTGTGCCCGTTGGCGTGCACAGGACGGTGACCGTCCACCCCTCGTCTTGGAGCAGGCGGATCAGGTCGGGGGCGGTCTCCTGCGGCGTGGTGGAGGCGGCCGAGAGCGTCAGGTAGAGAGTTCCCATGCCGCCCAGTCTGGTCGTCACAGGCGCATGCGCGCGACGAGGCCCCGCAGGTCCTCGGAGAGGATCCTGCGGCGGTCCTGGAGGTGGGTCGCGACGGTACGCGCGGAGGGGTGGTAGCGGGTCATCTGGGGGGCGACCCGCTCCGCTTCCACGAGCCGGGCGAGCGCCTGTCCGGTGCGGCCTTGGTCCAGATGGACGCGCGACATGTCGATGAGATGGTGTGCCCGGCGCTCCCGGGCGAGGCTGTTGAGGGCGTTCGCCGGGATGGCCGCATCCCGGCGGACCGCCTCGTCGTGATCGCCCAGCTCGGTCGCCACCGCCGCACCGTGGATCAAGATGTTGGCGGGTGAGAAGTACGTGCTGTAATCGTCCAGGTGGGGGCGCCCCGCGCGGGCGCTGATCTCGGCCGCCCGCTCGAAATGCTCCCAGGCGTTGCTGGCGTCGCCCAGTCGTCCGGCAAGGATGGCGGCCCGCAGGTGGAGCGCCCCCGACACCTCCACATCGCCGGGGCTCCCCTCCTCGATCCGCTCGGTGCACCGTTCCAGGAGCCGGACGGCCGCCGCGAGCGCACCGTGGTTCATGAGCACGAGGGCACGCCGCCACGTGATGATCAGCGGCAGGTGCGGATCACGCGAGAGGGACGCGAAGCGAGCCGCCTCCCTGAACATGGAATCCGCCAGATCGCTGTAACCCAGGCGGCGGGACAGCTCTCCGGCCGCGCAGTGGGCGTCCGAAAGCAGTCGCCACGCGCGCGGGTCGTCCGTCTCATGGGCGTGGTGCCCCAACTCCTCCATGACCGCCGGAAGCAGATCCCCGAGCTGGACGTGCCAGGCACGGCGCCGCAGTTGTTTCGCGTTCTCCACCTCCACCGCCAACGCTTCCAGCGGGCGCGCCGGACCTTCCAGCTCGGGCGGCAGGTCCGACCACGCCAGGGCGCGACGCAGGTCGGGAATGGAGCGGTGGACGCGGTCCGTCGAGGGGGTGTCGCCCCGGTAGGGCTGCCCGTACAGCTCGCTCATCTCCACCTTGAGCGCGTCCGCGACGGCTGCGACGAACGCGGGGGTGGCGACCTTGTGCCCGGCCTCGACCTGGGCGATGTGCGATCGGGCGTAGTTGGTTCGCTGGCTCAGGCCTTGCTGTGTGAGTCCGCGCCGTTTGCGGGCGCGCGCCACTCGTTTGCCGACACTCTCCGAGGGGGTTGGGAGTTCCTGCTCGGCCACGTGCTCGCCCTCCGGCCAGGGGGTGATGGCATCAGGGTAGACACGGATAGGCGAGGGGCGCGTGGAAAATCCACAAACTCCCGGATAGCGCTGCCCTACACCCCCGATTCGCAAATCCGACAATCAGGGTGGGCCCGTGACTCCGCTTGTGACTCCGCCTGTGACTGGGCCACATGGAGGGCCTGTGACTCCGCCCGATACTGGACCCATTAGAACGGCCCGCCCCTTTCGGCCCGTCAGTGCAGGTCAAAGCCGCTGCGGGTGGGCCCTTCGCAATCCAGAGACATACCCAAGTGGGCAGTTCCTCTTCACGTAGGGCGGGGCGGGCCCCGGCGGGAAAGCTCCCGCCCCGCCCCTGTGGGACGCCAACGGCAGCGATTCCGGCCGGGCGACGTACGGCATTCAGCGGGCCTGCACGTCCACATCACGCGCCAGGACCACCAACGGGTGTTCAGTGGCGCAGCGGGGCGCTGGTGGGCGTGACAGGCCCGAGTGAACGGCGCCGCGGGGCACGGCGGAAGGGAGGGGAGCGAGGGTGCTCGGGAGGTGGGAGGCACGGGCAAGACAAAAGAGCGAGCTCCGAGCAACCAGCGGGCACCTGGAACGAGAAAAGCCCAGGCCTGAGACCTTGAAAAGGGCCTCTGACCTGGGGTTTTGTGGGTAGGCCCCCAGGGGCTCGAACCCTGAACCCACGGATTAAAAGTCCGTTGCTCTGCCAATTGAGCTAGAGGCCCGTGACCGACCCGCGTGAGCAGGGCTGACGCCACCGAGGCCAGAGTCTACCGGATACCACTGCGGGCACACAGCCGAGTATCCACCGCCCGCGAACACGCGCCCTCCCTACGCCACCGGCCTTCCGCGCTCCCGACCGCTTCGGCGCGCCGTCGAGTGGCCCCTGACCTCGGTCGGGGCCCACCGGGTCCTATCCCACGAGCACGATCGCCTTGGTGTGCAGCTTGTCGCGCTCCAGGAGGGGCTGGGCCGAATCCTCGGGCCAGAACAGCACGAACCGGCCCGCCTGGCGAGCGTCGCCGGCCTCCGCTCCGGCCTCCGCTCCGGCCGCCCACCGGGCAGCGGAGTCCGCGTCGGGCATCTCGTACACCGACACGAGGTCGGTCGTGACCAGGGCGAGGCAGCCGTCATCCTCCGAGACGCACGACGACGACTCGTCGCGCGCGTCGGGGAGCGGGTACAGCGTGTCCAGTTCGGCGACGAGGGTCTGGGCCGTGTACCCGTCCGTGGGTTCCGCCGGCGCCTCTTCCGAGGAGACGCCGGGAGAGGGGGCGAGGTCCTGGCCGAGTTCGCGGGCGAGGAGGACGCCGCCGATCGTGAGAACGGATCCGGCGACGACCAGGCCGAGGCAGCCGATGCCGAGGCCGAGGGCCACCTGGGCTCCGATGGAACCGGCCTTGCCGGGAGAAGGGGCGCCGTGGGAGGGAGGGGGGTCGTGGGACACGGTGGGGCTCCGGGGGGTGGGAGCGGCGGCGCGGGTGCCGCGGGCGCTCGATATGGGGGGTGAGCGTAGCCGAGGAGGCGCGGGGACGAGAAGGCGCGGGAACACGGTCCGCCCCTCCGGGGAACGCGGCCTACGGCCCCTCCCCCGGCCGGGCTCCCCTCGGCGGCCGTACCGCGGAGCGATCATGGAGGGCACCGGCCGGAAGGCCGTCGTGACGCGCCCCTTGACCCTGACACGGTGTCAGGCCCGAACGTGGAGGTGTCATGTTCACCATCGGAGAGTTCGCGTCGATCGGCCGGGTGAGCGTCCGGATGCTCCGGCACTACGACCGGATCGGGCTGCTCGCACCCGCCCGGGTCGACCCGGTGACCGGGTACCGGTCCTACGAGGTCGGGCAGCTGACCCGGCTGAGCCGCATCGTCCAGCTGCGCGGTTTCGGGCTGGGTCTGGAGGACATCGCGCGCATCGTGTGCGACGACCCCGACCCCGGGAGGGAGCGGGAGATCCTCCGGGCCGCGAGCGCGGAGCTGCGGCGGGACATCGTGGAGCGCCGCGCCCGCCTGGACCGGATCGACGCCTATCTCCGACGCAGGGAAGGACTGCCCGCCATGTCCACATCGACCACCATCACCGCCGAGGTCCGGTGGGTCGGGCCGCAGCGGATCGCCACGCTGACGCGCGAGATCCCCGGCCCGGGCCCCGAGAACGTCGGTCCCGTGCTCGGCCCCCTCTATCCCGAGGTGGCGGGGATCCTGGCGACAGCCGGGATCGACGTCGGTCCCGGCATCGCCTTCTACCGGTACGACGAGTCCGAGGAGGCGACGGGGATGACCGTGACCGCCGGCTTCGTGGTCCCCGACGGGGTCGACGCGGCCCCCGGGCTGGAGGTCTCCACCCTGCCGGGCTGCGAGGCGGCCGTGACCACCCACCGGGGCGAGGTCGCCGGGATCGGGGAGACCTGGGCCGCGCTGGTCGACTGGGCGCGCGAGCACGACCTGGGGCTCGCCGGCGTCTGCCGTGAGGTGTACTGGACGCCCGGCGACCGCCCCCAGGAGGAGTGGGTGACCGACCTGGTGCAGCCGGTGCGACCCGCCGGGTGAAAAACCGCTGGGGCGGGGTGGGCACGTGTGTCAGGCTGCCCCGCATGAGCGATGCCCGTACCGATCTGTTGCGCCGCCAGTTCGACCTGACCTGGGGGCTGCTGGAGTACCACCTGGACCGGCTGGTCCCCGAGGACGTCCTCTGGGAACCGGCCGGCCTCTGCTGGACGATGCGCCCGGAGGGCGACGGTTGGTCCCCCGATTGGGCCGACACCGAGCCCGATCCCGTGCCGGTCCCCACCATCGGTTGGCTGAGCTGGCACATCGGCTGGTGGTGGGAGGTCACCCTCGACCACCTGGCCGGCCGGGTCCCCCGGGACCGGGAGGCCGTGGACTGGCCGGGGCCGGAGGGTGTGGTGGCGCGGCTGGTCGGCCTGCGGGAGGAGTGGACGCGGGTGCTGCCCACCGTCGACCTGGACGCGCCCGCCCCCTTCCCCTGGCCGGAGGGGTCCGGGATGACCGTGGCGGACACCGCGGCGTGGGTCAACGCCGAACTGATGAAGAACGCCGCCGAGATGGGTCAGCTGCGGATGCTGCGCGCCGTCTCCTCGCCGGGATCGTAGACGCGCTCGGGCGTCCCGGGAGGCTCCCGAGACGCTCCCGGGAGGAGCGCCGCCCGGCCTCGGGGGGAGGGCGCGCGTCCCTGTGTGGAGAACGGTGCGGACGGTGCGCGTTCCGGCCGGGTGAAGAACGTCGTTCCCTCCGCGATCCCCACGGCCTCGGTTCCGGTCCGTCGTGACGGGCCGTTACGATCCGTTTCCTCGAAGAGCGTGATCTCAGGGAAAGAGGTGGATCCGTGGACTTTCGCACCCTCACCGCGCGGGTCGGCGCGGTGGCCGACCGTTACGCGGAGCGGCACGGCATCGAGCGGGACTCCGCGTGGTTCATGCTCAAGCTGCACGAGGAGGTCGGCGAGCTGACCGAGGCGTTCCTGGCCATGTCGGGCGGGACCCGCACCAAGGGCCGTACCCCGGAGGAGATGGCGGCGGGGTTCCGGTCCGAACTGGCGGACGTGTTCTGCCAGCTGCTGCTCCTGGCCGACCACCATGACGTGGATCTGCTCGCGGAGGTCGACGCGAAGTGGTCGTCCCGCCTCCGGGAGAGCCCCGACGGACCCGACGGACCCGACGGAACCGACCGCCCGGACGGACCCGGTGAAGATTGAACTCCGACTTCTCGGATACCGAAAGGAAAAACCTTTTCTCTTCCGCCTTCCGACTTTCTCCGATAACGCCGGGGGGCACCGGGAGGACGACGTGGAGCACCGGGGCGCACGGAGCGCGTGGAGCCCGAACCCCCTTCTGGTACGGGGTTCCAGTGTAAACATCCCACCTTTACGGTTCGTGTGAAACTCGACACAAAAATAATCCGCCAAAATCCCAGGTGAGCACAGACGACCCGTGCCAGGACCCGCGCGACAAAGGCCGAGTGACGCGACCCTTGGGACGCTTGTGCACTAAAGTCTTCTTCACCATGAGGGAAACAGCGGCACACGCGCCCGCGGACACCCTCGCCCGGCCGGTCCGACCCGACAGCACCGAGCTGGCCCGAGCCCTGTCCGCGCAACTCGGTATGGACCTGGCGCCGCGTGAGTTCACGCTCGCGGACGGCACCCGGATCGGCGTCGACTGCGCCGACGGGGATCCACCGAGCCTGCTCGTCCAGTGCTCGCCCTTCTCCGGTCAGATGAAGTCGTCACAACGCAACAAGGTCATCGCCGACGCCTTCAAGCTGTCCTGGCTGCGCGACACCCACTTCCCCCGAGCCCGGGTGTTACTGGTCCTGGGCGAGCCCCTGGCCAAGCTGTTCGGTCGCGGTGCCTGGCTGCCCAGCGCGTTCGCCACCCACCGGATCACGGTCGCGCTCCTGGACCCGGAGAACCGTGTGCGCATACTCGATATCGGTACGTGACGGAGCCTTCATGCAGAGTTAATCGAAGCTCCTTAGCGTCTCACCTCGTCACATGAACCCCGCGGGCCGTCGATCCCCTCTTCCACCCGCTCTCCATCGCCTGTCCCCGGTCCGTCGTGCCCGGGGACCGACACCCGGAGGGTGCCTCCCGTGGACTTCCCCCTTACGACGGCCGGTGTCACCGGCCCCCGCCCCCGCTCCCCCCTCGGTTGATCGCCTTGCGCACCATCGACGTGCCCTCGATCGCGACCGTGTGCGACCATGTGCGCACAGATCATGAGGAGCGGGCATGACACACCCCTCGACCGACCTCACCGACGGCATCCGCATACGCGGCCTCACCAAGACCTACGCGGGCGGCGACCCTCACCGTCCGGCCCTGGAGTCCATCGACCTCGACGTCGGACGGCGTCGCTTCGTCAGCCTGATCGGCCCCAGCGGCTGTGGGAAATCCACCCTGCTCAGGGTGATCGCGGGTCTGGAGGAACACGACACCGGCGAGGTCTCGCTCTTCGGTTCGACCCCCCGCGCCCTGTGCGCGGCCAAGGCCATCGGCCTGGTCCCCCAGACCCCGGCCCTGCTGCCCTGGCGGAACGTGCGCCGCAACATCACCCTGCCCCGCAGTGTCAACCGCCGCGCCGGCACCGACGGGGAGGACCCCGACGACCTGCTGCGGGCGGTCGGCCTGGGCGACGTCGCCCACCGGTACCCGCACCAACTCTCCGGTGGGCAGCAACAGCGCGTGGCCATCGCCCGCGCCTTCGGCATGCGCCCCGAGCTCCTGCTCATGGACGAACCCTTCTCCGCCCTGGACGAGTTCACCCGGGAGGCGTTGCGGCTGCAACTCCTGGTCCTGTGGCAGCGCCGGGCGACGACGGTCGTCTTCGTCACCCACTCGGTGCGCGAGGCGGTCACCCTCTCCGACGAGGTCGTCGTCATGTCGGCCCGCCCCGGTCGCGTCCACGAGGTGCTGCCGATCGACCTGCCCCGTCCCCGGGACGCCTCCGTGGTGACCGGGCCGCGCATGCACGCACTGGAGGACCGCGTCCGCGCGTCCCTCCAATCCGCCTGGGAGGCCGGTGCCGCCCCCGACGACCTCGTACCGCTGTGAGCGAGAGCATCGAGATGACCGCCAAAGCCCCCGTCCGGTCCGCACCCGCCCCACGGCGGACGACCCCCGCCCCGCGACGACGATCGACCCGACGCGGACCGCTGCACCCCGCCACCTGGGCGCCCACCACGGTCCTGGTCCTGATCCTGGGACTGATCTGGTCGGCGATCGCCGCCGAACACCCCTACATCCTTCCCGAACTCTCCGAGGTCGGACTGGCCCTGGTGGACCGGCCGGAGGTGTTCCTCACCAACGCGTGGACCACCCTGTCGATCGCCCTGGCCGGCGTGGCCTGCGGCGCGGGCACCGCGTTCGTCCTGGCCCTGGTGATGTCCGAGGTCCCCGTGGTCCGGCGCGCGCTCATGCCGCTGGCCGTGGTCCTCAACGTGACCCCGGTCGTGGCCCTGGCGCCCGGGCTGGTGCTGGCGTTCGGGTTCGGCATGACGCCCAAGGTCGTCGTCACCGCGATCATCACGTTCTTCCCCGTGCTGATCAACGTCACGACCGGCCTGCGGGCGGTACCCCCCTCCGTCCTGCACGTGTTCGAGACCCTGCACGCCTCCCGGACGGAGGTGCTGTGGCGGGCGCGAATCCTCTACGGCCTGCCCTACACGTTCGCCGCGCTGCGCGTGGTCATGCCGCTGTCCATCGTGGGCGCCGTGGTCGCGGAGTTCGTGGCCGCGGGCAGCACCGGCGGCCTCGGCACCATGATCCGCAACGCGGCCTCCACGGCCCGCCTCGAATCCGTCTACGCCGCGATCGCCTGCCTCGCCGCCATGGGCGTGCTCATGCTGGCACTGGTCACCGCCGTCGAGCGACGGGTGCTCTTCTGGCACGAATCGCAGCGGCGCGCCTCCACCTAGACCCGCAGATCCCACCCCACACCCTGTCCAACGAACGAAAGAACTCCCAGATGATCACCCCCACCACATCGCTCTCGCGGTACCTCGGTGCCGCGGCCCTGGCCACGGCGGTCCTGGCGACCGCCGCCTGCGGCGGCTCCGAGGCCTCCACCGAGGAGAGCCCCACGACGGCGATGGCCATCGACGAGGAGCGCTGCGACACCAACCGCGAGGCCGGGACCGTCACCTACATCACCGGTTACTACTTCCAGGCCTCGGTGAGTCAGTTGGAGGTGTTCGCGGCCGAGAAACTGGGCTTCTTCGACGCCGTCTGCCTGGACGTCGAGGTCCAGGCCGGTGTCGGCGACATCATGGCCAACTCGCAGCTGGTGTCGGCGGGCACCGCCCACTTCACCCCCCTGGCCAACGAGGGCGAGGTCGTACAGGCCAACGAGAACGACCACGAGATCGTCGGCCTGGCCACCTACGGGCACGTGCCGATCGCCTCCCTGCTGACCAAGCCCGACATCGAGGACCTCAAGGACCTGGAGGGCAAGACCCTGGGCCGCCCGGGCATGCTGGGCGCTCCGCTGGAGGCGATGCTGCTCGCCGCCGACGTCGACCTGGAGGCCGTGGAGCAGGTCGAGACCGGCTACGACCCGAGCATCCTGCCGCGCGACCAGGTCCAGGCGCTGGCGGCGTTCCGCTCCAACGAGCCCAACCAGTTGGACGCCATGGGCGAGGAGTACACCGAGTGGCTGCCCGAGGACTTCGGGGTGGTCGGCTCCTTCGGTGTCATGGGGGCCAACTCCGAGTGGGCCGCCGAGAACCCGACCGTGGTCGAGGACTTCCTGCGGGCCATCGGCAAGGCGTTCGAGCACTGCCAGGAGAACGGCCAGGAGTGCGTCGAGCAGGCCGCCACCTTCGACGAGACCGGTGAGTACGACGTCGAGCACAACCTGAAGGTCTGGGAGTCCGAGAGCGAACTGGTGCGCGCCTCCACCCCCGACGACTCCAGCCCCGGGTACATCGACCTGTCCCTGACCGAGGCCGAGACCGCGAACCTGGTGGAAAACGGCGTCCTCGACGAGGTGCCCGACCTGGAGCCCCTGTTCGAGCCCCACTACCTGGAGTCCGTCTACGTGGCCGGCAACATCACCTGGCCCGCCGAGGACGAGTGACGACCGGACCGTCGGGAACGGCGCGGACACCGGAGGAGAACACCATGGAACAGCACGAGCGAGGGATCTGAGTTGTCCGAAACGGGCGGTACACGGGCCGCCGACACCGAGTACGGGATCTTCCTGCCGATCGGCAGCGGCGGGTGGATCGTCTCAGAGACGGCACCGCACCCGGAGGCGACCTACGCCTACAACCGCCGTGCGGCGGTCCTGGCGGAGGAGTACGGCCTGGACTTCATCATGTCCATGGGCAAGTGGCGCGGTTACGACGGCGCCACCGACCACTGGGGCCGCACCCTGGAGTCCATGACGATGATGGCCGGGCTGGCCGAGGCCACCGAACGGGTCAAGGTGTGGGCGACGATCCACACCAACCTGTTCCACCCGGCGATCGCCGCGAAGATGTACACCACCCTCCAGGAGATCAGTGGCGGGCGGGCCGGGATGAACATCGTGGTCGGCGCCTACGCCAAGGAGTTCGAGCAGATGGGTCTGTGGAACGGGACCCTGTCGCACGCGGACCGCTACCGGTACACCGAGGAGTGGACCTCGGTGCTCGAACGGCTGTGGACGGAACCGTCGGTGAGCCACGACGGCGAGTTCTTCCAACTGGACGACTGCCGGTCGCTGCCGCACCCCGAGCGGCGTCCGACGCTGATCGCGGCGGGCCGTTCGGAGACGGGCCTGGAGTTCCAGGCCCGGCACTGCGACGGCTCGTTCCTCACCTCGCAGGACCTTCCGGGACTGCGCGAGGCCAGCCTCGACGTCAAGACGCGGGCGGAGAAGCAGGGGCGGAGCATCCGCACCTACTCGATGCTCACCGTCATCATGGCCGACACCGATGAGGCCGCCGAGGCCCGACGGCTGGAGTACGGGCGCGGCGCCGACGTGGACGCGCTGGTCAACATGAAGGTGTCCTGGGGACTGCCCCTGGAGCGGGCGATGTCGTCCACCGCCGAACGGCCCGAGGACGAGGCGTTCCAGACGCCGTTCGTCACCGGGTCCCCGGAGACGGTGGCGGCGCGGATCCGGGAGACCGTCGAGTTCGCCGAACTAGACGGGCTGATGTTGATCTTCCCGGACTACCACTCCGATCTGACGGAGTTCGGGGAGCGGGTCATGCCGCTGTTGCGCCCCGACCCGGCCGGTGGTGGCGCCGGGTGACGGGATCCGTCACCGACGTCACAGGCCGCCTCCGCCCGGTGCCGGGTGCACCGGGGGAGGCGGCCGTGCTCGTCGTGGACCTGCAACGGGACTTCGCCGATCCGGACCGGCTCTCCTGGATCGACGCCGCGGGCCGCGATCGGGTGGCCGCGGCCGTGGCGGGCACCCGACGGCTGGTGGAGCGGGCCCGCGCCGCGGGGGTGCGCGTGGTGTGGGTGCGCCTGGAACAGGACCTGGACGAACCGTGGGACGCCTCGCGGTGGCACCGGGGGTTGGTGGACATCCCGCGCGAACGGCTCGTGGAACGGGAACCGTGCGTTGCGGACACCCCGGGCGCGGAGTGGTTCGCCCTGGCGCCGCGCGAGGACGAGGAGGTGGTGGTCAAGCGCCGCTACTCGGCCTTCCACGGCACCGACCTCGCCCGCGGGCTGTACTCCGGGGGCACGTCGTGGGTGGTGGTGTGCGGGCTGACGGCGGACTGCTGCGTGGACGCCACCTCACGGGACGCCTTCCAGCACGGGTTCCGCGTGGTGGTGACGGCCGACGCGACCGCCTCCTACGAGGAGGACCGGCAGCGGGCGGCGATGCGGGCACTGTCCATGCACGCGGCCGTGGTGACCACGGTCGACGACATCACGGCGCACTGGCCGACCGGGCCCTGAGAGGGCGGTTCGTGAGTCTTCGAGTGATTCTGTGGTCGTCCGATGGTGTGAGGTGTGGGCGGAGGTCCGCGGTGCGTGGCCTGCCGGGGTCGGCTGGGTGAGTGAACGGAAGCCGTGTACCGGCGACTGCTCGTCCGGCTGGTCGCCGGCACGGGGCTCCCGTTCACCAACAGGCCGGTCGTGCTTCGAAGGAGCCGGCCGACACCTACGCGCCGAGTACCTGACGCCGCACCTCCGGTTTCCATTCGACGTACTCGGCCTCCGCTCCGCCCTGATGACGGGCGTAGAGGAAGCGGCCGGTTGCGCTGGTCGCCTCCTCCGTGGTGATCTCGGCGCCTGCCTCGTCCAGTGCCACGCGCGTCTGGTCCAGGTCGGAGACGATCACCGTGGCCGTGGCGTGGGCATACCGAGCGCGTTCCTCGGCGGGTCCGGCGATGACCAGGAAGTCACCGATGGCGGCGAGCTCGATCTCATCGAAGGCGAAGTGCAAGTCCGGACGCGTTCCCGTCAGGCGCTCCAGCAGGGGGAGGGTCGTGCTCAGGTCGTCGGCCCAAAGGCGGGCGTACGTCTTGAGGATCATCGTTGCTCCAGGGGTCCGTTCAGGCTGCCTTGGTTTCCAACAGGTACGGACTAACCGTAGGAGAGTATGATCCGAGCTGGAAGAACGCACATTTCCGTGAGAGGGGCACCTCGTGGTGACCAAGCACCCCGCCCGTGATCCGGCCGACACGGATCTCACCCGCGCCGACTCGCTGGCCCGTGAGATCTTCGCGGGTGTGGCCAACAAATGGGCGTTGTTGCTCATCAACGTCCTGGCCGACCGCACCCTGCGGTTCACCGAGCTGCAGAGGCAGATCGGAGGCATCAGTCACAAGATGCTGTCCCAGACACTGCGGCACCTCGAACGGGACGGGCTGGTCGACAGGACCGTTCATCCGGTGGTGCCGCCCCGTGTCGAATACCGCCTCACCGAAGCCGGCCGGGCACTGCGCGCCACGGTCAACGGTATGTGCGCCTGGACCCGTACCCATCTGGACCACATCGAGGAGGCTCGGCGCCGGTTCGACTCCGCCCGTGCGGTGTGACATGGCCGGCCATGGCCGTGGCCGGGTGGACAACCCCTGCTCGGGCTCTGTCGGGATCCCGCGTTCGGCCGGCCGCTTGAGCTTCGGCCTGCGCGGCGATCTCGCGCTCTTGCTCCTCCAGGTGCGTCAGCACCGCTCCCACATACCGCTCTCTGACGCCTCGGCCGTGACCCGCTCCCCCGGGCGCCGGGTGCCTGATCGGCCCTGTGCTCCTCGGGGACGCCGGGGCTCGGGACGGAGCCCGGCACACCTGCCCGTGCAGCAGGATGGGGGAATGGACATCCCCGAGGCCGAGGTGGACGTCACCGCCGCTCTGGTCCGATCCCTGCTGGCCGATCAACACCCCGATCTGGCCGGCCCACCCCTCACCCTCGTCGCCCACGGCTGGGACAACGTGATCCTGCGGCTGGGCGACGCCTTGGCCGTGCGCATGCCGCGCCGGGAGCGGGCCGCCGGTCTCGCGCGCAACGAGCAGCGGCGGCTCGGGGAGATCGCCGCGCGCCTGGACACCCCGGTGCCCACGCCCGTGCGCGTCGGCGGTCCCGGGCGCGGGTACCCCTGGCACTGGTCGGTCGTTCCCTGGTTCGAGGGACGGCCCGCGGCCACCGTTCCCGTCGCCGACCGGGGCGGGCTCGTCGCCCCGCTGGCGGACTTCGTCGTCCGCCTGCACGTCCCCGCGCCCACGGACGCCCCTGTGAACCCCTTCCGGGGCGTCCCCCTCGCCGAGCGCGACGCCGGGCTGCGCCGGCGCCTGGCCGACGGGCCGTCCCACCGGCGCGCGCGACTCACCGCCCTGTGGGAAGGGCTGTCCGCCGCGCCGGCCTGGCCCGGGCCTCCCCTGTGGCTGCACGGCGACCTGCATCCCGCCAACATCCTGGTCACCGACGACGGCCGGGACCTGTCCGCGGTGATCGACTTCGGCGACCTGACCTCCGGTGATCCCGCCTCGGACCTGGCCGTGGCCTGGCTTCTCTTCGGCCCGGCCGACCGGGCCGCCTTCCGCGCCCGGGTGGACGCGGCGGGGGTCGTCGACCGCCACGTGTGGAGCAGGGCCCGGGCCTGGGCCCTGCTCCTCGGTGTCCTGCTCGCCGACTGCTCCGACGACGCGCCCCTGCTCGCCGCGATCGGCGCACACACCCTCGAACAGGTCGGCCTCGACCCGAACCCCGTGGAGATCGACCGTGACTGAACCCGGACGGACCCCCAAGGGCCTTCTGGACGCCCCGGACGCATCCGTGCACGGGCTCATGGCGGCACCGGGCGGGCTGGGCTCGGTGGTGCGCTCGGTCACCTTCGCCCACGACGGCGAGCCCCCGGATGAGAAGAGCACGGGCGGTGTCCGGCGTGCCGCGGGACGGATCCCTCAGTCCAGGGAGCGCACCAGCTCGGCGACCCGCTCGGGCTGTTCGTACATGGCCAGGTGCCCGGCCCCCTCCAGGACGGTGACGTCGGCGTCGAGCAGACGGCGAGCCGGTCCGTGCAGGCGGGCGGGCGAGTAGAAGACGTCGTCGGAACCGGTCGCCAGGATCACCGGCGTGTCCTCCCAGGGACGCAGGCACTCCAACGGCAGCGGGCCCGGGGCCAGGCTGGTCCGGCAGTGCCGACCCACCAGGGTCATCCACGAGGCGAACGGGTGCACTCCGCCGTGCGAGGCGGAGGTGTACGCGGGGCCGCTCATGTGGTCGAGCAGACGGGTGCTCTTGTCGTCGCGCGGCCCGATCATCCACGGCAGGGCGACCCGCATCAGATCGGAGTTCACCGCCGCGGCGGTGAGTCCGGCCGGTCCGACCATCACCACGGAGCGGACCAGCCCGGAGGGCTTGGCGGCCAGCAGTACGGCCGCCCCCAGGGAGTGCGCGAGGACGGTCGCGGGACGGTCGGTGAGCAGGGGCAGGATCTCGTCGAACCAGGCACCGTACAGGGCCGCCCGGCCGGACCGGGGGCGGATCGCCTCGCTGAGTCCGGGCTGTCCGGGCAGGTCGACGAGGACGACCGGGCGGTCGCGTTGGAGGACCCGGGCGAGGTCCACCGACGTGGCGGAGTTGAAGTTGGTCCCGCTGAGGACGATGACCGGCGCGGCGTCGCCGCCGGGGGCGCCGAAGGCCCGGGTGGTGCCGAGCGCGGTGTGGATCTCGGGGAGCGGGGTGAGCGCCGGCCATGCGGCGATCCGTTCCTGGCAACGGTCCCGGATCTCACGGGCCCCGGTTTCGGAACGATAGATGTGCGTACCGTGGGGGTGGGGGTGGGCGTCGGTCATCGGGCACCTGTTCGTTTCCGGATGAGTGGAAGGTCACCGCCGACCAGTCTTCCCGGCACACCGGCGAGCAAGCGTACACGACTCCCCGGGACCGGCACGTTTGGAACGGACATATAAGCTCTGGTCTGGACATTCGTGCCATCACCGGAGAGTCACGGGGCAGGCTCGAATGTCCTAGGTGTGCCGGGAAGACTGGTCGGCGGCCCGTTCGTCGTCTCCAGAAAGCCGTCCATGAGCATCGACCCACTGGCACATTCCACTTCCACGAATCCACTCTCCCGACTGGCCGAGGCCCTGCGCAGCGACACGGTCGGGGGTTTTCTTCTGATCGCCGCGGCACTGGTCGCGATCATCTGGATCAACACGCCCTTCGGTGAGGCCTACGAGAATCTGCGCTCGGTCACCCTGGGTCCCGAGTCCCTGCACCTGAACCTGTCCCTGCAGACGTGGGCGGCCGACGCCCTCCTGGCGGTCTTCTTCTTCGTCGTCGGCAACGAGCTCAAACAGGAGTTCGTCAACGGCGAGCTGCGCAATCCGCGCCGGGCGATGCTGCCGATCGTCGCGGCGATCTGCGGCATGGTCGTTCCCGCCGCGATCTACGTGGCGATCAACTTCTCCTCCCCGGACACGATCCAGGGCTGGGGCATCCCGATGGCGACCGACATCGCCTTCGCGGTGGCCATCCTCGCCGTGGTCGGTCGGCACCTGCCGCCGTCCCTTCGCACCTTCCTCCTGACCCTGGCGATCGTCGACGACCTCGGCGCGATCATCGTCATCGCGGTGTTCTACACCTCCGGCATCGACCTCCTCATGCTGGTCGCCGCGTTCGCGGGTCTGGCCGTCTTCGGCTACCTCCAGCGCGGCAAGGGCCTGGCCGCACGGCTCAACGCCTCCCGGGTGCCCAACTGGATCGTGTACGTGCCGCTGGCCGTGCTGATCTGGGTGCTGATGCACGAGAGCGGTGTGCACGCCACCATCGCCGGTGTGGCCATGGGTCTGCTGATGCGGACCAAGGCCATGCCCGGCGAGACGCACGACCCGAGCCACCGTGTGGAGCATCTCCTGCGTCCCTGGTCGGCCGGTCTGGCCCTGCCGATCTTCGCCTTCTTCTCCGCCGGCGTGGTCATCGACGGGTTCGGCTCGGTCGTCAGCGACCCGGCCTCGCTCGGCATCATCATGGGCCTGGTCGTCGGCAAGGCGATCGGTATCGCGGGCGGCGCGTGGGTGACCACCAAGGTGACACGGGCCGAGCTCAACCCGAGCCTGAAGTGGATCGACATCGTCGGCATGTCGCAACTGGCGGGGATCGGTTTCACCGTGTCCCTCTTGATCAGCGAGCTCTCCTTCGTGGATTCCGCCGAGCATCTGGCGCACGCCAAGACCGGTGTGCTGGCGGCCTCGCTCATCGCGACCCTGCTGGCGGCGGCCGTCCTCGGGGCGCGTTCGCGGCACTACAGGGGCCTGATGCAGGCGATGGCCGAGAAGGAGAAGGAGGCCGGCGGCCGGGCCTGACGGCCCTCGGGGGCCGGGAGGGATCCTCCCGGCCCCCGACGGATTCGGGCTTCGCTTCGATACCACGCGCGCCGGTGTGCTTCGACACACCGAATGATCGGGACAGGCTGATTTTCGTGTGCTAGGTTCTAAGAAGTTGCAGTCGTGAGCTCCGATGGATTTTCATCTCGTCGGGAGATCACCGCGGTGACGGGAAAATCGTCATCTGCGGTTTTCTTCATGTTGCGAACGAGAGGTATCCATATGGCGACCGGTACGGTTAAGTGGTTCAACGGTGACAAGGGCTTCGGCTTCATCGAGCAGGACGGCGGCGGCCCCGACGTCTTCGCCCACTACTCGAACATCCAGGCCTCGGGCTACCGTGAGCTGGCCGAAGGCCAGGCCGTGCAGTTCGATGCGGTCCAGGGCGCCAAGGGCCCCCAGGCTGAGAACATCACCCTGATCTAGGGGAGCCAACGCTCCTCCAGCGGTAGGGGCCCGCCCTTCGGGCGCCGGGCCCCACCGCTTTTCTTTTTTGTCCGCCGGATTCTCCGCCGTCGCTCTCCGACCGGCACCGGCGCCCACCGCTCCTCGGAATTCTCCGATCGGTCGCGGTCATCCGCGTTATTTCCTCCGGCGTACCCGGTTTCCCCCTGCGAGGCCGTATCCAGGCCTCCCGCCCGGCGAACGCCGTCGGCGAAAGGCCTCATATGAGTCATCCGTACCGCACCACCGGTTCCAGCCGCAGCCGCCCCGCTTACGGTCGGCAGCGCCCCTACAACGACCGTCGCCCCCACACCGGCGGTCGCCCCCGCAGCGGCGGCCCCTCCGGGGAGTTCGCCCTCCCCGTCACCGTCACCCCGGCGCTTCCGCCGGTCGAGTCCTTCGACGCGCTGGACATGCCCGAGCCGTTGAAGCGGACCCTGGCCCGCGAAGGCCTGACCGTCCCGTCCGAGATCCAGGCGGCGACCCTGCCGAACTCCCTCGCCGGACGCGACGTGCTGGGTCGCAGCCGCACCGGTTCGGGCAAGACCCTGGCCTTCGGGCTGGCCCTGCTCGCCGGACTCGACGGCCGCGAGCCCGAGCCCCGGCGTCCCCTCGCCGTGGTGCTCGCACCCACCCGTGAACTGGCCCAGCAGGTCGCCGACGCGTTGGCGCCCTACGCACGCTCGGTGGGGGTGCGCACGACGACCGTGGTCGGCGGCATGCCCATCCACCGTCAGGCCCGTTCCCTGCGCCAGGGCGTCCACCTCGTGGTGGCCACCCCGGGGCGCCTGCGCGACCTGATGGAGCGCGGCGACTGCGTCCTGGACCGGGTGGAGTCCGCGGTCCTCGACGAGGCCGACCAGATGACCGACATGGGCTTCATGCCGCAGGTCACCGCGATCCTCCAAGAGGTTCCGGCCGGCGGTCGGCGCATGCTGTTCTCGGCGACGCTGGACCGCAACGTCGACACGCTGGTCCGCCGCTTCCTGAACGACCCGGTGGTCCACTCGGTCGACCTGTCCGAAGGCGCCGTCTCCACCATGGAGCACCACGTCATGCACGTGTCGCACATGGAGAAGCAGGACGTCGCGACCCGGATCGCCTCCCGCGACGGTCGGGTCATCATGTTCCTCGACACCAAGCGCGCCGTGGACCGGATGGCCGACCACCTGTTGGCCAACGGCGTCCTCGCCGCGCCCCTGCACGGCGGCCGCAGCCAGCCGCAGCGGACCCGGACGCTCGACCAGTTCAAGAAGGGCCACGTGACCGCCCTGATCGCCACCAACGTGGCGGCGCGCGGCATCCACGTGGACGGTCTGGACCTGGTCGTCAACATCGACCCGCCCACCGACCACAAGGACTACCTGCACCGGGGCGGGCGCACCGCCCGGGCCGGGGAGTCCGGCAGCGTGGTCACGCTCGTGCTGCCGAGCCAGCGGCGCGACATGACCCGGCTCATGAGCCGGGCGCGGATCGAGCCGACCACCCTGCGTGTGGAAGCCGGGGACACGGGACTGGACGAGGTGACCGGGGCGCGCGAGCCCTCCGGCGTGCCGGTCTCGATCGCCGCTTCGGCCTCCCGTGAGCGACGACGCGACCCGGCCCCGCGTGGGCGCCGCCGTCCGCGCCGCTGACCCGAACCACGACGGGCCCCGTGACCACATCGGTCGCGGGGCCCGTTCGCGTTCCCGGGACGTTCAGGACGTGTTCCGTGGGTGCCCCTTCCCTCGATCGGGCGGGGTGTCACCGAACGCCACGGCCGATCCGTCCACGGCCTGTTCCTGGCGTGCTCTTCGGTGCCCCCGGGGGTCGCGAGGGTGTCCACGGGGTTCCGGAGGCCCGGAGCGAACGTCCGTGCAGCGAGGACGCGGGCGCGGAGCCGAAGGTCCCCGCTCTCCGGGCGCTCCGGGCACGGACCGAAGCGGAGCCCGGGTTCGAGAGAACACGGTCTAGGAGCCGGTGGCGGCCCGGTAGGCGAGCCAGCCCCCGTGGGCGCTGATGTCCTCGGCCCCCTCGGCGGCGACCGCCTCACAACCGAATCCGACCACCGTGCGCCCGTCGGCGAGGGTCACCGCGCCCAGGGACATCGGGGCGGGCAGGGCGGCCAGGAAGGCGCCCAGGGCCGCCGGGGAGAGCCGCCACACCTCGCAGGCCAGGGCTGTGCCGTCGGACTCCACGCGGAGCAGTCCGGGTTTGGGCGGTGTGGTGGGCAGGGCGACCATCCGGTACTCGGGGGCGGTGGCGGTGGCCTCCACGAACCGGGCTCCAGGTCCGGTGAGCTGGTGGTGCAGCGGCTGGCCGCGCAGGTGGGCGCCGAACACCGCCAGTTCCACACCCGCCCCCGGGTGCAGTTCCCCCGGGTCCCGCCCGACGAGGGCGCCCGCCAGGTCCAGGGCGACCTGGTCCTCGAAGGCCCGGGAGATGAGACTGACCCCGAACGGGCGTCCCTCGACCTCGCCGGCCGGGACGGCGACCGCCGCCAGGTCGAGGAGGTTGACGAAGTTGGTGTAGGTGCCCAGCCGGGAGTTCACCGCGACCGGGTCGGCGGCGACCTCCGCCAGGGTGGGGTGCCCGACGGTGGTGGGCAGCAGCAGGGCGTCGAAGCCGTCGAGGATGCCGGCCGCCGTGGTCCGGTAGGCGGCCAGACGCTGTTGATCGGCGGCCAGCCGGTGCGCCGGGACGGCCTCGGCGGCCAGGATGATCCCCGACACGGTGGGGTCGGCCCCCTCCGGGTGCCCCTTGAGGAAGTCCCCGACGGCCGCGTACCGTTCGGCGACGAGCGCGCCGTCGTAGAGCAGCCGGGCCGCCTCCAGCAGCGGGGCGACGTCCACCTCGGCCACCTCCGCGCCGGTCGCCGCCAGATCGGTGACGACGGTGGCGAAGGCGGCCCGTTCGGCCTCCGACAGCGGTTCCAGACCCGCCGGGGTCGGCACGGCCACCCGGCCCGCGCCGCGCGGGGCCAGGCGCACGTCGGCGGGCACCGGGCGGGAGTAGGGGTCGTCGTCGGCCGGCCCGGACATCACCGTCAACGCCTCCCGGGCCGTGGCGAGGTCGCGGGCGAAGACGGTGACGCAGTCGTAGGGGCGGGCGGCGGGGACGACCCCCGACGCCGGGACCAGGCCCAGGGTGGGTTTGAGGCCGACGATGCCGTTGAGGGCGGCGGGCACCCGGCCGGACCCGGCGGTGTCCGTGCCCAGGGAGAGGTCGGCGACGCCCAGGGCGACCGCCACCGCCGAACCGGCGCTGGAGCCGCCCGAGATCCGTTCCGGGCGGGCGGCGCCCCGCACCGCCCCGTAGGGGCTGCGGGTCCCCACCAGGCCGGTGGCGAACTGGTCCAGGTTGGTCTTGCCCAGGACCAGGGCGCCCGCCGCCACGAGGCGCCGCACGGCGGGCGCGCTCTCGACCGGTGTGCGCGCGAACGCCGGGTGGGCGGCGGTGGTGGGCAGTCCCGCCACGTCGATGTTGTCCTTGACGGCGACGAGCAGCCCCGCGAGCGGGAGGGCCTCGCCGGTCGCGAGCCGTTCCTCCAGGGCCTTGGCCTCCGTCTCCACGTCGTGCTCGGGGCGGAGGGTGATCCAGACCTCGGGGCGGTCGGCCTCGGCGATCCGCCGGTAGGCGGCGCGGACGCGGTCGGTGGGGTTGTGCATCAGGCGGGTCCTCCTTGCGTGATGACGGCCAGGGCGCTCCCCGGGTCGAGGTGCTGCCCCGGGGTGACGAGGATGTCGGAGATCGTTCCCGCCTTCGGGGCCCGTACCACGACCTCCAGCTTCATCGCCTCCAGACGGACCACGGGCTGCCCCTCCTCGACGTTGTCGCCGGGGCGGACGTCGACCTTCCACACGGAGGCGGCCAGGGGCGCCTCCACCAGGGCCGCGCCCGGCGGCAGGTCGAGGGCCCGGGGGGCCACCGGCTCGGGTTCGGGACGGTCGGCGAACTCGCCGGCGGCCTCCCAGGCCAGGCGCTCGGTCTCGAACGCGGCGGCCTGGCGGGCGCGGAACGCGGCGATGGAGTCGGCGTTGTCGGCCAGGAAGCGCTCGTGTTCCGCGAGGGCGAACTCCCCGTCCTCGATCCTCAGCTCGTGGCTGCCGGCGAGCAGGTCGGCGCGCAGGTCCAGGAGTTCCTCGTGGCCGACCGGGTACCAGCTGACGCGGTCGAAGAACCGCAACAGCCACGGCACCCCCGGTTCGAACGGCCCGTACTGGCCCAGCCCCGACCAGATGGGGACGGTGCGGCCGATGAGCTGGTAGCCGCCGGGACTCTCCATGCCGTAGACGCACAGGTAGGCGCCGCCGATGCCGACCCCGGCCTCCGGCGTCCAGGTGCGGGCGGGGTTGTACTTGGTGGTGACCAGCCGGTGCCGGGGGTCCAGCGGGGTGGCGGCGGGCGCGCCCAGGTAGACGTCGCCCAGGCCCAAAACCAGGTAGGAGGCGTCGAAGACGATGTCGCGGACCCGGTCGACCGAGTCCAGGCCGTTGATACGGCGGATGAACTCGATGTTGTCGGGGTTCCAGGGGGCGTCGTCGCGGACGGCGGTGCCGTAGCGGGCGATGGCCTCGTGGATGGAGGGGTCGTCGAAGGACAGCGGCAGGTGCAGGGTGCGGCTGGGCACCCGCATCCGGGAGGTGGCCGGCAGGTCGGCCTCCACCTCGCGGAGCAGCCCGAGGAGCGTGCGCAGCGGCAGGCGTTCGGGGTCGGTGTGCAGGTGCAGGGAGCGCACACCGGGGGTGACGTCGACGATCCCTTCGGGGTGGGCGTCCTCCACGGCGGTCATGAGGGCGTGGACGCGCATGCGCAGCCCGAGGTCGAGGGCCATGGGTCCGTACTCGACGAGGATGTTGTCGTGTCCGCCGCGCCGGTAGACGACCTCCGGGGTGCCCTCCCCTGCGGGGACGCGGGCCAGGACGCCGTCGTCACCGTCGGAGCCGTCGCGCAGCAGTGCGGCCGCGGTGGGCTCACCGTGCAGGCGCTCGGCGGCGGCCTCGGTGACCGGGTGGAACCGGACGGTGTCGCCGGGACGGAGCTGGCCGATCTTCCAGCGGGAGCCGGAGACCACGGTGACGGGGCAGACGAACCCGCCGAGGCTGGGTCCGTCCGGACCGAGCAGCACCGGGGTGTCGCCGGAGAGGTTGACGGCGCCGATGGAGTAGGCGGTGTCGTGCACGTTGGAGGGGTGCAGTCCGGCCTCGCCGCCGTCCAGGCGCGCCCACCCCTGTTTGGGGCCGGACAGGCGGACGCCGTTGCGCGCCGATTGGGGGTGGACCTTCCAGTCGGTGGCGTAGAACGCGGCCATGCCCTCCCGGGTGAGGAAGTCGGGGGCGGCGTGCGGTCCCTCGGACACCTCGATGTCCCAATGGGCGTCGCCGTCGGCGAGGACCGGCGGGTCGGGGCGGTCGGTGTCGGGGACCGGAGCGGGATCGGGGGCGTCGGCGGCGACCGGCGCGGGGCGCAGCACGTCGCCGAGCCGCAGCGCGCGGCCACTGTGGCCGCCGTAGCCGCCGGTGGTGAACGTGGAGGTGCTGCCCAGGTACTCGGGGACGTCCAGGCCGCCGCGCACCAGCACGTAGGTCCGCATGCCCGGGCCTCGGGCGGGACCGACGTCGAGCAGGCCGCCCGCCGGGACCTCCAGGGGCTCCCATCGGGAGACCGGAACCCCGTCCAGGGTGACCTCGGCGGGGGCGCCGGTGACGCACACCGTCGTGGCGTGCGAGAAGCGCAGGGCCGGGCCCTCGATGGTGCACTCCAGGCCGGGGGCGCCCTCCGGGTTGCCCAGGGCGCGGTTGCCCAGGCGCAGTGACAGGTCGTCCATGGCGCCCGAGGGGGGTACGCCCACCTGCCAGTACCCGGTGCGGCCGGGGAAGTCCTGGACGGTGGTGAGGGTGCCGGCGCGTTCGACCTCGATGCGGGGTTCGGGATCGCCCACCCCGGCGCAGGTGGCGGTGGTGTGGTCGACGGCGCGCACCCCGGGGTGGGCGGCCAGGGCGCGCAGCAGCCCCAGGTTGGTCTGGAGGCCGTCCACCCGGGTGTCGGCCAGGGCGTCGGCGAGGCGGTTCCACGCGTCGTCGCGGTCGGTGCCGTGGACGATGACCTTGGCGAGCAGCGGGTCGTAGTCGCTGGTCACCCGGCGCCCGGTGGCCGCCCATCCGTCCACGCGGACGCCCTCGGGCGTTTCGACCCGGGTGAGCAGGCCGGAGCTGGGGCGGAAGTCGTGGGCGGGGTCCTCGGCGTACACGCGCGCCTCGACGGCGTGGCCGGTGCGGACCGGCCCCTCCGGCGGGACGTCGGCGAGCACGTCCTCGCCCCGGGCCTGGCGCAGCATCCACGCCACCAGGTCGACGCCGGTGATCTCCTCGGTGATGGGGTGCTCGACCTGGAGTCGGGTGTTGACCTCCAGGAAGGACGCCTCGTCCCGGTCGACGTCGTAGACGAACTCCACCGTTCCGGCGCTGCGGTAGGACACGCCGGCGCACAGTTCGCGGGCGGTGCGGTGCAGTTCGGCCCGGAGGTGGTCGGACAGGTCGGGGGCGGGCGCCTCCTCCACGACCTTCTGGTTGCGGCGTTGCAGGGTGCAGTCGCGGTCTCCGAGGGTGACGACGCGGCCGTGCCCGTCCCCGAAGACCTGGACCTCGATGTGCCGGGCGCGGGAGACGAAGCGTTCCAGGAACACCCCTCCCCCACCGAAGTGGGTCCGGGCCATCCGCCCCACCTGCTCGAACGCGGCGCGCAGCTCGGCCTCGTCCGCGCAGGGGCGCAGGCCGATACCGCCACCGCCGGAGGTGGCCTTGAGGATGACCGGGTAGCCGACGCGCTCGGCGGCGATCACCGCCGCGTCGACGTCGGTCAGGGTGTCGCTGCCCGCGACCATGGGCAGACCGGCCGCGGCGGCGGCCTTGCGGGCGGTGTGCTTGTCGCCGAACTGTTCCAGGTGGTGGGGCGCGGGGCCGACGAAGACGGGGCCCGCCTCCTCCACGGCGCGGGCGAAGTCGGCGCTCTCGGACAGGAATCCGTAGCCGGGGTGGATCGCGCCGGCGCCGGTGGCGGTGGCCGCCGCCAGGACGCGTTCGACGTCGAGGTAGCTCCGGGCGGCCGGGGCGGGCCCCAGTCGGACCGCCTCGTCGGCCATCCGGGTGTGGAGGGCGCCCGCGTCCGCGTCGGAGTACACGGCGACGGTGCGCAGGCCCAGTTCGCGGGCGGAGCGGATGATACGGCAGGCGATCTCGCCGCGGTTGGCGATGAGCACGGAGTCGAACACGGTGGCTCTCCTTGGTCCGAGGTTCTGCGCGCGGGTCGGTGTGCGTCGGGTGCGCCGGGTCAGAATGCGTCGGGGTGCAACGCCATACGGGTGAGGGCGCGCCGGGCGCGTTCCAGGACGACCTCCATGGAGGCGCCGACGTGTTCGTGCATGGCGCGGTGGGCGGCGTCGATTTCGCCGTCGAGCAGGTGTCCGACGATGGCGAGGTGCTCGGTGATGGTGGAGGCGATCCGGTCCTCGGTGAGGAAGTCGTACATGCGGACCCGGCGGATGCGCCGGTTGACCGAGACGAGGGAGTCGGTGAGGGCCCGGTTGCCGGAGGCGCGGGAGAGGTCGGCGTGGAAGTCCTCGTCGAGCAGTACGAACGAGGCGTCGGGTGCGGGCGGGTCGGCCGCGATGCCCTCCCAGCGTTCGCGCTGGGCCTTGAGGATCCCGGGGTCGTGCCGGATGTCGGGGTCCTCCAGGGCACGGGCGATGCCGCGCAGTTCCAGGGTGACCCGGAGTTCGTAGAGGTCGCGCAGTTCGGCGAGGTTGGGAACGCTGATGTGGAACCCGTTCTCACGCCGCTCGACGAGGCCGTCGGAGTACAGACGGGCCAGGGCCTCTCGGACGGGCGTGCGGGAGACGCCGAAGCGCTCGGCCAGGCGCACCTCGCCGAGTCGGGTGTGGGGGGTGATGCGACCGCTGAGGACCTCCTCCCGGAGAAGGGCGTAGACCCGGTCCCGGCGGGAGCCGGCCGTGTCGACGGCGGGTCCGTCCGGGCGTGTATACAGCGGTGTGTCCATGGGCCCCGACGGTAGGAAGGCCGTGTTTCGGCGGCCCTGTCCTCCGGTGAAGCCTGCGTTTCCCCGTGTTTCGCCGTGCTCCGCCACGGCCGCCCACGGGTCGGACGTGCGACCGGCCCCGCACCGGGGTCGGAGCGCGCACCCGACGGGCGCGGCGGGCCGCCGGGGCGGTTCCGGGAACGGGAAAGGGCGCCGCGGCCCGGGTCGTGGGAGTGCGGTGGTGTCCGGGAGGACATGACACCACCGGCCGACCCGGGCCGCGACGCCCGTGGGGGCGGGATCGCGGGGTCCGGTCTACAGGGTGAACCCGAGGGCCCAGGCGAACAGGGCGTACATCGCACCGAGGACGAGGACCAGGGCGATGAGGTTGAGCCACAGGCCGCCGCGCATCATCTGGCCGATCCGCACGTGCCCCGAACCGAAGACGATCGCGTTGGGCGGGGTGGCGACCGGGAGCATGAACGCCATGGTCGCGGCCAGGGCCACGGGGACCACCAGGGTGAGGACGTCCATGTCCATGCCCATCGCCACGCCGCCCAGGATCGGCAGGAAGGTGGCGGCGGTCGCGGTGTTGCTGGTCAGCTCGGTCAGGAACAGGACCAGGGCGGCGACGACCAGGATGAGCACCCACACGGGGATGCCGGCCAGGACGGAGACCTGACCGCCGATCCAGGTGCTCAGGCCGCTGGCGGTGAACTGCGCGGAGATGGCCAGGCCGCCGCCGAACAGCAGCAGCACGCCCCAGGGGAGCTGGACGGCCGTGTCCCAGTCGAGCAGGCGGGCGCCCTTGCGGTCGACGGGGACGAGGAACAGGACGACGGCGACGGCCATGGCGATGCCCGCGTCGGTGATGGAGGACAGCCACGGCAGGGCGGCGCCGACCGTCTCGGTCCTGGCCAGCATCGGGATGAAGATCCAGGACAGGGCGGCCAGCGCGAACACCAGCGAGACCGACTTCTCACCGCGGGACATGCGTCCCATCTCGGCGAGTTCGGAGCGGATCAGCTCCTGTGCGCCCTCGACCCTCTTGACCTGGGGCGGGAAGACCTTGACGAGGACGAACCAGGCGATGAGCAGGAAGACCGCCGCCAGCGGGACCCCGGCGAGCATCCACTGGCCGAAACCGATGGTGATGTCGTGGGTCTCGGAGAGGTAGGCGACCATCAGCACGTTGGGCGGGGTGCCGATGATGGTGGCGACCGAGCCGATGGAGGACGCGTAGGCGATGCCGAGCATGAGCGCGGTGGCGAAGTTGGCGTCGGTGCGGCCGTTGCGGAACTGGGTGAGCACCGTGATCACGGACAGGCCGACGGGGAGCATCATCACGGCGGTGGCGGTGTTACTCACCCACATGGTGATGAAGCCGGTGGCGACCATGAAGCCGCCGACCAGGCCGGCCGTGTTGGAGCCGACCTTGGAGACGATGGTCAGCGCGATCCGTTTGTGGAGGTTCCACTTCTGCATGGCCAGGGCCAGCATGAAGCCGCCCATGAACAGGAAGATGGTGTCGGATCCGTAGGAGGAGGCGACGTCCTTGATCGGCGCGCCCTCCAACATCACGGGGAAGAGCACCAGCGGCAGCAGGGAGGTCACCGGGATCGGGATCGCCTCGGTGGCCCACCAGGTCGCGATGAACGCGGTGATCGCGGCGACGATGCGACCGTTGGCGGACAGGACCGCCTCGTCCTCGCCCTCGATGAGCGGCAGCGGCATGTCGGGCATGAGGAGGTAGACGATCAGACCGATGACCGGGCCCGCGATGAGTCCGACCACCTTGAGGCGGGAGCCTCCCGCGGGCCTCCCGTCCTGTGAGGGCGATGAGGTGTCGGGGATCTGCTCGCTCTTGGGGGACGCCATGTGAACCCTCCTGTCGTGGGTCCCGCGGGCGGTACCGCGCGGGCCCACCGGGACCTACCGGGGATCACGGACCGTTACGGTCCGGTTTCCCCGGGATTTCTCGATTCGTCACAGTGATGGTGAACACCTCCCGATCGTGTGTCCAACCCCTCACCGAAAATTAAGATTCCTCTGACATTCGAGAACGCCGAGTCAGTGACCTGACGCACATGGTCATCTCGGAGGCGTTGTGGGCGCTCGCCTTGGCACACCGCTTAAGCTGCCGTTATGCGATCAGAAGGTCCGAATCGGCGCACCGTGTTGCGCGGAGCCGTCGGCGCCCTCGTCGCCTCCGGCATGAGCGGTTGCGGTTTCGGCGCCGAGGCCGCGCCTGCGGAACTGATCGTCGCCACCGGTCCTCCGGGGGCCGTCTACCGGGAGATCGGCACGGAGATCGCCACGCTGCTGGACGCCCGCCTGCCCGACACCTCGGTACGGACCGTGGAGACCAGGGCCTCCCACGACAACCTGCGTCTGCTGGCGAGGGGCACGGCCGACCTGGGGCTGTCCAGCCTCGACTCCGTGCTCGCCGGCGAGATCACCGACGCCTCGCCGCTGCGCGCCATCGGCCGCCTCTACGACAGCTTCGTCCACCTCGTCGTCCTGGACGGTTCCGGCATACGTCGCGCGGCCGATCTCGCGGGCCGACGGGTGTCGGTCGGCGCCGTCAACTCCGGTACCGAGTTCACCGCCCTCCAGATCATCGCCGAGACCGGTGTGGAACCGGAGCTCGTACGCCTGGATCAGGCGGCCTCCGCCGAGGCCCTGTGGAACCGGGAGATCGAGGCGATGTTCTCCCTCACCGGGCTGCCCACCCCGGCGATCGCCGACCTGGCCGAGCGTCACGGGGTCAGGTTGATCGACCTGTCCGGGATCGCCGTGACCATGGTGGACGCCCACCCCGAGGCGTACTTCCCCGCCACGATCCCGGCCACGACCTACCGGGGGATCCCCGCCTGTCCGACGATGTCGGTGCCCAACCTGCTGCTGTGCCCGTCCTCACTGCCCGACGATCTCGCCCACACGATCACCGACACCGTCTACACCGGGGCCGCCCGCATCGCCCGGACCCGGCCCGAGGCCGCGCAGATCAACGTCCGCACCGGGATCTCCACCGGTGTGGTCCCCCTGCATCCCGGGGCGGAGCAGTGGTACCGGGAGAACAAGCCGGCGTGACCGGGGACCGGGTCAGTCCGTTCCCGGCGGGTCCGCGACCGCGGGCAGCAGGAGCACGGCTCCGAAACCGGTCCCGCCGTCATGGCGGAGTCCGTCCGTCAGCAGGAGCCGACCACCGGCCTCTTCGAGCAGCCCCGCGACGATGGCCAGCCCCATGCCGGTGCCCTCGATGTTCTGGTGCCGGGGGGAACGCCAGAAGCGCCCGGTGGCGGCGGCCCGCTCCTCCTCCGGCAGACCGCCCCCGTCGTCGAGGACCTCGATCCGTACGGGGTCGCCGCCGTGGGCCCGGATCTCCACCCGTGTTCCCTGCGAGAGGCGGAGCGCGTTGCTGACGAGTTCGTCGAGAATGCTGCCCAGGCCGCCCGCCGGGGCCCGGACCCACAGGTCCCGGGGAACGTCGACGGCCACGGTGAGGCCGCGTTCGCCCCCCAGGGCCCGCCACCGTTCGACCCGGGTGTCCAGCACCTCCGTGATCAGGGTCGCCTCGGTGCCCGTCACGCTCTCCAGGCGGGTGGCCGCCAACAGGGAGTTGAGCATGCGGTTCATCGCCTTGGTCTCCTCGACGGCGATGTCGTGCGCCTCACGTGCCTCATCGGTACGGAGGTACGGCGCCAGGTTCTCCACCGCCAGGCGCAGACTGGCCAAGGGGTTGCGCAACTGGTGGGAGGCCTCCGACACGAAGGACCGCTGACGCTCCAGGGCCCGGCGGACCACCTCGACCATGGTGTTGAAGGAATCCGTGAGCCGGCGCAGTTCCGGTGGCCCGCCTTCGGCGTCCACGTGCACGTTCAGGTCCCCCGCAGTGACCGCCGAGGTGGCCGCGTCCAGTCGCCCGATGGGACGCAGCACCCACCGGGACAGGGGCATCACCGCCCAGACCAGCAGCGCCAGCGGCAGCAGGCTCGCCAGGGCCAACCACCCCCAGGCGCCGAGGGTGCCCGCTCCCAGCCGTTCGGTGGGGGACACCAGGACGACCGCTCCGACCACCTCGCTGTCGCGGCCGATCGGCTCGGCGATCACCAGGGGGTCGGTGTCCCACGGCCACACCGTCGACGGCGGCTCGGGGCGTTCTCCGGCCAGGGCCGAGGTGATCGCCACCGGGGCGTCCAGCCGTTCCAGTTCTCCGCGCAGGCGTACGATGCCGGCCGAGCCGGCCACGATCTCCCCGTCCGGGGCCACGACGATGACGGGGATCCCGTACAGCTGCTCGTAGCGGCGCATCTCCTGTTCGAGCGCGTCGCGCCGTTCGGTCTCCAGCGCGGTGCGGGCCAGGGCGGAGAACCGTCCCGCGTCGCCGAGCCGGTCCACGTACACCTCCTGGGTCCGCTGACCGGCGATCACCGCCCCGAGGGGGACGACGATCGCGGCGACCAGCACGAACGCTGCCGGGAGCAGGATGGACAACAGGCGCCGGAGCACGGTTCAGCCCTCGTCGAGGACATAGCCGACCCCGCGCACCGTGCGTATCCGCACGGCCCCTCCGACCTTGGCGCGCAGGGAGCCGACGTGGGTGTCGAGGGTGCGGGAGGAGGTCTCCCAGGCGGCGCCCCACACCTGGTCGAGGATCCGGTCGCGGGCGACCACGGTGGGCGACCGGGAGGCCAGCAGGAACAAGAGGTCGAACTCCTTGCGGGTGAGTCGGACCGGTGCGCCGTCGACAGTGGCCGACCGGGCGGAGGGGTCGACGGTGAGCGGGCCGACCCGGATCGGCGACTCCTCCTCGACGACCTCGGCCCGGGCGCTGCGGGTGCGCCGCAGCACGGCGTCGATGCGGGCGAGGAGTTCGGCGACGCCGAAGGGTTTGACGACGTAGTCGTCGGCGCCGGCGCGCAGCCCGCGCACCCGGTCGCGTTCCTCGGCGCGGGCGGTGACGGCGATGATCGCGGTCTGGGGACGGTCGCGCAGCCGACGCAACAGGTCGATGCCGTCGGCGTCGGGGAGGCCGAGGTCGAGCAGGACCACGTCGGCGGGCGGCGCGGCCAGGGCACGCTCGGCGGTGGCGACCCGCTGGACCTCGAAGGAGGCCGATCGCAGGGCCGTCACCAGTCCCCGGGCGACCCGGTCGTCGTCCTCCACCACGAGAATGCGCATGTCCAGCATGGTAGGGCGAGGGGGCGTGCCCTCGACTCGCCCCGTGGCGAAAGCGTGGGAGCGGTCGCTCCGCACGGCCGGGGGAACGCGAGGAACGCCATCTCCGAACGCAGGGGGACGCAGTGGAAGAGCGTGGTCCCGGGCCGTCCGTCTCCGGCCACGGACGGCCCGTTCACCGGGGGTCGGCCCCGGTCACCCTTCGGTCAGGCGGAGACCGCCTCGGCGGCCCGGGACCTCCCCCGGCGTCCCCAGGGCAGGAGCCGGTCGAGGGAGTAGCGCCCTCCGGAGAAGCCCAGGGCGAGCGCCGTGGCGCCCATCACCAGGGCGAGTTCGTAGCCGCCGACCAGGGGGTCGCCGACGTGGACGAAGTAGTAGGCGCCGGCCATCATGAACGCCAGCGCCAGCCCGGCGAGCGGCAGGGCCAGTCCGATGATGAGCGCCAGACCGCCGCCCACCTCGATGACCGCCCCCAGGAGGGCGGAGAACGTCGGGAAGGGGATGCCCATGGCGGCGAAGCCCTGCGCGGTGCCCTCCGGGTTCATGGCCTTGGGGAGGCCGTGGGCGATGAAGACGACACCGACGACGATCCGCCCGAGGAGGGCGGTGAGGTCGCTGACGTGGGGGGCGATCGATCTCTGGCGCGGTACGGATTCCGTCGGTTTCTCGGTCATGGGTTCTCCTGTGTTCTGCGAGCGGGTCTCCCGGAACGGCCGCGTCTCATGGATTGAGAAGACAACCTCTTCCCGGGAAGGCACATGCTATCCCGCAGTCGAACGAACACATAGAGTCCCGCTTCTCACATATCGTCACGCATGACGTACTCCCCGCTCAGGGCGCACGACAGAACGCGACTCAGTCCCGACTCCCGGGGGGCGCGTACCGGGTTTCGACGCCCTCCGGATCCAGGGCCCCGAGCATCGCCTCGGCGATCGCGCGCAGGGACTCGGCCTGCTCCGGGTCGATCACGTCGAACAGGATCCGCCGTACGTGCGCCACGTGCCCCGGCGCGGCCTTCTCCAGGGTCCGGAACCCTCGTTCGGTGAGCTCCACGATCGTGGTGCGACGGTCCCCCGGCCGACGGAAACGGCGGATCAGGTCGTCCTCCTCCAGCCGCGCGGCGGCGTGCGACAGGCGGCTGGGCGACGAGCGGAGCAGGCGGGCGAGCTCGGTCATGGTCATCGCTCCGCCGGGGGATTCCGACAGCATCGCCAGGGCCTGGTAGTAGGTGTGCGGCAGGCCGGAGTCCCGCCGGAGCTGCCGGTCGAGTGAGGCCTCCAAGAGGTGGACGGCGGCCAGGAAGGTCCGCCAGGTCCGCTGCTGTTCCTCGTCGAGCCATACGGCGTCGGACATCGATGCGCCACCCCAGGAATACTTGAAAGTTCAACTTTGTTCTGGTCGTCATCCGATCCCACCGTCATCGGAGGACGCCATGGAACCGACCACCACACGTATGCCGGCCCTCTACCTCAGCCATGGTGCGCCGCCGCTCGCCGACGACACCGAATGGACCCGGCAACTCGCCGACTGGTCCGGTCGCATCAGCCGTCCCAGTGCGATCCTGGTGGTCTCCGCGCACTGGGAGGACGCACCGCTCACCCTCGGCGCGACAACGGACGGAGTACCCCTGACGTACGACTTCTGGGGCTTCCCGCAACGCTACTACGACGTCACCTACTCCGCCCCGGGGGCGCCCGCACTCGCCGAGAAGGTGCGCGGGCTCGTCGGCGGCCCGGTCCACCAGGACCCGCGCCGGGGGTTGGACCACGGCGCCTACGTGCCCCTCAAGGAGATGTACCCCGACGCCGACATCCCGGTGCTCCAGGTGTCCATGCCGTCTCTGGACCCCGCCGAACTGCTCGCCCTGGGCCGGCGACTGGCACCGCTGCGCGACGAGGGCGTGCTCATCGTCGGCAGCGGGTTCACCACCCACAACCTGCGCGAGATGTCGCGCGGCGCCCACGGCGCCGCCCCCGCGTGGTCCGTGGAGTTCGACGACTGGACGCGACGGGCCGTGGCCGACCACGACGTCGACGCGCTGCTCGACTTCGAGCACAAGGCCCCGGCCGCGGCGATCGCCCACCCGCGCAGCGACCACTTCGCCCCGTTGTTCGTCGCCCTGGGCGCCGGGCTGGACGATCACCGGGGGTCGACGTCGACCGTGGACGGGTTCTGGCACGGCCTGGCCAAACGCTCCTTCCAGTTCGACTGAGCGCCGAGAACTCCTGGCGGAACGTCGGTGCCGTCCGGGAGACTCGTCCCCATGACGGACACCCTCTCCCCCGAGAACGCGCGCTCCGCGGCCGACCTGGCGAAGGCGGCCGGCCGGGTGAGGTACCTGTACTTCTGGGGTCATCGGCCGCACCCCTCCGGCACGGTGTCGGCGAGCTGCCTGTCCCAGTGGTGGCCCGCCGACTTCACCGTGGACGGCGTGCCCTACCGCACCGCCGAGCACTACATGATGGCGGGCAAGGCGCGGCTGTTCGGGGACGACGGGGCGCTGGCGGAGATCATCGAGGCGGGGCACCCCCGCGACGCCAAGGAGATCGGCCGACGCGTGCGCGGATTCGACCAGGCGGTGTGGGAGGCGTCCCGGTTCGACATCGTCGTGGCCGCCAACGTCGCCAAGTTCGGGCAGCACTCCGACCTGCGGGGCTTCCTGCTCGGCACCGGGAACCGGGTGCTGGTGGAGGCCAGTCCCCGGGATCGGGTGTGGGGCATCGGGATGGGGGCGGGGCACGACGACGCGGGGCGCCCGGAGCGTTGGCACGGGCTCAACCTCCTGGGCTTCGCCCTGATGGAGGCCCGCGCCCGACTCGCCGCCGGGGCCTGATCCGCAGGAACGACGGGGCCGATTCCCGCCGGACTTCCGGGTCGACGACGGCCGGGATCGGTTTCACGAACGAGAACACGCGTCACACGAACGAGGCCGCGCTCGTCACCGGCGGCAGCCGGGGCATCGGTGCGGCCATCGCCGTCCGGGCGGCCGGTTCATCACCGGAACGGTGATCGGCGTGGACGGGAGCATCAACGCCTGATCCGCCGCCGGGGCGTCCGCACGAGAACGGTGCGGACGCCCTGGCGCCTCAGCGGCCCATGACGGCACCACCGTTGACCTGGATCACCCGTCCGCCCGGCCTCCGGCGAGGCCGGCCGGACGATCCCTGCGACATCATCGCCCCGCCCCTCGGGGGGACGGGGCGCGTCCGCGCCGTGTCGAAGGCACCGGTTCGGCGCGACGGGTTCTCCGCGGTGGTCATCGCGCGTCGATGCGCGCGACGCGCTCGGCCACCTCTCCCCTGACGGACGGGGGCAACGGGGTGTAGCCCTGCTCGGCGACGAGCCGTGCGCCCTCTTCCCCGAGGGCGTACGTCCAGAAGTCGCGCACGGCCGCGCCGACCCCTTCGTCGTAGCCGCACTCGTAGGCGAAGACGTGGTTGACCCGCATGATCGGGTAACCCGCCCCCGTCACCCCGCCGGTCAAGGAGAAGTCGTCGCCGGACAGGTCCATCTGTTCGACCGCGGCCCGGGTGCTCTCCTCGTCCAACGGGACGATCTGCTGTTCGTCATTGATGAGCGCGGCGACGCTGAGCCCGTTCCGTGCGGCGTAGGACGCGTTGACGAAGCCGATCGCGCCGGGGGTCCGCTCCACGATCTCGTGCACCCCCTCGTCTCCGGAGGCGACCCGCACGTGATCCGCCCACGTGCCCGTCCAGCCCTCGCCGGTCTCCAGGTAGCGCTCGAACACCTTCGCCGTCGAGGCGGTGTCGTCATGGCGGACCGGCACGATCCGGGTGGTGTCGGAACCGACTACGGGACCGAACATCGTGCGGACGTCGGTGCTCTCCCCCTGGTAGAGCGACACCAGGTCGTCCGCGCCGAGGGCCGGGGCCAGGGACTCGCCCATGTTGTACACCACGGCGACGGCCCCGGTCACGACGGGGAACTGCACCACCGGACAGCCCCGCGCGTCCTCGGCCGCGATCCGCTGCTCGTCGGTGAGAGGGTGCTCCGAGGAGCCGAAGTCGATCTCCCCGTTGACGAACCGCTCGACCCCGGCACCGGAGCCGTTGCGCTCGTAGAGGACCTCCACCCCCGGCTGCCTCCCCAGGTGGCCCGAGGCCCAGGTGTCGATGAGCGGGCCGAGGAAGGTGGACCCCCCGCCCAGGATCCTCGCGTTCACTATGGAGGGATCGGACCCCATCGTCGGGTCGTCGATGGCCCCACCATCGCCGCTCAGCGGTTCCCGACCGTCGCTCAGGGCGTTGACCAGGCCGACCCCTCCGACAAGGCCCAGGGTGAGGAGCCCGGCGCCCAGGGCCAGTGCCAAGGGCGTCGTCCGCCGTCTTCGGGGGGCCGACGGCGTGGGCTCCGCCGCGGGAACGGAGGGCGTGGGCGGCTCCGCGGGGGCGGAGGGCGGTGCGCCGTGGGCGGGCGGAGCCGTGGGATCGGTCCCGGTCAGCGTGGCCCCCGGTTCCCAGTGGGCGCGGATGAGGCCGGTGACGATCGTCGTGTCGTCGATCGTCTCCGGTGCCCCCGCGACGGCGTGAACCAGTTCGGTCGCCCGAGGACGGGCCTTCGGATCCTTCTCCAACGCCCGGCGCACCGGGCCCGCCAGCTCTCCGGGAAGTCCGGTGAGGTCGGGTTCCTCGTTGAGGATCCGGTACATCAACGTCTCCGCGCCGCCCTCGCCGAACGGGGAGCGGCCGGTGGCGGCGTAGGCGACCACCGCACCCCACGCGAACACATCGGCCTCGGGTCCGCTGTCGCCCCGATAGCGTTCGGGGCTCATCCAGGCGGGAGAGCCGATCAGCCCGCCGGTCCGCGTGTGCGAGGTGAGGTCCGCGGCGCGGGCGATGCCGAAGTCCAGCACCTTGGGACCGTCCGGGGCGAGGATGACGTTGGCGGGTTTGAGGTCGCGATGGACGACCCCGGCGTCGTGGATGGCGGAGATCGCCTCGGCGATCCCGGCGGCCACCACGCGGGCCTGGGAGGCGGGCAGCGCCCCGCCGACGCGCACCCGCCGGGCCAGCGTGGGCCCGGGCAGATAGGCGGTCGCGTACCAGGGCCGTGCGGAGCGGGTGTCCCGGGCCAGGACCGGGGCCACGCACAGGGCCCGCACCCGGAGCATGAGCTCGACCTCGGCGGCGAAGCGGGCCCGGAACTCCGGCTCGTCCGCGTACTCGTCCCGGACCACCTTGACCGCCGCCCAGCGACCGTCGGGACCGGTCGCCCCGTAGACCACCCCCATGCCACCGGCACCGAGCCTGCCGTGCACGGTGAACGGGGGGATGACACGGGGGTCCGACGCCTGGAGGGGGGCGAGGTCGGTCGGTGGATGGGGTGGCATGGAAGTCCTCGGTCGGTGATGCCCGCACTGCTGCGGATCGATGTCAGCACCCTTGGATGCCGGGCATCCCCGAGTCGTTCATCCGAATCGGGTCGCATACGCCATTAAGTCCGATATCGGGGAAACGCTCACCGGAAGATCATGGGGATTTCATCGACTCCTTGTCCGTTTTCCGGTCACAACCCGACGTGTACAGGAGTAGAGTCCGAAAAGCGGACAGCACGGTGCCCCGGCACCCGGTCCGTTCCCCGAAGTGCTCCGGGCCTCGGCACGCGATGCCGCCGTCCGTGGGCGTGCGCCGCATCTCGAACGCCGCGCACGCGACCCATCGCCCGCTTCGGGAAACCGATCATCGGCGCGCGGCAGAATGCGCCCTCCACCGTTCCGGGACGCACCGTTCTTCCTTTTCGATGAGGACGAACCACATTCGGGGAATTCCGATGGCCTATTACCGCATCAAACTCAGCGACGGCTCCTCCCATACCGTTCAGGCGGTGCGCATGCGCACCGACGCGCGCAGCCTCTACCTGGAGGAGCGCGCGGCCGGGGACTGGCGCGAGGTGTTCGCCAACCCCCTGACGGACGTGGCGCGGGTCCAGCGTCGCTTCACCGAGAACGACGGCACCTGGACCTGGCTGAACGAACGCCTGCCCGCACCGGTCGGCGGCGTCCGGGCCTGGTGACCCGGTTCCGGTCCGGGGCCCGCGCCCCGGGCCGGTCCCTCACCAGGGGAGCACCCCGTGGGCGTCCGGGTCCGACGCCACCGCCAGGTGCCCCCACAGCACACCGGCGGGCCCGTCCTCGGACAGGGTCGCCGGGTGCGGACTCACCCGTGCGCCCTGTGCCGCGGTGCGCGTTCCGGAGTACCCGTTGAGGTCGGTGGCGCAGTAGCCGGGGTCGGCGGCGTCGACCTTGGCCCCGCTTCCGGCGAGCGCCCCCGGCGTACAGCGCGGTGACCATGTCGAGGGCGGCCTTGGAGACCGGGTACGGGGCGCCCATGGCCATGCCGTGGAACGGGCTCTCCGGGTCGGTCATCGTGCCGACCTCACTGGACACGTCCACCACCCGGGGCACGGGCCGCCCGGACGTCCGTGCGGTCGGTCACGTCCACCTCCAGCGGGCGCGCGTCGACACCCTCCTTCTCCAGGGCGCGCACCGCCCCGGTTCCGCGTCCGATGTCCCGGGACCCCACCGGCAGGGTCATGCCCTTCGGTCCCGACAGCCGCGCGCTCTGGAATCCGATGCCCTTGTTCGCCCCGCTGACCAGGGCGATCCTCAGGTTCGTCTCGCTCACGTCCGCCAGGGCGGGGCCGCCGCCCGCCCGGGGGTGAGAGCACCGGTCAGCCTGGTACCGGCGGTACCACTGTCGTTCCGGGCGCGAGGGTGCAGGCTGGGGGGAGGACACCGGAGGGACTCCCGCGTTCCGTCCCGGAGCGGCCCCGTGCGGGCCGGGGGACGGGGTGGGGGTCCCGGCTCCCCGACCCGTGGACCGGGTGACCGGATGATCGTGACCTCGGGCGCTGTCGCGATCACGGAGGGCGTGTGTAATCTTCCAACGGGTCACGAGTGAGGGGAACGCCATGGACGGTCGCACCGACGTCGGGAACGGACGTCGTCTTCGACCGTCCGCCGTGCTCGGCGATCTGATCACCGCCGTGGTGCCGCCGCTCCTCCCGGCCGCGCTGGCGACCGCCGCGGCCGGCGCGGCGCTGTCGGCGGGCGCGGCGACCGGGACCGCCGTCTCCCCGACGCTCCCGGCGCTGGCCGTGATCGCGTTCGTGGCCGGTGCGCCGATCTCCGTCAACGCCGCCCTGTCGGTGACCGCGGCCGCCCTCCTGGGGCGGCGTGCGGATCCGGACGGGGTCCGCCGCGGGGCGTTGCGCGCCGCCCCGGTCACGCTGGCCTGGCTCACGGTGCTCGCCGTCCCGGTCGCGGCCGTGGTGCTCGCCCCGGCCCCGTGGGTCGTGCTCTCGGCCGCCGTACCGCTGCTCCCCCTGCTGCCCGCCCTCCTGTCGGCGGTGCCGATCGCCGTGGTCACCGGCGGCGCCGTGCGGCGGGTCCTACCGGAGACCCTGACGCCCCGCCGGTTCCGGGCTCTCCTGGTCGGTCTGCCGTCCCGGATCCGCGTCCCCGAGCACACCGATACGAGCCCCTCGATCACGGCCCCCGTTCCGGTGGCGCTGCTCCTGGGAACGATGGCGGTGTCCGGGGTCGCCTGGAGCACGGGGATCTCCGCCCCCGTCGACACCGACGACCGGACGACCGTGCACATCGAGGCGGCGGACGGTTCGGAGCACCTCTTCGAGGTGGACCTTGCGGCCCCGGACGGTGACGCGCGGACGACCGCCCGGGTGGGCGATCACCTCGTGAACGCCCACTGGCGGACCGGCCCCGCCGAGGAGGGTTCCACGCTGTACCTGCGGGTGTGCCCGACGTCGGACTCCTGTGGGAAGAGGACGGCGACGACCTCCGGGGGCCTGGACGTGACCACCGACGGCGCGGGCTCCTTCGAGGTCACCGCACAGGACCGAGGCGCCGAGGTCACGCTGATCACCTGCGCCGATCCGGGATGCACGCGGGCGGTGCCCGCCGCCGACCCGCCGTCCTCGGTCACCGTCGAGGTGGACGGCCCCGATTCGATGCGGCTGGTCCTGCTCTCCTGCGGTGACGCGGCCTGCCCGGACACGGCTCCGGGAGACGGGCCCGAGAGGGACCCCGAGGAGGTTCCGAAGCTCGCTCTACCGGCAACCACGGACGCGATCGCGCGGCCGGGCCCTCCCGCCATCGGCCCCGACGGGATCGCCCCCTGCGCGGTGCCGGACTGCGCCTCCGACGTCTGACCGCGAGGATGCGCGGTGGCTTCTCCGACGGGTCCGACCCACCGGCCGGCCGACGCCGACGCGCCGCCCCGGGTCAGGTCGACCTCCGACCTGACGCCGCACGCGGCACGCGGCCGACGCCGTCCCCCGGTCGAGGGTCGGTTCACGGGTCGTCGAAGGTCCGAGGTGACATACTCCCGCCCCCATGGTCCACGCCCCTCACGGGCGAGGGTGGAATGCTCGATGTTCCTTGGGTGAGAGGAGGCCGAAGAGCGCTCGATACCGTGGACCGAACGGCCCCGCCCCCGGCCGTGGGTGCCCGACGACGGGTGTGAGAAGTGGAGAGCAGCGATGAGCGAGACGCCCCCCGTGCCGGACACGCGGAACACCGCGCCACCGGCACCGCGACGGCGGGTCAACCGACGTGACCAGATCCTGCGCACCGCCGCCGAGGTGTTCGCCACCCAGGGGTTCCACAACACCTCCCTCGCCGACATCGCGGCGATGCTCGACATCACGCCGGCGGGCGTGCTGCACCACTTCGGCTCCAAGACCGGCCTGCTCACCGCCGTCCTGGAACTGCGCGACGACACCGAGCCGGCGCCCGAGGGCGGCCCGATGCTCGACCACCTGGTGACCACCGCCGAGCGCAACTCCGAGCGCCCCGGGACCACCCAGCTCTACGCGGTGCTCTCGGCCGAGAGCGCCACCGAGAACCACCCGGCCCAGGACTGGTTCCGGGACCGCTACACGATCCTGCGCCGCGATATCGAGGGCGCGGTCCTGGACCGGCTGGACCCGGAGCACCGGGGGGCCGCCGGGGCTCCGGGACCCGACGGCCGCTCGGCGGCGGGCGCGGCGGCCGCCGCCGTCATCGCCGTGATGGACGGCCTCCAGGTGCAGTGGCTGCTGGACCCCGAGGCGGTCGACATGGCCGAGGTGACCGGGCTGGTCATAGACGCGCTCGTCGCCCGCCTGTCCCAGGAGGGGTGAACCCGCGACCGCCCCCGCTCCGGCGTCCCGGCTCCGTTCCGACCCGCCCGGCGCCCTCCCCGGCTCCGGTGGCCCCTCGATGGGAGCGCCCGGCCGACGGTGGAGACCGGGATCCGTGTCGGCCCCGGGAGAACGCCGAAGGGCGCCGGGAACCCTGCGGTTCCCGGCGCCCTTCGGCGTTCGAGCGTGCGGTCCGGCCTACTGCTCGCCGTGGACGGAACCGGGGGTGCCGGAACCGTCGGTCAGCTGGGGCTCACCGGTGGCGCTCTCGGAGAGCCACTCGTCCCAGCTCAGCTGCCAGTAACCCCAGCCGTTGTACCACTCCTTGACGCGGGCGGTACCGGTGGTGTCCACGACGTCGCCCATCAGGGTGTTGTCGAAGAACCACTTGGCGTCGTCCATCCGCATGTTGGTGCACCCGTTGGAGGTGTTGGCGCTGCCGATGTTGCCGTTGTAGGACGCCTCGTGGAAGAACTCGCCGCTGTTGGAGGTGCGAACGGCGTACTGCACGTCGACCTTGTAGGAACCCGGGGTCCCCTCGGGGATGCCGACCGTGCTGGAGTCCATCGTCAGGTGCTCGTAGCGCTCCATGAGCACGTGGACGCCACTGCTCGTGGTGTCGAAGTTGCGGGCGGCCTTGCCGTTGCTCACCGGGATGGTGCGCTCGTGCTCGCCGTCGACCGTGACGACCGCCTCGTGGTCGGGCACGTTCATCGTGACGATCAGCTCGCGGCCGACCTCGAAGTCGATCTTGTGGTCGCTCACGCCGTAGACGCCCTCGGAGGCCTCGACCCCGGCCAGGTGGAGTTCGACGCTGATCTGCTGGTACGGGTCCCAGTACTCCTCGGGCCGGAACGCCGCGGTCTTGTCGTCCGGCCAGCGCCACGATCCGGCGACGCCCTGCTCGGAGACGACCTTGATGGAGTTCTCGACCTGGGCCTTGTTGGTGACCGGCATGTCGAAGCCGATGATGATCGGCATGCCCACACCCACGGTCTGGCCCGTGGTCGGGAAGTTGTGGGTCAGCTCCAGACGGCGCCCGGGGACGGCCGCCTCGGTGGTGAACTCCTGGACCAGTTCGGTGGTCTCGCCGGCCTCGTTCTCGGCGGTGGCGGTGACCGTGACCTCGGCGCCGGGCTTCAGGTTCCAGTCACTGACCCATTCGGTGCCGTCGCCGTTGAGGGTTCCGGTCATCTCGTAAAGGGGAGCGTCGTCGCCCTCGGTGGCGGCCTCGTCGGCCACGACCTGGTCGACCTTGACGTCGGAGATGGTGCCGTTCTCGGCGTTGACCGTGATGGGGGTGTTGGGCGCGATGGCCTCGGTCCCGGTCTCGGGGGTGATGGTGAGCGCCGCGGAGTCGACGTCGACGGCCGGATCGGTGCTGTTGCTCTGCGTCTCGGCTCCACCGGAAGTACAGGCGGTTGCCGCGAGCGCGAGCGTCACCAGTCCGATGCCGAATCGGCGGATCGCCGACGGGTGGGTCCTGCCCGTCACGTCTGGACCTCCATGTTTCACCTCGAACGCCATGTCTCTACGCCACTTAAGACGCGCATGTGCGGAAAAGGTTCTGAAATCCCACACATCGGTACGGGACGGTTATCCGGAGGGGGATGCCAGGCCGGAACCGACGACGATACACCCTGGGGGCGCAGGCCCGAACCCGCCTGTTACGAGATTAGGGCCACCCGTAAACCGCCCTGTACGAGGGGTATCCGCGAACCTAGAATATGGATCATTCGGTCAGGTTTTTCGGGAGGCATCATGCCGTGGTTGTGGCTGGCCGGGGCGATCATCTCCGAGGTGATCGCCACGACGTCGCTCAAACTCTCCGAGGGGTTCACCCGGCCCCTGCCGTCGGTGATCGTGGTCGTCGGCTACGTCGGTGCCTTCCTCATGCTGAGCCGGGCACTGACCCGGGGCATGGACCTGGGTGTGGCCTACGGGGTGTGGGCGGCGGTCGGCATCGCCCTGGTCGCGGTCATCGGCGTCCTGCTCTTCTCCGAGTCGCTCACCTGGGTCCAGATCGGCGGTATCGCCCTCATCATCGGAGGTGTGATGGCACTGGAGATGGGAGGCCGACACTGAGCACGAACGACGGGCGCGGGGAGTCGGGCACCACGGGCCGACGCGGGGAGCCGGGCACCACGGGCCGACGCGGGGAGCCGGGCACCACGGACGGGCGCAGGATCAAGGGCGAACGACGCAGGGGGTTGCTCGTGGACGCCACCATGCGGGTGATCGAACGCGAGGGCGTCGCCGCGGTCAGTCAACGCCGGGTGGCGGCGGAGGCGGGGGTCCCGCCCAGCGCCGTCACCTACCACTACGCCTCGATCGACGACCTGTTGGTGGCCACCCTCACCCGGGTCAACGATTCCTACGTCACGGCGTTGGAGGCCCTGTCCGACGACCCGGACGAGGCGTTGCGCGGTCTGGCCGGGATCATCGCGCGCCGCGGCTCGGGACGGGCGCACCTGATGGCCGAATGCGAACTCTTCCTGATGGCCGCCCGCCGTCCGGCGCTGCGCCCGGAGATCGATCGCTGGAACCGGGCCGTGGACGCCTTCCTCACCCCGCGGCTGGCCGACCCGGCCGATCGCGCGGGGGTCGCGGCAGCCATCGACGGCCTGTTCCTGCGCGGATGCGTCGAGGACCCCCCGCCCGGGGTCAAGGAGGTGCACCGGATCATCGTCCGGCTCGTGCCCGTGCGGCGTAACGGCCCGGCGGGACCCCGATGAGCGCGGTGAACTCCCGCGTCAGATGGGCCTGGTCGCTGAATCCGAGTTCGGCGGCCAACCGGCCCCAGTCGGGCGGTGTGCCCCGGCGTGCCCGTTCGGCCGCCTCGTAGAAGCGGTAGCGGCGGATGACCGACTTGGGGCCCGGCCCGACGTGGTCGGCGAACCGGCGCTGCAACAGCCGGACGCCGAGCCCCTCGCGTGCGGCCAGGTCCGCCACCCCGAGGGTCGTCGGGTCGGCCGCCACCCGCTCCACGATGTCGCGGGTCCCCTCCGCGGGGTGGGGGTCGGCGGGCGCCAGGGCGGCCAGGAAGTCCTCGACCCGGGCCAGGAGCGGCGCCACGGCGTCGGGGTCCCCGGGGTCGAGGTCGCGGACCGCCCGTTCGAGTTCCTCCCCACCGGGCAACGCCTCCCCCGCAGGCAGCGAGGTGTCGATCAGCGCGTGCAACGGGCGGTCGGCGAACGGCCGGAACCCGGCGGGCCGGAACATCACCCCCAGTGCCCACCCCCGACCGTCGAGACGTCGGCCGACCGGTCCCGCGGCCGGCCCGTGCACGGTCGCCGTGCCGGCGGTGAACACGAGGTTCACCACCGGGTGGGCCAGGACCCGCTGGGTGAACGGCTCCCGCCCGGTGAGATCCCAGGTCGCCACCCAGTGGCGGTCCACGAACCGGGCGAGCGCGGGAGAGGGGGGATGGCGGTCCAACCGGAACCGGGCGAGCCCGGTGGCCGGGTCGATGATCCCGCGCGCGTCCTCTTCGACGGGTCGTAGGTCCATCACCCCAGTGTGATCGACGGTCCCGACACTCCGCCGACCCGCGAACGATCCGCCGGGGCTCCGGCGCTCCGTCCGATCGCGGAGGTCGTCGGCGCGGTCCGTCTCCGGAACGCCCGATCGACGGGACTCCACCCGGACGCGGAGGGCGTTGCACGACGGTCCGCCCGGCCCACCCACGGCATGAACGCCGAAGGTCGTACCGCGTGGCCCGCCTCCGGGGCCTCCCCTCGACGGCGCTCGGTCCGAGCCCGGATGTCGTTTCACGGCGGATCGCCCCCGGGCGTCCCCCGCCCGCGTACGGCTCGGACGCGGATGTCGTTTTCCTTCAAGACGGCGCGCCGCCGGCCCGACAGGATGAGGGCTCAACGGCACCCGAAAGACATCTCAGGTGCCCACGTGACCGCCACGAAACCTGTCCCTTGATCAGTCCAGCGGTCCTTCAGCGGGGCTTGCTGGAACCGCTTGCGAACGAATCAGGAACTTCGTCGTGAACGACATCGCCGCGCGCTACTCCCGCCTGTCCGACGCCTTCGCCGCCGTGGTGGCGACGGTCCCGGAAGAACGCTGGTCGTCGCCCTCGCCGTGTCCGGACTGGACCGCCCGTGAGGTGGTCGGCCACGTCGTGGACACCCAGGGCATGTTCCTCGGTCTGGTCGGCCGGGAACTCGGGGACGTCCCGAAGGCCGCCGATGACCCGGTGGCCTCCTGGGACGCCGCGCGGGCCGTGGTCCTGGCCGATCTCGCCGATCCCGAGCGGGCCGGCACCGCATTCGACGGGTTCTTCGGCCGCACCACGTTCGCCGAGGCCGTCGACCGGTTCTTGAACTTCGACCTGATCGTGCACCGGTGGGATCTGGCCCGCGCCACCGGAGGGGACGAGCGGCTGGACCCCGATGACGTGCGATGGGCCCGTGAGGCGACCGCCGCGTTCGGGGACGCGCTGCGCGGCGACGGGGTGTGCGGCCCCGAACTCACCCCGCCCGGCGACGCCGACGAGCAGACCCGTCTGCTCGCCTTCCTCGGCCGCCGCAGCTGGTGAGCGTTCCGCCCCCGCCCGAGGAGGCGACGGCCCTCGGGACGGGGCGGCTCCGATCATGGTCGACGGCGGACACCGTCCCGGGCCACCCCGACCAGCAGGCGGAGCACCAACAGGGCGGCCACCACCAGCAGCAGCCACGCGGCGCCGTTGAGGAGCTGGGCTCGCGCGGACATCTGCGACCACACCACGTCGGGCCCGTCGGTGACGTTGAACAACCCCACCGACATCAGTCCGGTGGCCACCGCCAGCACGGTGAGGATCGCCCGCTGGGCCAGATCACCGATGAGCCTGCGGTCGTCCGGATGGGCGAACGGACGCACCTGCACGGTGAACCTGCCCTTGTGCAGCTGGTCGGTGATCCGGTCCAACCGCCGCGGCAGCCGGCGCAGGGTGGGCAGCAGGGCGATGATCTCATCCGCCGCCAGGTCGCGCAGCGCCTCACCACGCAGCTGTTCCGACATCCGGTCCCCGGCGAACCGCTTGGCCTCGGCGACGGTGTCGAACCCCGGCGACAGGTGCACCAGGGTGCCCTCCAGGGTGGCCAGGGCCCGGAAGACCGCCGCCAGCTCCGCCGGAAGGGTGAGCCCGAACCGGGTGACGATGAGCAGCAGTTCGGTGAACATCCGCATGCTCGCGGTCATCCCGGCCTGGAGGTGGCGCGCCATGAACTGGCCCAGCGCCCGGCGCAACCGCTCTCCGTCCACCCCCTCTGGGTCGGTGACCACGTCGAGGAGGGTGTCGGTGAGCAGGACCGCGTCGCGACGGTCCAAGGCCATCAGCATGAGCCGCAACGCCTCCCGGGTCTGGCCGTCCAGGCGCCCCACCGACCCGTAGTCGAGCAGACCCACCCCTCCCTCGTCGAGCACCATGATGTTGCCGGGGTGCGGGTCGGCGTGGAAGATGCCGCTGATCATCACCTGTTCGAGCAGGCAGTTCAGCAGGACCCGGGCGATCTCCTCACCGTCGACGTCGGCGGGGTCGACGAAGCCGATGGAGACGCCGTGGAGCCGTTCCATCACCAGCACCCCCCTGCTGGTGTAGGCGTCGTACACCCGGGGGATGCGCACCGGGGAGTCGTGGGCGGCCTCGGCGACGGCGGCGATGTTGGCCGCCTCCACCTCGAAGTCCAGCTCTTCCACCAGCGCCTCGGCGAACCCCTCGGCCAGGTCCACCACGCCGATGGCCGGCCCCCAGTCGGTGTACTCGTCGAAGCGCGCGGCCAGGCGGCGGATGATGTCCAGGTCGCGGTGGACGAGCGGGGCGATCCCGGGCCGCTGCACCTTGACCACCACCTCCTCCCCGTCGACCAGGCGCGCGGTGTGCGCCTGGGCGATGGACGCGGCGGCCAGCGGCTCGTCGGAGAAGTCGGTGAAGACGTCGTCCACCGGGCGGCCCAGTTCCCGTTCGACCGCGTCACGGATCCGCTCGGCCGGAACCGGGGCCACCTCGCTGTGGAGCCGCCCCAGTTCCTCGACGAACACCGGTGGGAGCAGGTCGCGTCGGGTGGCCAGCACCTGGCCCAGCTTGACGAACACCACCCCGGCCTCCTCCAGGGAGCGGGCCAGTGATCGGGCCAGGCGGCGCTGGGTGGAGGTGTCCTCGCCGTCCTCCTTGCGCCCGGAGACGTAGCCCCACAGGCCCCGCCGGGCCAGGATCCACATGATCTGGCGGTAGCGGCGCACCCGGCCGAACCAGTCGAACACCGCCCGCACCGCGTGCACCGGTCGAGGTCGGGTGCCGCGCGGGACGGCCAGTTCCAGCCCGACGAAGGCGAGCAGCGCCACGGCGGCCGACATCAGCATGGTCACGCTGACGTACTCCGGCCCCGGTGCCGTGACGGGGACCTCCTGCGCCAACCGTTCGAGGGAGCCGTAGTACAGCAGCGCCGCCGCGGCCGACCCCAGGAACAGTCCGACCAGCCCGGACAGGACCAGGCGCGGCAGGCTGAAGGGGACGCCCATCATCCGGCTGGCCAGCAGGCCCAGGCCGATCAACAGGGCGACGAAGAGCAGCAGGGAGAAGAGTTGGAGGATCCCCTCTCCCACGTAGACCATGGCGAGGTACACGGTCGAGAACTCGCTTTCCAGCAGGTGCCGGGCGGGGGCGTCGGCGGCGGTCGGGACGGTGGCTCGGGGACGGCTGTCGGGCGGGAGGATCCCCGGCGTCGCGCACCCGCGACACCCATGACGTCCACGACGTTCCCGGCGTCCTCCGCTTCGGATTTCCAGCCTGCCAGGTCCGCCCTCCGCGCGACAGCGCCGGTCACGGCCTGTGGAAAACCACCGGTGACACGGGAAGGGCCGGGATCCCGCACGGATCCCGGCCCTCGATCACCCGTGGATCAGCAGGTCAGCTCCCACGAGCACTCCAGCTCACCGCTCTCGGGGTTCTCCTGGACGCGGGCGCCCTGCGCGAGCGTGCCCACCGGCGCCGTGTGCCCCAGGTGCTCCGCCAGCCGGACCGCGATCGCGTTCTGCACGGCGAGGGGCGCCGGGCCCGTGTGGTCGTTGTTGACGATCGAGAAGACCAGACCGTCGCCGCCACCGGGCGCCGCCACGTACCCGGACAGGGCGCTGACACCGCTCATCGTGCCCGTCTTGGCCGTGACCGTTCCCTGGGCGGCGGTGCCCACCATGCGGGCGCGCAGCGTGCCCCCCGTGAAGGGGTCCTCGATACCGGCCACCGGCAGCGCCGACGCCCACACCGGGTACCAGTCGGCGTCGCGCGTGCTCGCCAACAGGTCGACGACCGCGTTCGCCGTCACACGGTCGGTACGGGACAGCCCGGAACCGTCGTGGAACACCACGCCCGAGGTGTCCACGCCCAGGCCGGCCACGGCCTCCTCGACCCCGACCCGTCCGGCCGCCCAGGTGCCCTGGTCGGCGGTCTCCCGACCGATGGACTTGACCAGCATCTCGGCGTGGCCGTTGTTGCTGAACTTCATGTACGGCACGAAGATCTCGGCCAGGTCCGGCGAGGTGTGGTCGGCGACGACCCTCGTGCGCAGGTCGTCGGGCACCTCGCCCTGCTCGACCCCGCCGCGCACCGTGACCCCGTGCTCCTCCAGCGCCCGCTCGAACAGGTGCCCGGCCAGTCCGGCGGGTTCGTCCACGGTGCGCAGGACCGCGATCGGGGCGGCGCCCTGCGGAACGGATCCGCTCACCACGATGGTGTTGGTACCGACGGGGCGGTCGACCACGAGGGTGTTGCCGCTGCCGGCCGCGCCGGTGGTGGCCCGGTTGTCCAGTTCCATGTAGCCCTCGGCGGCGCCCAGGTCGACCGTGGGGGCGGCGCCCTGGGCGGCGGCCGTGACGGTGACCTCGGTGACGCCGGTGTCGTAGCGCTCCCCGTGGGCGACGGTGAGCGCGGAGATCTGCGCCGAGTAGGCGTAGGGCTCGTCCTCTGGCCACCAGTCGTCGACCAGGCGCTCGTCGTCGAACCAGGTGTCGTCGGCGTACACGTCGCCCTTGACGACCTTGACACCGGCGGCGGCGACGTCGGCCGCCAGGGCGTCGATGTCCGCGGCGGAGAGGGTCGGGTCGCCCCCGCCGACGAGGTAGACGTCCTGCACCGTGCGCGGCTTCCCGCGATGGGCGGGGATGACCACCTCGGTACCGAACGTGTGGTCCGGGCCCAGGACCTCCAGGGCGGCGGCGGCCGTGAACAGCTTCATGTTGGAGGCGGGGACGAACGGCGAGTCGGCGTCACGGGAGTACAGCTCCTCACCCGTCACCGGGTCGAGGACGACCACCCCGGAGTCCGCCACCGAGGGGTCGGCCAGGAGCGTGTCGAGGTCGGCCCGCAGGTCGGCCGCCTCGGCGGCCGGGTCCGCGTGGGCGGGGGCGGCGAACACGGTGACCGGCATCAGCGCGGCGACGGCCACCGCGGTCCACCGGCGTCGCGCGCACGCGAGGGGGGCAGGGGTTCTCATGGATCTCCCAACGGCTCGGACGGAAGATCACGAACCTAACCGAACCTCACCGTGGGTCGCCACGCACACGCCGAACGTGCGAAACGTTCTTTCATCCCACAGCAGGTCAGAAACCCCAAAAATTTTCAGCAGAGACGAAAAGAGGCCACAATCGGACACCGCGCCGGCCTCTCCGGCCCAACGGAGCGTGGTGTCGGGAAGGTCCCCCTTCCCGACACCACGGATGACCCGAAGGCGCCGTTGCCGGCCCGAACAGACCCGGGAACGGTGCCGTGTCCGGGTCAGATCAGCTCCACCACCTGGGAGTAGTGGCAGGCGTCGCGGTGGCCCGTCCCCCGGTCCAGCAGTTCGGGGGGCTCCTCCACGCACAGGTTCCGCCGCGCGTCGTCCAGTTCGTTCGCGAACTTCGGGCACCGTGTCCGGAACCGGCACCCCGAGGGGGGATCGGCCGGGCTGGGCACGTCACCGGTCACCACGATCCGCTCGCGGGTCCGCTCCTTGACCGGGTCCGGCAGCGGGATCGCCGAGATGAGGGCCTGGGTGTACGGGTGGGCGGGGGCGGCGAACAGCTCCTCCGTCGTACCCGTCTCCATCACCTTGCCGAGGTACATCACGGCCACCCGGTCGGCGATGTGCCGGACCACCGAGAGGTCGTGCGAGACGAACAGGTACGACAGCCCCAGTTCGTCCTGGAGGTCCTCCAGCAGGTTGATCACACCGGCCTGGATGGACACGTCCAACGCCGACACGGGCTCGTCGAGGATGAGCACCTTCGGGTTGAGCGACAGCGCCCGGGCGATGCCGATGCGCTGGCGCTGACCGCCGGAGAACTCGTGCGGGTAGCGGGAACCGTGCTCGGGGTTGAGCCCGACCAGTTCCAGCAGCTCCTTGACCCGCGTCTTGGCGGTCCTGCCCTGCCCGTGGATCTGCATGGGCTCGGCGATGATGTCGGTGACCGTCATGCGCGGGTCCAGGGACGCGAACGGGTCCTGGAACACCAGTTGCAGGTCGCGTCGGAGCGGCCGCATCTGGGCGTCGCTGAGCGTGTGCAGCGGCTGTCCCATGTAGGTGACCTCGCCCGACGTCTGCCGGATGAGCTGGAGCAGGAGCCGGGCCGTCGTGGACTTGCCGCACCCGGACTCGCCGACGAGGGCGAGGGTCTCGTGCTCGCGCAACTCCAGGGAGATCCCGGAGACCGCCTGGACCTCACCGATCTTGCGCCGCAGGATGCCCTTGGAGCGGATCGGGAAGTTCTTCACCAGGTCGACCGCGGAGAGCAGCACCTCGGACGACGCCGTGTGCTCCCCCCCGCGTTGGGCCGGCGTCTCGGTGCTCTCCGCCTCGACGGCCTCCGCAGGCGCCTCCGCGTCGCGGGACGTGGGTCGGAAGAGGTCGTCGGGCCGCACGTCCACCAGTCGCTCGCCGAAGTGGCAGGCGGCCATGTGACGGTGGTGAGGGTCGGTCTCCTCCGCGTCGACCGCCTCCTTGAGGACCGGTTCCTCCGCGTGGCAGAGGGCCTCGGCCATCGGGCAGCGCGGTGCGAACCCGCAGCCCCGCGGCAGGTCGAGCAGCGACGGCGGCGTCCCCAGGATGGGGGTGAGCTTCTCGCCGCGCGCCTCGTCCATACGCGGAAGCGAGCCCAGGAGCCCCAGGGCGTAGGGCATCCGGGGGCGGTAGAAGACGTCCTCGACCGTCCCGGTCTCCACCAGACGGCCCGCGTACATCACGGCCACCCGGTCCACGTGCCCGGCCACGACGCCGAGGTCGTGGGTGATCAGCACCAGGGCGGCGCCGGTCTCCTGGCGCGCCGCCTCCAAGGCCTCCAGCACCTGGGCCTGGACCGTCACGTCCAGAGCGGTGGTGGGCTCGTCGGCGATGATGACGTCGGGGTCGTTGGCCATCGCGATGGCGATGACGACCCGCTGACGCATACCGCCGGAGAGCTCGTGCGGGTACTGGTCGACACGTCGGTCGGGGTGGGGGATGCCCACCTTGTCCAGCAGCTCGATCGCCCGCTCCCGGGCCTGCTGCTTGGTCACCTTGCGGTGGGTGAGGATCGCCTCGGCGATCTGGTAACCGATGGTGTACACCGGGTTCAGCGAGGTGAGCGGGTCCTGGAAGATCATGGCGATCTTCTCGCCGCGCACCTTGCTGATCTGGGCGTCGTTGAGGCCGATGAGCTCCTGACCGAGCACCCGGGCCGAGCCGGTCACCTTCGCGGTCTTGGGCAACAGACCCATGATCGCCATGGAGGTGACCGACTTGCCCGAGCCGGACTCGCCGACGATGCCCAGGGCCTCTCCCCTGCGCACCTGGTAGGAGACCCCGCGCACGGCCTGCAAAGGGCCGTCCTCCGAGGAGAAGGTGACGTTGAGGTCCTGGACGTCCAGGACGATGTCCTTGTCCTTGTCGACGGCCGTCGAAGCGCCGTCGTTGATGTTCTCCGTCGTGGTCATCGCCGCACCATCGTCTGTCGTGGGTCGAGGGCGTCCCGCAGGCCGTCACCGATGAAGTTGATCGTCAGGCAGATGAGGACGATCAGCACGCCGGGCGGATAGAACAGCCATGGTCGGGTGAAGGCGGCGGTGCGCGCGCCCTCCACCATCTTCCCGAGGGAGATGTCCGGCGGTTGGATGCCGAACCCGATGAAGGACAGTCCCGCCTCCGTGAGGACCGCCACCGCGATGAGCAGGGTGGCGGCGACGATGATGGGGCCGGCGGCGTTGGGCAGCAGGTGTCGGAAGATGATCCGGGACGCCTTGGCGCCGGCCGCGCGGGCCGCCTCGATGAACTCCTGCTCGCGCAGGGAGAGCACCACGCCGCGGACGACGCGGGCGATCGTCGCCCACGAGAACAGGCACATGATGAGCGCCACCGCGTACCAGGTGGCGCCGCCCCGCACGTTGCCGTTGATCGAGGCCACGGCGACGATGAGCGGGATGATGAGGAAGATGTCGGCGATCCGCATCATGATCGCGTCGACCCGGCCCCGGTAGTAACCGGCGACGGCGCCCCAGGTGGCGCCGACCACGGTGGAGAGCACCGCGACGGTGAGGGCCACCTTGAGGGACTGCTGGGCGCCGCGCATGGTCTGCGCGAACACGTCGTTGCCCTGCTTGGTGGTGCCGAAGGGGTGATCCCAGCTGGGACCGGCGTTGCTGGGGATGTCGGAGTTGACGGTGTGGCCCCACTGCCAGACGAAGGGGCCCAGGAAGGCGAAGGCCGTGATCAGCGCGAGCAGGACCAGGCTGATCATCGCGGCCCGGTGCCTGCGGAAACGACGCCAGATGATCTGGATCTGGGTGAGGTCCCCGCCCTTCGCGACCGGCTGTTCGGGGTTCTCCGGGCCTCCACCGCTCATCGCGATACGGCTCTGCATTTCACTCATAACGGATCCTCGGGTCGAGAACGCCGTACAGGATGTCGGCGACGAGGCTGGCGAGCACCACGAGCGTGCCGCTCAACATGAGCCAGGACATGACCGCGAAGGCGTCATTGGTCTTGACCGCCTCGATGAAGAAGTAACCGAGGCCGCGCCATTGGAAGATCGTCTCGGTGATGACGACGCCCTCGATGATGCCCACGACGCCGATGGTCGCGACCGTGACCAGGGGGATGAGCGCGGTGCGCAGGGCGTGGCGGCGCACCACCACGCGGTTGGGCACGCCCTTGGCCCGGGCCAGGCGCACGTAGTCGCTGTTGAGCACCTCCAGCATGGAGGTGCGCTGGTAGCGGCTCCACGAGGCGAAGCTGGTGAGCATCAGGGTGACGGTGGGGAGCACGAGGTGACCGGCCGAGTCGAGGAAGTACTCCCAGTTGGTCATGTTGCTCACCCGGGCCGAGTTGGCGCCGATGGTGTAGAAGAAGCCGGTGCCCGTGGTCTGGTTGAACCACAGGCCGCCCTCCTTGATCAACGCGCCCAGCCAGAAGGTCGGCATGGCCAGGGCGAGGAAGCCGATGAAGGTCAGGGTGTAGTCGAGCTTGGAGTACTGCCGCATGGCGCTGACGACGCCGGAGAGGATCGCCAGCCCGAGGGCGGCGATGATGGCGGCGGTGACCAGGCGCAGGGTGACGGTGATGCTCGACGCCAGTTGCTCACCGATGTCGAAGGCGCCGCCACGGACGGAGGGGCCGAACTCGCCCTGGAGCAGGCCGATGTCACCGTTGCCTCCGATCCCCGTCATCCACAGCCAGTACCGTTCCGGGGTCGACCGGTCGAGGTAGTACCTGGCCTCGGCGGCGGCCATGACCTCTTCGCTGGGCGGCGGCTGTTGCAGCCGCAGATCCGCCAGAGGGTCCCCGCTGAGGTCCACCATGAGGAAGACGAGAACCGACGCCGCCAGGAGTACTGGGATCGCCACGGCGAGGCGACGCGCGGTGTATACGAGCATGGGAAGGTCCTTCGTTGAACGCTCCGGACCCGGGAAGGGGACCCCGCCCGACCGATGGTCCGGCCGGGCGGGGTCCCGCCCCGACCCCCGTGCCGCGCGATGCCGCGGGCACGGGGATCAGGGGTCGCCTTCCCTCGTCCTGAGGGGAGCGGAGTGGTCCGATGGGGCCGCTAGTTGACCGCGGTCCACTCGTGCTGGTTCCACAGGGCCCGACGGGACTGGGCGTTGTTGTCCGTGACACCGTCGATGTAGGCGGTGTCGTAGAAGTAGAACGCCGGGGTGTCCACGATGGGCAGGACGTAGGCCTGCTCGGCGACCAGGGCGGCGGCCTCGTTGGCGTACTCGGCGGACTCCTCCGGGCTGGAGGAGTTCATGGTCCGGTCCACCAGGGTGTCGACCTCTTCGACGTCCAGGCCGCCGAAGTTGCTGCCGCTCTCGCTGTGCCAGTACTGGTGCGGGGAGCCGTAGAAGTCCGGCGTGGTGCTCCAGCCGAAGAGCATGAGGTCGTAGTCGGCCTCGGCGAGGGTGCCGCCCAGGTCGTCGGTGGTCTCGATCTCGGCGGTGATGCCGATCTCGGACAGGTCGGCCTGGATCAGCTCGGAGATGATCTCGCGGGCGACGTGACCGGCGGTGTAGCGCAGGCGGAGCGCGGGGACGGCCTCGCCGTCCAGCTCCAGGGTGTCGCCGTTGAGCTCGTAGCCGGCCTCCTCCAGGAGTTCCAGGGCGGCGTCGGCGTCGCCGGCACCGTGACCGTGCTCGGTGATGGTGTCCTGGTGGAACTCACTGCTGGTGGAGAAGACGTGGTTGGTCCGCGGCGTGATGTCGGGGAACTTCTCGCCGTAGGTGCGGTCCGCGATGTTCTGGACGTCGATCGCGTTGAAGATGGCGTGGCGCAGGGCCTCGTCCTGGAGCGCCTCGTTGTTCATGTTGACGTCGAGGTGCTCCCAGCTGCCGCCGGAGTCGACACCGAACTCGATGTTCTCCAGGCCTTCGAGCTGGGTGATGACGTCGTCGGACCAGGAGGCCGGCGCGGCGCCCTGGACCTCACCGTTGGTGAGGGCGGGAACCCAGCTGCCCTCTTCGGTGTTGACCTCAAGGATGATCTCCCCGATGTCGGGGGTGTCGCCCCAGTACTCCTCGTTGGCGACCTTGACGGTGCGGCCGTCGAGCTCGGGGGTGCCGTCGAAGATGTACTCGGCGCCAGAGATCGTCAGCGGCGCGTCGTTGAAGAAGTGCGAGGACTCCAGCATGCCCTCGGGGGTGTCGAGGTCGATGCCCTCGGCCACCGCGACGTGGGCCGGGTAGAAGCCGTCGGCACCGAAGGTGAACCACCCGGGGAACTGGGCGTCCTCCTTCAGGGTGACGGTGACGGTCTTGCCGTCGTCCGAGCCCTCGACGCTCTCGATGAGCGATCCCAGGGTGGAACCGCGCGAGTTGCAGCCCTCGGCGCAGATCTCGTCGTCACCGCTGGTCATCTTCCACTGCCAGATGAAGTCCTCGGCGCTGATCGGCTCGCCGTCGCTCCAGTTGGCGTCCGGGTTGATCTGGTACTCCCAGGAGATCTGGTCGCCCTCGATCAGCTCCGGGGTGTTGACGATGAGGTCGGTGTTCCACTCCCACTGGCCCTCGGGGCTCCAGAAGCCGGGCACCGGGAGGACGCCGTGGAGCATCTGGATGACGTAGACGGAGCCACCCTCGTTGGAGTTGTGGTTCCAGGCGCCACCGGGCTGGTTGACGATCCAGGTGACCGAGTTCTCGCCGCCACCGCCGTTGCCCTCGTCCTGCGGGGGGGAACAGGCACCCAGAGCGAGCACCGCCGAAACACCGACGGCCGCAGCCCCCAGCATTTTCTTACGAATCTGCATCAGTCACACCCTTGATCACTAATACGAACCTTCGGCGGGGGGAGGGATGCTTCGCGCAGTCCCCACCGAACTTAGGCGATTAGTCGTTTAGAAGACCATCGAGTGAAATGTCTGTATAGCCCTAATGCCGGATTCGTGACCCATCCGCAACCGGTTCGCGCTCATCGACCCCGGGCGTCGACATCGCGGGTCAACACACCGGTAACAAGCCGGAGCCGTCAATGTTCGCGCAGGCCAGGGAGGCGCGGGCGGGACACCTTCACGCCCGGTGATTCGGACACGCCAGAAATGCGCCAACACAATGACTTTGCAGTCAACGGTGTTTACCCAAAAGTAAACAATGTTTGATCACGCACAGCCCTGGAGTGATTACTCCAGAAAAACGGACATAAGAACACAAACAGCGCATCGAATCGATGGGGGTCGGTAACGACCGAGGTGGGCCGCAGCATCTCCGAAGCCAGTGGTTCGACCACAAAACATGGGATGATGTGATGATAAAAAGACAAAGAGCCCCAATGCCCTCCAAAGGCCCAGGGGGCGGCGGAGCCGCCGCGTGGAGGACCCTTCGTCGAGGTGTCCGAAACCACCGTGGGCACCCTCGGAGAGCCGATAAAGTCGACAGCGGCGACCTCCGTCATCCACCCAGCCACCGCGAGAGAGGCCTCTGCCGTGTCCCAAACAGTGCGTCTGGTCTGCCCTTCGGGACGCAAGCACGCGGAGCTGTGGTCCGGCTACCTCCTGGCCGCGCTGGGCGCCGTGGCGATCGTGATGGACCCCGCCCACTGGGCCAACATCACGCTCGGTCTGCTCCTCGTCCTCCTCGGCGTGGGACTCGCCGTGCACGGCCACCTCATCAAGGCGCCCGTGCTGGAGATCTCCGACGGAGAGTTCCACTACCGGCGCGGCGCGTACGAGGTCAGCGTTCCCTTCGGCGACATCGGCTCCTACTACCTGCTGCCCGGCGGAGTGCGCTCCCTGGGCCTGTGCGACACCGCCGGCCGCCCCAAGCGCTTCCCCTCGCTCCGGAGCCGCCGGACCTCGCGCACCTACCTGCCACTGACCGGAATGACCAGCCCGGCCAAGGTCGAGTCGTTCATGGCGATGGCGGGCATCCCCCCGCGCAAGCGCTCACTGGCCTCCTGAGGCCCCCGGTGGGCGGGGCTCCGGACGCGGCTCCACGACGGTCCGGGTCACCCCGTTCACTCCCGTAACGGTCCGACCGAAAATTCATGACACCACGGTAGGTAGTCAGACTTCTCAGGCCACATCAGCCGAATCCGCACCACACGGCCCACGGACATACCCTCGCAAGCCCGGGTCCTCTACCCTCGATTGCGTGACGCAGTCCAGAATCACCGCCATCCTGACCGTAGCGGGAATGCTCGCGGCCATGTGGGTCTTCGAGATCCTCGACTTCCTGCTGTTCGGAGGGAGGCTCGACCACCGGTACGGCCTGTCCTCCTGGGACCTCGGGGAGCCGTGGACCGTGCTCACCGCCCCGTTCATGCACGGCAACTTCCAGCACCTCATCGGCAACTCGCTGCCGTTCCTCGTCCTGGGAGCGCTCGTCGCCTTCAGCGGCCTGTCCCGCTTCCTGCTCACCACACTGATCATCACGGTCGTCAGCGGCGTGGGCGTGTGGTTCTTCACCGCGCCGCCCTCCATCACCGTGGGCGCCAGCGGCCTGGTCTTCGGCTATTTCGGCTACACGGTGCTGCGCGGCATCATCGAGCGCAAGACCATCGACATCGTCATCATGATCTGCGTGGTGCTCTTCTACGGCACGATGATCTGGGGTGTCCTGCCCCAGTATCCCGGTGTGTCGTGGCAGGCCCACCTGTTCGGTTTCCTCGGCGGTCTGCTGGCGGCCTACCTGCTGCCCAAGCGCGAACGGCGACGCCCGATCGAGCAGTGGAAGCCCGGAGCCCAGGGCGGCTATCACGCACCCTGACCCGTCGACGACGAAGGGGCCCTCCCGTGCGGAGCGGCCCCTTCCCCATGTCCCCCGGCGGTCGGCGTGCGCGACGCGACCGTGCTCGGAGGACGTCCTAGAACTCCAGGCCCTCGGCGTCCTCGCCCAGGGTGCGCTCCAGGAAGTCGGTGTTGTCCTGGAGCCAGACGCGAGCGCCCTCCTGCGGGTCCTCGTACTCGTCCAGGGTGAGCGCCTCCAGCGAGGCCAGCTCGTCGTCGGTCATCTCCCACGTCTCCAGCCAGCCGGCCAGGTCCGGGTAGTCCTCGGTGAACCCGGAGCGGCCCACCGCGTGGATGGTCTCGGCGTCGCCCATGAGGCCCTCGGGGTCCTCCAGGTCCTTCAGGTCGTGCTTGGCGTAGGCCGGGTGCGGACGCCACAGGGTGACGACGATCGGCTCCTCCTCGGCGATCGCCGAGTCCAGCTCCGCCAGCATGGCCGCGGTGGAGGACTCGATCAGCTCGTAGTCGCCGTCCAGGCCGTAGCCCGGCATCGCCTCCTCCTTGGTGACCCGGGTCAGGCCGGCGCCCGGGTCGATGCCGACGATACGGCCGCCGAAGTCGTCGGCGCGGCCCTCAAGGTCGGCGATGGAGTCCACGTCCTCCACGTAGGAGGGGACCGTGATGGTCAGCCTGGCGTTGTCGTACCAGGCACCGAGGTCCTCCAGCTGGTCGCCGTAGTCCTCCCAGTAGTCGGCGTGGGTCACCGGCAGCCAGGTGTCGAGGAACAGGTCCACGTCGCCGTTGGCGGCGCCCTGGTACATCGGGGCGACGTCGACGTCGGTGACCGTGACGTCGTAGCCCTTCTCCTCCAGGATGACCTGCCACATGGCGGTGGTGGCGATGGCCTCCTCCCAGGCGATCAGGGCGATGTTGACCTCCTGGGCGTCACCGCCGCCCTCGCCCTCGGCGGGCCCCGTCAGGTCCTGGTCCCCACCGCCACAGGCGGTGAGGAGGAGGGCGGCGCTCATGCCGGCGGCGGACAGCGCGGTGGTGCGCTTGCGGGTGTACATCGTGGGATTCCTTCCCTAGGGGACTTCCGGTCCGGCGGGCCGTGTGCGGTGGGCCCGCCGGTGTGCGGGAACGTGCTCAGGCCGAGGTGACGGCCGCGCGTCCCTGCGGACTCTTGCGGGTGACCGCCGCGGTGAGGCGGTCCAGGAAGATGGCGAGGACGACCACCGCGATACCGGCCTCGAAACCGAGGGCGCCGTCGTTGCGGGTGATGCCCTGGTAGACCTGGCTGCCCAGGCCCCCGGCGCCGACCATGCCCGCGATGACGACCATGGACAGGCCCAGCATGATGACCTGGTTGACGCCGGCCATGATGGTCGGCAGCGCCAGGGGCAGCTGGATGCCCGTGAGGATCTTGTGGCCCGGGGCGCCGAACGCCTCTCCGGCCTCCACCAGTTCCCTGTCGATCTGGCGGATACCCAGTTCCGTGAGTCGGACGCCGGGCGGCATCGCGAACACGATCGTCGCGACCACGCCGGGAACCGCGCCGATGGAGAAGAAGAAGATCGCCGGGATCAGGTAGACGAACGCCGGCAGCGTCTGCATCAGGTCCAGGACCGGCTTGACGATCTTGCTGATCAGGTCGTTGTAGGCGGCCAGGACGCCGATCGGGATCGCGATGACCACGGCGATCGCGCTGGCCACGAGCACCAGTCCGAGGGTGTCCATGGCGTTGTCCCACTGGCCGACCGACGAGACCAGGGACAGCGCGAGCAGCCCGAACAGGCCCATCTTCCAGCCGGCCACCGAAAGCGCCAGCAGGCTCAGCAGCAGGATCATCAGCACCGACTTCGGGCCGGTGACCACGGCGGGCAACAGCAGCCAGCCCAGCAGCACGGTCGCCAGCCAACCGCCCACGACGATCGCGGTGCGGACCCGGGTGCCCCGGTCCAGGGCCGCGATGACGGTGACGGCCGCGAGGAACAGCAGCGAGACGCAGAAGTAGGCGTCGACGTACTGGTCGAACAGGTTCATCGCCCACAGGAAGAGCGCGGGCGGCATGTTGTTGATGATCGTGTCCCCCAGCGCGAACCACGCCTGGAGGATGTAGAGCAGCGAGACCGCCGCGACGGTCACGACCAGCGGGATCCGGCGGCTCCGCACCAGCGGGACCGCGATGATCACCGCGGCGATGAACGTCAGCTGCGCGGCGGCGGGGTCCGTGAAGAACCCCGACAGCAGGCCGACCGCCCAGCGGATGAATTCGCCGATGGCGTCGAAGAGACCGGAGAAGTGGGTCTTGAGCCAGGCGTTGAACGCGTTGAAACCCTCACCGATGGGCAGGGCGGGCGGGAAGTCGACGGGGGTCACTGTCGCTCCCTCCCGGACGCGAGGGCGGCGAGCACGGACGTTCGGGACACGACGCCCAGCACGCCGCCGTCCTCGTCGACCACGCGGAGGAACTCGGAGCCGGCCATGTCCGTGTACAGGTCGGCGATCGGGGTGTCGGCCCCGACCTGAGGCGCGGAACCGTCTGCGGCGGCCCGCGGGTCCAGGGCCGCGGACGCGGTCAGCACCCGGGTGCGGTCGACGTCCTCGGTGAACCGCTCGACGTAGTCGTTGGCGGGCTCGTTGAGGATCTCCTGCGCGGTGCCGATCTGGGCCACCCGGCCGTCGCGGAGCACGCAGATCCGGTCGCCCAGCCTCATGGCCTCGTTGAGGTCGTGGGTGATGAAGACGATGGTCTTGCCCAGGCTCTTCTGGAGTTCCAGGAGCTGGGTCTGCATGTCCCGACGGATGAGCGGGTCGAGGGCGCTGAACGCCTCGTCCATCAGGATGATGTCGGTGTCGGCGGCCAGGGCGCGGGCCAGACCGACGCGCTGCTGCATGCCGCCCGACAGTTGGTGGGGGTACTTGTCCTCCCAGCCGCCCAGACCCACCAGTTCCAGGGTCTCGCGGGCCCGTTCGGCCCGCTCGGGACGGGATTCGCCGCGCAGTTCCAGGCCGTAGGCGGCGTTCTCCAGAACCGTGCGGTGCGGTAGGAGCGCGAAGTGCTGGAAGACCATGCTGATCTTCTCTCCGCGCAGCCTCAGCAGGTTCTTCTTGCTCAGGGTCGTGATGTCGACACCGTCGATCTCGACCGCGCCCGAGGTGGGCGGCAGGAGTCCGTTGAGCATGCGGATCAAGGTGGACTTGCCCGAACCGGACAGGCCCATGACCACGAAGATCTCACCGGGTTCGACGTCGAAGGAGACGTCGATGACCGCGGCTGTCACGTCGAGGTCGGCGATGGTGTCACGGTGGCTGCCGTCGGAGAGCCGTTGAACGGCCGTTCCGGACTGTCTACCGAACACCTTGTACAGATGGTCTGCTCGTACTGCTGGCACGGTCTCCTCTACGGGGCTGTCCCGGCCGCGGAGCAGGCGCGGTCATCCGATCGCCGGCCCGCGGCTCCCTCAGGCGGCCGGCTCGCGCAGAGTCCCCCGATTGCGCGCCCCTCTCGGGGTCGGACCAGCACCTGGTTCACGTCGGGGGGCCACGTTACCGAGATGCGTACGCACAGTTCAGGCGCTTGATAACCAGCAGATAACATGTTTAAACGGCATAAAACCGGTCCGTCGACTTATGCCGGGGGTCAGCGTTCTCCCAGGACAGCGATATGTGATCTATACCACACACCATCACAAAGTGACCTTGGTCACCTATAGCTGACAAGAGCACCACAGGACGGTCCGTACCAACATGACAACATAGCGTGATCGATCGTGTGCGCGACAGACCCCGGTCGAAAAGAACCGGGGTGCCGCGTCAGGGCTCGATGCGCGTACGGCTGAACTTCAGGTGCGACCGCGAGGGGGTCGGCCCGCGTTGCCCCTGGTAGCGGGAACCGTACTCCGCGGAACCGTAGGGGTGCTCCGCGGGCGAGGTCAGCCGGAACATGCAGAGCTGGCCGATCTTCATGCCGGGGTACAGCTTGATCGGCAGCGTCGCCACGTTGGACAGTTCCAGCGTCACGTGGCCGGAGAACCCGGGGTCGATGAAACCGGCCGTCGAGTGGGTCAACAGCCCCAGCCGCCCGAGGGAGCTCTTGCCCTCCAACCGGCTGGCGATGTCGTCGGGCAGGGTGACCACCTCGTAGGTGGACGCCAGCACGAACTCGCCGGGGTGCAGGACGAAGGCGTCATCGGGATCCGCCTCGACCAACCGGGTCAGGTCCGGCTGCTCCGTCGAGGGGTCGATGTGCGGGTACTTGTGGTTCTCGAAGACCCGGAAGAAGCGGTCGAGCCGCACGTCGATGCTCGACGGCTGGACGAGGCCGGGGTCGAAGGGATCGATCCGGACCCGCCCGGCATCGATTTCGGACCTGATATCGCGATCGGAGAGCAACACGCTCCGAACCTACCGCCTGCACGGGCCACCAGGAGCGATGCCGGAGGAACACCGGACGAACACGGAGCGCCGACACGGACCCCGTCACCGACTTGCCGTCGGGGCCGGGAAGTGGGCTAGGATGACAGTGGTTGACCGGCCGTTGAAACGCCGGGATACAACGCGGATGTAGTTCAATGGCAGAACTTCAGCTTCCCAAGCTGATAGCGCGGGTTCGATTCCCGTCATCCGCTCCGTTCGAAAGACGGCTCCTGGGCTGCGAGCACCGCTCGCACACCAGGGGCCGTCTTCGTGTTCAGGGTGCACCGGAGTGCGCTCACGAGTAGGACGCCCGCGCTGACCGGTCGCCGGCCCGCTCAGGTGCTCTCGACGGAGTCGAGGATCCTGGCATCCGGGGTTCCGACCAGGGCCGGGGCGTTCTCGCTTGACGACCAGACCCTGGTCCGCAGGAACCCCAGGAAGGCCTCCGCCTCGTCGGCGGTAGAGAAGTCCAGGTCGATCACGACGTACTCCCGGTCGTCGACCGGACGCTGAATCCTGTGCCGGAGCACCCCGGACCGCTCTCGGAACTCGGCGAAGCGGTCGAAGGCCGTCTTCCAGAGAACGAAGTCCGTAACGGCGTGTTCGATGTGCAGAGTCGGCATGACTCCCCCTCTTCCGGATCGTGTGTCACCTCGATCCTGGGGCCGTCGGCGGCTGTTTCCCATCCCAGAAATCTGGGGTCACCGGGAGAATCCGCGGGACATGGCCCCCGGAACCGTCGAGGACCTTGCAGGGTAGCCTCAGAGCATGGTCGGAACTGCGGTCTGGCTCCGGTCACGGGGACGGATCCAGCACATCTGTGAGTCTGCGGGAGATGCGCGGGAGCTGCGACTGCGGCTTCTGGAGGAGATCCGCCGTGTGGTCGGCTTCGATGCCTACGCCTTCCTGCTGACCGATCCGGAAACGTCGGTCGGCTCCCTTCCACTCGCGGATGTCCCCTGTCTGCGGGAGCTGCCCCGCCTGATCCGCCTGAAGTACCTCACAGCACTCAACCGGTGGACGACGCTGAAGGCGTCGGCCCCCGTCGCATTGCTCCAGGAGGCGACCGGAGGCGATCCCTCGCACAGCCTCCTGTGGCGAGAACTGCTCAGGGAGTACCGGATCAGCGACGTGGCCTCGACGGTGTTCCGGGACCGATCAGGGTGCTGGGGCTTCCTGGACCTGTGGCGATCAGACGCCGCAGCCCGGTTCAGCCCGGCCGAAGCCGCCTATCTGGCCCACATCGCCGATGCCGTGACGGGTGCCCTGCGTCGCTGCCAGGCGGATACTTTCAAGGCCTGTGGCCCGCACCCTCCTCGCCCGGGCCCTGTGGTACTCCTGCTCTCCGGTGAGTTGCAAGTGCTCGGACAGACCCCCGAGACGCACGAGTACCTGCGAGTGCTCGTCCCACCAGAACGGGGACGCACACCGATCCCGGCGACCGCCTACAACGTGGCCGCGCAGCTCCTGGCCTTCGAGAGCGGCGTCGACTCTCACCCGCCCTCCGCACGGGTGCACCTGTCGGACGGGCTCTGGCTGACCCTGCGCGCGGCCCGGATCGGGAGCGCTCAGCCTCCTGGGACGCGCGGCATCGCGGTCACGATCGAGGAGGCCTCACCCCGGGAGCGTGTGGAGGTGTTCACCCGGGCCTTCGGCCTCAGCGCCCGTGAGGCCGAGGTGCTGGGCCACCTGGTGGCCGGAGCCGACACCCGTGAGGTCGCGGGCCGGATGTTCCTGTCCGAGTACACCGTGCAGGACCATCTGAAATCGGTGTTCTCGAAGACCGCCGTGCACAGCCGCCGCGCCCTGTTGGCGCGCGCTCTGGGCAGCTGATCCACGGGGATCCCGATTCCCTCGGGCTGCTGGACGTGGTCGGCCTCCGGATCGGCGGAACCGGGGAACCGCGAACCGGTTCCGCCGCGCGAAGGAGATCGGCCAGCGCTGCGATCAGCTCCCGAGCCGGGGAGTCGAGCACGGCGGAGCCAGGCCTCGATCACCTCTGCCGGGCCTGGAGCTCTCCTGAACGACGTTGCCGTTTCCGAACGAGGCCGCTGTGCCTGAGCGCTTCGGGGACTCAGCCGTCCTGTGAGGAACCGTGCGGTGAAGGCCGTCACCACACTTCCGCCCATGCTGGCCACGCCCCGTCCCCTCACCGGATCCATCAACCTCACCGGCTGCATCCGAGCAGGTCCGGATCGTCCGGACTGGATTGCAACGAGTCCAGATGCACCCGTGAGGGTGCACCAGGGTGGCGAAGGTGGTGCACCCGGAGGGTGGACGGGGGCCGGTGCAACGCGGGGGAACCGGGGGCAACCGGGTGACGGGCAGCGGTGCGGCCTGGGGATTCTCGTATCTGCGCAGGTCGGCGGGCTGGCGGTGGGTGGTTCGATTCCCGTCATCCGCTCCGTTCGAAAGAAAGCCCCTGAAGTGCGAGAACGCATCGCACACCAGGGGCCGTTTTCGCGTTCAGGGTGCACCAGCGGGTGCACGGGCCCGACGACCGGCACCGGATGACGCACCCAGCTCCCGTCATCCACACGCCACGAGGGCGCCCCCGAACACGCGTACCTCTCCGCGCCCAGCACGAAAGATCTCCGGAGATCTTCAGCGGATTCGCTTTGATCCGGCCGCCACCCAAGCGATGGTCTGCACCATGGCGACCATCGGCCAGCGCGAACTCGCAGGTGGCATGGCCCGTTACTGGGTCAAATGGCGGCTCGGCGGCACCCGCGACGGCGCACCCCGGTCCGAACCGTTCGACAGCCGGTAGCCGACGCCCGCACCTTCAAATTCCACGTCAAGGTCGCCGGACACTGCATGGCACGTCTCGGACGCGGTGAGACGGTCGAGGACCTCACCCGCGCGCTCGATGGCCGCCCCGTTGGAACTCGGGCGCGCCGAGGCCGGACTGCGTACCGATCTGGCCTTGGCTTATACCCCCCACGGCGACACCACGCAGGCCCACTGAAAGGCACGGCGTGCCGCAGAGCCGTCGGACACGTCAAGCTCTGGCCGTCGACGGGCCCGACTGGCCCGACTGCCCCCCAGGGAACGGTCTCAGGAGGCGAGGATGTGGAGCAGGACGACAAGCGTGCCTGAGCTCTGGATGCGCCCCTCGGAGATCAGGCTGCGGACCTTGGCCAGAGGCACCCATTCGTAGACGCCCTCGTCGAACTCGGTCGGCTCCGCCACCAGCTCGGCGTCACGGCCGACGAACACATGGTGGGGGTTGCGGACCGTGCCGATCATCGGCTCGAAGGTGGCCACGTGCTCCACCGAGCCGACCCGGTGGCCGGTCTCCTCCAAGGCCTCGCGTACAGCGGTCTGCTCCGGTGTCTCCTCGGGGTCCAGGAGGCCGCCGGGCAGCTCCCACCCCCACACGTCGGGCACGAACCGGTGCCGATAGCTCATCAAGACGTGCTCGCCAGACCGGTCCAGGACGGCGATCACCGCGGCCGAGGGGAGCGTGACCGTGTGGTGCTCGAACCTGTCCCCGGAGGGTGTGGTGATGTCCGCCTTGCCCAACCGCACCCACCGGTTGTCGTACAGGGTGCGCTCCCCATGCACCACCCACCGGCCCTGCTCATCCTCGCCACCGCCCATCCCCCGAAACTACCGTGGCGCCCAAAACCTGTGACGAGGAAGAGTTGGCGGCCCGATCGATGCGGTCGGCGAACTCTGCGGGTATCTCACCAGGAGCACGTGATCACCCCGTTTGGCAACGCCCTTCATAGCCACCGGCGCCGCAACCCGACACACCTCAGGGGCGGTGTCACTCCCGCACGTAGCGACCTGAGACTTTCACAATTTATTCGAGAACCGCATTCCAGTATTCAAACCCTTCCACTTCGGGCTCTTAGCCAGCACTCCATTTGCCAAAGAAAAGATTGTCCAGATATTCATCCCCCCTCCTTCTGAAATCAGAGCCCTCGCCTCTCGACAGACCACCGGGGAGATTTCCCGCAAACCCTAGCTGGGAATGAAGATGTCAGAAATCCCGCTTCCTTCAATGATCCAATCCTGATGCAGGTACACCGTGAACAGGTGGCAGAGGCTCGCGCATTCTTCATTTGCTTTTTTCGCGAGATATCAAATACTTTGAAATTTTCACCAAGCGCGCAATGGCGCAGGAAAGTTTTACAAACAAGGAAAGCACGCCTGGCCTCTAATTCGCTATTTTCGCTACTGCCTTCTTCCTGGAAGTCCAACTGAAGTACCTGTGGGGCCCTACTCCTCTCGCAGCTGGCTGATCCGTTCACGGATCCAATCTGAAATGACTTCGGGATCCCGGGGGAACTTCTCCAGCTCGAAGGCGTAACTACCCGGCGAGGCGGGGAGAGGGTGAACCCCCAGTTCTTTGTCGTAGTAGAAATCTACCTTGAAGTCGCCAGGCTTTTTTATATTAATCGACATGGCGAGCCACGTTCCCTTGCCCTCCTGGTACATTTCAATCTTCAGGGCCCTTGCCTTTTTGTCAACAGGCCGCGGATGGCGCTTCCTCACCGCTTCCCCAGTGTCAAAGGTCACGATATTCTCACTTGCCGCCACCCCTCCGATGTACTCGTACCGGAAATTCATCGAAACCCATCCTTCGGGAGCAACCTCGACAAGCTCAAGGACCATTTCCCGGACCAATTCCTGCTGTTGGATCGGATCCATAATAAATTCTCTCTTCACTTAAAAGATCGCGGAGGATGATTATCATACGTCAGCCTCGACTGATCGACTCCGTTCAGCGACCAGTCCACCACTATCTCCGAAGGCGGGGCTCCTAAGTGGCTCATTTCCGTAGGACGATTACTCTCGTAATTTCTGGCTTGGCTGGTTAGATCTGGGCGGTCCTGGTATTCGCGCCTTTCATACTCTGGAAGGCTATCGTCATATTCAACTTCCATACGAAATGTGATTCGGGGGTCTTCGCCAGCGAGACTCAACCAAGGAGCCGTGAGGGCTGGCTTCCCTCCCGGCTGCTGCTCCGCGTAAGCTGTGCTATAAGCCCTACCGAGAGTCCCTTCGTCTTTCTTGAGGATCCCGTTCCAAAGATATTCAAGACGACCCCAGTTCTCGTAGAAATCTCGACTCTGGCCAGGGTGGTTCAAGGACTTGAGCATCGGGATGATGTTGATCCTCTCACCGGGACCACCGAACATGTTGCTCGCGACCAGGTGCCCGCCCTGCCAACTGGCTTCATCATATTTATATTCCGTGTCATCGCGCTTATTGTACTCGCTGAAGTAGTTCCTGCCCTCATGGCCGATGGGTGTCTGTTCGTTGTTCCGCGACTCCCTTCCCGGCCTGAGCTCGCCCTCGATGGAGATCGTCCTGGAATTGTCATCCGTCCCATAGACGAACTGCCCACCCGTCTTCGGATGGTCAACGTAGTACATCGCGTTCGGCCTGGGGTAGACGAGCTCGGGATTTCCATCGGCACTCGATGAGGACCGCGTTTCAACATGGACGATGCGGCCATCGGCGTCTGTGATGAAAACGCCTCTCCCCTCGACCCGGTACAGGGTGTGTGAGTCGAGCTTGACCTCCTCCCCATCCTCACCGGTCCCGAACCGCTGTCTTTCTCCAGGAGAACGGGAGTCTCCCACATCGATCGTCTGCGTGTGCTCGTACGAAGGACGGTGGGCAGCACCGTTATAGGGATTGCGTTCTCGCCACCAGTCCAATGCGCTCTCAGCGACCCTGTCCAGACCGGACAGGTCGTCACCCGGACTAAAACCTGACTCGGGCTCGGGGATGCCCCACTTCTCCCACAGCTCGAATCCGCCGTCGGCTTCAGGGTCCCTCCAAGGCGAGATGTCGTCCGCGCCGTTCCTCTCAGAGGTCCCTTCGTACTGATCGTTGTTCCACAGTTGAGGATCGCGAGAGCGGTACGGCACACCCTCTTCCATCAGACGGGCCTTGACGTACTCGTGTGCGACCAGGTTGCGGAAGGCAGCGCTCTCGGAGGCGTTCAAGGTGCCCGTCTCCGCCTTGCGCCACAGATCGGCGACTTGTTCCACGGGCGCGAAGCGACCCGTTCGCTGACGCCCGTCCGGCGGAGAGGGAACATCGACATGCTCGCGGAGGAACAGGTGCTGCTTGACCTCGTAGATCACGTCCCGGTTCAAGCCGGTGTTCTCGGAGATATGGTCGACGTCGCCATCGTTAGCGCGGATTTCACCGTACTGCTTCAGCGCCCAGGCGCTCTGTGGGACGTCGACATAGCGGTTGCCCTCACCATCGAAATAGGTACCGGTCTCGTCCCGATATCCCAAATCGACGCGGTGGTTATCGGAGTCATAGAACCCGTCCCCGGCTTCCATGTTGGCGCGGGGGTTACCCACATCGGCGATTCCGCCGGATCTTTGGACGTACTCCGGCGGTTGCTGCTCCGGAGCGTCCGGACCGTTCGGCAGTCCGCCTCCACCTCCGCCCGTACCGATACTGGTGCGACCACGTCCGGAGCCGGAACCGGTTTCAATGACGGTGGTGCCTCCACCGTGGGGGGTGTGAGGGGAGCTGCCAACGCTGCCGGTGGCGTTGGTGATGGTTCCGTCGTGGTGGGCAGTGATCTCGTTGCCCGCGCTGTCGACCTCGACCCGTTGGCCGTCCTGGGCCTCGATGCGGGGCGGGTCGGTCTCGTAGCGCTGGACCGGGGTGTCGTTGACCGTGGTCCAACTTTCGGGAACCTGGGAGGCCACCCACAGGTCCTCCGCGTCGCGCAGCGCGTCTTCCAGCTCGCGGCGGGACTCCGGGTCCAGGCCGTCCAGGAACTCCTGGCCCGCAGCCAACCCGGCGGCGGTCGGGTCGGCGGGCCGATCCGCGTCGGAGTGACCGTCCCCGACCGGGCGGATGTCGTTCGACGGCGCGTGGGTGTCCTGATCGCGCAGGGCCTCCAACCCGGTGATCAGCGCTCGCAACTTCTCAGGGTCGAACCCGAACGCCCGCAGCGTGTCCTCGTCCAAGGAGATCACCGGGGTGGTCCCACCGGAACCACCACCCGAACCCCCCGAGCCCCCGTGGCGTCCGGAGGCCGCGTTGTCGATCAGTTCCCGCACGGCGCCGGTGAGACCGTTGTGACCGCCGCCGAGCCCGTCCAGGATCTTCAATCCCTTGTAGGCCAGCAGCGGCACCCCCACCACCGCCCCCACCCCGGTCGAGGACAGCGCCACACCCGCCGCGATCGTGCCCACGTTCAGCAGCGCGGTCGTGATCACGTACGCGGGCCGCTCCTCCCACTCCTCCCACGGCACGATGGCGTGCGCCGCCTCCACCGCCGTGTCCCACGCGATCTCGCGGCTGCGCTCCCAGCTCTGGAAACCCCAGTGGTCGATCTCGGCGTCGTACAACCCCACCGCGGCGCCCGCGCCCTGGACCACACCCCACCAGTGGGCCTCGACGTTGGTCCCCCACTCGAAGTCCCACCCCCCGGCCCCGTGCATCCCGACCATGCCGCCGGCGTTCTCCAGGATCCCGCCGCCGAAGTCCCAGGCCGCGTGCTGGACGTCCCAGAACCAGTAGTGGTCGACACCGACCTTGGGTTCGCCCCAGGCGTTCTCCAACTCCTCGGTGATCTCGGTGAACCCGTAGGCGATCTCACCCCCGCGCAGCCGGGTGGACCCGTCCGGGTTCACGGCCGTGTACCGGCGTGCGCTGAACAGCGCGACGATGGCGTTGGCGCACTCGGCCTCGGCGGCCATGAAGTCGTTCTGGATGCGGATCTTCTCGGAGTTGATCCGCGAGTACTCGGTGTACTCCTCGCTCTCCTGCCCCAGCAGGGTGCCCTTGGCCCAGTCCTCGTCGTCGGCGACCCGGGCATTGAAGCGGCGCGCGTCCCCTTGCAACGCCCACGCCTGACGACGGAGCTCGCGGGCGCGTTCGGCGAAGGTGCTCAACGCGGTGGCCGCCGTGCCCAGGGCGCCGTCCACCTCCCCGGCGTCCTCGGGGACCGAGTCCACCGCCGAGAACAGGAGTTCGGCCTCGGGGGCGCTGTAGCAGGAGGACAGTCCCGCCCAGGCGGTGTGGATGTCGGCCGCGCCCTCGACGATGTCGGTGCCGTCGCCCTTGAGATCGCCGGCGGTGTACTCCAGGCGGTCCGGGTCGGTGGCGGGGACGAAGAAGGCGCTCGGGTCGAAGGGGGCTGTGCCCACAGGTCACCGCTCCAAGGGGTGTGGGGGTGGGGTCGGGTGCTCGGGGTCCGGGAGCGGGGCGGGGGCCGGCGGGGTCAGTGGTAGAGGGGTTGGTGGCCCGAACCGGCCCCGGGGGTGACCTCGGTGGCCGGTTCCTTGGCGGCGTTGGCCTGGGCCTCGGCGGCCATCTCCAGGTTCCCCTCCATATAGTGGGTGGTGGCCTCATAGGCTCCCTCGACCGCCCGCAGGGTGGTACCGGCCATGTCGCCGAGCACGCCGAAGTAGTGCTCGGCGAACCGTCCCAGGGCATCGGAGACGATGCCGCTGCCGCATTCCTCGACGGCGTTGCCCAGATGGGTCTCCAGCTGGGACAGCTCCCGGGTCAGGCCGCTGCCGCCCTCCTCATCGCCCAGATGGCCCAGGGTCGCCTCCAACACGCCGCCGACCTGCACGGGATCGATATCCCACGAGCTCATCGGACTCCTCCTTGCATTCCCGAGAACCACTCCACGCAGAAACCATCGGATGCTTCGCCATCACCGACCTGGCCGATTCCGGCCACCTCCTGTTGTGTGCGAACGGCCGTCATCACCGCACGGAACAGCAACGGGCGAAGCGCCTGTTCAAGCTACTTTTCAGGGGTTTTCACCACCCCGGAGCCGCCCGATCCGACAAACCGCCGGACCACGCGGCCGGGTCGTGCGGAGAGCGATCCCCTGTCGGCGGAAGGACATCGTGACGAGCTTCCTTTCGCCACCGGGACCCCGTTCCACCAGGCCGGACTTCACCCGTTCACCCCTTCTGCGCACTTCACCGCGATAAATGATTCCTGTTGCCTCTTCGGGCGTATTATGCCGAACGGTAGGGACAGAGGGTGACCGAGTCCGTGCGCACGGCGTTCCTGTCGTGATGCCATGGAAATCGATCGCCCTGTCCGGATCCGTGCGCCTTATCCGGTCATGACCTGGCCGACCAGCCGGGGCCGGGGCCGGGGTCGCGCACTCCCGTTCGAGGGTGCGGACGGGTACACCGAAGCGTCCTCCACAGAGGGTGCGACATGCGACATGCTCAGGCCCCCGCAGGAGCACGCTCGTAGTCGCGGGGGCGCGCTGCGGGCCGGGCCGTGCGGGCCGTGCGGTCGGGTTTCAGCCCTGCCCGTCGGCGAACCGCTGCGTGCCGAGCACCGCCAGCAGCTTCAGCTTGCTCGCCGCCTCGGAGCGCGGCGGCGCGGTCAGTACGAGCAACGTCTGTGACTCGTCCTCGGTGAACAGCGCCTGGCAGTCGACCTCGATCTTCCCGATCTCGGGGTGAATCAGCACTTTGTGGTCCTCGAAGCGCCTGCTCACCTCGTGTGCCTCCCAGAGCTGGGCGAACTCCGGACTCCGGCCCGTCAGCTCGCGGACCAGGTCGCCCGCCCGCGAGCGCGGGCCCATGGACCCGTACGCGGCCCGGAGCGAGGCGACCTGCGCCCGGCCCTGACGGTCCCGGTCGTCCTCCGGGTAACGCCACCGTTCCTGCTCCGGATGCACGAACCAGCGGTAGATGGCGCTGCGCTCCCAGCCGACCAGGCCGCCGGTGTCGCCGAACAGGGCGCGCGCCGGGTCGTTCTGCACCAGCGACCGCCCGAGGGCGTCGAGGATCAACGCCGGGGTGTCGGTCAATCGGTCGAGCACCCGCAGCAGGCCTGGCGCCACGTAGTCGGACGTCGTCACACGGTCCGGCGCGCTGTGCCCTGCCGTGTGGAACAGGTAGTCGCGCTCGTCGGGCGTCAGCCGCAGGGCGCGAGCGATCGAAGCGAGCATCTGGGTGCTCGGCTGCGGACCGCGGCGCTGTTCGAGCCGGGTGTAGTAATCGGTCGACATCACCGCCGACTGCGCGACCTCTTCGCGGCGCAGACCCGGTGCGCGGCGACGCGGGCCCGGGCTCAGCCCCACGTCCTCGGGCTGGAGCGCTTCCCGGCGCCGGACGAGGAAGTCTGCGAGTGCCTCACGATCCATCCCGTCAGTATCGTCGCCACCGACAGGGGAGATCCAGGGATCGCCGATCCCCCGACAACCGCTCTCTGGTAGGTGCACCGGCACCGGCCAAGACTTGAGCCATGCAGATCAGCGGAAACACCATCTTCATTCCCGGTGCCACCAGCGGTATCGGCCTGGCCCTGGCTCTCGCGCTCCAAGCCCGGGGCAACGAGGTCATCATCGGCGGCCGCCGCACCGAGCTGCTCGAACAGATCACCGCCGAGCACCCCGGCATCCACGCCTACCGGATCGACACCACCGACCCCGAGAGCATCGCCACGGTCTCCCAACGGGTCATCGCCGAGCACCCCGACGTCAACGTGCTCATCCCGATGGCCGGGATCATGCGCGTCGAGGACTGGACCCGCGCGGAGGGCTTCCTCGCCTCGTCCGAGGAGGTCATCACCACCAACCTGCTCGGGCCGATCCGGCTCATCTCCGCGTTCGTCGAGCACCTGCGGACACGCCCGGACGCCACGATCCTGACCGTCTCCTCCGGTCTGGCGTTCACCCCGTTGCGGGTGACGCCCAGCTACAACGCCAGCAAGGCCGCCATCCACATGCTCAGCGAGTCGATCCGCCTCCAGCTCGCGGATACGAGCGTGCGCGTCATCGAACTCGAGCCGCCGTCGGTCGCGACCGACCTGTTGCCCGGACAGCGCGACAGCGCCGCCGCGATGCCGCTGAACGAGTTCATCGCCGAGGTGGTCGAACTCCTCGTGTCCGAGCCGGACGCGACGGAGATCCAGGTCGAGCGGGTCAAGTTCCTGCGGTACGGCGAGGCTCGCGGGGACTACGACCAGGTCGTCGTGGCGCTCAACGCGTCCGACCCGCACTGACAGGCGGGCTCCGGCGGTGGTCGCGACACCCTGGTTCTCGGGGGGTTGCGACCACCGTGTCGTTTTCAGAGGCAGAGCGTTCAGAACCGAGTTCGTGTGACGGATCGACGAAGCCGGGAACCCGACACGCTCACGCTGGGCGGTTCGATTTCCGTCATACGCTCCAGACAGGCGTACGGGCGGGCGGCTCGGTGGGAGCCGAACCGCCCGGCCCTGCTGCGCCGGCCGAGGAATCCGGGCCGTCCGGAAACCGGGTCGACGCGGTCGCGGCCGGGGCATTCGAGACGGACACGCTCGTCGCCGTGGGCGACCCGGATCGCCCGGGCGAGGCGACGGCCGCGATCCCGCTGCGACGTGCGGGTCGTCCGGAGGGGACCGCCGCCGCGATCGCCCGGTCGTCCCCCCGCGTCCGCCCACACGACCGGGACCGTGCCGGGCCGGGTGGAGACCGGCTCCGGACTCCGGCGTTTCGCGGAACGGCGGAGGGGCAGAGTTCTCCGCACAGGAGGTTGCCCCCCGTGGAGACGACGCCCTTGGTCCTCTTCGTCCTGGTGGTGATCGTGGTGGCCGTGGGCACCACGATCGCCGTCCGCTCCTCGATCCTTCCCTCACGCCGCACGGCCCGGCTCAGGAGACGCTTCGGCGCCGAGTACGAGCACGCGGTGCGGATCCACGGTGACACCGAGACCGCCGAACGCGACCTGACCGCGCGCCTGTCCCGCCGCGCCGAGCTGCGACTGCGGGCCATCCCCGAGGACCTGCGCGACGGCCACGTGCGGGCCTGGATCGCTGTCCAGCAGGGGTTCGTCGACGACCCGGAACGCTCCGTGCGCGATGCCCGGGCCGTGATCGCGGCGATCGCCCTCGACCTCGGGCATTCCCCCGGCGAGGACTTCGAACGCCTGCTGGACACCCTGTCGGTGGACCATCCGGAGGAGGTCGCCGAGGTGCGTCGTATCCGGGACGACGACACGGGGGGCACCGAACACCTGCGCGGATCGCTGGTGGCCCACCGGCGGCTCGTGGACGCCTTGTTGGGCGGGATCGACACGGTGGGCCGGGGATCGGAGACGCAACGTTGAACCACTCCGAAGCGGACACGGGCCGCCGGGTGCGGTGGACCCTGCGGGCGCACGAAGGGGGTGCGCGGGCGGCGCGCTCCGTGGCACGACGGAAGGCGGACACGATGGAACACCCGACCGACGAGGTGGTACCGGTGCGGGCCGAGGTGCGCGCGCCGACAGTGGAGGACGGTTGGCGGCCCCGGCCGCGCGGGGTGGACACGGAGCTGGCCCGACGGCGCCTGGACGGCGCGATCACCGGTTTCGTGGACGACCCCGGGAGCGCGGTGCACGAGGCGGACGCCCTGGCCTCGGAGGTCGCCGACGCGCTGGTGGCCGAGATCGAGTCCCGCCGGGCGGCGTTGCGCGCCGCGTGGGACGAGGGCGCCGACACCGAGACGCTGCGGTTGGCGTTGCTGTCCTACCGCGCCTTCGTGCGGAACCTGGTCGGAGACGCCCGGTAGTCAACGGGTCGAGGGGGACCGCGGGGGGCGGTGGCGCCCGCACGCCGACCGACGCGACCGTTCGGGCACCCGGGAGGCCGTGGCCGCGCAGGCCCCGCAGGCCGCGCCGAGAGACGCCTCCGATGCGTTCACCGCTTGCGAAAAAGCCCGCGCGAACTGCGAAGACTCTATCTCACGATGGTAACGGTCGATAATCACAGACCGTTCCTTCGAGTCGACGGAAATAATCCGAGAGGGGACCTCGGCCATTTTTACTGCCGATGCGAAGGACACCTCGGGCAAGGCTCGGGGCGGCCCCTCCACCACCCGACACGACCGGAGAAGAGTACTCTGAAGTGCCGGTATCCTCTGTTTCTTCGCCCCGGACCACCTGGATCCACACAGGGGATCGGCGAATTTTTCCCGCCTTCACCTGCGATGATCCCCCCATGTCGCATATTCCGCTGTTTCACCGAAAAAAGCACGGGCAGTGGATGACGACATAGGAGGTGCACTCGCATGGACACGACGATTCTCATCATCATCGGCGTGGTGGCCATTGTGGTCATCGGTGTCGGAGCGGTGCTGATCTTCGGGACGTCCAAGATCCCGTTGGGGAACACCACTCGACTGAAGAAGCGCTTCGGCGCCGAGTACGATCACGTGGTCACGGCGCACGGCGACGACACGAAGGCTGCCGAGAGGGAACTCTCCGCCCGCCTCGATCGCAACGACAAGATCCGGCTCCGCACCCTCACCGACGAGGAGCGAGCGCGCCACCGGGACGCGTGGCTCGCCGTTCAGCGGGAGTTCGTGGAGAACCCCGAGCGTTCCGTCCAGGACTCCCGCAGGGTCCTGACGGCCGCCATGACCGATCTGGGGTACCCGGTCGAGCCGTCGGGGACGGACACCCAGGGCTTCGAACACCATCTGGCGGACCTGTCGGTGGACCACGGTGACGAGGTCGCCGCCGTTCACAGAGCCGAGGGGCCGGGCACGGACACGGACACCACCGGCACCGAGCGGCTGCGCGAGGTCCTGATGGCCCACCGCAACCTGCTGGACGCCATGCTCGACGGTCCTTCGCGACCGCGACGGGCGGGCGGCCTGGTGCCGAAGGCACGTAACGGACGGGAATCGGAGGTAGCGCGATGAGAGGTTCCGAGAACATCACCGGCGACACCGAACGACGGGAAGGCGCGCGACGCCGGACCGGCGAGCGGACCGGCCCGCCCACCAACGACACGGGTGCCGCCCGTCCCATGGGGCGAGGCAGCGGAACCGGGGCCGGGCGGACGGACACGGCTCCCGTGGCGGTCGACGCCGAGGTGCGCGACCCCGGGACGACCGGGACCACCGTGCCCGCTCAGGGCACCGCACGCACCGGCCCCGCGGTGAACGACGAGAGGCACGGTAAGGCCACGACCGCCACCGACGGAACGCGCTCCGAGGGCCGGGACACGCCGGTCGAGGGCGACCGGGACCGGAGCGGATCGCGGCAGGACGCGGGCCGCGATCGGGTGCGCGAGCGCCTGACCACGGCGATGAACGGTTTCGTGGACGACCCCGGCAAGGCCGTGGGCGAAGCGGACGCGGTGGTCGACGAGGCGACCGAAGCGGTGATCTCCCGGCTCCGGGAGCGCCGTTCGGGCCTGCGGTCGGCCTGGGAAGAGGGGGCCGACACCGAGCGACTCCGGCTGGCGCTGCGGGAGCACCGCGCGTTCGTCGACGACCTGCTCGACGGCCGCTTCTAGGCGGCGCGCCTTCGGGGGAAGACGCACGGGAGCACGGACGCCCCGGGACCGAGGTCCCGGGGCGTCCGTCATGTCCGCCCGGAGGGCCTCGGGGTGGTGGGGCGATGACCGCCGGCGCCGCCGTGCCCGACGACCGGCCGATGTGCGGTGTGCCCGCCCGGGCCGACGAGTTGTAGCATCGTGGCCGGATCTTCCCTGTCCGCGTGTCCCCCCGTGCCGGAGAAGGCCGTGCGACAGGGCTTTGCGGCACACACGGGAGCGGATGTCCATGGACGTTGAAGAAACCCAGGTCATGAGCAGGACCGGGGAGTTCACCACCACCCTGAGCTGGCAGGAGTCCGTGCGCGGCCGGGTCGCCGCGGCCATGGACCGCTTCTCGGGTCCGATCGCCGATCTGGTGGCGCGCGACGCCAATGAAGGGGACACCCGTCTGCTCATCGCCGATTTCTTCAGTGTCGGTCTGAACTTCAGCAAGTACCAGGACCTCACCACCGAGTACCGCACGAGCGGGGAGTCCAACGACTACGCGATCGTGCTGGACGGGAAGCTCTTCGCCCCGGTGGAGGTGCGCGGGATCGGCCAGGAACTGGATCTGCGCAACATCCAGATGGCCCGCCGGTTGGCCGCCCAGGAGGGCGCGGAGTGGATCTTCCTGACCAACGGTCGGATCTGGCGGGTCTACCACCTACGCCCCGAGGGTTCGGGCACCCGACCGGTCGTGGTGGTCGACGCGGACCTGAGCGACCCCGACGCCTACCACCGCAACCTGGACCAGTTGTTCCACCTCACCCGTGAGGCCATCGCGCACGGCCGACTGGACGCCCTGCGCCGGTGGCGCGAGGCGGTGGAGGCGGCCCCGCTGTCCGGTCTGGTGACCGAGGACTCCGTGGTGGCGGCGGTGCTGAACGAGTTGCGTGAGAGCACCGGGCACCCCGGGCACGCCGGCGACGCCGAGGAGGTCCGCGAGGTCCTGGGCGAGCAGGTGATCGCGCGCGGGCTGTCCGCGACCCCGCCTTCGGAGGAGTGACCGCGGCGGCCCGTGGGGAAGGCCGACGGCGCCCTCCCCCACGGGCCGTTCCGACCGCGTCGTTCCGGGGAGTCGGGCGCGAACCGACGGGGAATCCTTCGCACAACCCCCATTGACAGGTGTGACAGGCGACACAAAAATGGTCATACCTTTCAATTGGGAGCGCTCCCAGAGCGTTCTCGGTCCGCTCGGAAGGACGACCCCCCTTGAGTCCACGACGAACCACGGCGGTCCTGGGCACCGCCTCACTGTTGGTCCTCTCACCGATCGCCCCCGCCACAGCCGAACCCACCGCAGAACCCACCAACGAAGAAGCCGTCGAACAGATCGTCAACGGCGACTTCTCCGACGGGACCACCGGCTGGTGGGGCACCCCGCAGGTCGCGTTGACCGTCACCGAGGACGAGGTCCTGTGCGTCGACGTGCCCGGTGGCACGGCCGACCCGTGGGAGGTCATCGTCGGCCAGAACGACGTGCCGATCGTCGCCGGTGAGTCCTACGCCTTCTCGTTCACCGCCTCCGGCGCGCAGGGTCGACCGATCCGGGCACTGGTCCAGGAGCCGGTCGACCCTTGGCGCACCGAATTCGACGAACGCCCCGTCCTCACCGAGGAGATGACCGCGTACGAGTACGTGTTCACCGCCTCCTCGGACCACGACGCCGCCCAGGTCGCCTTCCAGATCGGCGGCTCCGCCACCCCCTGGACCCTGTGTCTGGACGACGTCTCCCTGCGCGGCGGGGCCGAACCCCCGGTGTACGAACCCGACACCGGCCCGCCCGTGCGCGTCAACCAGGTGGGCTACCTGCCCGAGGGCCCCAAGAACGCCACCGTCGTCACCGACGCCGAGGAGCCCCTGGCCTGGATCCTGACCGACGCCGACGGCACCACGGTCGGCGAGGGCGACACCGTCCCGTACGGACTCGACGCCACCTCCGGGCAGAACGTGCACACCGTGGACTTCGGTCACGTCACCGCACCCGGTGAGGGCTACACCCTGACCGTGGACGGGGAGACGAGCCACCCCTTCGGGATCGGCGCCGACCCCTACCGGGCGATGGCCACCGACGCGTTGGAGTTCTACTACACCCAGCGCAGCGGCATCGAGATCCTCGACGAGATCGCCCCCGGCTACGGGCGTGCGGCCGGTCACCTCGGCGTCGCCCCCAACCAGGGGGACACCGACGTGACCTGCCACCCGAGTTCCCCCTGCGACTACTCCCTGGACGTCTCCGGCGGCTGGTACGACGCCGGGGATCACGGAAAGTACGTGGTCAACGGCGGTATCTCCGTGCATCAGCTGATGAGCGTGTACGAGCGGGCGCACACCGCGCCCACCGGGGACCCCGACCGGGTCGGTGACTCCACGTTGGCCGTTCCCGAACGGGACAACGGGGTGCCCGACGTCCTGGACGAGGCCCGCTGGGAGTTGGAGTTCCTGCTGTCCATGCAGGTGCCCGCGGGCGAGGAACTCGCCGGGATGGCCCATCACAAGGTGCACGACGAACGGTGGACCGGGCTCCCGCTGATGCCCGCCGCCGACCCCCAGCCGCGCTACCTGCACCCGCCGTCGACCGCCGCCACCCTCAACCTGGCGGCGACCGCCGCGCAGTGCTCGCGGGTGTTCGCGCCCTACGACGCCGACTTCGCCGCGACCTGCCTCGCGGCGGCCGAGACGGCCTGGGACGCCGCGGTGGCCCACCCCGACCGGTACGCCGAGGTGGGCGGCGAGGGCGGCGGACCCTACAACGACGACGAGATCGCCGACGAGTTCTACTGGGCGGCCGCCGAGCTGTACCTGGCCACCGGATCCGCCGAGTACGAGGAGGCGGTGACGTCGTCGGAACTGCACACCGCCGACGTGTTCACGGCGAGCGGCTTCGACTGGAAGTGGACCGCGCCCCTGGGGCGGCTCCAGCTCGCCACGGTTCCGAACGACCTGCCCGACCGGGACGCCGTGCGCGCCTCGGTGGTCGAAGGGGCCGAGTCGTACGTGTCCGCCGTGGCGGAGCACCCCTACGGTCTGGCCTACGCCCCCGAGAACGGGGTCTTCGCCTGGGGTTCCAACAACCTCGTCCTCAACAACCTCGTGGTCGTGGCCACCGCCTACGACATCGGCGGCGAGACCCGGTTCCGGGACGCGGTCCTGGAGGGCATGGACTACCTGCTGGGGCGCAACGCCCTCAACAACTCCTATGTCACCGGTTACGGGACGGCGCACTCGCTCAACCAGCACAGCCGCTGGTACGCGAACCAGCTCGACCCGGGCCTGCCCAACCCGCCGGACGGCACCCTGTCGGGCGGCCCCAACTCCGACACCGGGACCTGGGACCCGGTCGCGCAGGCGAACCTGACCGGTTGCGCGCCCCAGTTCTGCTACATCGACCACATCGACTCGTGGGCGACCAACGAGCTGACCATCAACTGGAACTCGACCCTGGCCTGGGTGTCGGCGTTCGTCACCGACCAGGGTTCGGCGGCCCCGCCCGCGACGTCCACCTGCGAGGTGGACTACCGGGTGCACGGCACCTGGAGCGGTGGGTTCAACACCCAGGTGGTCGTGCGCAACACCGGTGACGCCCCCCTGGCCGACTGGACCCTGACCTGGTCCTTCCCCGGAGGCCAGACGGTGAAGAACCACTGGGGCTCCGACCTGACGCAGTCCGGTCGCGCGGTGACCGCGCGATCACTGGACTGGAACACCGGGATCGCCGACGGCGACGAGGCGACCTTCGGTTTCGTCGGGTCCCCCGGCGTCGGACCGAACGCCTCACCCGAGCGTTTCACGCTCAACGGGGACGTCTGCGGCTGATCCCTCCCCGGCGGCGCGTGATCCCGGTACCGCGCGCCGCCGGTTCCCTCCGGGAGGGGAACGGGGCCCCACAGGAGAGCGTGGGGCCCCGTTCCCTTCCCGTTCGCCCGGGGACGCCCTTCGGTGCGCCCCCGGGCGAACGCGGCGTGTCGTGCCCACACGCTCCGCCGGGCGGATCCGGCCTACTCCAGGGGGACGCCCATGACACGGTCGTCCCCTTCGGCGGGGTCGCCCCGTCCGTCACGGTTGCTGGTGGACAGCCACAGCGCGTCGCCCTCCGACGCGACCGTCACCGTGCGCAACCTCCCGTACTCCCCCTCGAAGTGCGCCACCGGCTCGCCGACCCCGCCGTCTCCGGTGAGCGGCACCTCCCACAGGCGGGCACCGCGCAGGGAGGCCACCCACAGGGAGCCGCCCGCCACCGCCGCCCCGCTGGGCGAGGCCTCGTCGGTGGTCCAGGTGACCAGCGGGTCGACGTACTCGTCGCCGCCGCCCTCGCCCTCCACCTCGGGCCATCCGTAGTTGCCGCCCGGTTCGATCAGGTTGACCTCGTCCCACCGGTCCTGGCCGAACTCCGTCGCGTACAGGCGGCCGTCCTCGTCCCAGGCCAGGCCTTGGACGTTGCGGTGCCCGTAGCTGTAGGTGGGGTTGTCGAAGGGGTTGCCCTCGGCCGGTTCGCCTTCCGGGGTGATCCTCAGGATCTTGCCGCCCAGGGAGTCCCGGTCCTGGGACCGCGAGGGGTCGCCCGCGTCGCCGGTGCCGACGTACAGGAAGCCGTCCGGGCCGAACGCGATCCGGCCACCGTTGTGGGTGCCGGCCGCGGGGATGCCGTCGAGCACGGTCTCCTGTCCGACCAGCCCCTCCTCCGGGTCGTATTCCGATCGGGCGACGCGGTTGTCGGTTTCGGACGTGAAGTAGACGTACACGTACGGCTCGTTGGGGAAGGCCGGATCGACCGCCAGCCCCAGGAGGCCGCCCTCACCGCCCGGGGACACGTCCTCCACGGTGCCCACGGGGGCGACGGTGCCGTCCTCCGACACCCGGACCACCTCGCCGGAATCCCTCTCGGACACCAGGAGCGAACCGTCCGGCAGGGGTGCGACCCCCCAGGGGACGTCCAGGTCGGTGGCGTGGTCGCGGGGCTCTCCCGGGGCCGTGGACCCGGCGTCCGGTGTGTCGGCGGCGCGGGGGGCGTCCCCCGCGGGTTCCGCCCCGCCTCCGGAGGCGCACGCGGCCGTCAGGGTCGCCGTGACGGCGACGGCCGCGATCCTTCCCAGGGTCCCCGTGTGCGGTGTGGGTCTCATGACCGCCCCTTACCCACCGGAACGTGAACGACCCGCCCGCCCCGGAGCGCGGCCCGGGGCCGCATGTGTGAGATCGGGCCGTCCCGGTCAGTGGAAGGACACGCACACTCTCGAAGGGAACGTCGGAATGCACCGGAGAAAGAGCGATCCTCCGCGTCACCCCTGGTTCAGAGGCGCGCTTCGGGGCGTGGTCGGCGCGATGGCCATGACCGGTATGCGTCAGGCGACGGTGGGCCTGGGGCTCCTCGAACGCACACCACCCGAGGCGATCCTGCGCGAGGGCGCTCCGCCGCTCCTCGAAGCCGTCCCCGAGCACAGGAGGACGGCGGCCATCGAGCTGGCCCATTGGTCCTACGGGGCGGTGGCGGGTACGGCGTTCGCCCTCGTACCCCGACGTCTGCGCAGGTCGCGGCTGGCCGGTCCCGTCTACGGGGTCCTGTCCTGGGGGCTCTTCGAGACCGTCCTCGCGCCCGCGCTCGGTCTGGCGCACGCACGGCGTTCCCGTCCCGGGGAACGGTGGGCGCTGCTGGCCGACCACGTGTTCTTCGGGTTCGTCGTGGGCGCCGGCCCCGAGGCGACCGTCGCCGGTCCTTCGGCACAAGAGGACGAGGGCGACGAGCGGCCCTAGAAGGTCCCGACGGGGCCCGGGGGATCCCCCCGGGCCCCGTGTCGTTCCCGCTACTCCTGCTGGGCCTGCTGAAGCCGGGCGTAGGCCAGTTGCAGCCAGTCGGAGATGGCCACGGCGCTGAACACCGCTCCAGCGCCGCGGGTGAGGCGGGGAGCCAGGGCCAATCCGAAGGCGTAGCCGGTGGCGATCCACTGGGCGGTGCAGAACGGACAGGTGATCAGCTCACCGACGACCTTGCGCGCGCCCTCGCCCCGCACCTCCTCGGACAGCTCCGCGGGTGCCGACACCCCCTGATAGCGGGTGAAGAGGACCCGGAGAGGGCTGGTGACCGGGTCCTTGGTCAGCAGGCGGGACACCTTGTGCGTGGTCATCCCCATCAGGGCCAGGTCCCAGGGCCCCACCGGCGTGTCGCCCCGAAGCCCCCGCGGTTTCACCGCGAGCAGGCCCGCACCCGCCATGGCCGCGTACCGCGTATCCGGCCAGGGGCCGGTCATCGCCGTTCGCGTAGGCCTGCGCCTCGCGGCGCAGGGTCTCCTTGACGTGCTTCCCGGTGCCGGGGACGTCATCGTTCATCACCGTCGTCCCCTCGTCTTCCGTCCTCGTCGTCCTCGGGTCCTCTGCGGTCGACCCACGCGTGCAGGGCCTCGGCGTCCTGCGCGTACTCCAGGTTCATGGCAGCCTCGATCAGGGCCAGATGGGTGAAGCTCTGGGGGAAGTTCCCGAGCATGGTGCCGTCGGCCGTCATCTGCTCGGATTGGAGTCCGAGTGGTCCGGCGCGTCCGCACAACTCCTCGAACCTCCGCCGCGCCTCCCCCCTCCGTCCCGCCAGCGTCAGGGCGGAGACCATGTCGTAGGAGCACAGGAGGAAGGCCCCCTCCGGGGAGCCGAGTCCGTCGTCGGTCGCGTCGGTGTCGTAACGGTGGACCAGGAATCCGGCCTCTCCCAGTTCGGCGTCCACCCGATCCAGGGTCCCCTTGACCCGGGGGTCGTCCCCGTCGAGGAAGCCGAGCAGGGGAATGCGCAGCAGGGAACCGTCGACGCGGGAGGAGCCGTAGTACCGGATGAAGTAACCGGCCTCGGAGTCGTATCCGCGTTCGAGCACCTCGGCCCGGATCGCGTCGCGCTCGGCGCGCCAACGGTCCAGGGGGACCTTCTCCTCCCTGCCGGTCAGGCGGACCAGACGGATGCCGCGGTCCAGGCAGACCCAGGCGTAGACCTTGGAATTGGTCCAGTGCCGACGGTCCGCCCGGACCTCCCACACGCCCTCGTCCGGTTCCCGCCAGAGATCGACCGCCACCCCGACCACGGTGAGCAGCTGATCCAGTTCCTCCTCGCTCAAATCGCCGGTGACCTCCTGGTAGTAGAGGGCGGCGTCGAGGATGTGACCGTAGACGTCCAGTTGATGCTGGCCGTAGGCGTTGTTGCCCACCCGTACCGGCCGGGATCCGGCGTACCCGGAGAGGTGGTCGAGCTCCTCCTCCTCGGGCGGCTCCTCGCGTCGGATCGTCTGGACCGGGGGGATCCACCCCTGGGGCTCGCCGCACATGCTCAGCAGGAAGTGCAGGTAGTGCCCCGCCTCCTCGGTGTGGCCGAGTCGCATGAAGGCCAGGACCACCAGGGCGGCGTCCCGGTGCCACACGTAGCGGTAGTCCCAGTTGCGCTCCCCGCCGGGCCATTCGGGCAGGGAGGTGGTGGGGGCGGCGATGAGACCACCGGTCTCCTCGTGGAGGAGGCCGCGCAGGACGAGCGCGCTCCTGTGCACGTGCTCGGCTCCCACACCCTGGTAGTCACAGCGCGCCGACCACGCACGCCAGGCGGTGACGGTCTCCTCCAACAGGTCCCGCGCTTCCCGCGCGTCGATCGACCGTTCACCCTCCAGGTGGTCCAGGGCGAGGAAGGACGTCTCCCCTTCGGAGAGTGTCGTTCGCCATTCGACGTCGCCGTCGTCGTCGATCCACGGATCCGGTGTGCCGGAGAGCGACAGGCCCGAAGCCTCCCTCAGGTGTCCGTCCTGCCGCTTCCACGCGGGCCGGGCCCGGCCGAAGTCCGGTCGAGCGGCCACCCGCGAACGCACCGTGGCGGTCCCGGAACGGCATTCCACCATGCGCAGGAGGAGACCCTCCCGATACAGGCCCGTCCTCCCACCGTCGCGCCGGAGCGGCATCAGGTCGAGCACCGCCACCTCTCCGCCCGGCCCTCGCCAAAGGCTCTCCAGAACGAGGGTGCCGTCCAGGTAGGCGCGTCGCTCCGGTCGGGCCCCGTCGACCTCCAGGGACCACGACCCTCCGCGCTCCGGGTCGAGGAGGCCCGCGAAGGGGGCGGAACCGTCGAAGGCCGGCGCGCACATCCACACGATCGCCCCATCGGGACCGGTGAGGGCCGCGGTATGGCAGTCGGAAAGGAAACCGTGCTCGCCGATACCGGCTCTCGTTCGCTCCATGTCCGCCCTCCGGAACGGTCGTCCTGATCCCCCCATCCGACTGCCCGGGAGTCCTCGGATGAAACAGCAGGTGGAAGGCCCGGAAGCGGAGTACATGGACACGGCCATCGCGGGTAGTGGGGCAGCGCGAACGACCGTTTCGGGGGACACGGGAGGAACCATGGGGCACGGACGGAGGACCGGGCGGGTCGTGGTGGTCAGTGGGGCCGGAGCGGGCGTGGGCCGGGCCACCGCGCGGGAGTTCGCCCGTCACGGTCACGCCGTGGCCCTCCTGTCACGGGGGGAGGCGGGGCTGGCCGCCGCGGCGGCCGAGGCCCGGGCGTACGGCGTACCGGTCCACACCGTGAAGGTGGACGTGAGCGACGCCGAGGCGCTGAGCGCCGCGACGGAGGAGATCGAGAGGGCGCTCGGCCCGGTCGACGTATGGGTCAACTCGGCGTTCGCCTCGGTGGTCTCCCCGTTCACGGAGATCGAACCGCATGAGTACGAGCGGGTCACGGATGTCTGTTATCACGGCTACGTGCACGGGACACGGATCGCCCTGGAACGGATGCTCCCCCGGGACCGGGGGGTGATCGTGCAGGTGGGATCGGCTCTGGCCTACCGGGGCATCCCGTTGCAGGCGGCGTACTGCGGGGCCAAGCACGCGGTCCGGGGCTTCACGGACTCGGTCCGCGCCGAACTGGTCCACGAGGGTTCCCGGGTGCGCGTCACGGAGGTGCACCTGCCGGCGATCAACACCCCGCAGTTCTCCTGGGTGCGCACCCGGGTGAACGGGCGCACCCGCCCGGTACCACCGGTGTACCAGCCGGAGGTGGCGGCCCGGGCGATCGTGTGGGCCGCCGAACACCCGACCAGGCGCAGGTACCAGGTGGCCCCCTCGACCGTGGTCACCGTTCTGGGACAGCGTCTGGCGCCGCGCCTGCTCGACCTCTACCTGGGCCACACGGGCTACGACGACCAGGTGCGCGACGAGGAGCCGCCCACCGAGGACAACCTGTTCTCCCCCGTGGACGGGACAAGGGACTTCGGCGCGCACGGGGAGTTCGACGAGGAGGCCAAGGAGCGCAGCCTCTTCGACGAGGTGAACCGGCGCCGGGGCGCCCTGACCGTGGCCGGCCTGGCGGGGGCCGCCGCCGGGGCCGGATGCTACGCGCTCACCCGGGGGCGCACCTGAACCGCGGACGCCGGGGCGAAGGGGAAAGGGAACGAGGAGGGGACATGGCCGAGCATGACGATCGTGTCGACGCGCTCTGGGACGCCTTCCACAGCGCGGTGAACATGAGCGGTGAGGAGTTGAGGGAATGGCTGCTCACCGATGCCTCGGGAGAGGAGGCGTTCGAGCGGCCCGACCCCGATCTCGGGGTGTCCGTGCGGGGTGAGGAGGTGGTGTCCGTTCTCCGCAAGCGCCGTACGGACGTCACCGACGCCGACCTCGACCTCATGGAACAGGTCACGGGGTACGTGCGGGAACGGCTGGCCGAGCCGCGCCGCCAGGATGCCCGGTGGCGCCGTTCCCTGTTGTCGGTGGGTCACGACCCGTTGCGGCCGGACTCGGTCCGCCCCGACGAGGAGGACCTGGAGGACTGAGCCGTACCGCGCCTCGGAGGGCCGTTCGGGCCCTTCCGCGGCGCGGCCGGCCGACGGGCCGGCCGGTCGGCCCCCGTCGGTCAACGGCGGACCATGACCATCACCCCGCAGGACCAGCCCAACAGGGACAGGCGCTCCCAGCCCGAGCGCGATTCCAGGTCCGCGATGAGGGTCTCCACCGCCAGGCAGTGACCGTCAGGCACCATCCCCTCGGGTTGCCGTGCCAGGTCGTCCACCACGTAGAAGCCTCCTGGCTCCACCAGCGACAACGCCTCGTCCCGATGGGTGAACTTGCCCGGCCAGGTGTCGGCGAACACCAGGTCGTAGCCGGGGCCGTCGGCCCGCTCGGTGAGCCACGCGCCGCCGTCCGCCTGGTGTACCCGCACCCGTGGGTCCGTCCCGTGGTGGCGCCGGGCCACCCCCAGGCACTCGGGATCGTGGTCGACGGTGTCCAGGATGGCCTCCCGGTCCATGCCCGCGAGCAGCCACGCGGTCCCGGCGCCGGTCCCCGTGCCGAGTTCCAGGATCCGGCCGCCCGGTTTGGACGTGGCCAGGGCCCGCAGGAGTCGGCCCACCTCCTCCTCACAGGACATGGTGAAGCCGATGGCCTCGGTGTCGGCCTCGATCGCGTTCAGGGTCTCGGGCCGCTGCCGGGTGGCCTGCATGGGGATCCCCTCTCCGTTCCGGATGAGCCCAGGTTAGGGCGGTCGCCCTCCCGGGGCGAGGACTTTCCACAGCCTGTGGACAACCCCGGGGCGACACCCGCGCCGACGCTCACACCGTCGGGTCGACGCCCTCCTTCTTGAGGGGGATCCACTTCCGTTCGACACCGAGCGAGGGGCGCAGTCTCGCCTCCGGCAGATCGATCGTGCGCGAGGGGACGATCTTCGCCACCGGGATCTCCGCCCGACCACCCAGGGCCACCCCCCATTGATGGGCGTCCGGCCGGTGTCCGCGCCCGCGTGCGGCCTCCGTGAAACGCCGTTCGACCTGTTCGGCCACCTTCGAAGGCAGGTCGGGCGGGAGGTTCAACGGCTCTCCTGGGCGTACGGACTTGTGGCGGCTCAGGACCCGCCCGACCAGGAGGGCCAGCTTGTACCGGTCCGTGTCCAGATCGGGCCCGGTGTCGGGCTGCTCGGGATCGTCCCACTCCTCCGTTTCCGCTTGGGGCAGGACGGGCCTCTCCCCTGAGCCGCGCACCCCGTCGCAGTCGATCATGAACACCTCGTGTCCACCCTCGGGGACCCGTGCCCACAGCAGGTTGGCCATGGACACGTCACCGACGACGATCCTCCGCGAATGCAGGAGTTGGAAGAGGGAGACGAACCGGCGGGACAGCTCCCACCGACCGTCCGTCTCCGGCGGACGGATGTCGCCCCAGAGGGGTTTGGGTTCGTAGACGAGGTACTTGAGCTCCTGGAGGGTCGATGTACCCCCTTTGATCCGGCCGAGGAACCGTTGCGGGATCTCCTGCATGAGGAACCCGGTGAGGTGACCGCTGGAGACCACCCGGGCCAACGGCCAACAGGTCATGGCGTGCAGGCGCGCCCGCTCGCTGTCACCGAGCCGGTGCGGGAGCCGGACCAGCCGTTCCAGCGCCACGGGGTCGGCCCCCGGCAGGAGGTACTCCTTGTACACCGCCCCGGTGTGCGGACCACCGACGATCCGGCGCACTCGGCCCTGGCCACCGCTGCCGAGTTCCTCCCCGAGGACGAGATCGGTCTTCTCGACGTCCTTGCCGTTCAACGACATCGTGATCGACACGGGTCATATCCCCCAGACACAGACGGCGGTGCGGTCGTCGCTGTACGACTTGGCCTGGAAGTCCAACTGCCAGGCGAACTCCATACGTCCCGGAACCCGACCCGACCCCCACCACTCGGCGAGCCGGTCGGCGACGGCGTCGGCGGCCATCGGTCCCGCCAACCCGTCGGTGCACAGCACCAGCACGTCACCGGGAGCGAGGGTCCCATCGGTCATGTGAACGGTGCTCACCCGACCGGGCAGGGCGTCGGTCCTCGTGTCGACGATGATCGGGTCGCCGTCCGATGCGCCGGGCCGTGGTTCCCAGACGCCGTCGCGCAGGAGGAACACGGGGCTGTCCCCGATGCCCCATGTCATGTACCACGCGGGCCCGCTCCCCGAGATCCCGTGGATGAGGGAGACGGTGAGCGTCGTGGAGAGGTCCTCGGCGGGGAAGCCCTCTTTATCGGCGAAGTCGATCATGCCCCGCGCGACGATGCCGAGCATCCGTCGGCCCCACTCTCGAACGTCGGCCATCGACGCGTCGCGGACGATGATCTCGCCGATGTGCTCGGCCACGGCGGCACGGAAACACCGAGAGGCGTAGGCCGCCCCTCGGTGGGACCGGCTCCGAGAGCCGACACCATCGGCGACGCACAGGAGCACGAACCGCTCGCCCCGGTGCTCGACCTCGTACATCCCGAACGCGTCCTGGCGGGTCCTGCCCTCGTAGCGGTGTTTGTCCCCACGCAAGGAGGCGGCCCGCAGGCGCACGCGTTCGTAGTCGGCCTCATCGACGACGGTGTCGGGCACCGCCCACTCCTGCCCGGGCAACTCCCGAGCGCGGTAGGCGGTGGGAACGGGATGGGTCAGTACCGGCGACGGCTCGAATCCCCTGGATCCGTCGACCTTCCGGGCATGCCCGGCGGCCGGCGGGACGTCGAGGGTCCGCCCCGTCCCGGTCCGCTGTGGCGCGACATCGGTTCTTCCGCCTTCGTCGGCTCCTGGTTCCGGATCGGTCTCCGTAAGGGCCCTCGGTGCCCCTCCCACCCCGTCCTTTCGCACGATGACCGTCGGGTGTTCCCGCTCGACGGGGGAGTCGGCCGCGACGTCGCGGTATCGCCGCCTCATGATCACGGTGTCCGTGGTGTCGGGGTCGAACACCAGGGCCTCCGTGAAGTCGAAGGTCGGCTTGACGGCGTACGCCCGCTCCTCGGGCGGGGGGGTGTCGACGGCCTCGGCACCGTCTCCGCCGGGGACGCACCGTGTCACCTCGACCGGGTCGCCGGTGGGTTCGACCCCCTTCCCTTCGTCCGATACCGGTGTCGGGTCCGGATCCGGCAGGTCGTCTCGGGGCACACCCCTGGACTCACCGACAGGACGGTTCACCGGGATCTCCCGTCGTTTTCCGGGTCCGGCCTGAAGCGCCGTGTCCTGGGACACCCGTCGACCGTCCTTCTCGGCTCCGGGGCGTTCCATCGAGCCGCCGAAGGGCCGTCTCACCCTTTTCGCCGCCTTGCGCGGTCGGGATTCCTCTCCGCTCATGAGGATCAGATCTGGTCGGCGGGCAGCGAGGTGTACCCGGGCACGTGGTCGGGGATGTCCAGGGTCACGGCGCCGTCCGGAGAGGATGCGGCACGGGTGCCCGAGGTGACGATGGAGTTCGTCAACGACTTGGCGAACTCTTGAAGAGCCTGCCCTGGGTTGAGGGTCCCGTCGGACATGAACGCCTGGGCCGTGGCGACCTGCCGGATCACCCGGGGGTCGGCCTCTCCGAAACCGAACGCCAGGATGTTGGGGTGCGGGCCCCATCCCGGATCGATGAGTTTCTTGTAGGCGATGTCCCAGTCGCCGTCCCCGGGGAACCCGTCGGAGAGGAAGAAGACCGCGGGCCGGTACACCCGGTGGCCCTCGCCCTTGAGGCGGTCCACGTCCTGGGCGATCGTCTCCCGCAGCAGGGTGAACGCCTCCCCGTAAGAGGTCCCGCCGGTGGCCTGCAAGGCGGGAAGGCTCTCCACCTCGCTCAGGTCGGCCAGCGGCAGCAGGACCTGCGCCTCGTGGTTGAAGGCGATGATCGCGAAGTGGACCTTGTCCGACACCACGGGGTTGGCGCCGATCTTGGCGTGCAGGTCGGGAAGGGCCTCGTTGATGGCCTGGATCGGTTCCCCGTCCATGGAGGTCGATTCATCGCACACCAGGTAGAAGGGAAGGATCTGCTGACTCATGTGGGTCTCCTCGGGTCCGGCTCGTGTGTGTGGTCAGTCGGTCGGCTCGGAGGCTGCGAACAGGTAGATCTCGATCCGCAGCCAGCCCACACTGCCCCCGAGGCTGTGGAAGGTGCGGGTGACCGCGTCGTCGAAGACGCCCGGGTGGACCCGTGGCAGGAGTCCGTTGATGTCGGAGGCGAACCGCTCCCCCTCGGCGGGGCCGCCGTTGGCCCCGAAGGTGAGGACCATGCCGGCCTCCCGGTCGGCGAGATCGTGTTCGAGGAGCGCTTCGCGGAGTTCCTCGACGATCTCCTCCTCACCCGCCGCCGCCCCCGCCGGGGACACTCCCTGGAGTTCGACCACGATGGGATCGAGGTCCAAGCCGTGGGGAACGGGCTCGACGACCTCCTCGGTGACGGGATCGGGCTCGGCCGGAGGACGGGAGTCCATGCCCAGGGTGATGATGAGGAAGGCCAGGAGAAGGTCGGCGAAGAGCCACCCGGCGATGGCCACGGTGGGGGTGGAGAGATGGCCGTCCCTCACCGCACCACCAGTTCCCGATCGTTCGGACCGGTGTCGGGATCGGGGCCGTCCTTTTCCTCAGGTTCCTCGACTCCCCCCGGTTCTCGAAGTCCGACCTCCATCACCTCGCGGAGCGCGTCGATGCCCTCCTTGAGGCGTTCGACCTGGAGGGGCAGTTCCCCGACGATCTCGGCCACCCGGCCGGCGAGGTCACCCGCGCTCTCGTTGCGGTGCGCGAAGATCGTGTTGACCTCGCGCCACTCGTCGAGGGAGGCGCGCAACCCCGTCTCCCCCTCGGTCAGGGCCCGTCCGATGGTGGCGGCGGAGTCGGAGACGGCGGTGGAGAGTCGTTCCTGCCCGTCCACGATCACCTCGTGGACCCGCCCGCTCAGGTCACCGACGAGACCGGACAGTTCCTCTCGGGTGCGTACACGCTCTTCGTCCGCCGTGCGGGTGAGCTCATCAGAGGCGTCGGCGACACGGTCGATCGCCTCCGACACCTCGCCGAGCCTGGTGTACAGGTCTCGAACCACGTCCAGCCCTTCGCGCACGGCCGCGGTGACACCGTCGCTGCCCTCACGGAGCACCAGGATCGTCTCTTGGGCGGCGTGCATCTCCTTCCTGGTCTCGGCCAGGGCGGCGCGCACATCTTCTTGGGCCCGTTCGGCGATCTGACCGACCTTGCGCAGCTTGTTCACACTGGTGCCGAGTTCGTCGGCGATCCTGGCGGGATGACCGAGCCGGACCGGGCCGAGGATGAACCGGGCCGCCGTCATGGCGGAGGTGAGGCGGCGGGCCAGATCGGTCCGTTCGGCCGTGTCCTGCGCTTCGAAGCGGCGCCGCCGCACACCTTGGACCAGGACCGTTCCGATGAGCATCAGGATTCCGGCCAGGGTGTAGTAGGCGACCTGGTCGAAGGCGAGCCACCCGGGCAACGCCCCGTTGAAACCGTTCTGCCAGCGTTCGAGAAAGGACAGACCCTGGAGGGCCGGATCCGCGTGAGAGCGCCCGTGGGCACCGGCCGCCATGGCCAGACCGGCCCAGGTGATGAGAACGGGAAGGAAGACCAGGCCGGCGGGGAGCACGTCGAGAATGCGATGCGTGACTCCCTTGGTCCCACTCGGACCGATCGACTCGGCCGCGGGAAAGGACGCACCCAGATCGATCTCGGACCAGATCTCCAATCTCGATCGGGATTCCAGATCGGCGGCCAGGGCGGATAGTTGAACGGCCCGGCCGGAGAGCCGTTCCTCAGCCGCGAGGGAACGCAATTCCTCGACCAGCGCGGATTCGTCTCCGAGCATGATTTCGGTCTTCACCGGTGTGTACGTACCACTTTCCATGACCGGCCCCGAACCCCGGGCATGACGCGTCCATCGGAGAAATTCCGACAAAGCACGGGAGGGGGAAGTGTTGAGGACGAGTGGTCCTGGTTCACCTGAAGTCTAACGGCGTGAGGGTCTCACGATCGAGAGACCTGCATTTTCCTCTCCACACCACTCCAAGAAAGCGAAATAAAAGCGCGAGTACTCACATAAACAAGGGCGAAAATATCCCAAAACACCAAATAATTACCGTCCCCTCGCCCACCTCATGACCGAAAGAGGACAGCAGGACAACCGATACCCCGGTCCACGTTTCCGGGCCGAAGCCCTCCGTGAACGTCTCGGGGCCTCACAGGCCCCAGAGGCAGATCGCGGTGCGGTCGTCCTCGTGGCCGTCGGCTCGGAAGTCCAACTGGGAGGCGAACTCCATCCGCCCCGGGACGTGGCCCGCGCCCCACTGGGCGGCCAACCGGTCGGCGGTCCCGGTGTCGCCCATCGGACCGGACAGGCCCGTGCCGCACATGAGGAGCGCCTCGCCGGGGGCGATGCGGTGTCCGTTGACGTGCACGCCGTCGGGGTCGGCGGGCAGGGTCGCGGGCAGCGGCTCCCACCCTCCCGCGCGCAGCAGCCGGGCGGCGGCGACGTCGGTTCCGAACAGCAGGCAATCCGTGGTCTCCCCCTCCGGGGAGAGCCGGACCAGGGCCGACGTCAGGGCACCGACGGGGGCCGTCTCCATCGCCTGTTCCACGAGCAGGGCGCACAGGCTCCGGAAGTGCTCCGGGTCCCGGAGCGGCGCGGCGATCTCCGGCATCCGGGCGGCCACGCCCCGCCACAGCAGCCGGCGGACCCGGTCGGCGTCCCGGACGGAGGGGAACCCGCAGGCCGTGGTGGCCAGGACGAACCGCTCTCCCCCGTGCTCCAGCGGGTACAGGCCGAAGGACTCCTGACGCGGCCTCCCCTCGACCCGGTTGCGGTCCCCGCGCAGGGACACCGCGCGCACCGCGAGTCCGGGGTGATCGGCCTCGTCGATGATCGTGTCCGGGACCGGGCGGGAGGGCAGGCCCTGTGCCCGGACCGGCAATCCGGTGTCGCGGGCCGCCGCCGCGCCCTCGACACCCAGCAGGTCGCCGCCGATCTCGCCGACCGTGGGCAGTCCCAGTCGGTCCCGGAGCAGGACGGTCGTCTCCGTCGCGTCGGGGGACCGCTCCCCCGTGGCGCCCAACAGGGTGCGGCTGGCACCGGAGACGGTGACGCCCCCGTCGTCCAGGATGTCGGTGACCCCCTGTTCTCCAGGTTCCCGCCCATCGGGTGAGGCGAGCAGGTCTCCCACGTGCTTTCCGGCTTCGTCCATCGGCCCTCTTCCCTCGGTCGCGCCCACCGTTGGGACTCCGCCCGTTGGTTCCGGGTTCCCCGACGGCGCGTCCGGTTCAGGACGGCGGGGTCCGCCCACCCGACACGGCAGGGGTGGGGCCCGCCGCCGGCGCGGAGGCGGGAGGGCGGGCGGAGACCGCCACAGCCCCGCCCGCCCGGATCGAGTATTCCGGTGGTGTCGTGCCGGTGAACACCCCATGACCCCACCGGACGGCCCGAATTCTCAGGCCTCCTTCTGCCGGTCCACCCAGGCGGTGAGCGGCTGCCCCTGGATCGCTGCCGCCATCAGCTCCGGGAAGACGTCCGGCGTGCAGGCGAACGCGGGGACGCCCATCTCCGCCAGGGCGGCGGCGTTCTCCCGGTCGTAGAACGGCGCGCCCTCGTCGGAGAGCGCGAGCAGCACCACCACCTGGACCCCGGCCGCCTGCATGGAGGCGATCCGGCGCAACATCTCCGCTCGGACACCGCCCTCGTACAGGTCGCTGATCAGCACGAAGATCGAATCGTTCGGCCGGCCGATCAGCCCCTGGCAGTACGCGATCGCCTTGTTGATGTGGGTGCCGCCGCCCAGCTGGGTGCCGAACAGCACCTCCACCGGGTCGGTGAGCTGCTCGGTCAGGTCCACCACCGAGGTGTCGAACACGACCAGCGAGGTGCGCAGCGTCTTCATGGAGGCCAGCACGGCCCCGAACACGCTGGCGTACACCACCGACGACGCCATCGAACCGCTCTGGTCGATGGCCAGCACCACGTCCTTCTGCACTCCCTGGCTGCGCCGACCGTAACCCACCAGGTTCTGCGGGACGATCGTGCGGTACTCGGGCAGGTAGTGGGCCAGGTTGCGACGGATGGTCGCGTTCCAGTCGATGTCGGAGACGCGACGCGGCCGGTGGGTGCGCGCCGAACGGTCGATGGCGCCCTGCACCAGCGAGCGGGTCTTCTGCGCCACCCGGCGCTCCAGGTCCTCGACGACCTTGCGGACCAGGGCGCGGGCCGACTCACGGGCCTCGTCGGGCATGACCCGGTTGAGGGAGAGCAGGGTGCCGACCAGGTGGACGTCGGGTTCGACGGCCTCCATCATCTCGGGTTCCAGGAGGAGCTGGTGCAGGCCGAGCCGCTCCATGGCGTCCTTCTGCATGACCTGGACGACGGTGCTCGGGAAGTACTCCCGGATGTCGCCGAGCCAGCGGGCCACCCGGGGAGCGGACCCGCCCAGGCCGGCGCTGCGCTCGCCTCCGCCGGCGGAGGCGGCGTCGCCCCGGTTGTACAGGGCCTCCAGTGCGGCGTCCATGGCCTGGTCGGTGGCGCCCAGACCGGAGGCGCAGCGGGCCTCACGGCCCAGTACCAGCCGCCAGCGGCGCTCGCGCTCGTCCACGGCGTTCACACGCGTTTCCTTCCGTCGGTGAGGATGGCCAGGGCGGTGGCCAGGGCCGGTGCGGCGCGGTCGACGTCCACCGCGACCCGGGCGCGGACGATCGTGGGCCGGTCGCCGTCCAGGCGGGTGGCGGCTCCGCCGATCTCACGGCGCTCGGATCCGTCGAACGCCCCGAAGGTGCGGCGCAGCAGCGGCAGGACGGCGGTGAACCGCTCCTCGGGCAAGCCCAGCAGCCAGGCGTCGATGAGGCCGAGCAGCCGGTCGTCGTGGACCAGGATGAGCCCGCTGCCCTGGAGGAAGCCCTCCAGCCAGGCGGCGGCCTCGGCGGGTTCGACGCCCTGGGACATCGCCAGGCCCAGGCGGCGGCGCAGTTCCTCCGCGGTGAGGTGGCCGGCGTCGGAGAGCATCCGGTTGAGGCGGCCGGCGATCCGACCGGGCAGGGTCTCCCGGTCGGCGAGGGAGCGCAGGGTGGCCTCCCAGTCGGCGAGCGCCTCGCCGCCCAGCAGGGTGGCGGCGGAGTGCGTACGGTCGATACGGGTAACGAACTCGGCGGCGGCCTGGTCGTCGAGACCGTGCACGGCCGGGGGGAGCCCGACGCGGACACGGCTCAGGATCTCCTCGGCGACGGTGCGCAGGTGCGCGGCGTCGGTGCCGCGCACGTCGCCGTAGCGGGCCGACCGGGCCAGCGGGGGCAGCGCCCCCATGAGGTGGGTGACGTCGTTGTCGGTGGCCGCCCGGTCGGTGAGCAGGGCCAGCACGGTGGGCAGGGCGTCGGCCAGGTCGGCGAACAGGCAGCGCTCGGTGAGGGCGGTCAGTTCCGGCAGTGCGGCGTCGGCGGCGAGTTCGGTGACCCGGGCGGTGGCCGCCGTCGCGAGGGTGGTGCCCCACCGGGCCGACTCGATGAGCGCCACGTCCAGTTCGGGTTCCCAGCGCAGCCGCCACGATTCCCGGAACGTGCCCTTGCCCGCGCTCTCGGAGTCGCGGGGGTGCCCCCAGTCGACTCCGAGCAGCCGGAGCCGGTGCAGGAGGACGCTGCGTTCGCGCTGGCTCTCCTTGCGCAGGTCCAGGTCGAGGTCGCGGTCGAACGGTTCGGCCTTGAGCCGCAGCCGCTTCTGCGCCGCGATGACGTCGCGCTGGAGCGGGACCATGGGCGTGGTGGGCGGCACCGAGCCCATGCGTTCGCCGACGGCCATGGTCCGGTGGACCAGGGCGGCCCGGGTGGGCTCGCCCTCGCACAGGACCGCGGTGAGCGCCTCGGACACCTCGTCGAGGCCGGCGAGCGGGCGCCCGCGCAGCACGGCGAGGCTCTCGGCGAGCCGCACCCCCTCGATGACGTGGGAGGACGATACCGGCTGCCCCTCCTCGCGGAGCAGCCGGGCCGCCTCGGTGAGCCACCGGTGGACCGGCAGGTCAGGGGCGGTGTAGAGGTGGTGGTACCAACCGGGTGAGCTGACGCCCGCGCCGTATCCGCTGGCGGAGGCGAGCCGGCCGTGGGTCCAGGGCACCCACGTGGCGTTGACCTTGACCTTGGGCAAACCCTTGAGGAGGTCGGTGTCGACGCGGACCGGGTGGTCGGCGACATCGCGCAGGGCGGGCGCGTGCCAGGCGCCGCAGACGACGGCGACCCTCGCGTGCCCCTCCTTGAGGGTGGCGCGCAGCACCTGGCGCATGTACGCCTCGCGGCGGGCCCCCCGGCCCCGTTCGGGGCCGCTCTCGGCACGGACGGCGGCCATGGCGTCGGCGATCGCGGGGAACGGCGAGGGCTCCCCGTCGCCGCGCTGCTCGACGACGTCGTCCCACCAGCGTTCGGCGTCGTCGTAGCCGGCGGCCTCGGCGAGCACGCCGAGCGGGTCCAGGCGCATCCGGTCGCGGCCCACGGCCTCGGGGTCCTCGGTGGCCCCCTCCTCCCCGCCCTCACCGGGGTCCTCCGCCTTCTCCGGTGCGTCGTCCTCCTCGGCGATGCGCTCGGCGAGGGTGTGCGCGGCGGGCAGGTCGCAGAACCGCACCGGAACGTCGTTGGCGACGGCGTAGCGCAGCGCCTCCCACTCGGGTGAGAACACCGCGAAGGGCCAGAACGCCCACCCACCGCCGTCCGCCCTGCCCGGCCGTCGGTCCGCGGTGGCCTTCTTCTCCGTGGCACCACCCACCTTCTCCGCACCGGGCGGATCGGCGAGGTGCACCAGCAGCGCCACCGGGGGCTCCAACTCCCCCACCAGCGGGATCAGCGCGTCGGCCTCGGGCGGTCCCTCGATGAGGACCGCGTCGGGCTTGATCTCGGCCAGGGCCGCCCGGACCGCGCGGGCCGACCCCGGCCCGTGGTGCCGCACGCCCAGGACGTGCAGACCGCTCGTGTCCAGTCGGGCCATCAGGCGCCCACCTCGCGGCAGGCGCGGTAGAACTCGCCCCAACCCTCGCGGCCACGGACCACCGTCTCCAGGTACTCGCGCCAGACCACGCCGTCGGACACCCGGTCCTGGACGACGGCGCCCTGGATGCCGGCGGCGACGTCGGCCGGGCGCAGCACGCCGTCGCCGAAGTGCGCGGCCAGCGCGATCCCGTTGGTGAGCACCGAGATCGCCTCGGCGGTGCTCAGGGTTCCACTGGGCGACTTGACCTTGGTGCCGTTGTCCTCGGTCATCCCGGAGCGCAGTTCCCGGAAGACGGTGACGACCCGACGGATCTCGGTGAGGCCGGCGGGCACCTCCGGCAGTTCCAACGACCGGCCCAGCTGCTCCACCCGCTGGGTGACGATGCGGACCTCGTCCTCGGCGCTGTCGGGCACCGGCAGCACCACGGTGTTGAACCGGCGGCGCAGCGCGCTGGACAGGTCGTTGACGCCCCGGTCCCGGTCGTTGGCGGTGGCGATGATGTTGAAGCCGCGCCGTGCCTGCACCTCGATGCCCAGCTCGGACACCGGAAGCGCCTTCTCCGACAGCACGGTGATGAGGCCGTCCTGGACGTCGGAGGGCATGCGGGTGAGCTCCTCGATGCGGCCGATGGCGCCGCGCGACATCGCCGTCATCACGGGGCTCGGTACCATCGCCGCCTCCGAGGGGCCCTCGGCGAGCAGGCGGGCGTAGTTCCAGCCGTACCGGACGGCCTCCTCGGAGGTGCCCGCGGTGCCCTGGACCAGCAGGGTGGAGTCACCGGAGATCGCGGCGGCCAGGTGTTCCGACAGCCAGGTCTTGGCGGTGCCGGGGACGCCGATGAGCAGCAGCGCGCGGTCGGTGGCCAGGGTGGCGACGGCGACCTCGACCACGCGGCGGGCACCGATGTACTTGGGGCTGATCTCGGTGCCGTCCTCCAGGGTGTCGCCCAGCAGGTACCGCGTCACCGCCCAGGGGGAGAGTTTCCAGCCCGGGGGGCGCTGCCGGTCGTCGGCCTTGGCCAGCGCCTCCAGTTCGGCGGCGTAGGTCTGCTCCGCGTGCGGGCGCAGGGCCGCGGCCGTGTCGGTGGCGAGGGTGGGGGCGGGGGTGGTCAACTAGAGCTCCCTGTGCATGTCGAGGCGGAAACGAAGGGTGTCCCGAAGGTTCCTGTAGGCGGAATCGCCGGCGTCGCCGACGGCGGACGCGGCGGGCGTCTCCTCGGGCAGGTCGTGGACGAGTTCGGGGGGCATGCGCTCGGCGGCGAGCAGGCAGACGGACCGGTAGCCGCCGCGGTCCCGCTCCCAGCCCTTGCCCTGAAGGCGCCGGACGATCCGGTGCGAGAGATCGGTGGCCCACGGTCCGGGGACCGCGTTGAGCAGCGACCACACGTCGCGGGTGCCGGTCTTGGGTCCGAAGGAGCGTTCGGCCAGGGCGCAGCGCTCCTCCGCGGACAGGACCCGCAGCAGTGGCTCCAGTTGGAGCGAGCGGCGATCCCGGGCGGTGCTGACCATGCGTTGGGCGACCCGGCCTTGGAGGAGTTCGAGGGCGGCCCGGGCCCAGACGGGGTCCTCGTGGACGCCGATGGCGTTGAGGAGGGCGTCGTGCGCCTCGGCGTCGTCGGAGACCCGGTCCAGGACCCCGGCGGGGTCGGTGTCGAGCAGGTCGGTCCACACGTCGAGCGGGGCGCGGGTGATGAGCGTCCACAGGTGCTCGGCGCGTTCGCGGCGGCTGATCTCCCCGGTGGGCCGGACCAGCGCCAGGTCGCGGAACAGTCCGGTCTCCTCGGGTTCGACGGGGGTGAGGACGATCGTGCGCCCGGGTCCGGTCCGGACGTGGGAGCGAACGTGGTCGCGCAGGCGGTCGGCGTGGGCGCTGTGCGGCAGCCGGGTGAGCAGGGACAGGGCCAGGCCGCGCACGTTGGCGCCCCGGTCGTCGAGGGCCCGGTCGAGCAGGTCGGCGTCGTCGGGGCCCAGTCCGATCTCCATGGCCTCCAGCAGGCGGCGGCGCAGTTCGGCCTTGCGCAGGTCGTCCCAGATCCCGGCGAGCAGCTCGCGGCCCCGGGCGGGGTCGGCGGCGCGCAGTGCGCAGAGCATGCGGCGACGTTCGCCCTCGGTGCCGTGCAGCCAGGTCTTCTCGTCGAACACGTCGCCGGGGCCGGACTCGGCGAGCAGGTAGGACCAGTCGTGTTCGAAGCGGGCGAGCCAGTGTCCGCGCGGTCCGCAGGCGGCGGCGATCGCGGGGCGCAGGCCGCTGTCGCGGGCGCCCCGGTCGAGGAGGTCGGGCAGGTGTTCGGCGGGCGCGCACCGACCGGCCACGGCCACCAGTTCCAGCCATTCGGTCAGGAGCTCGGGGCGGTCGGCCAGGATGACGCCCAGGCGCGCGGCGGCCCGCGGGCCGACCTCGGGAGGGCCGGACGCGGTGTCGGGTTCGATCGGCACGACCCGGGCGGGGGTGTACCCGGCCAGGCGGCGCACGGTGGCCAGGGCGGCCCGGTCGAGCAGGGCGGTCGCGCCCTCGCTGTCGGGGGTCTCGGGCAGGTCGGGGGTGGCGGGGACCGACCGGCGGGCGGTTCCCACGAGTGCGGTGGAGACCAGGTGGTCCCAGGAGTCGACGGCCGCCAGCGGGTCCTCGGGGGCGTCGTACCCGCCGTGGGCCGGGGGGTTGGTGGTCACAGGGGGATCGCCTTTCCGGTCCGGTCCCATACGGCGATGGGGGTCAGTCCTTCGCCCGGCGCCCATTCGGCGGCGACGGTGGAGGGATTCCCGCCGGTGACCGCGAGGAGACGTCGGGGGGAGTCGGTGGCCAGGGGCAGGGCGTCGCCGGAGGGGTCGGCCAGGTACCAGCGGTCGTCCCGGGCGGGGACGGCCTCGGCGAGGACCACCGGCCAGGTCTCCCTCCAGGGGTCCTCGGCGAGGACCCGGGCGAAGGAGTCGAGGGCGGCGGAGATCGTGGTGCCCTCGGGGACGGAGGCGGGACGGTCGGTGCCCGCGGTCGGGACGACGCGGTGTCCGTCGGGGTAGAAGGCCAGGTCCGCGTCGATCGCGGTGCCGACCCGGTAGGGGGTGGTGGGCGCCTGGTCGGCGCGGCCGAAGCTCAGGGCCAGGGCCGTGCGCCCGCTGTCGACGCCGCGCAGCCACACGCGCAGGCCCCGTACGTCGTTCTCGGGCATGTCGACCGAACGCCGTCCGAGCACCAGCCAGGTGTCGCGGACGCGTTCGCCCGTGGCCTGCACCTCTTCGGTCTTGAGGGCGATGCCGACCCGGGAGCGGACCGCGCCCCGGGTCCGCTCTCCGACGGCGTCGCCGGCCCGGTAGCCGTCGATGAGCAGGTGGATCAGGCTCATGTGCTCCAGCACCCGCTCGGGCCAGCTCTCCTGGCGGGCCACGGTCGGAAGCCGGGAGACCAGACCGGAGGCACCGCCGGCCTTGGCGTCGATCAGGCGCTTGGCCATCCGGTCCCAGTGGTCGTAGCCGAGTTTGGGGACCTCGGCCAGGCCCGCGTCGATCTGGTCGTACAGCCACATCCGCAGCTCGCCCAGGCCGGCGCCGACGGACTCCTCTCGGGCCCGGAGGGTGGCGGCGGCCTTGGCCGGGTCGACGGGGGCGGCCGGGGCGGTGCCCTCGGCACGCGCCTGCCGGGCGGTCCGTCCGTCGAGCCAGGCCCCGACCCAGGAGGGCTTCTCCTCCCGAACGTCGACCTCGCCCTGCGACCACAGGGCGAGCAGGCCCAGCACGTGCTTACAGGGGATCTTGCGGCTGGGACAGCTGCACTTGTAGGCGGTGCCGCCGACGCCGTCCAGGTGGACGGCGGCCAGGTAGGGCTTGGATCCGCTGCCCTGACACTCGCCCCACAGGGCGGAGGTGCCGCCCGCGGGCGCGGCGACCGTTCCCCGCTCCGGCCACGACGCCGCCTTGGCCACCTTGAGGGCGGCCTTGCGGGACGAGGCGTCCGGAGCGACGGCCCATACGTCGTCGGTACTCCATCGATCGCTCACAAGAGGAACACTACGGGTCGACACCGACAGAAAGAGAGCCTCCGGAAGGGTTCGCGACGACCCGCTCGGATTGTCCCCGGGACATGCCAGGCTGGCCCGGAACACCCGGTCATCGACTTCTCACGGCGTATGGAACAAAGGTCTTCTTTTCAATGAGAAGACTCTTTTATCAAAGAAGTCCCCGACCGTGTGAACGCATTTTCGCGAGAGCGTTGAAAACGATCGCGCGAGCCTCTTACAATGCCACGATCAGGGCGCCGACCACCGCGCCGGTCCTTCTCACCATCGGGACGATCCCGCCCTCCCCGCGCACGCACACCCCCGTTCTCCGAAGGGAGGGAAGCGGCCCCTGTTCCGCGGGTACCGCGCACCCGATGACCACCCGTTCCTCCGAAGGCACGCCCTCCTGCGACCGTGCCGCCTCCCTTCCGCGCTTCTACGGCCCCACCCCGGACACCGGACGCGACTCCCTCTGGGACGAACTGCGCGAACGCCACGGCTCCATCGCCCCGGTGGAGCTGGAACCGGGGGTGCGCGCCTGGCTCCTGCTGGGCTACCACGAGAACCTCACGGTGTTGCAGAATCCGCACCTGTTCTCCCGCGACACCCGGCGTTGGCGCGAGGTCCTCAACGGCCGCATCGACCTGGCCACGGCCCGCCCGGCCCTGTCCTGGCGACCCAACGTCCTGTACGCGGACGGCGCCGATCACACCAGGCTGCGCGGGCCGATCGTGTCCGCCCTCTCCCGGGTGGACATGGCCGCCACCGCCCGGGACGTGCGCCGGATCGCCGACGACCTCATCGACTCCTTCATCGCCGACGGCGAGGCCGACCTCATCGGCGGGTTCGCCGATCCGCTCCCGGTCCTGGTTCTCAACCGGCTGTACGGCCTGCCCGACGGCTACGGTCACATGCTGGGCGATCTCACCGGGATCGTGTTCGGGGACGACGCCCGACGGGCGGAGGACGCGGTGATGCGGATCCAGCAGTACTTCGCGGGACTGGTCGCCCGCAAACGGCGGGAGCCGGGCCGTGATCTGGTGTCGTGGATGTTGGAGCACGCCAACGGGTTGACCGATCACGAGGTGGCGCATCAGGCGGCGCTCATGAACAGCGCCGGCCACCAACCCACCACACATCTCATCGGCAACACGATGCGCACGCTCCTCACCGAGGAGCGCATCCGCGCCGCGCACTCGGACGCCCGGCTCTCCGTCCGGGAACTGCTCGATCACGTCATGTGGACGGACACGCCGTTCCAGGTCCTCCCGGCCCGCTTCGCCCTTCAGGACGTGCGCATCGGCGACACGGAGGTGCGGGCGGGCGACGCTCTGCTCATCGGGTTCGACCCGGCGCACCGGGATCCGGCGGTGCGACGCGGTCGCGAGGAGACCGGTGTGGTGCGCGGGGCCAGGGCCCATCTGATGTTCGGCGCGGGACCGCACGCCTGTCCGGCCCACGAGCTGGCCCGGATGATCGCCGCGACCGGGGTGAGCGCCCTGCACGAACGCCTGGTCGGGCTGCGCCCGGCGGTGGACCCGGCCGGGCTGCGGCGGGTGCCGTCCCCGTTCTTGCGCGGGCTGTCGGCCCTGCCCGTGGTGTTCGTCCCGGGTGAGCCGCTCCCGCTCCGGGAGCCGGCCGTCCCGGCGGACACCGGCGCCGAGCCGACACCACCGGACGAGGCGCGGGCCCCGACGGACGACCTGCTCGGCCGGCTGTTCACCTGGTGGCGCTCCCTGCACAGGTGACCGAATTGGGAAGTTTGTTACGTTCGCCCTTATCAGCCATCATGATCGATCACTTTGGGTCCACGCCATCACCACGACCGGTGATCCAACGGATGCGCGTTCATCGGATCGTCACGATAGTGAAAGCAGGAAATCGCCCGAAAACAACCCGGGGCATACCGCCCCGGTCGGGACGGCGTCCCTTTCTCCCCCGCGCCGTGAAGGCGCACTCCCCCCGATCCGCATTCTCCTCGGAGAGCGCGGATTCCCGCAGAAAAGGTGTGAAGTGCACACGACGACCCTTCCCCCAGGATCGACGACCGATCCCGCCCCCCGCCGACTCCGTTCGTGGGTCGCGCGCACGGCCGCCGCCGTTCTGATGGCCGGTGCCGTCGCGGCCGGCGCGACCGCCCCCGCCCACGCCGCCAACCCCTACGAGCGCGGGCCCGCCCCCACCGAGCAGAGTGTCACCGCCACGCGCGGCCACTTCGACACCGCGACCGTCTCCGTGTCCTCGCTGGTGAGAGGATTCGGCGGCGGCACCATCTACTACCCGACCGACCGCAGCCAGGGCACCTTCGGCGGCGTGGTCATCGCTCCCGGCTACACCGCGAGCGAGTCGTCCATGTCCTGGTACGGGCACCGGATCGCCTCTCAGGGCTTCGTGGTGTTCACCATCGACACCACCACCCGCTACGACCAGCCCGACAGCCGGGGTCGGCAGCTCGACGCCGCCCTGGACTACCTGGCCGAGGACAGCCGGGTCGCCGACCGGGTGGACGGATCCCGCCTGGCCGTGATGGGTCACTCCATGGGCGGCGGCGGCACGCTCGCGGTCGCCGATGACCGCCCCGAACTGAAGGCGGCCATCCCGCTCACCCCCTGGCACACCCAGAAGCGGTGGTCGAACCTCCAGGTGCCGACCCTGATCATCGGCGCGGAGAACGACAGCGTCGCCTCGGTGCGCACCCACTCCATCCCGTTCTACGAGAGCCTGCCCTCCTCGCTGGACCGGGCCTACCTGGAGCTGCGCGGCGCGAGCCACTTCGCACCCAACGTCTCCAACACCACCATCGCCAAGTACTCCATCTCCTGGCTGAAGCGGTTCGTCGACGACGACACCCGCTACAACCAGTTCCTGTGCCCGCCGCCGCGCACCGGCTTCGGCACCGACTTCTCCGACTACCGCGACTCCTGCCCGCACTGACCGACGCGGCACGGTCGAGGGCGGCGCCCCGGGAGGATCTCCCGGGGCGCCGCCCCCTTTGCGCGCCCGGAGGAACGGCCGCCGTCGCCGGGACCGAGGCCGGGGAGGCCGCACCGGAGTGCCCGTGGGACGGAGGTTCCGCGAGGGTGCCCGTGACACGTTCCCCGACGTCCGGGGCCGTTCGTCCCCACACCACGGCGGGGCCGCTCGCCCTCGCGGCGGGGCGGGACGGGTCGGGGAGATGTGGGAGGGCACGGGACCCTGGCGACGGGGGGCGTCGGGAAGGCTTCGGGTGGGACGACCGCCCCACCGGAGCGAGCCGTGGACGGCCCGGCGCGGAACCCTCCCCGCGGAGGGCGCTCTCCGAGGGGACACGACCGCTCGTCCCCGAGGACCGGTGGGGACGGGAGGAAGCGGGGCCCTCGCGGCGAGGGGACGACCCGGAGGCGTTCCGGAGGACGTGGCCGCCCCCGGACCGGACCGTGGGAGGGCGGGCGCGGGACGCCCTCCGCGAAGAGGACGTCCCGAAGACGCTTCGGGGGTGGCCGCCCGTCCCACCGGACCGGGCCGGCGGACGACGAAGGGGCGGGGCCCGGGAGATTCCCGGACCCCGCCCTGTGCTCGAACCGACCGATGGGTCGATCAGTCGTGGAAGACCAGCTCCTCCGGGGACAGCGGCTCGTAGTCGCTCTCCTCGATGAGCCCGCCGTCGCGGTCGGTCACCCGGGCGCCCTGGATCATCTCGGTCTCGCCGCCCTCGTTGTACTGCACGACGTAGGCGCCCTGGTGGCCACCGTGGTCACCGTCGGACGAGGAGAACGGGACGGCACCCGGACCCTGCCACTCCTGCGCCTCCAGGGCGTCGATCAGCGCCTGCCGGGTGAGGTCGGGACCGGCGGACATCAGGACCTGGGCGAACATCACGGCCTGGGTCATGCCGTACAGGTGGGTGTTGGTGAGGGTGTCGCCCTCTCCGTACTCCTCGTAGATGTCGGCGAAGAACGCCGCCCACTCGTCATCGGGGTCCTCGACCCGGGGCATGTAGCCGGTGATGATCAGACCGTCCAGGAAGGCGTCGGCGGGGACCCCCTCGGCGTCGGTGTCCTTGGTGAACTGGGCCAGCAGACCCTGGAGGGTCGCGGTGTCACCGCCGATGCTGGAGACCACCCACTGGGGCTGGTAGTCGATGCTCGCCGCCTCCAGCATGCCGAGCGCGACGAACGCCGGGATGCAGGAGCAGACGATGACCTCCGCCTCGGACCGCTTGAACTCGGCGATCTGGGAGCTCAGGTCCGGGGCCTCGGACTCGTAGTGCTCCCGGGCCACGACCTCATCGGTGAGGTACTGGTCCAGGCCCTCCTGGGAGTTCTCGCCGACGTCGTCGTTCTGGTACAGGTAGGCGACCGCCTGGTCGGGGAAGTTCTCGGTGATGTACTCACCCTGGATCTTGGCCTCCTTGGTGTAGTCCACCTGCCAGCCGTAGGTGAGCGGGTGCTCCTCCGTGTTGTTCCAGGCCAGCGCGCCCGAGGCGGGGAAGACGTCGGGGACGCCCTCCTCGTTGAGGTAGTCGATGACACCACCGTGGGTCGGGGTGCCCAGACCGCCGAGCATCGCGAAGATCTCGTCCTCGATGACCAGCTTGCGGGTGACGTCGATCGTCCGCGCCGGGTCGTAGCCGTCGTCCTCGACCCGGTAGTCGATCTGCCGGCCGTGGATGCCGCCCTGTTCGTTGATGTGGTCGAACACGGCGGCGGTACCGCGTGAGATCGACGCGTAACCCGCGGCGGCGGGGCCGGTGAGGGGCTGGTGGGTGCCGATGACGATGGCGTCGTCGGTGACACCCGTGGACACGGACAGGTCCGGTCCGTCCTGCTCGGCGACCTCGCCCGCGCCGGTGCAGGCGGTGGCGGCCAGGGTCAGGGCGAGCGCGGCGGCCAGGGTGCCCCTTCGCGCCGTGATTGTCGTGGTGCGCACGATGTTCTCCTTCGAGTGGGGGGGTGTGCGATGTGGAGAGCGGGGATGAGCGGGAATGGAAAGGGTCGGTTCAGTGGCGGCCGGAGCGCAGGCGGGCGCCCAGGCGTTGCAGGATCCCGTGGAAGCCCAGGGGCTGGAAGCGCAGGACGAGGATGAGGAGCACGCCGAACAGGACGATCGGCAGGTTGTTCTCCACGTCCCGGCTCAGCTCGAAGGCACGGACCGCGTCCGCGAGCCATATCTCCAGGTAGACCACGGCCAGCGCGGCCCACAGGGCGCCCCACATGCTGCCGATGCCGCCCAGGACCAGGGCCGCGAGCAGGGTCAGCGACAGCGCCAGGGTGAAGATGCTCGGGGTCGCGGTGCCCAGGACGTAGACCTGGAGTCCGCCGGCCAGGCCGCCGGCGGCGGAGGCGATGACGAACGCGACGACCTTGGTGACGCCGACCGGGATACCGGACATGGCGGCCGCGGTCTCGTCATCGCGGATGGCGCGCATGCGGCGGCCCAGACGGCCGGTGGAGACGGTCGCCAGGACGGCCAGGCCGATGACCACGGTCGTCCACACCACCAGCGCCTTCCATTCGCTGGCGGAGAGCAGTCCCTGAAGGAAGGGCGGCGCCCCGGCGGTGCGCACGGTGAGCCCGTTGCTGCCTCCGAGGAACTCGTGGTAGCGGTGCGTCAGGCCGGGCAGGCCGACGGCGAGGATGAGCGTGGCACCCGCCAGGTAGGGGCCGTGCAGACGGGCGGTGGCGGCACCGACGAGGACGCCGGCCACGGTCGCGACGACGACCACCAGGACCAGGTTCGCGCTCAGCGGCAGCATCGGCAGGTTTCCGACCAGCAGTGCCATCGTGTAGGCGCCGATCATCATGAACGCGCCGTGTCCCAGGGACACCTGCCCGCTGCCGCCGACGAGGAGTTGCAGGCCGGCGATGGAGAGCATCGTGTAGCCGACGGCGGCGAAGCGCAGCGCGGTCAGGTCGCCGGTGACCAGGAGCAGGCCGGTGACGACGACGAGCGCCAGAGCGGCGAGGAGGAGGTGCCGCAGCGGGGAGGGCAGCGCGCGCCAACGCTCGCGCGGGGACCGGGCGGTGGGCGCGGGGCCGGACACGGGGGCGCGTTGTTCGCGCTCGGTGGCGGACGTGGACATGGCTACACCTTTCGCGCGGTCGGGCGGGACAGGATGCCGTCGGGACGCACGCTCAGCACGAGGACGACGAGGGCGAGGGCGGTGAGGGTGGCCAGCTCGGGGCCGGCGTAGCCGGAGACGTAGGACATGCCGAGCCCGACGAGCAGACCGCCGATGATCGCGCCGAACGGGCTGTCCAGGCCGCCGACGACGGCCGCGGTGATGCCGTAGACGAAAACGATGTCGAACACGTTGGGCGAGATGAACGGGGGGCCGGCGAGCATGCCGGCGAGGGCCGCGATGAGGGCGGAGAACGCCCACCCGGCGGTGAGCATCAACCCCACCTTGACCCCGCTGAGCCGGGCGGCCTCCGGCCGGAAGGCGGCGGCGCGCATCTGTAGCCCCAGCGGTGTGAAGCGGTAGACGCAGAACAGGAGTACGGCGACGGTGCCCACCGAGACGAGGGCGAAGACGTCCGCCGGGGACAGTCGGCCCACGTAGTCGAAGGCGTAGCCGAACCCGTGCTGCTGGTTGCCCCAGATCATGCCGACCCCGCCCTGGGCGATCAGGAGCAGGCCGAGCGTGACGATGATGGCGTTGAGCTGGGAGGTCCGGGCGATCGGCCGCACGATGAAGCGTTCGGCGAGGGCTCCGACGGCGGTGCCCACGGTGAGCGCGGCGATGAAGCCGATCCAGTAGGAGCCGGTGAGCGGGGCGACGGTGGCCGCGGTGTAGACCGCGACCAGCGCCATGGCGGGTTGGGCGAAGTTCACCAGGCGGGTGGCCTGGTAGATGATGACCAGGGACAGCGCCAAAGCGGCGTAGATCGCGCCGGACGCCAATCCGCTCAAGGTCAGGTCGACGAAGCGGTCCATCGGGGGTCCTCCTCGGGATCCGGGCTCAAAAGCCCAGGTAGGCGTGGCGCGTGCGGTCGTCGGAGAGCAGCTCGTCGGAGTCGCCCTCGGCGGCCACCCGGCCCTGGTTGAGGACGACGCCGCTGTCGGTGGCGGCCAGTGCGCCCGCGGCGTTCTGCTCGACCAGGACGACGGTGAGCCCGGTGCGTTCGCGCAGGTCGCGCAGGAGGGTGAAGATCTGTTTGGTGACCAGGGGCGCCAGGCCCAGGGAGGGCTCGTCCAGCAGGAGGATCCGGGGGCGGGCCATGAGAGCGCGGCCGATGGCGAGCATCTGGCGTTCGCCGCCGGAGAGGGTGCCCGCGGACCGGCCGAGCCGTTCGACCAGGGGCGGGAACAGCTCCAGCACCTCGGCCTCGGTGGCGCGGTCGCGTCGGGAGGTGCGCCACAGCGCGCCCAGGCGCAGGTTCTCCTCGACCGTCAGTTCGGTGATGACGCCACCGCCCTCGGGGACGTGGGCCAGGCCGCGGGTGATGACGCGGTCGGCGGGCAGGCGGGTGATGTCCTCGCCGTCGAGCAGTACCCGGCCGGATCCGGCGCGGTGCAGACCGGTGATGGTGCGCAGGAGGGTGGTCTTGCCCGCCCCGTTGGCGCCCAGGATCGCCCGGAAGCCGCGTTCGGGGACGGTGAAGGAGACGCCGTCGAGAGCGCGGATCGCGCCGTAGGAGGCGGTGAGGTCCTCGACCTCCAGCAGGGCGCTCATCATTCGTTCCCATCGTCGGTGGTGCCGAGGTAGGCGCGGGTGACCTCGGGGTCGGCGCGCACCTCGTCGGGGGTTCCGGTGGAGATGACCCGGCCGAAGTTGAGGACCACGATGTGGTCGCAGACCTCCATGACCAGGTCCATGTGGTGCTCGACCAGGACGACGGCCATGTCCCGGCCCAGTTCGCGGATCTGCGCGGCGAGATCGCCGATCTGTCCGCCGGACAGGCCGCCGGCGGGTTCGTCGAGCAGGAGCAGTTCGGGATCGCCGACGCAGGCGCGGGCGAGGGCGACCTGCTTCTGGACTCCGTAGGGAAGGGTGCCGGGAAGGCGGTACGCGGTGTCGGCGACACCGAACCGCTCCAGTGCGGCCATGGCGCGTTCGCGCAGTTCGCGTTCGTCCCGGTGGTGGCGGCCGAGCCCGGTGAGGAGGGAGAGGGGTCCTCCCCGCGCGAGGCGGTCGGCGCCGACCGCGACGTTGTCCAGGACCGTCATCAGCGGGAAGAGGTTGAGGCCCTGGAAGGTGCGGGCGATCCCGGCGCGGGCCAGGTGGTGGGTCCTACGGTTCGATGGCGGCGCCCCCTTCCAGGTGATGGTCCCCGACGTGGGGCGCAGGACGCCGGAGAGCACGTTGAACAGGGTGGTCTTGCCGGCCCCGTTGGGTCCGATGAGTCCGGTGACACCGCCCGGGCGGACGCGCAGATCGACGTCGTCGAGAGCGGTCAGTCCCCCGAAGCGGACGGTGATCCCCTCTGCGGTCAGGAGGTGTTCGGTCGCTGTCGTCGTCATGGGATGCCTTTCACCCCGCCTTTCTCCGTGTCGCGGATCGGCGTGGTATACCGACCGGTTGGTATGAAGGGGATGTCGGGCATCGTCGCCCGTGTCCCCGGATGATCAGTTGAAGAGGCGGGCCAGGTCCACGCGGGACCTGATGCCGAGCTTGCGGAAGATGCCGCGCAGGTGGTGCTCCACCGTGCGCGGGCTGATGAACATGTGCGCGGCCACCTCGCGGTTGGTCGCGCCTTCGGCGACCAACCGGGCGATCTGCTGCTGTTGCGCGGTCAGCTCGCCCGTGGACGGTGACTCCGGACCGCGTTCCCCCGTTCCGAGGGCGCGCAGCTCGGCGCGGGTCTGTCGGACCCACAGCCGGGCACCGAAGCGTTCGAAGGACTCCTGCGCGTTGTGCAGGTGTTCGCGGGCCCGCCCCGGCAGCCGCGCCCGACGCAGGAAGGCGCCGAAGAGCAGCTGGGTGCGGGCGTGTTCGACGTCGTCGTCGCCGCAGGCCCGGTGCAGGGCCAGGGCGCTCTCGAAGTGGTCGGCGGCCTCGTCCGGCGGGGCCAGCAGACCGGCGCCGCGTTCGGCCAGGGCCATCGCGCTCGGCGAGCCGATCGCGTCGGCCCAGCGGCGGTAACCGGCCAGGGAGGTGCGCGCCCACTCGATCTCGCCGATCCGTGTCGCCGCCTCGACGAAGTGCGGCGCCGTGAGCAGCCGCATCGTCGGGTGCCCGTGTCCGGGACCGGCGTGGACCAGGGAGCGCAACCGGAAGAAGGCCTCCGCCGCGTTGCCGCGCGACAGTTCCAGGACGGCCAGCGCCCACGAGGCCAGGGCGGCGGCCAGACCCAGGCTGTTCTCCCCCGCCTGGGTGGCGACGGCGCGCGCCCGGATCCGGCAGGTGTCGATGTCGCCCTGGATGGCCGCGATCATCGCCAGGGACGCCAGGTGCTGGGTGGCCCAGATGGTCTGCCCGCTCTCCCGGGAGACCCGCAGGCCGTTGAGCGCGGTCCCGGCGGCGGAGGGGAACCGGCCGCTCCAGAACTCGGAGAACACCAGGAACCCCAGGGCGGCCGGGATCGTCGCGCGTTCCCCGGTGAGCCGGGCGACCTCCACCGCGCGGGTGGTGGACCGGCGGACGAACGGGTCGTCGGACAGGCGCAGCCCGGCGATGCCCGACCAGATCAGTTCCGACGGCTTGTCGACGAGTTCGGCCAGCCGGGTGGCCTCGCGCAGCAGGGGCGTGGAGCCGGGGTAATCACCCCGGAAGGAGATGCTGCACCCCTCCAGGAAGGCGGCGACCAGGCGCACCGGTTCGGGATCGTCGGCGCGGACCAGGGGCAGCGCGAGCTTGGCGGCGCGGGCGTGCCGGGCCGGGTCCCCGGCCAGCGAGGCGGAGTCGGCCGAGCGCACCAGGGTGCGCAGGGCCAGCCCGCGGTCGTGCGGAATGAGGTCACGGCCGACCGTGTAGAGCCGCTCCGCGACGTCGACCGCGTTGGAGCCGCGCATCGCGATCTGGGCGTCGACCAGGTCGACCAGGACGCGCCGCCGATCGGTCACCGCGAGCGGCCTGGCCCGGGAGAGGATCCGTCCGGCCTGCTCGGAGCGGCCCGCCATGTACGTCTCGTACGAGGCGCTGGTCAGGCGGCAGGCGCGGATGTCGGGGTCGGGGGTGAGGGCCGCGGCCCGTTCGTAGACCAGGGCCGCGGCGGTCCGGCCCTCCACGCGCTTGGCCCGACGCGCCACGGCGACCACCGAGTCGGCCAGGTCCGCGTCGGGGGCGTCCGCGCCCGCGGCGGTGTGCCGGGCGAACGTCGTCGGGTCCGCATCGGGGTCGGTGACCCCGGCCAGGGCCCGGTGGGCCGCCCGCACCGCGGCGGCCGGGGCCCCCTGGGTGAACGCCCGGCCCACCAGGGGGTCGGTGAAGACGACGATGTCGTCCTCCACCCGGACCAGGCCGAGGTCCTCGGCGGACTCCAGGTCGGCCACCGCCGAGCCCTCCGCTCCGGCGGCCCGCGACAGCAGGTGGAGGGGGATCCCCTCGCCCAGGGCCGCCAGGAGCAGCAGGGAACGGGTGCGCTCGGGGAGGTCGCGGTAGGGGGACAGCAGGTCGGCACGGAGCCGGTCGGGCAGGCGCGGGGCCTCCGAGGTGGGGTCCTCGGGATCGCCCGACGGCGATTCCAGGTGCCCCAGGAGGACGGCGGGGTTGCCGTGGGCGGAGCGCACCAGGACGGCGCGCGCGGAGGCCGGCAGGGTGACCGGCGCCCGGTCGGTGAGGATGTCGTGGAGCGCCCGCTCCTCCAGGAGGTGGAGATGCCGTTCGGGGATCCCGGGCACGAGGGCGTCGGCGGCTCCGGGCTTGATCCGGCCGTCCCGGGCGGAGAACACGATCGCCGTCGCGGTGCCGGCCAGACGACGGGCCGCGAAGGCCAGCGCGTCGAGGGAGGGACCGTCGAACCGGTCGGCGTCGTCGACGCACACCAGGAGGGGCTCGTCGGTGGTGAGCCGGTCGAGCAGCGACAGGGACAGGGACATCCGGTCGTCGACCCGGCCCCGGGTCAGGGCCTCGCCCAGGGGTGCGGGGTGCGGGGCCAGGGGGCGCAGCAGACGTTCGAGACCGGCCAGGGGCAGATCGGCCTCGTCGGGCACACCCCCGCAGTGCAGGACGGTGAAATCACCGGCGTTCTCGCGCAGGTGGGCGAGGAGCGCGCTCTTGCCGCGCCCCGGACCGCCCGTCAGGATGAGGGACGCGCCGCGCCGAGCCCTCGCGTCGTCCAGTACTTCGGCGAGGACCCGCAGTTCCTTGTCCCGGCCCCGCAGGCGTGTCGCCCGGGGGTCGGTGTTTCTGCCGATCACGGGCTCAGATTCGCACAGCGAACCCCCGTTGCGGCAGGTGCGGGCGGTCACACTGGTCGTTTCACCGATACCCGCACGGACTCGCACGCGCGAAGGAACGGGCCGGACCGAGGGCGGGGGAGACGACCCCGGGGACACCTGCTCCCCCTGTTCCACCTGGGATTCCGCGCCGAGTAAAGGTGATGGGGATCACCATCGGACGGCCTCTCGCGCCCCTCCGACCGAACATGGCGTTTATCAAGCCGTAACGCGGGGGAGACCCGACCCCGCGAAGCGGACAAAAGGGACACACATATCGCCGGATAGCTTTTTGTCCTCTCCGGGACACTGTCGCGGCCGTCCCGCCCGGGATATCAGTGCGGGGACGCACCCGACGGCAGGAGGGAACGACATTCGATGCGGAACCACTCCCTGGTCGCACACGACCTGCGCCCCCAGGTCGCCCCGCCCACTTTCGGTGTCGAGGAGGAGTTCTTCGTCGTCGACCCGCGCACGCGCCGCATCCTCTCCCGTGCTCCCGACCTGCTCGCCCGTACCCGGATGGACGATCGACTGTGCGGCGAGTTCAGCCGGGCCCAGGTGGAGGCCAACAGTCCCGTGTGCGGCGGCGCCGAGGACGCCCGCCGGTTCCTGCGCGAGGCCCGACGCGAACTGGCCCAGGCCGCCGAGGTCGCCGGCCTGGCCGTGGTGGCCTCCGGGACAGCCGTCCTGGGCGACCCGTCGAGCGTCGTCATCAGCGACGGAGCCCGTTACGCCGAGATCGCCGCCCACTTCGGGGCGTTGCGCGAATCGCACATCGTGTGCGGCTGCCATGTGCACGTGGGGATCCCCGACCGGGAGAACGCCGTCCTGACCGTCGGCCACCTGCGCCGGTGGCTGCCCTTCCTGGTGGCGATGTCGGCGAACTCGCCCTTCCACAACGGCCGCGACACCGGACACGCCAGTTGGCGCACCATCACCTGGAACCGACTGCCGTCGGCGGGGCCGCCGCCGCGGATGCGCTCCCTCGACGACCACGAACGGGCCGTGCGCGCCCTGGCCGCGTCGGGGGCGATCCTGGATCGTCACATGGTCTATTGGGACGTCCGTCTCTCGGAGCACCTGCCCACCCTGGAGATCCGGGTGGGCGACGTGGCCGCCACCGCCGAGGAGGCCCTGCTGTTCGCCGTCCTGACCCGGGGACTGGTCTCCCGGGTCCTCACCGACGTCGATCGGGGTGTCCCCGTGCCCGAGGTGCCCGACACGGCCCTGCGGGCCGCCATGTGGCGGGCGGCCCGCGACGGGCTGGAGGGCGTGGTCCCCGACCCGCTCACCGGGGAGACCCTCCCCGCGGCGGTGGCCATGGACAGACTGCTGGCCACCGCACTGCCCGGACTGAGCGCCAACGGCGACGCCGACCTGGCCGCCGACCTCTTGGACCGGCTGCGCCGTCGGGGATCGGGGGCGGCCCGCCAACGGGCGGCCCACGCGCGTCGGGGGCGGCTCACCGACGTCGTGGACCACCTCGTCGACCACACCCTCCAAGGGCTGTGACCCGTATCAGGCCAGGTCGGCGGTGACCGGCGGGTCGGCGCCCTCCCGGGTGACGGTGACGGCGGCGGCCCGGGCGGCGAAGCCCAGCATCTCCGTCAGGTCCGCCTCCGCCAGGTCGGCCAACCGGGCCCGGGGGTCGTACCCCAACCGGTCGTGGGCGTCCAGCCAGGCCAGCAACGCCCCCATGAACGTGTCGCCCGCGCCCACGGTGTCGACGACCTCGACCCTGGGTGCGGACACCTCGGCCCGCACCCCGCGCGAGAGGGCGAACGCGCCCGTCGCCCCGAGGGTGACCACCACGAGCGAGGGGCCCAGCGCCACCAGGGCGTCGGCCGCCTCCTCCGGTGTCAGATCCGGGTACAGGAACGCGAGGTCCTCGTCGCTGGCCTTCACCACGTGCGCCTGCGCGACATGGCGCAGGGCCAACGCGCGGGCGGCCTCGGGGTCACCGATCACGCCCGGCCGGATGTTCGGGTCGAGGGTGACGGTGACCCGCCCTCGACCGTGTTCGCGGCGCAGCAGCGCCTCGACGAACCCGGCGCCCGGTTCCCGGAACAGGGCCAGGGAGGCCGCGTGCAGGGCGCGCACCCCCGGTTCCAGTTCCTCCGGCAGTTCGCCGGGACGCCATCGCCAGTCGGCCGCGTCGTCCATCCGGAAGTCGTAGACCGCCGAGCCGTCCGCGCCCAATCCGGCCAGCGCCAGCGCCGACGGTTCCTCCGCGGGGAGCAGCCCGACCGGGTCGAGCCCCTCCACCAGCAGTCGGCCGCGGATCATCCGGCCGAACCCGTCCGAGCCGATACGGGCCAGGAACCGGGTGGGGACCCCGAGGCGGCGGGCCGCCACCGCGGTGTTGGCCGGTCCGCCGCCCGGCACGGCCCGCAGCGCTCCGGGGCCGCCCGGGGCGGGCAGCAGGTCCATGACGTTCTCGCCGACCACGACCAGGTGGGGGTCGGTGTGCTCGATCACCCCGGCGGCGAGCGAGGTGGACAACGGGATCTGCGGCAGCAGGGCGGCCTGGTAGGCGTGGTAGACGTCGGGCTTGCCCGGCCAGACCGTGGCCGCGGGCCGGTTCTCCGGGTCCAGCTCGTGGTGCCAGCTACCGTTCTCGACGTCGATGTGGTGGCGCTCGATGTGGTCCCACCAGCGCTCGTAGTGCTCCAGGTGCGCGCGGTCGCCGGTGTGGCGGGCCAGGGCCCAGGCGGCCATGGTGGCCTCGGCGTCCACCCAGTGCATGCGTTCGCGCACGACCGGCCGGTCGTTCCAGTCGAGGGTGTAGACGAAGCCCTCGGCCCCGTCCACGTTCCAGCCGCGCCGGACCGCGTGGGAGAACAGGGCCTCGGCGTCGGTGCGCAGCCAGCCGGGGACCGCCTCTCCCGCCCGGGTGAGCGCGATCTCCAGGTGCACCAGCAGCCGGGACCATTCCAACAGGTGGCCGGTGGTGCTCCCGAAGGGCCGGAAGGGGTGGTCGGGATGATCCCGGTTGTAGTCGGGGAGCGGTTCCCAGTCGGCGGTGAAGTGCTCGGGGAGCCGCCAGTCGTGGTCGGCGGCCACTCCGTGGACGAGGCGTTCGGCGATGGCCAGTGCCCGCCGGGTCCACACGATGTCACCGGTGGCGTCGGCGGCGGCCAGGAAGGCCTCCACCGCGTGCATGTTGCTGTTGGCGCCCCGATAGTCCTCGGTCTCGGTCCAGTCGGCGTCCCAGCCCTCCAGGAGCGCGCCGGCCGACGCGTCCCAGAAACGGGTCTCGACGACCCGCAGCGCGTCTTCGAGCAGGGCGCGGGCACCGGGCCGGCCGGCGAGGGTCGCGGTGGCGGCGGCGAGCACCACGAAGGTGTGCGGATAGGCGGACTTCCGGCCTTGGGAGCGCTCCCGGGGGATCGCGTCGAACCAGCCGTCCCGCTCGGTGTCACGGAGCGGCCCCTCGGTCAGCGCCCGCACACCGTGGTCGGCCGCGCGCGCGGCGTCCCGGTCGCCCCGCAGCAGGGCCAGCGAGAACACGTGCGTCATCCGCGCGCTGATCCACGTCTCCACGGGCCGGTCCGGTTCGACCCGGCCGTGCGCGTCGAGCGCGCCGAACCCGTCCGGCACGACCGAACCCGCGGCGAACTGGCGCAGGCGCCGTTCCTCATCCCCGAGCCGACGGGGGTCCCCCGGGGGACGATGCTTCACGGTCAAATTCCCTTGCCTCCTCCAGCCCCCGCCCGCGTCACGGATGCGGGGCGACCGACACGGACAAGGACAACGTTGACACACAGGACCGGGCAGGTCATCGTCCCCCCTCCCTAATGAGGCCGTGAAGCCGACCGCACGGCCCGGCGATGGCCCAGGTCGGCCGCGCGGCAGGTCCACTTGATGTGCTCCGCGACCGAGATCGGGTCGTCCGCCATCGGAATGTGCCCGCTGCCGAGCAGGGAGACCATCCGGGCACCGGGCACCCGCCGGTGCGCGTGTTCGGCGCTGGAGGGCAGCAGGGTGCGGTCCCGGTCGCCCCAGGCGATCGTGACCGGGCAGTCGATCGGCCCCGCCTCGAAGTCGTACTCCGCGATGTGCGGGATCATCCGGATGAACGGCGCGCCCTCCTGGAGACCCCGGACGCTGAAGCGCGTCGCCTTGGCCTCCGGGGAGGAGGGATCCCCGCGCAGCACGGTCCGGGCCAGCGCCCGGGCCGGCGGCGTGCTCGCCAACCGCTCCTTGAGCGGCATGGGCACGCGGGCGGCCAGGTTCGCGAAGGTGCCCACCGTGCGCAGCCCCCACCGGCCCAGGTCGCCGGAGAACCCCGCGGGCGAGAACACCGTCACCGAACCGGCCAGCCCGCGGGCACCGAGTTCGAGGGCGATGGACCCGCCCAGCGAATTGCCCGCCAGATGCGGATTCTCCAGCTGGTGGAGCCGGCAGAACGCCTCCACCGCCTCGGTCATCGTGAAGACGTCGTAGGGCTCCCCGGGCGGCGGCGCCGGGGTCCGCCCGAACCCCGGCAGATCGACGCAGAAGACGCGGTAGTCCTCGGTGAGCCTGGGCACCACGGCGCTCCAGCTCTGGCGACGGTCGCCCAGTCCGTGCAACAGGACCAGCGGGCGGCCCGTCCCCCCTCCCTCGAAGGCGATGCGTGTCGGATCCATGACGCCTGGTCTACCCCGGGTCGGCCCGCGGCTCCCCTCGACATGACGGGAACCTGAACGGGAACTGTCGTTTCCTCACTCGTCGACTACGGTCGGGCACGGTCCGGTGACCGGGTGAGGACCACTCCGCAGAGCACCATGAGCAGGCCGGCAAGCGGCCCCCAGCCCAGACCCAGGCCGGTCACCGTCAGGGTCAGCAGACCACCGCCGACCAGGGCCGCCGCCACCAGCACCCGGATCATCCCCGGCGAACCGGAGAGGACCTTGGGCGGGTTCTCGAACCGCACCGCCCAGTGGGCCAGCGGCAGGATCAGCGGAACCAGCACCGCCACCCCCAGGACGCCCCACAGCAGCCACAGGCCGGTCATCGGTTCGGGGGTGTCGATGCCCAGGCCGAACACCACGACCCCGGCGACCACGCTGATCGGCAGCATGTGCCACAGGTAGACCGTCATCAACTGCGGGCAGATCCGGTCCAGCAGACGCGCCGTCACGGGCCGGTCCGCCCAGGTTCCGATCACCTCGCGAGCCAGCACGGCCACACCGACCTGCAACGCGCCCAGAGCCGCCAGCACCAGGGTCGGCGGAGCCACGTTGGAGGTCTCGGCGGCGAACACGCCCGTCATGTTCACCGAGTAGGGACCGAACGCCACCAGGCCGAGCGCCACGGCCACGCCGGCGCCGGCCAGCATCGCCGCGTGCCGGCGACGGATCCGCCCGGTCACGTAGGAGAAGCCCAGCTGGTGCACGCCCAACCAGACGAACGCGACGTTGAGGTAGCCCACCCACTCCGTTCCGGTGCCGAACCGGATCAGGTCGACGGCGATCGCGCCGGTCAGCAAGGCCAGCAGGGTCCAGGCGCCGAACCGCTCGTGGGCCAGGGAGAGCACGGGAGTGGCCACGACCACCAGCACGTACACCGCCAGGAACCACAGCACCATGCCCGCTGCCCCCGCGCCCACCAGCACCGGCTGGGCGGGCGCGCCGCCGAGCACCAGCACGTGGGAGGCGACGATCCACAGGGCCGCCAAGGGGACCACCGGCCAGGCGAGCCGGCGAAGGCGTCGGGCGTACCAGGTGGCCGCAGTGACGCCCTTGCCCGAGGCGGACCGCCAGCTGATGAGGTTCGCGGCACCCCCGACGAAGAAGATCAGCGGCATCACCTGGGAGACCCAGGTGAGGGCGAACCCGCCCTGGGTGGACAGCACACTGCCGGCGTCGAGCATGCCCTGGTTCTGCGCCAGGACGGGGAGCCACCAGTGCTGCATGACCACCAGCACCATGACGAACAGGCGAAGGACGTCGAGGAAGCGGTCCCGGCCGACGGCGGGGACGTCGCGCGACTCGACGCCCGTGAGGGTCCGGGCCGTCGTCGTGGTCGGCGGGCCCTCATGGCCTGCGGTCACGGTCATCCGATCACTCCTTGGATCTTCCTGCCGGTACCGGCCGTGGGACACGCGCGTGTCCGGGGCGCGGGCCGTACCGGCCGGTTTCAGGGGGAGGGCGCGTGTGTCGGCACCCGTAGAAGGAATCGCGCCGAGATCGGGGTGATCGACCTCAGAGGCCCGGCACGTCGTACTCCACGACCTTAGGTGTGATCGACCGAGGATCGCGATGGATCTGATGCCTCTTTACCAGGGGCGGTTGCCCCGACCGCGAATGGTGGTGCGCGCACCACCACGGGTCGGGGGCGGGGGCCCGTGACTCAGGGGGCGGTGGGCAGGGCGCGCTTGTGGGCGGTGGCCCGGTAGCGGGCCACCAACGCCTCCTCGACCGAGGCGGGGACGGGCAGCCCCTCCAGGAAGTCGTCGATCCGCTCATAGGTGAGACCGAGCGCCTCCTCGTCCGGCTTCTGCGGGGAGAGCGATTCCAGGTCGGCGGTGGGGATCTTGTGCACCAGATCCTCGGGGGCGCCCAGGGTCGCGGCGACGGCCCGCACCCGGCGCTTGGTGAGCCCGGTGAGCGGAACGAGGTCCGCGCCGCCGTCGCCGTACTTGGTGAAGAACCCGGTGACCGCCTCGGCGGCGTGGTCGGTGCCGACCACCAGTCCGCGCACTCCCCCGGCGACCGCGTACTGGGCGATCATGCGCTGGCGGGCCTTGACGTTGCCGATGACGAAGTCCTCGACGCCCTCGTCCGGGTAGGTCATGCCGGCCGCGCGCAGGGACGCGGCCATGGCCTCGGTGGCGGGGCGGATGTCGACGGTGAGGAGGCGGTCGGGCTCGGTGAACCCCACGGCGCGGGTCGCGTCGTCCTCGTCCTTCTGCTCACCGTGGGGCAGGCGCATGGCGATGTACTCGGCGGTGCCGCCGGCCGCGCGGACCCGGTCCACGGCCAGTCGGCACAGTCGGCCGGCGGTGAGGGAGTCGACGCCGCCGCTGATGCCCAGGACCAGGGCGGTGGTGCCGGTGGTGGTCAGACGCTCGGCGAGGAAGGAGACGCGCCGCTCGATCTCGGCGTGCGCGTCGAAGTCCGCGGAGACCTCCAGGTCGCGGATGATCTCACGGCGGTCCCGGCTGAGCTCTGTGTCGGTCACGTGGTGTCCCCCGAAATCTGGGATTGCGGTACGGCTGTTCGCCGATTATCACCCGTCCGCAACACCGGACGTGACACCGGCGGACCACTCGACGGCCGTCCCGCCCTCGCGCAACCGGCGGGCGAACCGCTCGTAATCGACGACCACGCCGTCGCCGTCCACCGACAATCGGTACTCCCCGTGCAGCGGGTCGCGGTAGGTGTAGACCTCCAGCCCGTTCTCGGCCGGGTGGCGGGTGTAACGCTGCCGGACCCGTCTGACCCGCAGCGACGGCACGTCGATCCAGACCACCGCGATGTCGCGGTACTCGCCCGGACGCAGGCCCAGCCGACGGATCGGCAGGGTGTTGGTGAGCGGGGTGGCGGCCACGTCCACGTCCAGGCAACCGACCAGTTCGGGCAGGGGGCGGCCCTCGGCGTCGGTCCAGTGACCGCCCTGCGCGTTGAGCAGGACCGAGGTCAGTCCGCGTGCGGAGATCACCTCCACGCGCACCTCGCGGGTGGCCCAGGCCAGATCGGCGCGCACACCGAACCGCACGAAGTATCCGGCGCCGCCGTCGACGACGGCCTCCCCAGCCTCCAGGCGGTAACCGTCGGGCTCGGGCATGAGCGCGCCCAGTCCGAGCCCTTCCGGGACGTCGGTCCGGGCCCACGCGGCCGGGTGTTCCTTCGGTGACGACATGTCACCGTTCTACCGCTCCCGCGACACGCGCGCCAGGGCGGGTGCCCGCAGGTCCTCACCGGAACGGGACGGGGCCCGCGTCAGGTGACGCGGACCCCGGATCCGCCGTGCGGTGGACGACCGTCAGGCCTTGGCGTCCTCCGAGGCGACGGCGGAACCGCCCTCCTCGCCGGAGCGGACCTCGGCCTCGACCCGGTCGAAGTCGGCGGCCATCTGGTCGCTGACCCTGCCCAGGCCGTTGAACACGAAGATGGCGGCGAAGCTCAGGATCGCGGCCGGGACCATCGCGTACAGGCCGATGCCGAAGAAGGCCTCGTCCAGGATGTCCCACAGGATGGCGGTGCCGCCTCCCGCGATCATGCCCGCCAGCGCACCGGTCCAGGTCATACGCTTCCAGAACACCGACAGCAGCAGGATCGGGCCGAACCCGGCGCCGAACCCGGCCCAGGCGTAACCGACCAGGTCCATCACCGAGCTGTTCCCCCACAGGGCGATGCCGGCCGCGGCCAGGGCCACGGCGACCACGGCGCCGCGGCTGATCCACAGCAGGGTCCTGGGGTCGGCGTCGCGGTCGACGAACGCCCGGTAGCCGTCCTCGGTCAGGGACGAGGACGCCACCAGCAACTGGGAGTCGGCGGTGCTCATCACGGCGGCCAGGATGGCGGCGAGCAGCACACCGGCGACCAGCGGGTGGGACAGTGCCTCGATCAGGCGGGGGAACACCTGCTCGGGGGAGTCCAGCGGCGTCTCGAACTGGGCGATGCCGATGAAGCCGACCAGGACGGCCAAGGCCATCGCGCTGATCGCCCAGGTCACGCTGATGGTGGCGGCGGCCGGGATGTCCTTGACCGAGCGGATGCCCATGTACCGGGCGAGGATGTGGGGCTGGCCGAAGTAGCCCAGGCCCCAGGCCAGACCGGAGACGATGACGACCCAGCCCAGGGTGTCGGTGGACACCCACTGTCCGAGGTCGGTGTCCAGGGAGGTGCCGCCCACCGCCGAGAGCAGGCCGTCGCTCTTGGCCGCGACCCCGTCGGCCAGTCCGGAGAACCCGCCCAGGGCGGTGATCGCCAGGACCGGGACGATGAGCAGGGCCAGCCACATCATCGCGGCCTGGACCACGTCGGTGTAGGAGACGGCGAGGAACCCGCCGAGCACCGTGTACAGCACCACGATGCCGACACCGATGGCGATGGCCGGGGCCGGGTCCAGACCGAAGATCTGGTCGAACAGGGCGGCCATGGCGACCAGGCCGGAGGCGACGTAGAAGAAGTAGAAGACGATGATGAGGAGCGACGACACACCGCGCAGCAGGCGGGTGGGGTCGTTGAAGCGGTTCTCCAGGAAGGAGGGCAGGGTCAGCGAGTCGGAATCGCCGCCGACCCGGGCGTCGGTCACCCGCTGGGTGTAGACCCGCAGGCGCGGGGCCAGGAGGATCCAGCTTCCGGCGAAGCCACAGGCCAATCCGACGGCGATCCAGGCCTCACCCAGGCCGGAGACGTAGATGGCGCCGGGCAGGCCCAGCAGCAGCCAGCCGCTGAAGTCGCTGGCGTTGGCGCTCAGGCCCGCCACCCAGCTGTTGAGCCGACGTCCGCCTAGGACGAAGTCCGATTGGGAGACGGTGCGCTTGTAGGCCCACAGGCCGATGGCGACCATGGCGATGAGGTAGACGCCGAAGGCGCCGGTGGACCAGAGCATGGACTCGGTCAAGGCCACCCTCCTTTCCTGGACGACGCGCGAGGAGTGCTCACGCGTTCTTTATGTTCACTGTCCCGGATCATCACCTTTTGTTCATCAGGTCACAACACCCGGGCTCGGAAAAACACCACTTCGAGACCTCGCTGAGTCTTTGACCGGCCATTATTGTCCGCTGAGCCATGCCGGGGCCCATGGTTTCGTCCGCTGGGACAAATGACCGAGCGCGGTTCGGCCGGCCGGGTCGCCGATGTCGGCTCCCGCCCTTCCGTCCACAGGACGTGGACGAGTATCGACATCCCCAGAGCCGCCGCCTAGCCTGGAATCAGGCGGAACCGGGGCCACCCCGCAGCCGCTCCTCGACCGTCTCCCCACCTCCGACGCCCCCATCCGTCCGAGAATCGTGGACGAACGGCCTTCCCGAGCCGCCGCACAGAAAGCGGGAGGACCATGACGAGCGGAACCGGCCCGATCGGTGGGAGCCGCGACCATCCACCGGTGATGGGCGGCGTTCCCCCCGCCGATCCCGATTTCACCGGCCGCGAGGCGATCCTCGAACAGATCCACGAAGCCCTGCAAAGGCGCGAGGGGGCCCGCTACCTGATCGGCGGCGGAAGCGGTGTCGGCAAGAGCCTCATCGCCCGCCAGTACGCGCATCGGTACGCCGAGCACTACGACCTGATCTGGTGGGTGCCCGCCGCCACCGACATCGACGCCAACGGCTCCTTTCTGCGCCTGGCCGAGCAGATCGGGCTGACGGTCTCCCACGACCACATCGCCCGCACCGTGCAGGGGGTGCGCCGGGCCCTCACCCGCGACCCGCGGATCGGTTCGTGGCTGCTGGTGTTCGACGGGGCGGCGGACATCGAGACCCTGGTCTCCGACTACGTGCCCGAGGGAGGGCCCGGCCGGGTCCTCATCACGAGCCGGGACCACCGGCGCCCACGGTGGAACCGGGTCGGCCGTCTCATCGACGGACGGGTCGTGCCCCGGCTGGACACCGCCGAGAGCCTGTCCCTGCTGCGCAAGGTGTGCCCCGAACGCGTGGAGCCGCTCGGCACCGGCGAGCGCCTGGCCGAGCACCTCGAACACCTGCCCCTGGCCCTGTCGCAGGTCGGTGCGTTCCTACGGGAGTCCCCGCTGGAGACCGAGGAGTTCTTCGAGCGCTTCCAGGAGCGCTACACCGACATGGTGACCCGGATGGGCACCGACGACGAGCACACCGCGCCCTTGGCGGCGGCCTGGGCGATCCAGGCCGAGGAACTGCTCGGGGACACCGACGACGACACCGGCCGAGCGGTGGTCGAACTCGTGCGCCTGTGCGCCTTCCTGGCCCCGCTGCCGTTGTCGCGGTCCTTCTTCACCCGGGCCCGCGGCCTGGGGGACGCCCCTGGGCGGAGGGGGCCGTTCGGCGACGAGGTCCGCCTGGATCGGGTCCTGGAGTTCATGCGGCGGCGCAGACTCGTCTCCGTCGACCCCGGCAACGACACCTTCCACCTGCACGAACTGTTCCAGGAGGTGATCCGGGACTCGATGCCCCTGGTGGAGAAACTGCGCTACCGGGAGCTGGCCCGGCGGGTCCTGGCCCACAACGACCCGGGAGAGCCCGCCGACCCGGCGCACCGCGACCGTTACCTGGTGCTGCACGCCCACGTGAAGGAGTCCCAGGCCTGGTCGAGCCGTGACCCGAGGGTGCGTTCCCTGGTCCTCAACGTGATCGACTTCCTCACCGAGACCGGCGAGTACCCCAAGGCCGTGGGCGTGGCCGACCAGGCCGTCAACGCGTGGGGGGACGACCCGGCGTCCCTGATGCACGCCCGTCTGCGGCGCAACAAGATCCGGCGGATCCACAGCGAGTACGCGACCGCCCTGGCGGAGGCGCGCGACATCCACCGGGAACAGCTCGACCGGGGCGGACCGGAGGCAGACGAGACCCTGGAGGCGCTGCGGGCGGTGGCCATCGCCCTGAGCGGACTCGCCCGGTTCGACGAGGCCGAGCACCTCTTCGAGCAGATCCTGGAGCACCGGCGCGCCCGCACCGGGTCCGAGCCGGACGCCCACACCCTGGAGGCGGCGCACGACTACGCCCAGGTGCTCCAGGAACAGGGGAGGTTCGACCAGGCGCTCCTGGTCTCCGAGCGCAACCTGCGCGAACGCGCCGCCCTGCTGGGGCCCGACAGCGTGCCGACCCTGCGCACCGACCTCAACCTGGGGCTGACCCTGATGTCCCTCGGGCGCTGGGAGGAGGCGCGCGACCGCCTGGAGGAGTGCATGGAACGGTTCGAGGCGATCTCGGCCGCCGAGACCCCGCACGCCCTTCAGGGACTGTTGTTCCTGGCGCTGGTCCACCGCGACCTCGGCGACACCGAGACGGGGCTGGAGTACTCCTCCCGGGCGCTCGCCCTCTACCGACGCCACTACCCGCCGACGGTGCGCCAGACGCTGTACTGCCGGGTGGTGCACATGGTGACGCTGACCCGGGCGGGTCGCCGGGACGAGGCGGCGGAGGAGGCGCGGCGCGTCCTGCCCCCGACCGACGAGCGGTTCCCCGACGGTCACCCGTTCCCGGCCTGGGCCCGTGTGGGCATCGGGATCGTGCTGCGCGCCCAAGGGGCGTTCACCCGGGCGGCGGTCATGGATCAGGCCGCTCTGGAGCGTCTTCAGAGGATCTACGGGCCGGGATCGTTCACCACCCTGCCCGCGGCGCTCAACCTGGCGACGGACCTGTACGGGTCGGAGCGTCACGCCGACGCCCGTGAGCTGGACGCCCTGACCGAGGCGGGCTGTCGCGACCTCGTGGCGGACACGCACCCCATCCTGCTGACCGCCCGGCGCAATCATCTGGTGAGCAGGCACACCCTGGGCGAGGACGTGAAGGAGGAGTGGTCGGAGCTGCGCCGGACCCTCGCCGAGCGTTTCGGCTCCGCCCACCCCTCCGTGGCCTCCATGTCCTCGTACACCCGTCAGGACTGCGATGTCCTACCCGTGATGGTCGTATAAGAGGAGAACGGAGAAGGATTTCAGCGCTTGGCCGTGGCCAGGAAGGTGGACCATTCGTCGTTCTTGAATCCGAGCCGCGCCAGGTCCGGGTTCACCGAATCCCGGAAGTACGATTCCCCGGATTCCAGGTTCAGCACTTCACAGCACGCACCCACATCATAAGAATAGCGCGACTTCCGCCACCGGCCGAAGAAATCCGAACCCTTTTCCGGGCTGTTGATCATTATCCGTCCACTCTGACCGATATGCCGACAAAAAGGCATGCCCAGCACAAGGAAAAAGGGATTATTCACAAGAAATATGGCGGTCCAAAGAGCAGAGTGCCCCGAACCGGCAGAGCCCTGTCGTCTACCCCACGCCGGGCGCACCAAACACCTGATCTTTTTTTCACGGCCCGAAGTAGAAGGCAAGTGACGGGCGAGACCAGTGTGGTCGCTTTTCCATAACATTGCCGATGGCCTACGCGAATCATCGGAGTGCCACCGCGAAGGCCCCTGAAAGCCGGGTGTTTCATGCCTTGCTGTCGGTTTATACATCCGCCCTTTGACATATTCATCGGACGTCCTCGGGGAGGGGCCGGCGACCGGGATCCGCTCCCGACGCGGGGCGGCGGGGCCGCGCTGGGCGGGCCGGACAGGCCGGTGGCCCGGGTCGCGCGCCTCGACCCGGGCCACCGGAGCAGGAGGGCGAAGCCCTCCCAGGAGAAAGGTACTGTCCGAACCGCCCGAGGGAGGCGGTTCGCCCACTTCCGTCGCGTGCCGTTCATCTCGAACGGTGGGAGGCCGCCCCGGTCGGCCCGCATCGGGCCCCGGGAACGTGAACGGCCCCCCTCCCCCACCGCCGATGGGGGAGAAGGGCCGGGTTCGTGGGGACCGCGCGGAGGCTAGTCCCAGTCCAGGCCGCCGCCGGTCTGGTACTCGATCACGCGGGTCTCGAAGAAGTTCTTCTCCTTCTGGAGGTCCATCATCTCGCTCATCCAGGGGAACGGGTTCTCCGTCTCCCCGAAGATGGGGGCCAGGCCGATCTGCTCGGCGCGGCGGTCGGTGATGAAGTGCATGTACTTCTCGCACAGGTCACCGTTGAGGCCCAGGATGCCGCGCGGCATGGTCTCGCGCCCGTAGGCGACCTCCAGCTCGCAGGCGTCGGTCAGCATCTGCCGGACCTCGGCCTGGAACTCCTCGGTCCACAGGTGCGGGTTCTCGATCTTGATCTGGTTGATCACGTCGATGCCGAAGTTCAGGTGGATCGACTCGTCGCGCAGGATGTACTGGTACTGCTCGGCGATGCCGACCATCTTGTTGCGCCGGCCCAGCGACAGGATCTGCGCGAAGCCGGTGTAGAACCACATGCCCTCGAAGATCACGTAGAACGCCACGAGGTCGCGCAGGAACGCCCGGTCCGCCTCGGGGGTGCCAGTGCGGAAGTCCGGGTTCTCCAGGTTCTGCGTGTACTTGAGCGCCCAGGCGTCCTTCGCGGTGATGGACGGAACCTCCCGGTACATGTTGAAGAGCTCGCCCTCGTCCAGGCCGAGGCTCTCGCAGATGTACTGGAAGGTGTGGGTGTGCACGGCCTCCTCGAACGCCTGGCGCAGCAGGTACTGGCGGCACTCGGGGTTGGTGAGCTGGCGGTACACGGCCAGGACGATGTTGTTGGCGACCAGCGATTCCGCGGTGGCGAAGAAGCCCAGGTTGCGCTTGAGCATGAGGCGCTCGTCCTCGGTCAGCCCGTCACGGGACTTCCACAGGGCGATGTCGGCCTGCATCGCGACCTCGGTGGGCATCCAGTGGTTGTTGCACCCGGAGAGGTACTTCTCCCAAGCCCACGTGTACTTGAGCGGGAGGAGCTGGTTGACGTCGGCGCGGGCGTTGATCATCGCCTTGTCGTCGACGTTGACGCGCGCGGCGTCGCGCTCGATCTCGCCGAGGCCGCTGGTGGCGCTCGCGGTGTTCTCAGAGGTCACGGTCATGGTGTCTTTCCTTCTCCGGGAGTGCCCGGAAGCGCTTCGTGGGGTGGAGAGGGCCGCCCGCCCCGGGCGGGGGCGGGCGGCCGAGGAGTCGTCGCGGCCGGAAGGGCCGAGGGGACCTACTGGCAGGCCTCGCACTCGGGGTCGTCGATGGAGCAGGCCTGCCCGTCGACGATCTCGAACTCGTCCTCGATCGGCTCGGGCTCGGCCACGGGCTCCGGGTGGACGACGGCCGCCGGGGCCGGGGCCGGGGCGGCAGCCGGGGTCGCGGCGACCGCGTTGAGACGGCCGTCGGTCCCCTTGATGGTGCTCTTCTCCACGTGGGTGGCGCTCTGCGAACGCAGGTAGTAGGTGGTCTTGAGACCGGAGCGCCAGGCACGGCGGTACAGGGCGTCCAGCTTCTTACCGCTGGGGGCGGCCATGTACAGGTTGAGCGACTGGGCCTGGTCGATCCACTTCTGGCGACGCGATCCGGCGTCCACGAGCCAGTTCGGGTCGACCTCGAAGGCGGTGGCGTACAGCGCCTTCAGGTCGTCCGGAACGCGGGCGATCGCGCCGAGGCTGCCGTCGTGCAGCTTGAGCTGCGAGACCATGTCCTCGTCCCACAGACCGCGCTCCTTGAGGTCGCGGACCAGGTAGTCGTTGACGACGGTGAAGTCGCCGGACATGTTCGACTTGACGAACAGGTTGCGGTAGACCGGCTCGATCGACTGGCTGACGCCGGTGATGTTGGCGATGGTCGCGGTGGGCGCGATCGCCATCACGTTGGAGTTGCGCATGCCGGTCCGCTTGACCTTCTCGCGCAGCGAGAACCAGTCGAGGGTCTGGCCGCGGTCCATGTCGAGCTCGCCGCCGCGCTCCTTGGCGAGCAGACGCACGGAGTCGATGGGCAGGATGCCCTGGCTCCACAGCGAGCCCTCAAAGGTCTCGTAGGCGCCGCGCTCGGCGGCCAGTTCCATGGAGGCCTCGATGGCGTGGTAGCTGATGAGCTCCATGCTCTCGTCGGCGAACTCCACGGCGCTGCGGGAGGAGTAGGGCAGACGCAGCTTGAACAGCGCGTCCTGGAAGCCCATGAGACCCAGGCCCACGGGACGGTGGCGCATGTTGGCGCGCTCGGCCTCGGGGATCGTGTAGAAGTTCACGTCGATGACGTTGTCGAGCATGCGCACGGCCGTGCGGACGGTGCGGCGCAGGCGCTCGACGTCGATGCCGTCGGGTCCGACGTGCTGGGCCAGGTTGACCGAGCCCAGGTTGCAGACCGCGACCTCTTCGGAGTTCGTGTTGAGCGTGATCTCGGTGCACAGGTTGGAGGAGTGCACCACGCCGACGTGCTGCTGCGGGGAGCGCAGGTTCGACGGGTCCTTGAAGGTGATCCAGGGGTGGCCCGTCTCGAACAGCATGGTGAGCATGCGGCGCCACAGGTCGACGGCGCGGACCCGCTTGTGGACCTTGATGCGGCCCTCGTCCGCGGCCTTCTCGTAGGCGGCGTAGGCCTCGGCGAAGTCGTTGCCGTACAGGTCGTGCAGTTCGGGGACCTCGTTCGGCGAGAACAGGGTCCACTGGCCGTCCTGCTCCACCCGCTGCATGAACAGGTCCGGAACCCAGTTCGCGGTGTTCATGTCGTGGGTGCGGCGGCGCTCGTCACCGGTGTTCTTGCGCAGGTCGAGGAATTCCTCGATGTCGATGTGCCAGGTCTCCAGGTAGGCGCACACGGCGCCCTTGCGCTTGCCGCCCTGGTTGACCGCCACCGCGGTGTCGTTGGCGATCTTCAGGAACGGGACGACGCCCTGGCTCTTGCCGTTGGTGCCCTTGATGTGGGAGCCCAGGCCGCGGACCGGGGTCCAGTCGTTGCCCAGACCGCCGGAGTACTTGGACAGCATCGCGTTGTTGCTGATGCCGTGGAAGATCGCCTGGAGGTCGTCACCGATGGTGGTGAGGAAGCAGGAGGAGAGCTGGGCGCGCACCGTGCCGGAGTTGAACAGGGTGGGCGTGGAGGCCATGAAGTCGAACGAGGACAGCAGCTCGTAGAACTCGATGGCGCGGGCCTCGCGGTCGTCCTCGTTGAGGGCCAGGCCCATGGCGACGCGCATGAAGAACGCCTGCGGCAGCTCGTAGCGGGTCTCGTCGCTGTGCAGGAAGTAGCGGTCGTACAGGGTCTGGAGGCCCAGGAACGTGAACTGCTCGTCGCGCTCGGGGCGCAGGGCCTTGCCCAGGCGGTCCAGGTCGAACTTGGCCAGAGCCGGGTCGAGCTGGCCCAGGTCGATGCCGCGGCCGACGTAGGCGCCCAGGTAGGAGGCGTAACGTCCGCGCATCTCGGACTGGGTGGCGGCGTCGGAGACGCCGCTGATGAAGGTCAGGGCCTCGCGTCGCAGCTTGTCGAGCAGCAGGCGCGCGGCGACGTAGGAGTAGTCCGGGTCGACCTCGACATAGCTGCGGGCGGCCATGATGAGCGCCAGCTCGACCTCGGAGTCGGGGATGCCGGGGTAGAGACCGCGGCGGGCCTCGACCAGGACCTTGTCCGCCGAAACACCGGAAAGCCGCGCACAGGCCTCGGTCACGACGTGCTCGATCCGGTCGAGGGCGGTGGGGGGCGCGCCCTCGGTGGTCGGCTCGGGCCGAACGGATGCGGGCACGGCCTCGACGTCAAGGGTCATACAGCGGCTCCAACCTCGATAGAAGAAGTCCCGGCGGGGTGGGGACGGTGGCTACAGGCTCGCGCGGCGCTCACCGTGCGGCCGCAGCACCGGGTGCGTACGGTCGTCGATCGGTGTGTCACGCGGGTCGCCCTCTCCCAAAGCCCCCGGTCGTACTAGCGCTTGCGCGCCGGTCTCCGGCCCTCGTTCGCGCGGTCCGTGGATCACCGGGATCTCGGGGGTCCCGGGTGTTCTCACAGCGGTCGCGTTCCACTCGGCCGGCAGGGTCGCTCCCGGAGTCCCTCCGGGTCGCCTGTCACCCTGAGGGGTGAAGCACCAGCGGGACAGATACTACATCTAGGGGCCTACGCTAGGAACCACCGCAAGATAATGGCGTGTCGCTGTTTTCTCATATTCTTCGACGGCCGTCGAACATGCCCTGAGGGCGTGGTATGGGGGCCGCATCGGGGCACGTGGAACGGCATCGCCGGCCCCACGGCGAGGGGGCCGTGGCCAGCCTAGGACTCCCGTGGAGCGGTCCGTGCCCACGCCGGCCGCCGGGGAGGCCGACGGGCGTCGGATCGCCGTCGTCGCCCGGCCTGAGAGGCCGGAGGAACCTGGTGTACCCGGTCCGGCGACGAGGGCCGCCCGGGGCGTCACAAGGGCCTCTGGGCGACCTCGGTCACCCGCGTCCCGGGCGTGTCGCACACGCACCGGGCGACACGTCGGGAAACTCACTCCTCGTCGAGGCGGCGGTCCAGATCGTCCTCGGGCAGCCCCAGGTCGGCCCGGATCCGGAAACGGATCCGCAGCAACTCCCAGAGCAGGTCCCGAACGTAGGGCGTGAGGTCGCGGTGCAGGAAACGTCGCGCCCCCTCGGTCGCCCACCGCTCGGCGCCCGCCAGGTCGTCGTGGGCGTACAGGGCCTCGGAGACGTGGAGGTACGTCTGAAGGCCGCGCGGTTCCTCGCTCCGCAACCGGTCGAGCTGGGCGTGGGCCCGCTCGATCTCGTCGAGCTGGAGCAGGGCGCCCGCGCTGAGGGCCCGCGCGTCGATGACCGTGGGACCGCCGTCGTCGATCGCCCGCTGGTACGCGGCGCAGGCGCGCTCGTACTCCTGGGCGATCTCCCACTGCTCCCCCGCCCGGACGAACAGCTCCGCACGCGAGATCTCGCTCCCGGCGTCGACCCGGTTGGCCAGGTCGAGGAGCCGGGCGGCGACCTCACCGTGTTCACCGGACCGCACGGCGTGGAACTCCAGACGGTCGAGTTCCGCCGTCGTCACGCGGGTCACCCGCATCGGCCCATCCACCTTCCGCACTCGCACACGGCGCTAGCGTCTGGCCCGCTCCAACGCCTGCCAGAACCCTTGGCGCAGTCCGTCCCGGACCTCGTCGCGCAACAGGTGGTCGATCGGCAGCGAAGACCCCTGGAGCAGACGCGCCTCCAGGTCGGAGGGCATCCGAGGCCTGCGGGCGAGGACGGCCTCCACCCACAGGGCGGGGGCCTCTCGCGCGATCGACTCCGCGAAATCGTTCCCTTCTCCGTGCGCGACACGCACCGCTTCGTCAACGGTATGCGCGCCGGCGTGCGTCTGCTGGGGATATCCGGGACCGGACCGCGATTCGCGGTATCCGGTCGCCCCGAACCCGTCCTCGTGACCGGGACCAGTAGGCGGTGCGCTCCCGTAGGAGGGCACCGAACCGCGATGAGCGGTGTCAGTTGCCGTACTGGTCCCATAGGTAGGGTTTACGTCGTTCGTACCCCCACCCCCGTACCCGGGGCCTTCCCCTCCGGGGAACCTCGGGTCCTGTGGTCGCCCCGTTCTGGGTGGCGCGTGGCCTTGACGGCCGTCCTCCGCGAAGGAGCGCTGTGGCCCCGTGCCCGACGAGAACGACTGCTGGGGGCCGGTCCCGGAGGCGAACGACTGCTGGGGGCCGGTCATCGACCGCCCCGGGTCCTGACCGCCGGCTCCGGAGGCGAACGACTGCTGGGGGCCCGTGCCGTTCGTGAACGACTGCTGGGGGCCGGTCATCGACCGCCCCGGGTCCTGACCGCCGGGCATCGTGTACCCGCCCTGGTCGCCGCGCAGCGACGGATGGCTTCCGGTGACCGGGTATCCGTGACCGGCCGCCCCCGGATATCCGGGGGCCCCGGTGACGGAGGACTGGCCTCCGGAGGGGAAACCGTTGGCGTCGATGCCGCCGGTCCCGGCGCTCCCGCGCCCGTCGCCGCCCGAGCCGGCGAGGTGATCGCCGCCGCCGCGCTGCTGGGCCAGGGTCCGCCGCATCGCGCGGAGCTGCTCCATGGCACTGCCCTGGGCGATCGACTGTCCGCCGGTGCCGGCGAACATCGCCTCCAGGTCGCCGGTGGAGGCGTCGACCGGCTCGACCCGGGAGCCCCCTGGCTGTGCCGTGGCGACGGGGCGGCGCGGGGTCTCGGGGGCCGACCGACCCCGCCCGTTGGCGAACGGCGTGGTGGTCTTGGCCGCGGTCTCCTGGGGCGCGCCGCTGCTGGAGAGCAGGCTGACGTGCGGGCGCAGGTGTCCCGCGCCGATCTCGATGAGGTCGTCGCACTCCCGGCGCAGCGCGCGCGAGATCGTCCAGTTGCCCTCGACCGAGACGTGCACGACCGTGACGCGCACCCCCATGTCCTGGACGTCGGCGACGACCGCGGCCATGTCCTCGTCCCCACTGACCAGGACGGCGTCGCACAGGACACCGCTACGGGCCAGGGTGGTGAGGTCGCGCTGGACGTAGCTCTCCACACCCTCACGACGACCGGGTCTGATCCGCGCGGCGCGGAACTTCACGCCGGGGATGTCGGCGATGCCCTCCTGCTCCTGGGTGCGCCGGTCGTCGGAGACCGCCTCGTACCAGTAACAGCGCAGCAAGGGCAGGCCGGTACGGTCGCGCGCGACCTCGTTGAGGAACTGCACGAGGCCGGAGTAGTCCCAGGAGACGGAGTCCCGGTTGCGGGTTCCATGCACGGCCATCGCACCGTCCGCGAGAAGGTACCCCGCGTCGACGAACAACGCGCAACGGTCCACGACATCGCCCCCTTCCCTGTTGACTCTGGGGCCATATCCATGGCCGGGGCACAGCCTAGCCAAGTCTGTGTGGTTTTGCGTGCCCCTTGCGAACACGGACAGTCACGGTTCGGAGAACCAGGAGTAAGGAGAACCGGTGGGGGGACTCCCCCGTACGCTCCCCATCACACCGCGGCCCCCGCGCGGGAGGGGATTCAGGTGCGCATGGGTGCCACCAGGGCGATCACGCCGGCCAGCACGGCGTCCTGTTCGGAGACGATTCGGATATCCGTTTTCCTTCCCACCACCGGGGCGAATCGCACGACGTCGGTACCGAAGGCCAACGGGTCGCCCACCGCGCCTCGGGCCGAACCGGCGAACACGTTGTCGGCCGTCCCGTACCCGCCGACCGGTGCCGCCACCGTCCCGTCCACGGTCACCCGGTCGCCACCCAGGTCGGCGTCGCCCTCCCAGGCCACCACGTCCAACCGCGCGGGCACCGCGGCCGGCAACAGGCCCGCCACCGGGAAGCCCAGCCCGACGGAGTCGTGGAACACCGCGCCGGCGTCGTCCAGGACCATCGCCTGGTTGTAGGAGCCGATCGACGGGTCCTCGATCACGACCACCAGGCTCCACCCGGCGTAGAGGGCGCGGCCCTCCAGCGCCGGGACGTCACCCACCCACCACTGGCCGCCGCCCTGCGCTCGCACCAACCCGGTGACGTCGGCGAACGCCTGGTAGGCGGGGAATCCCGGCAGGTCGACGACGCTCACGTCGATCGCGGTGACCGTGTGGTAGACGTCCTCCGCGGGGCCCTTGACACGGGCGGTGTAGGAGTCGTGCGCACCGGCCGCCGAGAAGTACAGACCGGCCCAGCGCACCCGGGCGCCCTCGGGCAGGACCCAGGTGGCGGCGCTGGAGGAGAGGGTGGTCGGGTTCCAGTCGTCGTCACGGGGCGCCATCACCCAGTTGTCGTTGTCGCGTCTGTCGCCCTCGCGGGCGCGCGCCTGCGCGCACGGGCCGTCGGAGAGGGATTCCCCGACCTCCGGTGCGGGACTCGGTTCCGGCGTGTAGCCCTGGGGCGTGTCCTCGCCGGTTTCCGTGACCGCATCGTCATCCGGCGCACTCTCCGGGGCCGACGGGATCACCTCCGGCGCTGAGGGCTCATCCGCCTCTTCCGCCCCTTCCCGCACCGAGGTGTCGGCCGCTCCGGGGGCGGGGGTCTCCGGGTCCCCGGGAGCACGGGCCAGATCGGCGTCCTCGTCCGGTTCCGGGATGGGTGCGGGTTCCCGCTCCGCACCGGTACCGGGCGCGACCGGCCGCTCCCACCACGGCCACGGCCATCCGCCCTCGTCCTCGGGTTCCGCACAGGTCATCAGGGAGTTGCCGACGGTCTCCGCGGTCACCCGGCCCGCGGTGGCGTATCGGGCGGGCACCCCTTCGATGGTGACGCCACGCTCGCCGCTGGCGACCGCGCTCACCGAACCGGAGGTGATGGTCGCCGTGGCCGGGACGTCGAGTTCCGCGTCGGGGGAGACCCGCACGTCGAAGAAGTAGGTGCTGTTCTCACCGGCGCCCATCGCCGAGCGCGCGCACTCGCCGCCGACGCCGCCCGCCGCGCAGCTCCAGTCGCCCTCGCCGTCGGCCATCGGCACGCCGTTGCCCGCGCCGCCGGAGAAGATCATCTCCACCCCGGGCGGCAGCGTGATCATGGCGATGACCTCGGTCACGGTGGGGGCGCCCAGGTTGCGCACGTCCAGAACCATGATCCCGGAGCCACCGGGGACCAGCGCGCCCACCGGGTCGATGCCCACCGCGAAGAACGCTTGGGGGGCCTCCTCCGCCGGCACCTCCCCTTCGGGGACGTCCGCGGGCGGTACCGCCGGAGCGGGCTCGCCGGGCCGCGGGCGAGGGTCCGACGGGGAAGCCGGGTCGGGCCGGTCCGCGGCGGGCGGATCGGCGGCGAGTGGATCGGCGGCGGGCGGGAAGTCCGGTCGCGGGTCCGCCGGCGGCGGGGCGTCCGGGTCCGCCCCCGGGGGGAGCACCGGCGGGGCCGCGGCGGGGGCCGTCTCGTCCTGCGGCAGCGGACCCTGAGCCCCCACCAGCGCCAACGCCACGGCGACCGCCACACCGGCCGCGGCGGTGGCCCCCGCCGTCACCTGCTGCCGCCGACGCGACATCCGGCTCCACCAGGCACTCGTGGCCGCGCCACCGGGCGTGAGGGCCAGGTAGCCCGTGGCACCGACGCCGACCACCAGGGGAAGGACCACCCCGCGCAGGCCGACGTTGACGTCCATCAGCTCCGCGTACACCTCACGGCAGTCCGCGCAACCGTCGAGGTGACCGTCGACCTTGGCGGTGTCGCGCTTGGACAGGCCGCCTCGCACGTAGGCGCCGAGCAGACCCACCGTGGGACGGCAGGGCTCGGCGACCGCGCCGCCCGCCAGGTGCATCTGGAGGTAGGCCTGCCGCAGCCCCTCCCGGGCGCGGTAGGCCAGGGCCGCGACACCGTTCGCGTTCAGACCCAGGACGGCGGCGGCCTCGGAGGGTTTGGCGCCCTCGATCTCGGTGTGCCACAGCACCGCCTGCCAACGTTCGGGCAGGGACAGGAAGGCGCGGGCGATGAGCGATCGCTCCAGGCCCTCCAGTGCCGGGTCCACGAAGGGGACGCCCGGGTCCAGACTCTCCATGTCGTCGGTGACGACCTGGCGTTTCTCGCCGCGCCCCCGGTCGTAGGCGGCGTTGCGCACGGCGGTGAGCAGGTAGGGCCGGAAGGAGTCGGTGGGGCCTCCGCCCCGCTGGATGACACTGAGCACCCGTGTGAACGCCTCGGCGACCGCGTCCTCGACCTCGGCGTCGCTCCTGAGCAGCTGGCGGGCCAGACCGCGGGCGGAGGCGGCGTGGCGCTCGTACAGGACGGCGTAGGCGGAGGTCTCCCCATCACGGACACGACGGATGAACTCGGAGTCACCCGTGAGTACCTCTGTGTGATCTACCTCGGCGTTGGTCACCCAACGTCCCTTCTTGCGCGGAGCCGTCTGTGGAGGGGCCGGAGGAGATGGGGTTTCCGGCCTCGTGGGAACACGTCAAAGAAATATCCCGCATCCGCGTCATAGGCGCCACCGATCTCCGTAATCAGGGGTGAGGGCGCACGGAAGAGCCCGTCGCGGGGGCGCGGGCCCGACCGTGAGCCGGAAGGGGAGGGACCATGGGTGAGGCCGAAGCGGGCACCGTTTCCGCCCGAGGGTTGCGCACCCCGTGGGAGCGCCGGAGCCGGGAGACCGGGTGGGCGTCGCCGGAGGACTGGTGGACGCCCGCCGTGGACCTGGTGTGCACGACCTTCGTCACGGGCGGCGACCTGGCGGGGGCGTGCGCGCGGCTGGGCGAGGCGCGGGCGCGCTCGGGTATCGGGATCGGTCGGGCGATCACCGACCTGGCCGCGTTCACCGAGGTCGCGAGCCGGGGCGAACCGCCCTTGGAGCTGGTCCGCGCCCTGGCCGAAGGCTGGGCGGAGGCCGGACGGGACCGGAGGACCTACCTGGACCCGTTGACCGGGCTGGGCACGCCGGAGTACCTGCGCACCCGTTTGGGAGAGCTGTACCGCCACACCGACGAGGTCTCCCACTGGCTCGTGGTGGTGATGCTCGACCCGGGGCTGGACCCGTGGCGCCGGGCGGCCCGCATGATCGTGCTCGGCTACGAGCTGTCCCGCTTCTTCACGCGGGGGGAATCGGTGTGCCTGCTGGGCAAGGGGCGCATCGGGGTGCTCACCCCGGACACGCCCTCCCTCGAAAGCGACCTGGACCGGCTGCGCACGGGCCCGGGAGGGGAGCAGGGGGCGGCGGTGTGGGGGACGCCCCTGCCGAAGGGCCACCGGGAGGCGTTGACCCTGATCGACCGCTTGGGGGAACGGCAGTGACCACATGAACGCCGTCCGGCGTCGCGCGGCCCGCCTTGAGGGGGGCTGGGCCCGGCGCCGGGCGGTCGGGCCGATCGACGGGTTCCGCTGAGGGGACGGACCGTCGGTCGGCCCCGCCGGACGACGATGGCGGACCCTCTGGCCCCGGGAGGGGGCGGTCCGCGCCGTCCGGTGAGGGGGAGCGCCCTTGTCGGCGCCCCCGGGAGGCGCGTCCGCAAGGGGAGTGTGGGCGCGCCTCCTTCACCCTGTGAACCGATGACGGGATCAACCGGGGTTGACGCGGCCCCGGGTGACGGTGAAGACGGCCCGCCGCCAGGCGGAGACGGGGACGGGCTTGACCGCGGCGATGCGCTGCTCGTATCCGCCGGGCGCGGCGTACGCGGGCGAGAAGCCGGTGTCCGCGACCCGCCCGGTCAGGAACGCCGACGCGGCGTCGGCCGTCGCGTACCCGGGTGGTGGCATCCGCCCGAGGTCTCCCCCGGAGAACACCCCGAGGACCGTGTCCGCCCCACCGGCGGACGTCCCATGCCCGCTCGACGCCACGGACCCGAGATCCCCGACGTGCTCCACCGGCCCTTGGAGCGCGGTGTCGAGACCGTCGTCCGCGCCATCGGACCGCCCGACGGGATCCGAGGCCACGGACTCCTTCGCCGGGCCGGGGGCGTCGTCGGAGGAAGCGGCGGTGGCGGGATCGGCGATGGCGTCCACGGCGATGAAGGCAGCATCGTCGGTGGCGGCCGGCTCCACCGAAGGTGTGTCCGCATCCTCGTCGACAGGGGCGACCGACGCCACGGCGCCGAGACCGGCGACGCCCGCGGGGCGCTCCGGGGTGTCGGGGGGCGCGGGGGGCGCATCGGTGTCGAAGTGTTCGGCTGGAAGACCGGTGGGCTTCTCCGCCGACGTGTCCGTGACCTCATCGGTGCCGCCGGACGCGGGGAGGGGATCCGCCGTCTCCGGAGCCCGGTACGGGTCCCGGGGCACGACCGAGACGGCGTCCACGGAACCGGCGGCGTCGACCGGTCCCCCCGCATCATCGGCGGTGGAAGCGCCCAGAGACGGTTCTCCCGCTTCCGGAGCGAACAGTGACACGCCCCGGTAGAGCAGGGAACCCTCGGATTCGGAAGCGGGATCCGGGGCGAGGGGTCCGGTCCGCGGCTCCTCGGCCTCGGTCCGGGTCTCCTCCTCTCCTTCCTCCTCTTCCTTCTTCTTCTCCACTCGGGCACGCCGGTCGGCTCCGAGCACCAGGAAGACATCGGTCTCCTCGGCGTCCGGGTCGGTGGTCTCCTCTTCCCCCCACACGTTGATGACCGCCGGGTCGGCCGGGCGCGGCGGCCCGACCACACGCGGAGCGCGTGTCCATCCGCCCGTGTCGGGACGCTCCTGCGCGCCCGAAGGGCCCTGCCACGACTGTCCCGGGCCGCTCCACCACTGTTCCTGGGCCGGACCCGGCTGCCGGGGCGACGCAGGCGGCGTCACGGGAGGCGCGACCGCCGCCTGTGGTCCCGGCACGGGTTCGGGGCCCCACTGCGGATTCTCCCGTTGGGGCATGGGGGTACCGGAGAGGAAGGCCTCGGCGACCGAGTCCTGGGCGAAGGTGCGCGGGTTCTGTGGCCCGGACCGGTCCGGCCATGGGCGTTCGTTTCCGGAGTCCATCGCGTAGGGCGTGGGCGGCAAGCCGCTCCAAGGCCCGCTCTCCGCACGGTCACCGTGGTCCGGGTTCTGCCGCCCCGGCACGAAGCCTTGGTGGTCATGGGTTCCGGGGCCTTCCGGCCGCGCGCGCCCCTGCCCGCCTCGTCCCGGGGGCGGGGTCTGTCCGCCGGAAGGGGCACCCCAGGCGGGCCCGCCGCCGGAGGGGTCGTGCCGTTCCCACCCCGGGTGGCCGCCCGAAGGCGCATTCGGTCCGGAGTGATCGCCGGGAACACTCGGGGCCGGATACCCCGGAGCGGGCCGACCACCAGAGGGATCACCCCACCCCGGCCGACCACCCGAAGGATCACCACCGGCAGGAGTACCCTGACCGGCGGGAACACCCGGGTACGGACGCCCCGCCACACCCTCGTCGCCAAAAGGCTCCCGGCCCGGCCGACCACCGGACGGGGCACCGTGCGGCGGCCGGCCCCCCGAAGGAGAACCCCACCCCGGGTGACCACCCGAGGCGTCACCGGGAACCCCCCGATCACCGGGACCGCCGGGACCGCCCGGGTTCGGATACCCCGGAGCGGGCCGACCACCAGAGGGATCACCCCACCCCGGCCGACCACCGGACGGGGCACCGTGCGGCGGCCGGCCCCCCGAAGGAGAACCCCACCCCGGGTGACCACCCGAGGCGTCACCGGGAACCCCCCGATCACCGGGACCGCCGGGACCGCCCGGGTTCGGATACCCCGGAGCGGGCCGACCACCGGACGGAGCGTCCCATCCCGGCCGGTCGGCGGGTGGCGTGCCCGGGTACGGACGCCCCGGCGTGTAGGGCGACCGTCCGCCGGAGGGCGGCCGGGCGTACGCCGGGGGCGGGACCGGCGGGACGCCGCCCTCGGGAACGGCCTCGGCCGGTCCCTCCTCGTCCGGTTCGGGATCCTGGTCGTACCGGTTCATCGTCCGCTCCCCGTGTTCGGGCCGCCGTCGATCGCGCGGTCCAGTGCCGCCAGCGCCACCGTCTGCACCAGCCGGTGGGTGCTCTCGGCGATCCGCCGTGGCAGCACCGCCGTTCCCTGCGCCAGGTGGCGGTCGTGCGGCAGGGCGATCACCTCGGCACCGCTGCCGGCGATGATCCGCGCCGTGCGCTCGACGTCCAGACCCCGGTCCTCACCGCGTTCCTGGTCGAACACCACCACCACGGTCCGTGCGGCCTCGTCCTCGCGCCCCTGCGCGGTCAGGACGTCCAGTTCGCGACCGACCCGCAACGCGGCCTCCCGGGTCGCCCGCACCACCCGCACCCGGGAGTGCGCGCCCGCCGCCACGGTCTCCAGGAATCCCCCGCCGGTCTCCCCCACGGCGATGGTCACCCCGAAGAACCGGGACACCGGCAGCAATCCGGCGGCGTAGGCACCGGGATCGGCGGGGTCGGTGCGCGCCGTCCACAGCCGGTCGGTGACATCGCCCAAGCCTTCGCACACGGTCTCGAAGGCGGTCCCGTCGGCTTTGGCGAGGTCACCCGGTTCCTCGACGTCCAGCCGGGTGGCCAGGGACGGTTCTCGCCCCGTGGCGTCCACCGCCAGCACCCGGTCGTGCCGGAAGTGAGCCAAGGCACGGGCCATCAGTGCCGCCACCACGGTGGCGTCGGAGCCCGTGCCCAGGTCGTCCACGACGATCCGCCGCCCGGTGGCCGTGGACCGTTGGAGTCCGACCCCCAGGTCGATGGCGCGGGCCACCTCGTCCACGGGACGGAAGGGCCGCAGCACGGCCCGCCCCATCCTCCGGGTCCACCCGTCGCCGGTCGTCGGCTTGGGGTCGGTCTGTCGAACGTTCATCCGTCCCCCGCTCAGAACGTGCCGAGGAGGCGCTGGTAGGTGCCGAACGCGCCGATGGCCAACGGCACCAGCGCGACGACGGCGACGGCCTCGAACCTGCTGGTCGCCCCGCGCAGCCGGGCCCGCACGTGTTCGGGTTGTTCCACGGACAGCACCACGGCGGGGATGGCGGCCATCCCGACGGCGATGCCGAGCGCCGGCCACACCCCCCACGCGTAGGCCTGGGTCCACGAGAAGAGGAAGGCCGCCAGCACGACGAGACTCGCCGCGGTGAGCGCCGCCTTCTGGGCGACCAGCGGGAACAGACGGGCCCGGCTGGCCACGACGATGGCCAGCACCGTGGACAGGCCCGCCGTCCACGGGTCGAAGTGGCCGGCCAGACCGATGCCCGCGATGGCGGTGGCCACGGCGACGGCGACGGTGGCGATGACGAGACTGCGGTGGGCTCCCGCCACGGAGGCGAGCACGTCGCCGCGGGCGACCGCGTCACCGGAACTGCGCTTGTCGTCGAGCACGGCCAACCCGGAGAGCATGAGCGCCAGGCGCAGCAGCAGGCTGAGCAGCACCACGCAGGCCACCGTCATGAGCGCGGCCACCTGGTACGCGGGCAGACCGAAGGCGGCGCCCGCCGACCAGACGACGGCCAGGGCCAGGCCCACCCCGCCGCCGGTCAGGCCGCCCCGGCCGAGGCCGGAGGTGAGGCCGAGCAGCAGTACGAGCGCGGCGATGAGGGCGGCGAGGCCGCCCCAGCGCGCCCATTCGGGCCAGGAGAAGAGGTCGCAGGCCAGCCACAGGGTGAGGCCGCCGACGGCCGCGCCGGAGATGGCCAGTGCCGTGCCCAGGGGTTCGCGCCAGGTGGGGCCGATGGCCGCGCCGACCGCCACGAGCAGTGCGGCGGCCACGGCGAGCCCGACCATGCCGCCGGTGGAGGGCGCGTACAGGTGCGCGATCCACGCGGCGACGAGGGAGAGGGCGACGAGGGAACCGGTGGCGGTCCACCGGGCGGCGTCGGGGTTCCAGCGCCCCCGGTGGTCGTCGATGGCGTTGGACACCGCCTCGGGCACCTCGTGGACGACCGGTGCGGGCACCGGTTCCTCGGCCCGGACGAGGCGGAGGACCGCACCGTCGGCGATCTGCCGTTCGGCGAGGGTGGTGTCACCTTCCAGAACGGTCCCGGAGGCGGTGACGAGGTGTCTCAGACGCGCCGGGTTCTCGACGGGATCGCCGAGGAGGTCGAGCACCTCCGGCATGAGCGCGCCCACGGGTTCGCCCGCGGGCAGGACCGCGTCGACCCTGCGCTCCTCGCCGACGAGCGTGACGCGGCTCCAAGCGGTCATTGCCTTCCCATCCTGCTGTGTTCGCTGTGTCGGGTTCGGTGGGTGATGGAGGGTCAGCCGGGCATGTCGGTGACGGCGACGCGTTCGACGTAGCCGTTGCCGATGAGCCAGCGGATCGTGGGCACGGGCGGCACCTCACCGAACCCGGCCGTGTCGAGGGTGAACCGGATCCCGCCGCCGGTCGCGTCGCCGTCGGCGGGCGCGGTGGTGGCGGTCACCTGGAAGGGGTGGATGACCCGGTACCGGTGGTAGAGGGGTTCTCCGTCGGCGTCGGTGCGCACGTACGCGGGCAGACCGCGTTCGGCGAAGGGGGTGCCGTCGGGGTTGAGGTGGCGCCCGCTCTCCTGACCGAAGGCGTCCAGGACGTCACCGGGTTCGAGGGTGTGCAGGTAGGAGCCGCCGCTGCGCTGTTCGAGGTTCCCGCGGACCTCTTCGACGAGCTCGGCGGAGGTCTCGGCCATCTCGGCCTCCTCGGCCGCGGTGAGGGGTTCGGGGGCGGCCTCGGTGGTGGCGAGTTCGCGGTGGAGCCAGCGGGCGGTCTCGTCCTCGGTGCTGAACCCGGGGCCGGGGCGGCCCTGGTCGTGGTCCATGACGGACACCGCCGGATAACCGTCGGCGTCCTCGGTGACGAGGTAGTAGCTGTCGATGGTGCCGGCTTCGGGCCGCGGGTCCCCGGGAAGCACGTACAGGCTCTCGGGGACCCCGGCCGCGTCGAGCTCGGCGCGGAGCTGGTCGAAGGTGACCTCGGTGCCGACCCAGGCACCGGGAGTGGCCGGGAGCGCCTTGGTGGTGGGACCGGACGCCGCCTGCTCCCGCTCGACGCGCTGGGTGCCGAGCTGGTGGCTGACGAAGGACCAGCCGACCGTCCCGCCGCAGATCACCGCGGCGAGACAGGCACTGATCATCACCTTGGTGATGTTCTCGTCGAGACGGCGCCTGGTGCGCTGTCCCCCGAAGAGCACCGCCTCCCGCAGGCGTTGTCGGCGTACGGCGACGGACTCCAGCAACTGACTGTCGTAGTCGCGTGCCACGCGTGCTCCTCGTCGCTTCTCGTTCCCGGCCGGTGCTCCGCTCCGCGCGTCAGATGCTCTGGACCGCGGAGTTGGCGCGGCTCAGTGTCTCCTGCGCGGTGGAGTCGTTGGTCTCCAGGGTCTCCCGCACGAGGCGGATGATCTCGCGGACCTCGTTGGCCGCGTTGTGCCACTTGAGCTCTTTGGCGCTGTACTCCTCGGAGACCCCGGTGGCCTCGAAGTCGGACATGGCGGCGCTGACGTCGGTGTCGTGTTCGCCGATGATCGCTTCGAGCCGGTTCATGATCGTGTTGATGTTGCCCTGGGCCTCCTGGGAGGCGCCGATGTCGTAGGCGTTCTTCATCTGAGGCTCCTCGGGGGGATCAGCGGAACTTGGCGGCGTCGAAGTTGGCCGCGCCCATGTTGGTGTTGGCGTCGTCGGCCATGGTGTCCGCGCCACCGGTGAAGGCGGTGTTCATGCCCTCCTGGCCGACCTGGATCGAGCCGAGTCCCGCGCGCAGGTCCGCGGTGATCCCGTCGGCCCGGGTCTTGAAGGAGTCGAACGCGGCCTTACCGGCGCCGTCGAACTTGCCGACGAGCGGTTCGGCCGCCTGAACGAGTTGCTGAATGAGCGAGCTGAGCTCGTCGCCCGAGCCCGCGGTGCTCTGCCCCAGAGTGGCCAGCGTGGTGTCGCCGACTTCCCAACGTGACATCCGTTCACCTGTTCTTTCTCGGGGGTCCTCGCGAGGCTGTCGCCTCCCGTGGAGAGAGGATGCACAGAGCGTGCCGACAGTTCAGAAGAACGACCACGAAGCCGTACAAGGGACCCGATACACCCGATGGGGAGGATCTGCATACTACAAGCGGTCACGGGCCGAGAAATAGACGAGTCGGCTACCTGTGGACAAAGGGGTGAGGGCACGTGAAGTTCGAGGTCGTGGAGCCCGACGACTGGGACGAGGCACCACCCGACGGCGGGACGGACACGTCCGCCGAGGCAGATCCCGAACCAGGGAAAGAAAATCGGGCCGCCGAGGAACGCAATCCGATCGAACTCATCACCGAGCAGGTGAATTCGCAGGTCAAAGCGGATATCGCGGCCACCCGGGCGGCCATCGGAAATCTGTGGTCGGCGATCGCCGCAGCAAAAAGTGATCCTCATCACAGCACTTCGACCACGAGCCCCGTCACCCCCACCGAATTCCGCGCCTCTCCCGCACCTTCCTCACCAGTCGCCCCTCCCACCCCCAGGACTGATGGAGGCGAGCACGAATGAGGTGGTGACCGTCACCGAGATCGACCGGGTGCGACGCCGGTCGGCCTTCGCCCCCTGGCGGGAGGTCCTCGCCGGGGCCGAGCGGAGCGATCATCTCCCGGCGGCGTCGGCGGAAGGGCGCGCTTTCTTTGAAACCGTGTCCTTGCGGTCCCTCCCTGCGGCCATCCGGCGTGGGGCGGCTTCGGCGTGTCGTCGGCCCCGGCCGAGGGGCGGGTGCGCGGGAAGGATCCGCGTCATGAGGCCGAGGTGGGTGGGGGCGTCTCCCCGGGCCCGGTCGGTGGTTCAGGTGACGGCGGCGGTTCCGGAGGCGGGCTGGACGTGGTGCCCGGGAGCCTCCCATGGACACGGCGGAAGTTATCCACAACCTGTGGACGAATCCCGCGCGAGGAGCGGACCACGCCGCCGCTCCGCCCCTTGACCTGCGCATGGAGGCGGTCGAGAAGAAATAGCCGACGTGGGTCTTTGATTCGATTCCCAAGAATTCATAACCCGTCGAGCAGGAAAAGGGATATGTCCGGCAGGGGAAGGAACCGGCTCTTATGCGCTGTCGTTCGACCGGACGGAGGCCGGCCGGTGCGTTCGGTGAAACCCGCCGGGACCGACCGCCCGCCATCGTGGGCTCCGGACACCCGGTTCCCTTGTGCCGAACGTCATGGAGTCCGACGGAGACCTCTCACCATGTCGGCCACCGCGGCGGCTTCCACGAGGGTCGGAGGGAATCCCCGAAGATTCACGGCAGAGAATCCATACGCCGTTCCCGACCTCCATCTTTCGTTCCCGAGAAACCCGACACCACTGATCGAACGTCGATTCCGCAGGTCACAGTGATCGCGTGGGAAACCTCACGAGCCCACTCACGGCACATCGGCATTTTCATCGCCGGAGAGGGAACAGCTCCCCATGATGAACGGCATCCATCTCGACGATCCACCGACCACCGCCGCGGACGCACTCGACCGCGGCGGTGCCCGAACCGACCCGGGGGCCGAGGAGGAACGGTGCGCTCGGGCGGTCCGCGAAGCCTTGCGGCGCGCACGGCACACCGACGACGCCCACGCCGCCGTCAGGATCCTGGACCGGAGGCTCCGCGACGGCAAGGAGCCCGCTCCGTGACCGCGACCCCTCCCTTTCCCTCCACCCCCTATGTCGCCCCGCTGTGCGGAGAGGCCCGACTCGACCACGCCTGCGCCCGGCGGGTCTGCCTGCTGGAAGCAGGGCACAGCGGACCGCACGAGGACGCCAAGGGGCAGACCTGGGAGCCGCCGGAGCAGACCCTCGAACGGCTCAGGTCCACGTGGGGGCGCACCCATCGCATCGCCTGGACGGGATCGTTGTGGATGGCCACTCACCGGGACCCCGACGCACCCTGGCGCACGGAGGTCGAGCCCACCCCCGAACAACTTGAGGAGCGGCTGCGCGCGCACTCGGCCCTGTGACCCGCCGACGACCTCCCGCCCCCAGAGGTCCTCTCGTGTGCCCGCGTCCTCGGGGCTCCGCACGTTCCGCGCGCCTCCGGCCCTCCACCCGCCCCACGGGCACCCGTGGCGCGTACGCGGTCCCCGCGCGCACCACGCCCCCGCTGAGACCGAGGCCACTCCCATCCGCATGACCGCAGGTCATCGGCGTGCCTGAAATCCCTCCCCGGTCATGACTTTCCTTCGCGCCACAGTCGGTGAAACCATCGACGCCGAACGAACATCCCATACCTGTATCCGCCTCCTCACAGGCGGACGAAAGCCAACGAAGGGCACTGAACCGCCGCCGGAGGAAACACCGTGAAGTTCGAGCTGGTCGAACCTCTCGATTGGGAGGACCCGCCGCAGACCGCTCGGTCCGAGGCACCCGAGCCGCCGCAGGCCGTCGTCGGCCCCGTCCGGGCCGCCGCCGACCGTGCCCGCGAACGCCTTCGTCTGGAGAGGGAGGCCCTTCAGTCCGCCCTGGGCCGTATGTGGGAGACCATCACCTCCGTCCAGGCAGAGGAGTCCGTGATCCTCCCGGCCGACTCCGTGACCCCCGCGAACTTCCGCCCCGGAGCCTTCTCCTCGCGCAATGCCTGACGCACCCCCTCGTCCCTGCCCCCGACCCCCGACCCCGATCATCGACACGTCGGCACGGCGCCCCGGTCACCCACGCACCGACGGGCCCGAGAGCCGACCAACACGTGAAAGGAGCAGTCCGTGTCGCAGTGGAACATCCAGCCCGCAGCGGTGGGCGGTGTCCTGACCACCGTCGCCGGTCACCTCGGTGAGGAGGGGAGCGGCGACGGTCTCATCGGTGTCATGGAGAACATCGAGAAGCACCTCGGCGAATGCGGTGACTGCGCCCAGAGCGGCGTGGTCGGCATGGCCTTGGGCGAGTTCGCCACGCACTACTTCAAGACGATGGGCGACATGGCCTCCCTCACCATGTCGGCGGTGTCCGGCGCCAGCAAGGCCACCACCCACTACGTCAACGGCAACCTTGAGATGGCGGAGGAGGCCCAGGGCAACGCCGGGGTGGTCCCCGAGCCCGAGCCGCCCCGCAACCACGGTCCCAACCTGGCGGTCTGACACCCGCATGGTCCGGGGACACGTGAACGCGTGACCGACCCGACGCCCCACCACACCCCCCACGTCGAGAACGGTCGAGGAGGTCGTGCGATCCGCGTCCGGATGCACGGCATCCTCGACCGGGAGAAGACATCGGCGGCCACCACCGGCCGTCCTCCGCTCTGGAAGTGAAGGGATCCCTTGATGAGCACAGCGGTGAGCGACCTCGCCGTCCGTATCCACGCGATCGACTGGAACGGGAACCTCGATCACACCCGGTCGCGCGTCCTGCTCATGCGCGAGTACCTGCGCCGGATGGCGCTCTGGACCCGAACACTGGACGCCAGGGGCTGGCCCTTCTACGACCTCGCCGAGTTCGCCGCACCCGGGATCCGCGCCACCGACGAAATCGTCCAGGGCGTCAAGGACAACCCCGACATCGTGCGACAGTTCCCCACCGTCGGCAAGACCTGCGCCTGGGCACTGCACCTGGCCGCCGCCCGCGACGCCGGAGCGTCCCTACCGGACCTGCCCGACCCCTTCGAACCCCTCATCCGCATGTACGAACGCGGCGGCGGCTTCTCCCTCTCCACCACCGGCACCATCGACATCGACGGAGCCGGCATCCACCGCGGCACCCTGCTCCACCACCTCGGAGACACCCCCAAGGCCCCCGAGACCGACACCGAACTCAACGCCCTCGACGACTGATCCGGCGCCGCGCCCCGGCGCGCGGCGCCGCCCCGCACACCAGACTTCCCGATCCCCGCCCCTCCCCCGGTGCCCGACCCCACCGGCCCCCGGATCCGCGCCGTCCGCCCCCACGAACGCGCCGCACGGATCCACCCCAGACACGTACGGAACCCTGGGAACCGCCACGGCCCTCGACCCCGCCCGCGGCCTCCCCCGGAACAGGTAACGGTGGTCCACCTTGTCCGACCTGATCGATCCGAGTAATTTTCCCGTCCCGAAGACCCTCACCTACGCCTTGGACGCGGTGGCGGCCAAGCTGAAGACCGACGGCACCGACCTCACCGACACCGCCGGTGACATCACCGGCGCGTGGGCGGGGTTGGACGGCATCTACTCCGCTCCCGAGGACGAGACGCTCTTCAACGTCCTCAAGCCGATCACCGGCGATGCCGGGGACGTGTCCTCGGCGTTGTCCAGCACCTCCAACGCGCTCAGCGATTTCGCCGAGAAGGTCCGCGACATCAAGGCGCGCTGGGCCACCCTGAGAACCGACTCCAACGAGTTCCTCCGCAAGATCGACAACGGCGACAAAGAGGGCTGGCGGGACGGCGGCGGCTTCCTTTGGTGGAAGTCCGAGAGCGCCGAGGTCGGCGAGCACAACGAACTGCTCAACCGGGCGGCCGGTCTCCTGCACGAGTTCCAGGAGGCGGAGCGCACCTGTGCCAACGCCATCACCGGTCTGTTCGGCGGCACGACGTTCATCGCCCAGAACTCCGAGGGGTCCGTCAAGCCGGGCTCGAAGGAGTTCGTGTACGGGTTCGACAAGCCGTTGGAGGGCGTTCCCATGGAATGGGGGGCGCCGCAGACCACCGATCACGCCTGGTACAACGACTTCGGCGACGCCGTCGGCGACTTCTTCGTGGGCATCGCCGAGGACGCGGGAGGCATGGTCGGCGCGCACGGTCCGAACGGGTGGTTCTCCGGGAACTGGGGGGACAACCTCTGGGACTACTGGGGCGGCACCGTCGAGGGCCTGGCCGGGTTGGCGGGCGTCGGCAAGGACGAGAACGGGGACTGGGGCTTCTCCTGGTCGACCATGGGCAACTCCTGGAAGGAGGCCGCGCACGCGGTCGTGCCGTGGGAGGAGTGGGGCGAGCGGCCCTGGTACACCATCGGTACGGCGCTGCTGAACGTCGGCGCGGTGGTGGGCGGCGCGCTCCTGACCGCCACCGGAGTGGGCGCGGTCGTCGGTGTTCCGCTGATGGCCTGGCGCGGCGCCAAGATCGTGAACTCGGTGGGCGGCAGCCGTACCCCGGACGTCCCGGACGCGGCGGACCTGCCGGGCGGCATCGATCCGGCGTTGCTGGCCCGGGTGCCCAGGTTCGGCGACGGGTCCATCACGCCGGTGGACCTCAGCAGTGTGGCCGACCTCGACATCGACGGTGCCGACTTGGGCCGGATGAACGAGGCCTTGGAACGGCTCAACGCCTCGACCAACAACAACGGGAACGGTCAGGGGTCGGGAACGCCGGAAGGCACCGACGGACGACGCGCACCGGTCACCGCGGACGCCCCCGACGCCCCCGGCGACACGTCCTCGCAGCGCGTCACCACGACGCGCACCGAGTCGACGCCGGAGGGCACCGAGCGGCGGCGCACCGACACCGCGGACGACCGCGACGCCGATGTCGACGCCCAAAGAACCGTCAACCCGACCGCGCGGCAGCTCGACGACGGACAAGAGGTCGTCGAGACGACACGCGGACGGACGGACGCCGAGCAGGACGACTGGGTGGCCTCGCAGACCGCCCCCGACGACATCTCCTCGGTCAACGACACCCCGGTGCAGCGCTACGAGACCGAGCCGTCCCGGTTCGAGGCCGAGGAGAAGGTCGAGGTCGACAGCGCGGGCAACGAGATCAACGCGCGCAACGACGGGACCGTCACCGACAGCGCAGGGGGGACCGCGACCCTGGACACCCCGCGCGGCGGCACGGCGGTCATCGACGTGGACTCCGGTTCCGGCCGTGGCGGTGCCGGTGGCACAGGCGGGCCGGGACACGGTGCGCACACCCCGGACGGCAACGGTCTGCCGGACGGACCCGAGCGGCTCGACGGCCCCGAGGGCCCGGACGACCTCACCCCGGGCCGGGGAGAGACCCCGGACGCCCCGGAGCGCCGTGAACCGGAGTACGTCCAGCGTGCCGGCGGAATGGAAGGGGACAACAACCCCCGGGCCAACATGGAGGCCGGGGAAGGATTCTACGACGCCGACGGCAGGCACATCGAAGTCGGTTATCGCGACGAGAACGGCCTCTACTTCGACGACGAGGGCAACCGGTACGTCGACGTCCCCGAGAGCGCCCGGGCGCTGGAGCGGTACAACGAGATCCGTGCCAACGACGGCGACGTCGACCGCATCTCGGAGAACACCGGATTCGACGGGAACGTGCTGGGCGAGATCAAACAGCACCTGTTCTTCCGCGAGCACCCGGACGTGCCGGCCCCGCCGGACGGGCGACTGCGCAGCGGCCGGTTCGCACCCATGGACCACATCGCCGACCTGTGGCGCAAGGCCGAGGCCGGAACGCTGGACGCCTCCGAGGCCAACCACTTCCGGCGCCTGGTCGCTCATGAGTACGTCGAGGCCCGCCTGATGCGGGAAGGGGTCCCGTACCGCTCGCGCGACCCGCAGCTGTGGCATGACGACTACTACATCCCGACCCGGGACAACAACGGCGCGCACGACATCTCACCGCTGGAGGGTCGGGACAACAACTTCGCGCTGTGGGAGAAGTGGGGCATCCCCGAGCCCGAGCCGAACTTCCGCCTGGCCGACGACATGTCCAACCTGGACCGGGTCGCCGCCAACGCCCTGGACTGGTGGCGCGAACGCAACCCCGAGGGCGGCTACCCCACGGGCGACCGGCCGAGCGGCAGCGCTCCGGGGATGGCCATCGACATCGACACGGACCCGGGTGGTTCCCGATCGGGCGGCTCCGGCGGGGACATCAGGCCGGACCTCTACGATTCCCATCCGTCCACCCGGATCAACCCCGACCTCGCCGACGACGCCCCCCGCCGCGCCGACGCCGAAGGCCCCGATGCGGATACCCCGACGAACGGCGATTCGGGGAGCAACGGCGACAAGCCGAAGGTCACCGGCTACGGAAAGTCCATCGAGCAGAAGCTCGAACTTGCGCGGCCGCACCTGGAGGGTCTCGACACCAGCTCCGGGAAGGCGTTCGTCAAGGACTTCGTGGAGCGCCTGAACGCGTCGCCGGAACTGGTCGACATCTTCTACCGGGCCAGTGACGGTCATCGCTGGAGCGTGGACGACAAGATCGGGAACTTCGGGCTCCCCGAGATCAAACGGGCGGACGACGGCACGTGGGAGCCCAAGAGCGACCTCCCCACCCCGCCGAAGCCGGACTACCTCCTCCCCGAGAAAAGGGAATTCTTCTCGCGACGCGAAGGCCATGCCGACAACGCGAAGCTGGACCTGATGGCCGGCGTCCGAAGAGATGAAATCGATTCCCACATGCGTGTGAAGGATGATCTGGAGCGGAAGACCAACGATCACAACGGTGACAATAAGCACCCCGACGTCGTCGCACTCAATGAGCAAAGGTCTCAGAACCAAGGAAGAGTGACCCGGGCCAGCGAATTCTACGGAGAGGAGACCGCAAGGTCGTACCTCCCCGAGATCTTCGACGGGAAAACGAAATACGACGTCCAGTCGATCGATACCGACGGCAATATCACAAAGAAGAATGTGACTCTTCCGGAGATCATCGGAGGCGACGTCCTGGGGAAGGTGGAGACCGCCCCCGCGAGCGGAAATTACCAGTTCGACCTTGTCCACCGGACCGCTGATGAAGGATTCGTCATCACCGAGGCCAAGGGAGACGTCCAGACCGAACTCGGCGAGCGCAAGGTCGGATCCGGCACCAACGAACGAAGGGTTTCCCAGGGAACGGAGGATTACCTCCGGGCGACCTTCGACGACATGATCGAGCGTGGAAAGAACGACCCCCGGAAGAGCGATAAGCCTTTCGGCTCAGGATATGTCAACGAACGAGACCTTGCACTGAAAATGCTGAGTGCCTTCAACTCGGGTAAGCTCCACTACGTGGAAGTCAAGGGTGCTTCCACGCCCACAGGGGAGCACAGGGGCGTCTCCTTCGGGATGTTCGATATATCCCCGAGCCGTCCGGGAAACTAGAGAGAAGGTGACGTTCGATGTTGTCGGACACCCCCAAGCACGATACGAGTCTGCCCCACTTCAGGAAAATGATGGAGGACTTCCCGGAAGAGATCGAGGAACAGGTCTCCTGGCTGGTCACCGCTCCATCGATGGCGGGCATGGCCCTGGACAACATCGCTTTGGAGACCCGGATCTGCCTGTCCGTGGATCCCAGGGCCGCCGAACTGTTGAGCTGGGAGGCCTGGACCACGTGGATGCAGGTCGCGGAGGCTCCTTTCGCGATGTGCGCGCTGGCCTCGGGTGAGACCGTCGAGCGCGTCATCAACCAGAAGACCCGTACGCTCCACCCTCTGCCTCCGGGCCCTGAGTGCGACGCGGGCACCTGGCTGACCGCGTTCTTCCTCGCCGTCAGCTGCCGCGACGAGAAGCGCGTCGACTCCCTGTGCCGGATCACGCCCGAGTTCCTCAAGGAGGCCGGTGAGAAACGCGGCGGGGCCTACGACGAGTACATCTACCCCTGGATCGGCGCCTTGCAGGACTTCGTCCTCAACCGCCCCGCCTTGGGCGACAACCTCCAACGTGCCATGGAGCTGTCCAAACCGGAGAACGCCTCCATCAGCAGCGCGGAGGGCCTCGACCACCTGGTCTTCCCGGTGATGAACGCCTTCTACCGGCTCGTCCGGCAGGACACCGCGCAATTCAACGAGGCCATGAAACAGGGCATCCGACTGTTCCGGGCCTATTACACCGCCGACGAGGAGCGTGCCAAGGACAGCGAGGGAACGGTTCCGTTGCACCTCTTCGGGGTGGCGTGCATGGCCTACGACCTCGCCCGGGCCGTCCCGGACTTCAACCCCGACCTCGAATCCCCCTACCTGCCCAAGCACATCCTCGAACGCACCCGGTACGGCGAGATCGCACTCTGAGGGAAGCACGGTGGTCGAAGGGGCCCGGGGCATCCCTACCCGCCCCCGGTGGGCCTGCCGTGGGCGGGCGGTGGAAGGAGATCGCTCGGGAGCCGTCACCACCGACCTTGCGCCGGCGCGGGCCGGGCGCGGGTGGTGTTCCCGTGCCGGACGCGGTCGTGGGGCGGCCTTCGCCATCGATTCCGACGAAGGCTCCACACGACGTCGAGCGGGGCAGCGGAGCGAGCCACGGGATGGTGTTCCCCGACCTCCCCGAGCAGCGCTGGGGTCGAGGAATGCGCGACGGGGCGAACTTCCGAGCGGGAACCGGTCCGAGTTGCGCAGGGTCGAAAAGCGCGAAGGCGTGCCCGCCGCGAACTGAGACGCCGCGATAACCGGATGGCGGAAGATCATCCGCAACGGGCCGCAGCCGCCGAACATCCACGTGTGGATCACCACCCTGGACCACCCGGATCCGAAGCCCATCGACGTGCTGGACGACAACGGTGACGTGGTCGACGCCCTCCGACCGCCGCCCGGCGAAGTGATCGTCGAGTGGTCCCTCAACGGCGTTGACATGAAGATGATCGAATACAAGAACCTCCCTCCCCTCACTGAATAGGAGAAAAATCCTTGGTAGACCACACTTTCAAGCGCGGACATCTGGGACCGGCGGAACAGCAGGAGATCCTCACCAAGGTCGGATCGAAAATTCTAGGCAAGGCGCCGAATGACTGGGAAAGGATCATCTACACACGAAGTGCACTGATCGAGGTGGCCAACAGTCTAGTGGAAATCGAATTCGCGAACGGCGAAAAAAAGCGCGCATCACCTCCGAGCGATATCGGGATCCCGTTGGACGAACTCCGGGCCGGGATGTACATCGAAGGCAAGGGAACCTGGTTCTCCCTTGAATACGTCATCACCCGACCCGGAAAATTCAAGGTCCACTACAACTACGACGACGACCCCGGAATCACCTTCGGCACCGCCAAGGGATTCACCAACGACCTCAAATACTTCCCCCGCGATCCCGAGCACACCCCCGACTGGCTGAACGAGAAACTCCAAGAGGAGGCCGGGGGCGAGGGAACAGTGTAATTCCAAGAATTCCGAACGAGCGCCCGAGCCAAGCTCACAAGAGAACCAATGATAGAACGAAGCCACCTGAAACCCCAGGAGCAGCAGGAAATCCTTCAGAAAATCGGCGGGGAACTGCTCACGGCGGTCAGTGACGAATGGGAGACCATCACCTACACCGCGTGTGCTCTCATTGGTCAGATGTCCGAGCGCTTGGAGGAGACCCGGGCGGGCGGGGAGCCAGAGCGCAGACGCATCCCACTCGGAGTGATCGACCTGGTCAGGGAATTGCGCGCCGGGATGTACCAGGAGAACAAGGGCACCTGGTTCACCCTTACCTACACCATCACCCGACCGGGAAAATTCAAGGCGGACTACGACTATGACGGACAGCCGCGGTTCGTCTTCTACCCGCAGTCGTCGGACTTCGCCCTGGACCTTCGGCACTTCCCCCGCGACCCCGAGTACATCCCCGACTGGCTGAACGAGAAGCTTCGCGAGGAGGCCGGGGGCACCGCCGCCGGGTGAGGCCCCGGGGCGGAGAGGAACACTGCGGACACTCGGGAATCCCCCGAACGCGAACCTTCCGGACACTCCGTGTATCCCACTCGATACCCGTCCGGCCCCCACGAGTGTTGAGGAGACCCCTTGAGCCACGACGCGGTCGCCCTGCTGGCCGATCCCCCCGACCGGAGAGCCCTCACCAGGGCACTCGTGGCCGCCGGCCCGGACCTGCGCGTACGCCTGGCCGCGGACGGCGCCTTGGTCGAACTCCTCGACTTCGATGACCGGGTCGTCGCCGCCATGCAGGCCGCACAGCGCCTGGCCCTGTCGGCCGAGGCCGAGCGGCTGCTCACCGACGACATCGGCGACGAACTGCCCGCCCAGCCCTACTGGGTGGAGGCCCGGGGCGCCGACCTGCCGGACGCGGACACGGCGGGCATGGTCGGGCGGTTCGTCCGCGACCTGGCCGAGCGGCTCGGGGGCGCCGTGTGGGAACCCTCCCCCGTACTGGTCCGCGGTGACGCCTTCCTGGAGGGCGCCACCGAACACCCCGCCGTCACCACCCGCACCGAGAAGACCGTGGTCGTGGTGCAGGACCGCCCCCTGGTCCCCATGTCCCCCTGGCTCGTGGACGCGATGGCGCGCTACGGCCGCCAGGGCCTGCGCCTCCAGGTCGTCACCCCCTCGACCTCGCGCGTCACGCACGCCCTGCGTTCCATCCTGATGACGCCCACCGCCCGCTGGGTGGCCCAGACCCCCAACGGCTCCTACTACGACGGCTTCTCCGGCGTCCCGCTGCGCTGGGACGACCGGGAGGCGTTCGTCGTGGACGAGGACGCCCGCCCCGACGGGCCTCCGGAGGCGTTCCGCGCCGACGACGCCGATCGGGGCTGCCAGGTGCACGTCGACCTCAACGTCGAGCACCCCGCCGACAACGGCCTGGTCCTGGGCACCTCCGTGGAGCTGCTGGCCGAACGTCTGGGCGGCGCGGCGCCGTCCGTGTGGGGCACCGCCGAGCCCCTGCCGCAGGAGTGGAAGCGGGCCGTGTTCACCCGGCTGGCCCGCGGTCGCGCCCCCGGCCAGACCTGGGCGGTGATCGCCGGCCCGCCCGAGGGCGTGCGCGAGGACGGGGTGCGCCCCTTCGCCGGCACGGTGCGGGTGAGCCGCACCGCGTCCGGGGTGCGCGAGGCGATCACGTTCGCCGTCGGATACACCGAGGGCGAGGAGCCGGACCTGTCGGCGTTGGCGTCCGTGGTCAAGGAACTCACCGACCGGGACGTGCTGCGGACCATGAGCGTGCGACGCGCCGGCGGCCGTGCGGACCTCACCTACGCCCCCCACTGGACCGGGTTGCCGCTTCCGGTGGGCATGGCCGTGGGCGTGGAGGGCGTGTCCTCCATCGGCACCGAGCGGGCCCTGTCCGCTCCCGTGCGGGGCATCCCGTTCGGCCCGCCCATGACCCCCGCCCTGTGGTACCGGATCGGCGACGGGATCGAGGACGACGCGTGGACGCGGTTCCGTGAGCTGATGGCCCACCTGCACCCCGACGGCGAACCCGCCACCGCTTGATACCCGTTGGCGCCCGTGCTCACCGAAAGGTCCACGGTGTCCGTGTTCGGTAGGGTTCTCACGGACCCCGAGCGCCCCCGTCTCCCCCTCCACCCCTGCACCGCCGAGAGGAACGCCGATGAGCCTTCGCGTCGTGCACCGGCCGACACGAACCGTGCATCCCGCCCCGGCACAGGAACCCCACGAGGTGGAGGCCCCGCCGACCCTTCCGGACGGCAAGGCGCAGGGCAATCCGCTCATGACGATCCTGCCGATGGTCGGCATGATGGGGTCGATGACCATCATGATGGTCATGCGCAACCCCGCGTTCATCGCGCTGGGCGGCGTGGTCCTCGTCATCGCGCTGCTGGCCGCGGTCGGCATGCTGTTCTCCCGTCGCGGCCAGGTGGGCCGCCAGCGCCGCAACCAGCGCGAGCTCTACCTCCAGTACCTGGAGGAGCTGCGCGAGGAGCTGACCGAGTGGGAGCAGTCCACCCGCTCGCACGCCCGCCTGCTGGACCCGCCGCCGGAGGCCCTGTACGACGTGGTGCGCGACCCCACCCGGCTGTGGGAGCGCCGGCGTCGGCACCGCGACTTCCTGCGGGTGCGGGTGGGGACCGGCCTCACCGAGGGCCGCCCGATGCGGCTGGCCGAGCAGGGCACCGCGCTCACCCCCACCGACCCGTTCATGCTGTCGGAGGCCCAGGCGGCGATCCGCCGGTTCTCCACCATCCCCGAGATGCCCCTGGCCCTGCCGTTGGACATGGCGGGGAACGTCAGCGTCATCGGTGAACGCGCCGACGTCATGCGCCTGATGCGGGCGCTCGTCGCCCAGTTCGGCGCGTTCCACGCCCCCGAGGACGCCGGTCTGGCGGTGTCCTACCCCGCCGACCGCGCCCGGGACTGGGAATGGCTGCCGTGGCTGCCACAGGTACTGGACCCGCAACGCCGTGAGGGCGGCGCCGCGGTGCGGCTCATCGCCCCCACCCCCGCCAAGCTGGGCGGGCTGCTCGCCGACGAACTGCGCGCCCGTACCGACTTCGCCTCGGAGATCCGTCGGGGCATGGGCAAACGGGAGGCGTACCAGATGATGCGCCGCCTGCTCGTCGTCCACGACACGCACGGCGAGGTGGCCGCGGAGCTGGTGCGCCCCGACGACGCGGTGGACCCCGGCGCGCTCGCGGTGACCGTGCTGCACCTGGTGTCCCGGCAGGTGGACGAACCCGGTGACGTGAACGTGCGCGTCACCGTCAAGGGAGACCAGGTGAGGGTGGAGGAGCTGCGCGGCTCCGACCCGGTGGTCACCGTCGGCACCGTGGACGACGTCCCCGCCGCCACCCTCATGGGCCTGGCCCGCATGCTGGCGCCGCTCCGGCTGTCCCCGGAGTCGGTGGAGGAGACCGCCCAGGAGGGCGGCAGCGTCGACTTCACCTCCATGATGGGCGTCCAGGACCCGGGGGCGATGGACGTGCAGCGGCTGTGGGCGCCGCGCAGCGAGCGGGCGTTCCTGCGGGTCCCCATCGGCATGGACGACATGGGCCAACCGGTGGTGCTGGACCTGAAGGAGTCGGCGCAGCTCGGCATGGGCCCGCACGGGTTGTGCGTGGGCGCGACCGGTTCCGGCAAGAGCGAGATGCTGCGCACCCTGGTGCTGGCGCTCGCGGCCGGGCACTCGCCGGATCGGGTGAGCATGGTGCTGGTCGACTACAAGGGCGGTGCGACGTTCGCGCCGTTCGAGGACATGCCGCACGTCGCCGGTGTGATCACCAACCTGGAGGACGACGCCGCGCTCATCGAGCGGGTGTACGCGAGCCTGTCCGGTGAGGTGCAGCGCCGCCAGCAGGTGCTGCGCGACGCCGGGAACGTGCCCAACATCGGCGACTACGCCTACAAGCGCCGACACGACCCGAGCCTGCCGCCGCTGCCGCACCTGCTGGTGATCATCGACGAGTTCGGCGAGCTGTTGACCGCCCGCCCCGACTTCATCGAGTTGTTCCTGTCGATCGGCCGGATCGGTCGCAGTATCGGCGTGCACCTGCTGCTGTCCAGCCAGCGCATCGAGGGCGGCAAGCTGCGCGGCCTGGACACCTATCTGTCGTACCGGTTGGGTCTGCGCACGTTCTCCGAGGAGGAGAGCCGCACCGTCCTCAACACCCCCGACGCTTTCCACCTGCCGTCACTGCCCGGGTTCGGGTATCTCAAGGTGGACACCAGCGTGTACCAGCGGTTCAAGGCGGGGTACGTGTCGGGCCCCTACCGGGGTCCGGTGGCGGAGGAGGAGAGCAGGGACGCGTCGGTGTCGGTGCGCCCGTACACCGCGTACAACACGGCTCCGGAGGAACCGGGGGTGAGCGCGGTGCCGGCGGCCGAGGAGAGCCCGATGCCGTCGCGGTCGGTGGGCCCGACCCTGCTCGACGTGATGGTCGGCCAGTTCGACCGGCACGGGGAGCGCACCCGGTCCATCTGGTTGCCGCCGCTGCCCACGGCCGCCGCCCTGGACACGATGGCGGGCGCCCCGGAGAAGACCGACCTGGGGTTGCGGCTTCCCGGTGAGCACCCGCGGATGAGCGTCCCGATCGGTCTGCTCGACGACGCCACCAAGCAGTGGCAGGGCGTGTGGAGGCTGGACCTGACCGCGTCCGGTGGTCACGTCGCGATCATCGGCGGTCCGCAGAGCGGCAAGACCACCCTGCTGCGCACCCTGGTCCTGTCCCTGGCGATGACCCACACCCCGCAGCAGGCGGCGATGTACTGCCTGGACCTGATGGGCGGCGGTCTGCAATCGCTGTCCTCCCTGCCGCACGTGGGCGGGGTGGCCGGGCGCACCGACACCGAGCGGGTGCGGCGCACGGTCGAGGAGATCCGGGGCATGCTGGAGCACCGCCAGGAGGTGTTCCGGGAGCGGGGCATCGACTCGGTGGCCCAGCTGCGGCGCATGCACGCCCGGGGCGAGGTGCCCGAGCTGGCCAGCGCCGACGTCCTGCTGGTCATCGACGGGTTCGGGGCGTTGCGCAAGGACTTCGAGGACATCGACGGCATGGTCAACGAGCTGCTCCAGCGCGGTGGCGGGTTCGGCGTCCACGTGGTCGCGGGCATGTTGCGCTGGAACGACGTGCGCATCGCCGTGCAATCGAACTTCGGACAGAAGGTGGAGTTGCACCTCAACGACGCCTCCGAGTCGACGATCGACCGCAAGCTCGCCGAGACCATCAGCGCCAAGGCCCCCGGCCGGGCGCTCACCGACGACGAACTGTTCGGACAGGTGGCGTTGCCGCGCATCGACGGGGTCGACGGCGACGAGGACCTGGGCGAGGCCGTGGAGAAGGCCGTGCGGGCCGTGGACGGCGCGTGGGGCGGACGCCGGGCGCCGAGCGTGCGGGTGCTGCCGCACAAGCTGTCGGCACGGACCCTGCCCACCCGGGAGTCGGAGCCGAGGCTGGTGCCGATCGGGGTGGACGAGCGGGCGCTGGACCCGGTGCTGTTGGACCTGTTCGACCGGGACCAGAACCTGTTGGTGCTGGGCGACGGGGAGTGCGGCAAGACCAACCTGCTGCGGCTGGTGGCCGAGGGGCTGGTGGCCCGGTACTCCTCCGACGAGGTCGTGTTCGCGGTGATGGACCCGCGTCGCACCCTGCGCAACGTGGTGCCCGAGGAGTACATGGGCGGGTACGCGAGCACCCCCAAGGTGTGCGCCGGGCTGGCCGGGGGCGTGGCCAAGGAGGTCGAGTCGCGCATCCCCGAGGACGGTGACCTGGACTCGTTGGAGCCGGGTTCGTTCAAGGGGCCGCGCATCGTGGTCCTGGCCGACGACTACGACGTGCTCACCACGGCCGGGCAGAAACCACTGGCGCCGTTCGTGCCGTTCGTGCCCAACGGGCGGGACATCGGTCTGCACTTCGTGCTGGCCAGGCGGGTGGCCGGCTCCGGGCGGGGGATGTACGAACCGCTGGTACAGGCGGTCCGGGAGATCGGCACGAGCGCGCTGGTGATGTCGGGCGACCGGTCGGAGGGTCAGTTGCTGCCGCGGGTGTACGCGGCCCCGCAGCCGCCCGGTCGCGGCAAGTGGGTGACCCGGGGCGGTGCGACGCACCTGATCCAGACGGCGTTGCGGGACTGAGGCGCGGCGAGGGCCGGGGCGGGTTCCGGACCGTCCCGGCCGTGGGACAGGTGTGGCCTCGGGTCCGAAACCCCCCGCGTCCTTCCGGCATCGGAAGGGATGCGCGCCGGGCCACGCCCGGGTGGACACCGGCGCCCTGATGACGTCACGCCTCGAAATCATCCGATGACTGCGGCAGGAGTAGCATGCAGCCCCCGTCCCAGCACCCCGACAGCGGCGGCCCTTCCCTCGGCTCCGACCATGGGAGGAACCCGATGAGCGGTGCCACCCAGGTCGACGCCCTGGCCGTCCGTATCCACGCGATCGATTGGAACGGGAACCTCGATCACACCCGGTCGCGCGTCCTGCTCATGCGCGAGTACCTGCGCCGGATGGCGCTCTGGACCCGAACACTGGACGCCAGGGGCTGGCCCTTCTACGACCTCGCCGAGTTCGCCGCACCCGGGATCCGCGCCACCGACGAGGTCCTCAAGGGCGTCAAGGACGACCCCGACATCGTGCGGCAGTTCCCCACCGTCGGCAAGACCTGTGTCTGGGCACTGCACCTGGCCGCCGCCCGCGACGCCGGAGCGTCCCTACCGGACCTGCCCGACCCCTTCGAACCCCTCATCCGCATGTACGAACGCGGCGGCGGCTTCTCCCTCTCCACCACCGGCACCATCGACATCGACGGAGCCGGCATCCACCGCGGCACCCTGCTCCACCACCTCGGAGACACCCCCAAGGCCCCCGAGACCGACACCGAACTCAACGCCCTCGACGACATCGGTCGGGAGGTCCCCGAGACCGCTCCGAACGGTGGCGGTGCCGAGGAGGCCGCGCCCGCACGGCGCTACGCCGGTTACACGATCACCGCGACCCCCGCGACCGGCGAAGGCGAGCCGCGGGTGCTGCCGACCGGCCCGACCGCCCCGCAGCCGGAGGCCCCGTCCGCGAAGGCGGCCGTGTCGGAGCCGCCGCCGTCGGGGGACGCTCCGCCGACCGCACCGGCGATCACGGGGACCGACGGCGGGCCGCCCCGCCCGCAGTTCGCCCCGCCGGGGCCGCCCGCGTACGCGACATCCGCCCACCCGACGGGGGTGGGCCCCGCCGGTCACCCCGTTCCCGGCGCCCCCTACGGCGGCGGTGGGATGCCGCCCGCGGGTACGCCCGCCCACGGCCACCCGCCGTTCGCCGGATACCCCGTTCCTCCGGCCGGGTACCCGGTGCACCCCGGTGGACGTCCCGGCTACCCCGTCGGTCACCCGGGCTCCGGGTACGGGACACCGGTGGTCCGGCTCTCCGACCCCGCCCAATGGGATCCGAACAACCCCACCGTGGGGCTGGCCGACTCCGGGCAGCGCTTCCTCGCCCGGTTCCTGGACACCTTGGCGGTCGGGGTGCTGTGGTTCCTGTCGATGATGGCCTCCACGCTCACCGCCGTGGCCATCGGCGGGGGCGACATCGTGGACGGGGCCTCGGAGACGGGCTTCGCGATCGGGTACGTCTTCTCGTTCTTCCTGCTGCCGATCCTGTGGGAGTGGTTCCAGGTCTCCGTGTGGGGCCGGTCCCTGGGCAAGATCGCCCTCGGCCTGTGGGTCGTCCCCACTGAGGGCGGCAAGCGGAGGCTGCCCGCGGGCCGGGCCCTGCTGCGCGCGCTGTGCTTCGCCCCCGGGGTCTTCAACCTCGTCAACCTGCTGTTGCCGTGGTCGCTCACCAACGTGCTCTGGCACCTGCGCGACAAGCAGCGCAGGCAGTGCCTGCACGACCGCTTCTCCCGCTCGGTGGTCGTCCAGACCTCGCGCTGAACGGTCCGCGGTCTCGGGTTGACCGCATACGGCCCGATCACCCCGTGATCGGACATTCGACCGCTAGGTTCGCATCATGCGTCAATTCACTGGCTTCTTCATCGGCGGCGGCTTCGGAACGGCCTTCGTGCTGGCCAACGCCGGACCGCCCCTGCCGTCGGCCGCGGGTCTGATCCTGCGCCTCCTCGCGGTCGGCGCGCTGGTGGCCGTCATCGCGTCGGCGGTGATCCTGTCGCGCCGGGGAGGGGACGACCCCGTTCCGGGCACGGAGGCCGCCCCCCGATTCCGGTTCGGTCCCTTCTACGGGATCGTCGTGCTGCTGGAGGTCGTCCTCCTCCTCGGCGGCATCCAGGTCCTCCGGGCGCTGGGAGCCCCCATGGAGGCGAACGTCGCCTGGATCGCCCTGGTCGTGGGGCTGCACTTCCTGCCGTTGGCCTGGTACTGGCGCATGGGGCAGATCCTGGGCGTCGCGGTCTACCTCTCCACACTGGGTGCCGCCGGGCTGGTGATGGCGGCGGCCGGCTTCGCGGAGTGGGTGCCGTTCGTCAGCGGCGTCCTCAGCGGCGTGGGCATGTTGGCGGGCATTCTCGTGGGCATGGTGGGGATGCTGCGCGCCTCCCGGGGTAAGGGGGACGGCGCGGCGGACGGGGAGCCGGTCGGCGGCACCGCCCACTCCTGAGGGAGCGGTGGCGCGAGGGCCGGAAGAGGCGGCGTCGGCGGGTGGAGGACGTCCCCGGCCCGCACGCCCGGTGACGCGTACGCGCGACTCACGCTCAGGGGCGGGACGGCCCCTGACCCGGAACGTCGAACCAGGAGCGCGGAGTCCCCCGCCGGGGACCGGTCATCGGACGGGGCTCCCCCGCGAGGAAGGCGGCGGCGGTCGCGTCGACCACCCGGGTGCGGGGAGGGCGCGGTCGGTTCGGAGGCGGGCCCTGGTCGTGCGGCAGAGCCCTCGGCGCACCCCGTGGGGGCGTCATCGCCCGAGGGAGGGGACCGGGGACGCCGGACCCGCCCCGGATCGGGCGGGGGCGGGGGCCGGTGGACTCGTACGGGTCGGGTCTGCGGATCGCGTACGGGAACTGGAGTCCCGGGGGGAGCGAAGCCGTCACCGCCCGATCGGCGGGGGGTCGGTTCTCGTACAACGGAGACGTTCCTTCCGACTCGTCACCGATGCCCGCCCTGAGGCGGTTCCGATGGCTCTGTCGGTGCAGAACGGTACCGGACGCGTGACGACGCCGTCCGACCGCGTCACTCCGAACGGTCCTCCGCACCGAAGAACGGCAGGCAGGGCTCCAACCCGGTGACGGTGATCGACAGGTCGAGGCGGTGCGACGCCCACTCCTCCCGGGTGAGGCGGAACCGTCGCTCGCGCAGCGGAGCACCCCGGATCGCGAAGAGGGCGGTTCCGTCATCGCGATAGCCGAGCCGACGGGAGGAACGGCCGCACAGCCGGGACGTGGACCCCGTCGGCGGCGAGGTCGACCGACGCGGAGAGGCCGGAGAGGCCGGAGGGGCGGCATGGGCGGACATCCCCGCCAGGATCGCAGTCGCGCACACGGCGTGATTCCGGCGGGGATGTTCTGCTTTCTCACCGGCGGGAGCGGTCATCACCTTGTGCGACTCAACGCGTACCTGACGGCCACCGAGGCGTGCGCACACCGTCACACGCCCCGGCCCGCGCGCAAGGGCCAGGAGATCGCGACAAGCGCTCCGACCACGCAGTGCTAGGAGATCTCGGCGGCGGCCTCGGCAGCGGTCTGGAACGGTGCCCGGTCGAAGAGGAACCGGCTGCGGATGATCCTGCCGTCCTTGACGGTGACGCATTCGGCGCCCGGCGCGTTCCGAACCGGGATCGTCTCGGTGTCGTACATGACCAGTGCGGTCTCCTCGTCGCCGAAGGCCGCGATCATCTCCGCGCGGACGAGGATTCCGGTGAACGGGCCGATGAAGTCGCGGTAGGCCGCGGCTCCCTCGATACGCCCTGCCGGTGCGTCGCACACGATGTCGTCGGCGATGTAGGTCATGGCACGGTCGAGGTCCCCTCCGGTCCACGCCTCGTGGTAGGCCAGTGCGGTCGCCAGGGCCGGGCCGGTGCGGTCGGTCATGGTGGTGTCCCTTCGATGGTCGCGGCGTCGCCCCTCGGCGGCTGCACGCTCCTTGTGCGCATCCGCCTCAAAGCGGTACTCCTGTGTGTTGGGACACCAGGGTCGACCCGGACGGAACGGTGGAGGGCGCAATTGTGAGCCAGGACACACTTGACCTCGCCCGCGCCGGTGACCCGGAGGCGTTCGGTGCGCTCACCGCCCCCTACAGCCGTGAGCTGCACCTGCACTGCTATCGGATGCTGGGTTCGCTGGCCGACGCCGAGGACATGCTGCAGGAGACGCTGCTGGCGGCCTGGCGGGGGCTGGCGGGATTCGAGGGGCGGTCGTCGCTGCGGGCCTGGTTATACAGCATCGCCACCCGCCGCTGCCTCAACGCCCTGCGAGGCGCGGGGCGGCGTGTCCCGCGCGCTCCGGTGCCGCCGTTCGAGCCGCCCGAACCCTCGCGCCGCGGGCACGTGACCTGGCTCCAGCCCTACCCGGACACACTGCTCGACCAGGTGGCCGACACCGTCCCGGGGCCGGAGGCCCGCTACCGGAGCCGAGAGGCCGTGGAGCTGGCGTTCATCGCCGCACTACAGCGGCTGCCGCCGCGCCAGACGGCGGTCCTGGTGTTGCGCGACGTGCTCGGCTACTCCACGGTCGAGGTCGCCGAGATGCTGGGCACGACCGGGACGGCGGTGAAGGGCGCCCTACAGCGTGCGCGCGCCGCGTGCGCCGAGCGCGGTGGCTCCCCGAGTCCGGCACCGCCCCGCGAACGACCCGGATCCGTGCGGGAAAGCGACCTCACCCGTCGCTTTGCCGAAGCGTTCGCGGCCGACGACGTCGACGCGGTGGTCGCCCTGCTGACCGACGACGCGTGGCTCGCCATGCCACCGGCCGCGCACGAGTACCACGGGGCGGCGGCGATCACCTCGTTCCTGGAGGCCGGCGCGGCCTGGCGGGCGGGACGCAGGTTCCACCTGGTCCCGGTGCGGGCCAACACCCAGCCCGCCTTCGGTTGCTACCTCCCCGACGACTCCGGGCTCGTCGCGCACCCCGTCGGGCTGATCGTGCTCACCCTGGGGCAGGACCGGATCCAGGCGGTCACCCGGTTCCTCGACGACGGCCTGCCGGTCCGGTTCGGGCTTCCGGAGAGGATCCCCCTTCCCGACCGGACGCGGTAGACGGGGACGGCGGGTGCGGGCGCAGGTGGCCCGAGGCGTACGACCGGGACGGTGGACCGCCGGGCGCACCCACAGGCGAGGACTCCGGCGGCCGGCTCTGTCGGTGCAGAACGGTACCGGACGCGTGACGACGCCGTCCGACCGCGTCACTCCGAACGGTCCTCCGCACCGAAGAACGGCAGGCAGGGCTCCAACCCGGTGACGGTGATCGACAGGTCGAGGCGGTGCGACGCCCACTCCTCCCGGGTGAGGCGGAACCGTCGCTCGCGCAGCGGAGCACCCCGGATCGCGAAGAGGGCGGTTCCGTCATCGCGATAGCCGAGCCGACGGGAGACCCGCTCGGAGGGCGTGTTGCCCTCCATGGCCCCCGAGGCGGCCTCCCGTGCGCCGAGTTCGGCGAAGGCCAGGTGCAGGACGGCCGCGCGCATCTCGGTGCCGATGCCCTTGCCCTGGTGTTCGAGGCCCAGCCACGAGCCGGTGGAGACCTGGCGGGTGACGGCGAAGTCCCGGGCCGTCATGTCCTGGACGCCCACGACCCGGCCCTCGCGCAGGACCGCGAGCGGGAGGTGCCACTCCTCCGGTGTCCACCGGGAGTAGACGCCGAGGTTGTACTGGATCACCGACAGGGCCCGCCCGGCCGGGGGCTGATCGGTCCACGGGACGAGGAACGGCATCACGGCGGGGTCGTGGACCCCGTCGGCGGCGAGGTCGGCCAGCGCGGAGAGGTCGTCGAGCGAGGGCGGTCGCAGTTCCAGACGGGGGGTGCGGACCCGCAGGCCCAGGATCGGGAAGTGGTCGGTGATCATGGGGCGATGTTGCCGTGGCCGGAGGGGATCCGCAGCCCGTTTTCGCCGACTGGGCGACGAGGAGGGGCGGGAAGGGGTCCCGGCACGCGGCGCGGGCCGGTCGACGGCTCAGCCCATGCCGCGCAGGTCGATCAGCAGCGCGGCCAGGACGCTGGAGGCGTCCTGCGGTGCGCACTCGCGCACCGTCCAGCCGCGCATCCCCGCCAGTCGGGCGGTGTGCGCGCGGGAGGGGTCGGTGAGCAGGTACCCGCACGGTGCGTCCGGCCAGTCGGCGGAGGGCGGCAGGGTCTCCGCGCGGTAACCGTCCGGCTCCCCGACGGTGGGCGGAGGCGGCGCACCCTCCGGGTTCTGGGCCCGGTCCAGGTCGGCGCGGGTGGCGAGGCCCGGCTGCGGCAGGAGGGCGTCGACGAGCACGTACCCGAACACGGGTCGGTGCGCGGCGCGCTGTGCCGCGCCGAGGGCCGCCGTCAGCGGCCCGGCGTCCCCCTCGACGACCAGGGCCGTGGGAGCGCCCGGAGCGACCAGACGGTTGATCTCCAGGCTGGCGCCGGCCACGTACCGGGCGGCGTGCGGCGGCCGTTCGTCGCCGGTGACGGTGACGCGGACGGGGGTGAGGCCGGTCCCGGCCAGTTCGTCCCCGAGGGCGGGCAGGCGGGTGGGGCGACCCAGGGTGGGGGGAAGGAGGACGGCGATCACTCGGCGGCGCCCCGACCCTCGCCGACCGCCCCCGGCGCCTCCGCCGGGCGGGTCTCGTCGCGGACCCAGGCCAGGTAGGAGGGGTTGCCGCCGACGACGGGCACGGCCACCACCTCGGGAACGTCGTAGGGGTGTTCGCGGACGATGCGCGCGGTGAGGTCGTCCAGGCGGTCCTCGGCGGTCTTGAGCACCACGGTCCACTCCTCGTCGCGCCGCACCTCCCCCTCCCAGCGGTAGTGGGAGGTGATGGGGCCGCCCACCTGGGCGCAGGCGGCGAGCCGGTGTCCGACCACCGACTCCGCCAGGCGGTCGGCGCCGTCGCGGGTGTCGACGGTGACCTCGACCCGGACGATCCCCGGCGTCGACGTGTGCGGCATGGCGGTCCCTCCGTCCGGGCGCCGCCGATGACGTGCGGTGTCGCCCGGTGTTCTACGCTCATGGATCATGAGCGAACGTGATGAACTCCTGCGTCAGATCAACGATAAGGCGGTCGTGCGGGGGAAGGTGATCCTGTCCTCCGGCCAGGAGGCCGACTACTACGTGGATCTGCGCCGGGTGACACTGGACGGGGAGGCCGCGCCGCTGGTCGGGTCGGTCATGCTGGACAACGTCGCGGACCTGGAGTTCGACGCGGTGGGCGGGTTGACGCTGGGCGCGGACCCGGTCGCGACCGCGATGCTGCACGCCGCGCACGCGCGCGGACGGAGGCTGGACGCCTTCGTGGTGCGCAAGGCCGGCAAGGCGCACGGGTTGCAGAAGCGCATCGAGGGCCCGGACGTGAACGGGCGCCGGGTGCTGGCGCTGGAGGACACCTCGACGACCGGCGGTTCGGTGCTGACCGCGGTGGAGGCGCTGCGGGAGGCGGGTGCCGAGATCGTGGCGGTCGCGTTGATCCTGGACCGCGGGGCGCGCGAGCGCGTGGAGAAGGAGGGTCTGGAGTACCGGGCCGTCTACGAGGTGTCGGACCTGGACCTCTAGGGCGCCCGGGAGAGATGAGGGAGCGGCGGGGCGTTCGTCCCCGCCGCTCGGGCTCGGGACGACGCGGACACGGACGCGCGCCCTCTGGCGGGCGGGATGTCGCGGGGGGACGGCTCAGCCGTCGATGGTGAAGCTGTAGTCCGGTCCGCGATCGGCGATGTCGCGCTCGCTGCCGTTGACGTAGAGCTCGACCGCGGAGGGGTCGCCGATGGTGACCTCAAGGCCACCTTCGGGGATGTCGGCGTACCGGAGGGAACTGCCCTGCCGCACGTCCTGGTCGTGCAGGACGTCGCCGCCGGGGACGCGGACGAACACCCGACTGGACTCACCGATGACGCGAACGTAGAACGCGCCCTTGGGGGTCTCTCCCTCGGCCGCCGCTCCGGAGGCGTTGGCACTCACACTGGAGCCGGAGTTGCCGGGGAGCGACTGGTACAAGAAGAACCCGCCGAGCGCGAGCATCGCGATCAGGAGCACGACTGCCCCGACGATGGCCGCTACCTGGCCAACGCCGCGAGGATCATTCCTATGCCTTCCCACGGCGTTGAATGTAGCGTGTATCACGGCAAAAAGCGACAGTGATCGCATACAACCTCCCCGGTTCCCACAATTCGGTCACGCGCGCACGGAACTTCACAAGCTCCCGCGATGAGGTAGAGAACTTCACGAATCACCCAGCGAATCGACGATGCCGCGGCCGGGAAACCTCGGTAATTTGGTCTAGACCTTTCCATCGGCTCTGTTGGTTCGCGATACTTGGGTGACACCTGGTGGACACGTCCGGACGCACGGCCCGACCTGTGGGCCGCCCCCGACGACCGGCCCGTTCCACCGGGCAACGCACGTGGGGCGCCGTCGGCGCGACCGTCGGCCGATCGCTCCAGGTCCGATTCCAGGGAGAGTCAAACCATGCCCATCGCCAGCCCCGAGGTCTACACCGAGATGCTGAGCCGCGCGAAGTCCGAGGGCTTCGCCTACCCGGCGATCAACGTGACCTCCAGCCAGACCCTGCACGCCGCGCTGCGGGGCTTCGCCGAGGCCGAAAGCGACGGCATCGTCCAGATCTCCACGGGCGGCGCCGAGTTCCTGTCCGGCTCCACGATCAAGGACATGGTCACCGGCTCGGTGGCCTTCGCCGAATACGCCCGTGTGGTGGCGGCCAAGTACCCGGTGAACGTGGCCCTGCACACCGACCACTGCCCGAAGAACAAGCTCGACGGGTTCGTGCGTCCGCTGCTGGAGATCTCCAAGGAGCGCGTGGCCCAGGGAGGGGAGCCGCTGTTCCAGTCGCACATGTGGGACGGTTCGGCCGTGGAGCTGGAGGAGAACCTCCAGATCGCCGAGGAGCTGCTGGCCGCTTCCAAGGCCGCCCACGCCATCCTGGAGATCGAGGTCGGCGTCGTCGGCGGCGAGGAGGACGGCATCGTCGGCGAGATCAACGAGAAGCTCTACACCACCCCGGCGGACGCCCTGCGCACCGCCGAGGTCCTCGGCCTCGGGGAGAAGGGCTACTACATGACCGCCCTGACCTTCGGCAACGTACACGGCTCCTACAAGCCCGGCTTCGTGAAGCTGCGTCCCGAGGTGCTGAAGAAGGCCCAGGAGGCCGTGGCCGAGAAGTACGGCAAGGCCAAGGCGTTCGACTTCGTGTTCCACGGTGGTTCGGGCTCCACCCTGGAGGAGATCCACGAGGCCATCGAGTACGGCGTGGTGAAGATGAACATCGACACCGACACGCAGTACGCGTTCACCCGCCCGATCGCGGACCACATGCTGAAGAACTACGACGGCGTGCTGAAGGTCGACGGAGAGATCGGCAGCAAGAAGATCTACGACCCGCGCGCCTACGGCAAGGCCGCCGAGGCCGGCATGGCCGCCCGCGTGGTGGAGGCCGCCCAGCAGCTGAAGTCCGCCGGCAACAAGATGAAGTAGCGATCGCGTTCGACGCGGGCGGCGCCCGGTGGCCGATGCCGGTCACCGGGCGCCGTGCGTCCGGGCGGGGGCGCGGCGGGAACCGCCCGGCGAGGTCCGGGGGTCGCGCCGCAGCGACGAGCGGGGAGCGCGACGGCGGGCGGGTGGGCCCCGATACGGCCGCCGGCCGGGATCCGGCCTGTGGACGACCGATCTCCGGACCCGTCCGGGTGGCAGGATGGAGGACATGAACCTGCACCAGAACCTGCTCAACGAGCCGCCCGAGACCCGCCTCATCGACGACCCCGAGGCCCGCGAGGCGCTGGCCGCCTCCGAGGACCCCACCCCGGTCGCCGGCCGGTTCCCCGGGTATTCGGCGGCCTGGGCGCGCCTGGCCGAGAACGCCCTGGCGGCGGGCGAGCCGGTCACCGCGTACGCCTACGCGCGCACCGGCTACCACCGAGGGCTGGACCAGCTGCGCCGTTCGGGCTGGAAGGGGCACGGGCCCGTCCCGTGGGAGCACGAGCCCAACCAGGGCTTCCTGCGCGCCCTGCACGCGCTGGGCAAGGCCGCCGAGCAGATCGGCGAGACCGCCGAGGCCGAGCGCTGCGCCACCTTCCTGCGCGACTCCAGCGCCGAGGCCGACAAGGTCCTCAACTCCTGACTCCCGCGCGGGCGCCCCGGACCGGGGCGCCCGCCGTCCCCGACGTGAGGAAACCCCACCTCGGGCGCCACTCAACCGGGACGGACGGGTCGTGTACCCTCAATACGCAACGGCCCCTGTCGCTGCCTTGCGCCAGGGGTTCTTCCATGTTCGGGGTCGGGAACACCCCGGTCAGGTGTCGAGCGAAGAGGTAGAGACCAATGCCGGCGATCACGCTCGTGGGTGCCCAGTGGGGCGACGAGGGCAAGGGCAAGGCGACCGACCTTGTGGGCGACCGCGTGGACTACGTGGTCCGTTACCAGGGCGGCAACAACGCCGGGCACACGGTGGTCATCGGCGACCAGAAATACGCCCTCCACCTGCTCCCCTCGGGCATCCTCTCCCCGAACGTGGTGCCGGTCATCGCCAACGGCGTCGTCATCGACCCGGGCGTGCTCCTGGAGGAGCTGAGCGGCCTGAACGCCCGCGGCGTGGACACGTCACGCCTGCTCATCTCGGCCAACGCGCACCTGATCATGCCCTACCACCGGGCCCTCGACAAGGTCAGCGAGCGCTTCCTCGGCAAGGGCAAGATCGGCACCACCGGCCGCGGCATCGGCCCCACCTACGCCGACAAGGTGTCCCGTCAGGGCGTGCGCGTCCAGGACATGTTCGACCCCAAGATCCTGCGCAAGAAGATCGAGCTGGCCCTCAACGACAAGAACCAGCTCCTCACCAAGGTGTACAACCGGCGCTCCCTCGAAGCCGAGCCCATCATCGAGGAGTACCTGGGCTACGCCGAGCGGCTGCGCCCCTACGTCGCCGACACCTCGCTCATCCTGAACACGGCGCTGGACGAGGGCAAGACCGTCTACCTGGAGGGCTCCCAGGGCACCCTCCTGGACATCGACCACGGCACCTACCCGTTCGTGACCTCCTCCTCGCCCACCGCCGGCGGCGCGGCGGCCGGTTCGGGCATCGGCCCCACCCGGATCACCAAGGTCGTCGGCATCCTCAAGGCCTACACCACCCGGGTCGGTTCGGGCCCCTTCCCCACGGAGCTGCTCGACGAGCAGGGCGTCTGGCTGCGCACCCAGGGCCACGAGTACGGCGTCACCACCGGGCGCGACCGACGCTGCGGCTGGTTCGACGCGCCCATCGCCCGGTACGCGACACGCGTCAACGGCATCACCGACTTCTTCCTGACCAAGCTCGACGTGCTCACGGGCCTGGAGCGCATCCCGGTCTGCGTCGCCTACGAGGTCGACGGGGTCCGCCACGACGAGATCCCGATGACCCAGACCGACTTCCACCACGCGACGCCGGTCTACGAGTACCTCGACGGCTGGTCGGAGGACATCACCGGAGCACGGGAATTCGACGAACTCCCCAAGAACGCCCAGGCGTACGTGCGTACTCTGGAGGAGATGTCCGGAGCCCCGATCTCCGCCATCGGTGTCGGTCCCGGTCGCGACCAGACCCTCGAACTGCGTTCGCTGGTCTGACCGGCGTCCGCCTGTCCGCTGTCCGTCTCCCACACGAAGAGGCCCCCAGTAGTGAAAGCCCTCGTCCTCGGCGGCGGAGGCCGCGAGCACGCCCTCGTCCGCGCCTTGTCCCTCGACCCGGGTGTCACGGGTATCCACTGTGCCCCCGGCAACCCGGGGATCTCGGAACTGGCCGACAACCACGTGATCAACGTGACCGACGGGCTGGCGGTGACCGAGCTGGCCGCGCGCATCCGCGCGGAGCTGGTCGTGGTCGGACCGGAGGCACCGCTGGTGGCGGGGGTCGCCGACGCCCTGCGCGAGCGGGGCATCCCGGTGTTCGGCCCCGACAAGGAGGCCGCGCGCCTGGAGGGCTCCAAGGCGTTCGCCAAGGAGGTCATGGAGGCGGCGGGCGTACCCACCGCCAAGGCCAGGGTGTGCCGCACCGCGGGCCAGGTCTCCGAGGCGCTCGACGAGTTCGGCACCCCCTACGTCGTCAAGAACGACGGTCTGGCGGCGGGCAAGGGCGTCGTGGTGACCGAGGACCGGGCCCTGGCGGAGCAGCACGCCCGCGAGTGCGGCCGGGTCGTCATCGAGGAGTACCTCGACGGCCCGGAGGTGTCCCTGTTCGTGCTGAGCGACGGCGTGCACGCGCTGCCGCTGCTGCCCGCCCAGGACTTCAAGCGCGCCTACGACGGAGACCAGGGTCCCAACACCGGTGGCATGGGCGCCTACGCGCCGCTGCCGTGGGCGCCGGCCGGCCTGGTGGACGAGATCATGGGTTCGGTCGTGCGACCCACCCTTCAGGAGATGAACCGGCGCGGCACCCGCTACCAGGGCCTGCTGTACGTGGGCCTGGCGCTCACCTCCGAGGGACCGCGCGTGGTCGAGTTCAACGCCCGGTTCGGCGACCCGGAGACCCAGGTGGTGCTGGACCGGCTGGCCACCCCGATCGGCGCGGTCCTCCAGGCCACCGACACCGGCGGGCTCGGCTCGATCGGCTCCCTCCAGTGGAAGTCGGGCGCCGCGGTCACCGTGGTGGTGGCCGCCGAGAACTACCCGGGCGACCCGGTCAAGGGCGATGTGATCGGCGGGCTGGACGCCGCCAACGCCCTGGAGGGCGCCTACGTGCTGCACGCCGGTACCGGCTGGAGCGGTGCGCGCGACGTGGTGTCGGCGGGCGGCCGGGTGCTCAGCGTCGTCGGCACCGGTGTCGACCTGGCCCAGGCCCGTGAGCGCGCCTACGCGGCGGTGTCGCGGATCGAGTTGCGCGGGTCGTTCCACCGGACCGACATCGCCGAGCGCGCCGCCGCCGAGTCGTAGCGGCGAGCGCCGAACCGTAGCAAGGAAAGGACCGCATCCACCATGAGCGGTTTCGTCGTCCGGCCCGAGCCGGTCCACGTCGACGGCCTGACACACCTGCACACCGGGAAGGTGCGCGATCTGTACGCCACCGCCTCGGGTGAACTGGTGATGGTGGCCAGCGACCGGATCTCGGCGTTCGACTGGGTGCTGCCCACCGAGATCCCCGGTAAGGGCAGGCTGTTGACGCAGCTGTCCCTGTGGTGGTTCGACCGGCTCGCCGACCTGGTGCCGAACCATGTGATCTCGGACGTGCCGCCGGCGGGCGCGCCCGCCGACTGGGCCGGGCGGACCCTGGTCTGCCGCAGGCTGGACATGGTGCCGGTGGAGTGCGTGGCCCGCGGCTACCTGACCGGTTCCGGTCTGGCCGAGTACCGCGTGGACGGCACCGTGTGCGGGGTGGCGCTGCCGGAGGGCCTGGTGGACGGTTCGGAACTGCCCGAGCCGATCTTCACACCGGCCACCAAGGCCGAGGTGGGCGAGCACGACGAGAACGTGTCGTTCGAGACGGTCGCGGACCGGCACGGCGGGGAACTCGCCGGCGCGCTGCGCGACCTCACCCTTCGCGTGTACACGCGCGGCCGGGAGCTGGCGCGCGATCGGGGCGTCCTGCTGGCGGACACCAAGTTCGAGTTCGGCCGGGACACCGACGGCGCCCTGGTCCTGGCCGACGAGGTGTTCACTCCCGACTCGTCCCGGTACTGGCCGGCCGACGAGTGGGCTCCGGGCGGCGCGCAGCCGTCCTTCGACAAGCAGATCGTCCGGGGCTGGCTGACGTCGGCGGAGTCGGGGTGGGACCGGGCCGCCGACGCACCGCCGCCGGAGCTTCCGGAGCCGGTGGTGGAGCGCACGCTGAACCGCTACGTGGACATCTACACGCGGTTGACCGGAGCCGAACCCAAGCTGTGACGCGCGTCCGGCGCAGTGATTCCGGGCACGCGGTCTCGGAATCGCTCGCCGGAGCGCGTATGGTGGTGGGGTTGTGCGGGACATCCAGAGGTGTCCGGCCACGCGCACGGCGTCCCCACATCCACCCCGGTTCTTTCCGTTAAGCGGATGCCTCTTTGGCCGTTTGGCGGTACTCCATCCCTGTTCCGGGGGTATACCACGTTCTGGACCGGTACGGACCACAGGGTGCTATAGAGTCGTGCCGAACACCCGGTTCGCTGGCCGTGCAGGTCACACGCAAGATCGTCGAACGTTCCAGGGGAAACCCGCGTCTAAAACGCACATAGGCGAAACCCGACGAGGGTGACCTTTTTTCACATCTGCCTCACGAAGGAGCACATGAGCATGGGCCAGGAGGTTCGTTACCGCGTCCGCGGCGGACGCCCCCTCAGCGGTACGGCGTTCATCCAAGGCGCGAAGAACGCCGTCCTGCCGATGATCGGGGCCGCTCTCCTCGCGGCCAAGGGACGCACGGTGTTGCGGAACGTCCCCGTCATCGAGGACGTCTACCGATCGCTCGAACTCGCCGAGCACGTGGGTGCCAAGGTCGAGTTCCACGAAGCCGAGCGGACCGTCGTCATCGACGCCTCCAGGCTCAACGACCCCGAGCGGGCCGTCCTCCCCGCCGACATCGCCGCGCGTTTCCGCGGCTCGGTGCTCTTCGTTCCCGCACTGATGCACCGCACCGGCCGCGCCCGGATCGAGGGCGTCGGCGGGTGCAACCTGGGCAGCCGCAACCTGGACTTCCACTACCGGGGCTTCGCGCGCCTGGGCGCCGAGGTCACCGAGGACCTGGAGCGCAACCACATCAACGTCGAGGCCTCCAACCTCCGCGGTGGTCGCCTGTACCTGGACACCCCGTCCCACACCGGCACCGAGAACCTCATCATGGCCGCGGTCCTGGCCCCCGGCACCACGGTGATCGAGCACGCCGCGCTCGAACCCGAGGTCCTGGACGTCATCTCGTTCCTGAGCGCCATGGGCGCCAAGATCAGCGGTGGCGGCACCGGCCTCATCACGGTCGAGGGCGTCGAGGAGCTCACCGCCGTCGAGCACACCATCATGTCGGACCGCATCGACGCCGGCGTGTTCGCGATGACCGTCGCGGCCACCGGTGGCGAGGTCAGCCTGGTCGGCGCCAACCTGGACCACCTGGGCGTGGCCCGGTGGAAGCTGGAGCAGATGGGCGTGGGGTTCTCGCAGGAGGGCGCGGTCCTGCACGTGACCCGCGACCCCGCGGTGCCGCTGCGTCCGATCAACGCCGTCACCTCGCCGTTCCCGGGCTTCGCCACCGACCTCCAGTCGCCGCTGATGGCCCTGGCCACCTTGGCCGAGGGCGAGAGCTACATCCACGAGGCGATCTACGACGGTCGTTTCGCGCTGGCCGACGAGCTGAACAAGATGGGCGCGAAGATCGAGGTCGAGGGCACCCGTGCCATCGTGCACGGCACCACCCACCTGCGCGGTACCGAGGTGATCGCACACGATCTGCGCACCGGTGCGGCCCTGGTCCTCGCAGGACTGGTCGCCGAAGGTGAGACAATCGTGGCGCCTGGTTATCTGGTGGACCGCGGTCACGCTCAGTTCGCGACACGGCTCGCCGCGCTGGGCGCCGACGTGGAGCGCGTCGTCGCCTCGTAGCGGGTCGAAAGCGCAGTTCAAGCCGGGGTGGGAGCCCGTCTCCCACCCGGGCTTTCGGCGTTGATATGGAAAACGATCTTCTTTGGCCCCGCACAATGGGTACGATCTCGGCAATCATGCCGTGACAGAGATCGGGTCGGGAAACCAGTGGGCGCACATAGTGAAGAGCGTGGAATGGTAGCGGGGAGCAACCCGAGGTGAGTGCCCAGCGTACTGGCGATTTGACGATCGGCGTCATAGGGCCCCATGAGGTGGTCGAGCGGGTCATGCTCATGGGTCCCGGGTCCACAGGACCCCTCAACGCCAGACTCATCGCCGCCGCATACCGAGATGAGCAAGAGGCGACGGACAAGGTCGTCAGGCTGGGTTCGGCGATCGACGCGTACCTGTTCGCCAGCCCGGTGCCCTACGAGTTCGCGCGGAAGGCGGGCGTGCTGACGATGCCCGCCACCTACGTGCCGCTCGGGGGCGCCAGCCTGCACGAGGCCCTACTGCGCGCCACCCTGGACGAGCGCTACGACCCGACCAGAGCCAGTCTGGACGTGCTCAGTCGCGCCGACGTCGTGGAGGCCTATTCCGAGGTGGACCTGCCCGTGGACGGGATCCACGTCCACGAGGAGTTGACCAACACCGCCCAGCTCACCTCGTTCCACGAGGGGTTGTGGCGGCGCAAGGCCACGAAGATGGCCATCACGTGTGTGCGCGGCGTCGCGGAGCGGCTGGAGGCCATCGGTGTCCCCGTCATCCGGTTGCGGCCGACCAACGCCGGGGTGCGCAGCGCGTTGCAGACCGCCGGTCTGTTGGGCGCCCACCACCGGTTGGAGGAGGCGCAGCTGGGTGTGGTCGTGGTGGACGTGCCGACGCTGCGCGACTCCTCTCGACGGTCGACCCCCCGGTACTGGCGAGAGGAACTGCGCCTGTCACTGCACCGGCTGCTGCTCCAGGAGGCGCACCGGATCAACGCCACGGCGCACCGGCTGGACGACCACTCGTTCATGATCACCGCGACCCGGGGTTCGCTGGTGACGGCGACCGAGGGGTTCCGGCAGCCGCCGTTCGTGGAACGCATCAAGGCGGAACTCGGGATCGCCATCGAAGTGGGCATCGGCATGGGTCGCACGACCCAGGACGCCGAGGCGCACGCACGCGCGGCCCTGAACCGCGCTCAGGCGTCCCGTCAGAGCTTCGCGGTGGACCGGGAGGGGCGTTCCCTGGTCCCCGCCCAGCGCGCGCCCTCACGGCAGTCCTCCGAACCGTTGCGCACCAAGGGCCGCGAGACCCTGATCCGGCTTTCGGAGAAGATCGCGGAGGAGGACGGTCCCCTCGTCGTCGACGCGGAGAACGCCGGTCGCATGCTCGGCGTCACCTCCCGGACCGCGCGTCGACTGCTGCGCACCCTCGTGGAGGAGGGCCTGGCCTGGCCCCTGCCCCCCAACCGCACGCTCCAGCCGGGGCGCCCCCGCCAGCTGTACCGGCTGATCGTTGAGAAGCTCGACAAGGACGCCGCCGGCAAGTAGCCGCCCTCGCACACGGGGCGCCTTCCCCCCGGGAGGCGCCCCTTGCGTGTTCCCCTGGCGGGAAGGCGTCCGAGGCCCGGCACGATGGGGGCGCCGTCCGAACGGCGCCCGACCCGCACCCCCCGAGCGCGGCACGCCCCCGTGCTGGGAGGATCCTGCGATGATCCGCCGACGACTGCTCTCCCTGGCCGTACTGGAACTCGTCAACATCCCCCTGTTCGCGTTCGCCCTGTTCGGGGTGCTCGGCGCCCCGGCCTCCCCCGCCAACCTCGCCGGGTTCGGCGTGTTCGCCCTGCTGCTGGCGGAGGGGTCCGCCTACTGGTGGCTCAAGCTCCGGCAGACCGCCGGGGGCGGGCGCACGCCCGCGGGCATGGCGGTGTTCCGGGTACTGCGGTGGATCAACGTCGCGCTGTTCGCGCTCACCGGCGCACTGGTGGCGGTCGCCCTGGTCGAGGGCGAGCAGTGGACCCGGGCGGCGGTGGGCGTGGCGCTGGGACTGTTCGCGATCCTGGAGCACGTCAACTACTTCCACGTGCAACTGATGCACGACATCCGCGCCGACCTGCGTCGACTGCTGCGCACCCGGCGACCGCGCCGGTCCCACCTGGCCCGCGACCTGGCACGGACGGCCCGCCGCCCCTGAAGGTCACTCCCGAGAGCGGGAAGGGCGCCGTCCGGGACCGGACGGCGCCCCCGTCTCCGCCGGTCCACGCGGACCGGCGGGCCTCAGCGACGTTTGCCGTACTCCAGGGCGACCGACAGGAACACGTCGTTCTCCTCGGGGGTGCCCAGGCTGACGCGGGCGCCCTCGCCGTCGAAGGGGCGCACGGACACACCGACCTTCGCGCACTCGGCGGCGAAGTCGAGGGTGTCCTCGTCCAGGCGCACCCACACGAAGTTGGCCTCGGTGGGCGGGACGGTCCACCCTGCGGCGATCAGGGCGTCGCGCACCCGGGTGCGTTCGGCGACGGTGGCGGCCACGCGCTCCAGCAGTTCGTCCTCGGCCGAGAGCGAGGCGATGCCCGCGGCCTGGGCCAGGTGGTTGACCGCGAACGGCACCAGGGTCTTGCGGACCGCGGCGACGACGGGCGGGTGACCGACGAGGAAGCCCAGGCGTACCGCGGCCAGGCCGTAGGCCTTGGAGAAGGTGCGCAGCACGGCGACGTTGGGGCGGTCGCGGTACAGGGTGACGCCGTCGGGGACCCGCGGGTCGCGGACGTACTCGCGGTAGGCCTCGTCGAGGATCACGAGAACGTGGTCGGGGACCCGGTCCAGGAAGGCCGTGAGCTCGGCTTCGCGCACGGTGGTGCCGGTGGGGTTGTTGGGGTTGCAGACCAGCACCATGCGGGTGTTCTCGGTGATGGCGTCGAGGATGGCGTCGAGGTCGTGGGTCTCGTCGCGCAGCGGGACCCGGACTGAGGTGACCCCGGCGAGTTCGGCGAGCAGCGGGTAGGCCTCGAAGGAACGCCAGGCGTAGACGACCTCGGCGCCGGGTTCACCGACGGCTTCGAGGAGTTGCTGGAGCAGGCCGACGGAGCCGGCGCCCAGGGCGATGTGGTCCTCGGGGACGTCCGACCGGCGGGCGAGGGCCGCGGTGAGTTCGGTGGCCCCGGGGTCCGGGTAGCGGTGGAGTTCGGCGGCGGCGCGGGCGATGGCCTCGCGCACCGAAGGGAGCGGCCCGTAAGGGCTCTCGTTCGAGGACAGCTTGATCGATCGCCCGTCGGGCCCGATGACCTTCTTGCCGGGCTTGTAGGCGGGGATGCTCTCCAGCACCGACCGCAGATATGGCGATTTCGACTCCGACACCATTGTCCTTCCTCAATACTTTGTGCTAACCCCGCGACACGCTCAGCGATCGCGCGTCCGGGTCGGTCACCGCTCCCAGCGGAAATATCGCACAAACGAGGAGACAACACCATGCGTTCGCGTCCGGAACCCACCACGACAGCCCGGGTCGTCCCTGGTCAGAGCCGCCGTGACGGCGGGGATCGCAAGGCCGTCCGATCATGGGCCCTTTCTCTGGGCCTGCCTCTCGTCCTCGCGCTGAGCGCCTGCGGCGGCCAGGCCGTGGAGGACACCGGCGGGGACGCCGAGGCCGTCGCGCTGCTGCACGAGGCACAGCTCATCACGTTCGAGGGCGCCGAACTCATACCCGAGGGCAGCGAGGCCGGCGTCTACTCCGAACTGGTCACCGTCCGGTACAGCGAGCAGGTGCGGGCCTCCACCGAACTCGACAAGCCCGCCTGCCTGGACGCCGCCAACCGGTGGGCGGACACCGAGTCCGTGAAGGCCGCGCCCGCGTCCCTGACCTCGTACCAGTGGGATCAGGGTTCCCTGACCCACCTCCTGGTCCGGTTGGACGACGAGGGCGCGACCGCCGCCCTGGCCTCCCGGCCGCCCTCCGATTGCGACACCTACACCGCCACCTACGAGGACGGCACCTCCTCCGCTTACGGGGTGCGCGACCTGACGGAGCTGCCGGAGCTGGGCGACGAGTCGCGCGCCTTCGCCGTGGACGTAGAGACCGGTGACGATCGCAACCACATGTACAGCGTCATGTACCGCAACGGCGGGCTGGTCGGCACCACGTCGATCATGGGCCCCGGCGGCATCGAGGACTACGAGGAGATGTTGGTGGGGTTCACCCGTGCCTCCGTGGAACGCCAGAACGAGAAACTCGGCTGAGACCGGGTCCCACGAGCGGTCACCCGGTGACCTCCGCCTCCAGGTCCTCGCTGGGCCAGGTGCCGGAACGCCCCAGGGGATGTTCCCTCGCCTCGTCGAGGCTCGCGGCGGCCC